>JBHLON010000043.1:0-25088 GCA_048940445.1 Promethearchaeota archaeon
TGATATCCAGAAGCTGCATCTCTTTCACGAGAACTAGAGATTGCTGTTTTGATTAATTCAATTCCGGCATTTGGAGTTATATTAGGTTTCCAATCTGCTTCTAAAACACCTAGTGAAAAAGGACCTCCAGAACCAAAAGCAATGAAATTTTCTTCTTCAAAAAGGGTTCCTAGTAAATCTACTCCATATAATTTACCTTTTTTTTCTTTTAATGAAAATCCACCAATAATCATCATCGCGAGATAAAATGATCTTCCACTAAACAAAATGTTTCGAGTTACACTAGCGATATATTTAGGTTCAGGAATTTTCTCTTCTTCTACTTGTTTTAATCTTGAAAATGCCTTTAATTGATTAACAATATATTGACAATCAGCAACACCACCAGATATAGTAGCACAAGTATAATCATTTATTTTAAATAGTTTTTGGGCAGTTTTTGTGGCTACGGTATAACCCGCAGTAGCTTGAGACTCAGTTCCAACTATTACGCCATCTTTTACAATAATTCCAACAGTTGTAGTGCTCGATTTTATTATTCTTTTTAAAGAATCCTTATCTATATCTAATTTATTTGAAATATTTTCCATCATTTTTTTAACAGAAATATTTTGATTCACTGATAAACTAAAGATTATATTTTATAAATTAATTTTGTGTATATTTATTTTTCTTTTACAGATTATAAACATTTAAACACAAAAATTTTAAAGAAAGCATTTACTTTACAACTTACTAATCTAATTATGGTTTAGTATGGCTCGATCTCAAGCAAGATCAAAAAGAAGATATACCGGAAAAAAATATAAATATTTTAAAAAGAAGAGAAAAAGAGAATTAGAACGTCCTCCTATTGAAACCTATATTGGAGATGAAAAAAAGAAAAATCAAAGAACATTGGGAGGTAATCAAAAATTGAAACTATTCTCATCCCTATATATAAATGTTACAAATCCCAATGATAATAAAACCTCCAAAGTAAGAATTTTAAGATTTGATAGTAACAATGCCTCAAAAGATTACAATCGTAGGCATATTTTGACAAAAGGTGCGGTTGTTGAAACCGAATTAGGAAAAGTGAAAATCACTTCTCGACCTGGTCAACATGGAGTTTTAAATGGAGTAATAGTCTAATTTGGATGTAATAATTAAATTTTATTAGATCATAGCCTCATTTTTCAAAAGTTTTGATTGATAATATTACAATCCATCAAGGAAGTTATCAGAAGGTAATTTTCGTAAGGTTTCAATCGAGAACCATTTTAAGTCTCCTTCCCATTCATTTATCAGATGGAAAAGTCTCATTTGGACTAAAAATATAATACTAGCTTACAGTTGCAAAAATAAGAAACACAATTGATATGATCTCCCATCCCCTTAATATTGTCATTAGAAAAACTTGACTTTAGTGATATTCAGATTTCTTCAAATAACTTATGTCTGAAGACGATTAAAGGCAGTTCATTTAAATCATCAAATTCTAATATTCCACTTGAAATATTTATCGTTCCAGGAAATAACTCTGCATCAAAAGCTTATTGCTAATTAAGATGCAGGAAAATTAAAGTTTCTCTTATTATCACTCCTATTTATTCTTGTTAAAGTTAGATTCCCAATATTTTTTTTGTCCATGAAGATTTAAGAAACATGGTTGCTATGCCAAAATAATCCTTAAGTGTTATCTCTTGAGAATTACCCTCTAAAAATAATAAGGTTTTTCCTTTATCATCTCGTATTTCTCCCTTTTCCATGAAGAATTCAAATATTGGACCGCTATCGACACATAGTTTCGAATCTAGAATAAATGCTGCTTGATCACCGCTATATATAAAAATATCATTATGTTCATCAAGTCTTAATAATGTAAAATTATCTGCTCTTTTAACTGTTTGATTTTCCATATAACCTATGATTTTTTTATTTTTACTTAAAAAGTTTTTTCCATCAAAATATCCTATTAATCTATGTCTTTTATTAAAAATTTTCATCATTGTTTTAATCAACTCCATTAAAAATTAAATATTAACACTTTTAATTAGAAATTTATAAATTTCATATAATATCTTCTTATAATTTACCCTATTCTATAGAAAAAACAATAAGTCTCAAATTTTTGATTCTAAAGTAAAATATTTAAATGTAAATCCTAGCTTTCATAAATAAATCCACTAAATTACAAAATGGGATTTATATGGGATACAAAACTATTTAATGAGATTGATTTTAAGAATTTTTCATAAAAAACTCCTTCAAGCACATCTAAGAGGGTTCGAATAGATAATAAAAAAGTATTTTTAACATAGACTTTAAATCAAAATTACTTGATAAATTTTTTTAATCCTGAATTTTTATATTTTTAACATTTGCTTTCTTGCCCTCAATTATTTCTGTGTTTTTACTTTTACAATATTTACATTGAAATAACTGAAGTCCAGTTAGTTGAGCTTCTTCATTCAGAGTTACGGTTGATATTTTACCACACTCTCTACATTTAATTTGTCCGGGTATAATTTCTATCTTTAATTCAGCTCCTTCTGCGATTGAACCAGAGGTCGCCATCTTAAAAGACTGCTTAAGTAATTCTGGTACAATTAATGTTAGTTCTCCTATTTCCAAGTATACTTCTGTTATTTTTTTTGCATTATATTTAAAAGCAGTATTTTCAGCTATTTTGAAAATATTGTAGGCAAATGCGAATTCGTGCATAATATCGCTTTATCTTTTTGATTCTCTCCTTTTCAATTCCTTTGCTAGCTCAATTAACACTTTCGATTTTTTCTTTCCCATTGTGTTTATTAAAATCCTTCCAGGTTCCTCCCACCATGCTCTCGAATACTTATATTGTTTCTCATGTTGAGCGTCATATCCTAAATTCTTTGCAGCATTATATAGATCATTGGAATGTACTTTTTCTATAGCAAATTTTCGAGGTACACGCCTTCCTTCTGCTCTAGTTTTCTTTAAATCAAAATATTGTGGCCAAAAAATTGTATAAGGTTTTCGAGAACGCATGAAAAAATCAATATTGGTTTATGTTAAAAAACTTACTAAATTTAAAAACCCTCTAAAGAATTTAAAAATTATTAGTACTAATTATAAAGATAATTAAACATAAATAGAATTTAAGATTTTTACTTATAACAAGTTAATTTGAAGCTAATATACACTATAAATCCTGGAAATTAAAGTCCTTTTAATGATGGGAGGGTGGTCTAGCTTGGTATGATACTCGGCTGGGGCTTGTTCTGCATTTGCAGACTTTTCGGAAGCCGAGTGGTCGGGGGTTCAATTCCCCCCTCTCCCATTTATGAGAGAGAAATTAATCATAAGTACTTCTACTAAAATTGATTTTTATTAAATAAAGGATTCTCAAAATAAATTTTTAAATAAATTTTCTAGTTATATCATAGAATTCAATTATAAAAAAGAGGGAGGAAAAGAATGAGGAAATTTAAAGAAACTGAAAAAACTACTAGAATTTCATCTATTATTAGAGGTATTGTAGCATTTTATAAATTCCGTTGTATTAGTTATAGGAGTACAAGTTTTCGATTTATGATTTATTATGTTTAACATTACTTTTGTACTATCTACGTTGGCAATTTTTTTAGGGATTAAATCAATTAGATATACTTCTGTGTATTTATATACTATTGGAGTAGCAATATTTTTACTAATTATATTTCGGGGGGTATAATAATAATGGGTACTACAATTGGATATTATTGGGGCATGATAATAGACAGCAACCCATAATTAGAAATTAATAATTTAATATTAGTTGTAAGAGAGGTTTATATGCCTTAATAATTATATTTTTAATAATTTAAAATTTTAATTTATTGATTGCTATAATTTTTTAAATGCATTTATTTTATTGTTTAATTAAAAGCATTATTTTGAGAAAGTGAAATTGTTATGAGTGAAATTCAAGAATCCGATGTTGGTATGCGAGTTTTTGCTATAATTGGGGGAATTGTCTCAATTATCGAGTCAATTTTAATATTTATGGGAATTGGTTTAATGCCTTATAACTTTGGTATAATCGGAGGTATTTTATCATTGATTTTTGCTATTTTAGCAATAATTTTGGGTATAAGACCAATTCAATACGCACCTACCTTCATCGCGGTGTTAGGAATTGGTCTAATTATATGTGCAGCTTTAATTGGAGGTATTCTTGTATTGCTTTCCGCCTTTTTGGGAGCTATAAGTTAATGTTTTAAATTAAATTTTTTTTAATTTTTAAACGGTTATTTTATTATAGCTCAATAATTGAGTTAAAATAAGATAGAGAAAAAAATTAGCATATATTTACTTAAGTATCTTTATGAGGAAGCCAAGAGAGTTGAAAATAAATTCGAAGGTCAAATTAAATAATGAAACCGAGATACCTATTTTAGGTTTGGGAACTTGGAGTTTGTTAGGAAAACAGGTAAAGAAAGCTATCTTATGGGCTTTAGATACTGGATATAGATTATTTGACACAGCTACTATTTATGAAAATGAAAAGGAGATAGGTGAAGCTCTTAAAATTTCAGAAATCCCTAGAGAAGAAATATTTATAACTACAAAGGTTTGGAAAAGTGATCATGGATATACTAACACTTTAAGGGCATTCGAAAAAAGTCTTAAAAGTCTAGGTCTTGATTATATTGACTTGTATCTAATACATTGGCCTGATTCTGAACTTCGAAATGAAACATGGAAGGCTCTTGAGAAAATTTACAGTGAAGGGAAAGCAAGAGCAATTGGAGTTAGTAATTATACAATTCGGCATTTAAAGGAGCTTTTAGAAATTGCTTCTTATATTCCTGTTGTAAATCAAGTGGAGTTTTCACCTTTTTTATATCAAAAAGATTTGTTTAATTTTTGCAAAGGACATAAAATTGTGATTGAAGCGTATTCTCCCCTTACAAGAAGGAGGCGATTTGATAATAATATTTTGATTGAGCTTGCTCAAAAATATAGTAAAACAGTTCCACAGATTTTAATTCGATGGGGATTACAACATGAAGTTATTGAGATTCCGAAATCAGGTAATAAAGAGCATATTCAACAGAATACAGAAATATTTGATTTTGAAATAAGTGATGATGATATGTCCCAACTTGATAATTTAAACGATCAGTTTCGTATTGGGGATGACCCACATTTTATGGATTAGACCTATAATTATCTTACTTGACTGAAAGCCATATTTAAAGCACCAATTATTTCTGAAAGTTTTCCTACTCTGGAGGTATCTACAATGATATAATCTAAACCCATATAGATGGCCCCATAAGCGTTTCCTCCACCTAAATGGACTAATGTTCGATATATTAAATTCCCCGATATTCCATCTGGAGCAATAATTAAATTTGATTGATTTTTAATAGCAAGTTCTATTAATATTTGATTATGTTCGATAACCAAATGAGAATATTTTTTTTTAAAATATTGTACTATTTTTTCAGCCGTTTCGATTGTTTTGTCAACATAATCATCGCGTCCAACATCATTTAGCCTTCCTCCACTTAAAACACTAATCCTTGGTTCAATATTTAGAGACTTAAAGTAAGTAATTGCATTTTCAATAAAGTGGCGTTTACTTTGAAAGTCATTACATTCATCAATTCCTACAGGTCCAAAAAAAAATTGTTTTTGATCGAAAGTCTCCAGTAAGGCTAATCGATTAATTTCTCCAATGTGTAACTGACTTTTTACATTCTTTAAAAAGTTATTTGAACTAAGATTTCCCCTTATTACGGCATTGATGTAATTTTTCTTTAAATATTCTATTATTATTTTTTCAGGTTCAATACTTTCAATAAATTTACAAACACTCGTTGAAATTGATTTTTCTTTTAAGAGATACGAAATTGCGCTCTTCGTACCAAACAAATAAATTGTACATTGATTCTTGATCGAAAAATCTTCAATAGCCGATAAAATTTTTAAATTGTGAAGCAGGTCATTTCCGAGACCAATTCCGAGATTGGCTATTTTCCCCTCGGTTTTTGATTTAAACAAATCCAAAAAATTCATGCAACTAACCAATACTAAAGTAAATATAAGCAATTATTATTGTTAATGCATTATAAAATCCATGTGTTATAACTACCGCAATTAAATTCTCTTTTCTCCAATAAAACAATAAGCCTAAGAGAAGTGAAATGGCAAAATAAGGGAAGAAATTAAGTAAGAAAGATATTAAGTACTCGATTGGAGCACTATAAGCTGTTACAAATATACCAATTAGGTGGATAAATGAAAAGACAATTGCTGTTATAATAATCCCACCTACTTTTCCAATACTCCTTACCAATCCTTTTTGCATAAATCCTCTAAACAGTATTTCTTCAGATGGACCTATTATTACTATCATTGTTATGATTAGCAATATTATAGCTAATACGTCTGAATTAGCAATAATTACATCTACTTCATTTAATGAACCTCCAGCAGAGTATACGATGTCTATTCCAAAAATTAATTCTAAAAAGAGTTGAATAAGTATTGAAACAAAAAAGACTAAAAAGAAAGCTACAATAGCGAACCCTAAACCAATAAAAACTTCTTTCATAATTCTGGAGGTACTATAGCCTCTAGTAGTAAATCCCAAAAGAGCAAAGCGGTTGCTTATTTTAGAATTTTGAAGATATTTTCCAATATACAAAATTGGTACCAACATAAATATTAATTCAATAAATGAAGAAAAAATTACAAAATATGGATTTAAGATAATATTAACTAGATCATCTAAGTTTGCTACTGATAACATAAAGAAAAATGTAATAATTAAAGCTATGAAATTCATTAGAATAAAAGCAGCTATTGGAATTCCTATTGATACTAGACTACTCCAAAGTTTCTTTTCACCCAGATCCAATATTTCAATTTCAGATATTTTTATAAAATCTCGTCTTTTATAATAAAAAGGTTGAACTATTTGCGTATTGGATAATTTTGAACTCATTGTATACTTAAAGGTTTCAAAATTAAAACCGCACTTCATACAAAATTTCTGTTTATTTATTTCGGGTAATCTTGTCCCGCATGAAGGGCAATATATCCACTTTTTTTTATTATCTGAATTTTCTTTATTTTCTCCATTCATATTTATTCGATATCATTAATTCCGTATCATTATAATTAATGTGTAAAATAGCAAAATAATTTGCTATTTACTCTTTTTGTTGGATTTACAAATCCATATCTCTCAAATTGGATGGTTTTATTTAAAGGAATATCTAATAAGTTGATTTCTCCATAACCTTTTGAGATTAAACCATCTGGTTTTAAGATCGATACATCCACATGTTCCTCTTTAGGGACCCATTGGATAATGGGATAGTCTCTATTTAATTTCAAACTATGATATTGACATTTAATTTTCATACGATCTAAATGGAGAGATTTAATTCTAATATTCATTAAATCTTTTAATCGAATTATATCTTTTGGTAATAAATTTTTAGCATCATTTAGTGATATGTAGATAAAAAGTTTTCCATTTTTGGCTTTACCTCTAACTTGTCTTGTACCTTTTTCTGGATTTGAAGGTAATAGTAAAGGTTCAGCACAATATTCTAAGAAAGGAACCTCTGAAATCTCCATCAAAACTGGAGTTTCTACATAAAAGTATCTATCTGAAATTTCATCAATAATATCTTTATTTTTCGAGTATAGCCAATCAACGTCGAATGTGATACCCGATAATGACATCCCTAAATCAAATAATGCTTCTCGTAACGCTTCTGGTCTAATTCCTCTTTTCGCAAGAGATTGGAGACTCCATGTTCTTGGATCATCCCACCCATCAAATATTCCCTTTTCTATATTATTTCTTGCTTCTGTTTTACTTAATTTCATGTCAGGAAATCTTATCTTACCATAATGCAAGAATTCTGCTTTCTTCCATTTGAACTGATCCCAAATGAAATTCTCGATAAAATCCTCTTTTACTAAATCTACTCCTCTGAGAACATGTGTAATTCCGATAAGATAATCATCAATCGCCCAAGAGAATTCCAGCATGGGCCATACTACATACTTTTTTCCTACTCTAGGATGTTCTGCTTCAGAAATTCTCATTATAATTTGATCTCTTAGGGCTGGATCTTTTTGCTCCATACCCGTTTTTAATCTTACTACGGCTTCGCCTTCCTTGTACTCTTTTTGGAGCATTTTATTCCATTCTTTTAAATTCTTTTCTGGAGTTTGATTTCTGTGGGGGCATGGAATTTTTCGATTCTTATATTTTTGTTTAAAAACGTCTGCTAGGCAAAAGCAAACATAAGCAAGGTTATGTTTTATTAATTTTTCACAATATTCATAAAAGATTTCAAGTCTTTCACTTTTATAATAAACTTTTGAATAATTGACTCCCAACCATTTTAATCCTTCTTCAATTAAGTTGTATGCTTCAGGAATTACAAATTTTGCCTTTGGACTTTCTCTCAACGATTTAGGACTTCCTATTGTGTCATCAAAAACTAATATTAATTCACCTTGATATCTTTTAACATATTCATCATTTAAAACAACCATTCTAGCATTTCCAATATGTAATGCTCCACTGGGATATGGTGCTAGACGCATAATCACTTTACGATAACTATTTACATTTGGTAATTCTGGTAATTCTTTTTCCTTCTCTTTTGATTCCTTTTTATCTAACGCATTAGGATCCAATTTTAATAATTCTTTTATTTGTTGCTCAATACTTATACTCGATATTTTTTCAATAACTTCATCTAAAATAGGATTTATCTCCTTTGCTTTGGGTCTTAAATCCTCTCTTTGTGCCATTAATTTTCCCATAACTGCCTTTTTATTGGGTTTACCGTCAAATTCAACGGCATTTTTAAGGGCGTTTAACCATAAAATTTTTCTTATTTCATTATTATTCATGAATAAAGATCATCTAAACAATGCATTAACAATTTTAATTATATCAAATTATATAATTTTCAAAGAAATAATTCTTTTAACAATTTTTAAATAATATTAATAAAATATTTGAGCATTTTAAAATACTATTTTAAGTTATGTGCTTCAGAGGATACATCTTAATTAGGATTAAGACAATAGGAACAGAATGGAAAGTAGCAGAAAAACTTTCTAGACTTAAATCTGCCAATAATGAAGAAAAATGGAGTGTGACATATGTTACTCCTGTATATGGGAATTGGGATATAATAGTGGAATGTTCCTTCTCTAAGCTAAAGGAGCTGAACAAGATCGAAACTTTTATAAGGCTAGACGAAGATCTTTCCCAATGGATTGAAGAAACCACAACATTAATTGGAACAAACGCAAATTTTAAATAATTTTTAAAATATTTTGATTTAATTTTAATTAAAACCTGAAATAAAAACCAAGATAAGACATTATTGTAAAAGCTAATAATATAAATACAACTAAACCAATAACTAAGATTAAAACTTCATTTATAGAATCTTCTTTTGTTGTCATTTTCAAATTTGATATATCTTTCATTAACCATTTTTTATAAGATTTTGTTAGTTTTCCATTATCTGTAGCTTTAATACCTGTTTCTTCAGTATATTGCCTTTGATTACCTATACTATCAAGTGTTCTATATAAAGTATTCTTAGACATCCTACTATATGTAATTTTTAGAATAACAAGGATAGAAACAAAAATAGGGAATGAAATATACCAATAGAAAGCAAAATATCTAAAGAAATCCATAACTAATGGTACTAGAAAAAAAATAGTAAAAGCTACAACCGAGAAACAGCAAAGAATTATCCAAAGATCCCTATTTCTATCAAATGCCATAAGTCTTATTCAATTTTTTATTTTTTTTTATTAGAATTAATTTTTCAGCGGAGATTAAACTTATTATATTATCCGTAATTATTAATTTAAAGATCCTATTAAAGATTTTTATGTAATATGATTAATAAGGTTATCATTATCTCATTTTTATTTTGACATATCTAGCAATTGAATAATGTTATTGATATCAATATCTGATAAATCTTTAATGATTAAATCTGCATTCAGAAGTTCACTTTCCTTGTGCGTGGTTGTTAACGCTATAGTTTTCATCTCTGCTCGTTTTGCTGCTGTAATGCCTACGGGAGCATCTTCAATAACAATACAATTCTTAGGATCAATATTTAACTTTTTAGAAACAGAAAGAAAGATATCTGGAGCTGGCTTTCCAGATTTTACATCATCACCAGAAACAATACAATCAAAAACACTCTTTATATTTAGAACATCTAACAATAAATCTATATTTGCTATTGGACCACTTGATCCAACTGCTAATTTAAATTTTTTCAATTTAAGACTATTTATTAAATCTAAAACTCCTGGTAATAGCTTTAATTTGTCCTTGACCATTTCACGATAATATTTTTCCTTTAATTTTGCCCATTTTTTAATTCTTTCCGAATTCAAATCAGACCCAACCAATTTTTTTATAATGTCCGGACTTGTCTGACCAAAAGTGTTCGCAAAAAAATCTTTTGTAAAATTTTTGCCGATTTCATTCGCTAATTTTACCCAACTTTCGAAATGAATTGACCCAGTATTTGCTAATACACCATCCATATCAAAAATAACACAATATTGATCATACATTATTATCAGCTGAAAAAATGATTGAGAAAAGTATTATAGTTAATCAATAATTATTAAAAGTTATAAATAAATTATTTCAAAAGGCCTGGTAGTCTAGCTTGGATTGCGATACTAGGTTATATAGCGACGCATAAATAGGGCGCTGGCTTGCGGAGCCAGATATATTTTATCAAAAAATAATACTGGATATCGAGGGTTCAAATCCCCCCCAGGCCACTTATTAAGATTTATGATTTTTTAACATCATTTAAATTAGAAAATTGTTCGTTTTTTAAAAGGAAAGATTAGGGGATTATTTTGGCTGATGCACTTGTAGCTAGAACCTTCGGTATGGATTTTATATATTTTGATTTAATTTTTATATCAATTTGGATATATTTACTAATAAAAAAAAAGTACTGGGTTCCTATTATCTGGGGATTATTAGGTTGGTTCGCTTATATAATTGCTGATTATGTTATATGGTATATTATAACCCATACAAGACATTATAGTGGACCATTGGATCCTCTTCTATTCTTTATGTGGTTTTGCTTCTCACCCGGATTTGTTCAATTTTCTTACGTTATTGTTATGTTTGAGAAAAGAAATCGAAATGAATTGATACTCTGGACTTTAGTATATTATATAGGATGGACATTAGTAGCTTGTGGATCTCAATTAATTCCTTTAGATGATAGAATCATTATGGTGGCTAGAGATATGAATGTTCAAAATCAGAGAATTATCGAATTTTCGATGGTAATTGTAAATATAATTGTAGCAATTTTCTTGTATTTAAAAAAAATATTAAGATTGGAAGATATCCTTTATCTTTTTATTATTGGGACGTTGGTAGAATTTGCATTAGAGTTTACTTTATCAATATCTAATATACGACAAGAACAAGGATCTTGGAGTTTGATATTATTACTTATAAATACGCTAATTGAATTTAATTTAGGCATTGTATTAATGTATTTACTATGGCTTGTTATTAAAGTTAAAAGATATAAGCATTATTATTTCCAAATGAGCTATAAAGATCTAAATTATATTAAAACTGACTTTGATGGAATCGCAGCTATTTGCAGAAACCGAGAAATTAATAAACGATATATAAAGAATTATATGAAATTATATACTCTTAATGATTTTTTATCAGATATTCAATATTATAATAGGAATTACCTTCAAGATTCTAATATAGATGAGTTGATTTTTGAAATAAAGAAGATCTGGTCTAAATCTATTAAATCTTAATCAATATATCTATAATTTCTGAAATATCATTCACTTTTATATAATCATGAGTTTCTATTTCTTTTTCAAAAGGAAACTTAAACATTCTTTTGCATAGTATTGTTTGTAGACCTGCTCTGTTTCCGCCAATTATATCAACATGTTCGTCTCCACAAATAAAGCATGACTTTGGTGAGTCTAATCCCATTTTCTCGATAGTATATAGAAAGATGTCTGGATCTGGCTTTCTTTTTCCAAATTGAGCAGATGTGACTACAGCATCAAAAAAATCTATTAGATTATGTTTCTTTAGCAAATTGGTTATTGTTGAATGATTTGGATGGTTTGATAAAACTGCTAATTTAAGATTTTCAAATTTTGATAATTTCTCTATAGTGTCTTTTGTTTTTTCAAAGGGAACCCATTCTTCTTCCTCATAAGAATGATATAAATCGGCTAATTCTAAATATAATTCTTCCCTTACTTTTTTAAGATTCAATTCTTCCCATATTAATTTAAATATATAAGACGTGGGGAATTCTGTTTTTGTTTTTAGACTCTGGGTAAAAAAGAAGGATTTTTTCTTTTTAAATAATTTAGAAAATTGGTTTAAACCTTCGGCATCAGTTAGAATTTTTGTAGATCTTAACTTTTCAATCGCTTTCTTGAGTCCTTTTCTATAACACTCGAAATATTTTTCAACCGATGCATCTTTGAATTCAAACAAAGTAAAACCAAAATCAAAAATTAAACCTTCTACTTTCATCTTCATTCTTATTATGAATATTTCTGAATTTTAATCTATCTCTCTCTTTTTATAAGTTAAGTCTGATTTTGATTTATTACTCTATTAATAGTAAACAACTTTTTCAATAGGGTTATTAATTTATTTAATGAGTTATGTCAATTAAAAAATGGTTAGAAGATGAAAAGATAGGGGAAGCGAAGAAACGAAGGGAAGAAAAATACAATAAACTATCTAAGACAGACCAGAATCAGTTAAAAAAGAAAAAAGTACAAGACTTAGTTAAGAGAGATGATAAGGATAAGAATAATAGTCCAAAATCAGACTTTTTAAATGATATTATTAAATTTAATGATTGGTTAAATCAAAGGAACTATATAAAGGGAGATATAGACAAGATTGAAATATGGATTAGAAATTTATACAGTAAGCTTGCTTTAGATATTGAAAGTACATTACAAGGAACTGAAGATAAGAAATTAAAAGAACAATATAAACAAATTCCACCAACCTTCTTGGATGAAAAAACCCGAATTGCAATAAGTAAAAAATTAAGAAATGTTAGTAGAACATCATCTGATAGTTATTACCTAAGAAAATTAAACCAAATTATAAAAGAAAAATTAAAAGAAGCGGAATATTATGAGATTTTAAGAAAAATTTTAGAAGATTGATCTTAAGAAAGTGTTTTAAAAAAATTACAAGAAAAAGATAACAGAATGTGGTTAATTTGCCCTATTGCTGGAGTCGGAACACGTCTTCAACCATTTACTTATTCGAAGCCTAAGGCTTTTTTAAAGGTTGCAGGCAAGAGATTAATTGATCATATCTTAATTAAGTTAAAAAAAACTTTTCCCAAAAAAACAAATATTTGTTTTGTTTTAGGATATAAAAAAAGACAGATTGCTGAGTACTTAAAGAGCAATTATTCTGATTATTTTAAGCTAAAGTTTGTTGAGCAAATTCCTCTAGGATATGAAGCAGACACTCCTTTTTTTAGTGGTTTGGGAGATGCTATTCTTTTGAGTAAACAGTATGCTATTAATGACGACTGTTTTATCTTTCTCAGTGATCGTTTGCCTTTAGATGATTATTCATCTGTTTTGTTGACCTATCATCAAGGAGATTGTGATGGTGTAATAAATATAAAAAAAGTAAAGAATCCTCAATTCTATGGTGTAACAGTTTTGGATGATAAGGGTTATGTTAAGCAGATAGTGGAAAAACCAAAAGATTTTATTACAAATTATGCTGTATCTGGAGCATACTTATTTGGAAAAAAAATAACACCAAAGCTTTTTGAGTTGTTAGAAGAACAAAGTCAGTTCAAACTCGAGGATGGAAAAGAACACCAATTGACTCCAATAATTCAGAAGCTCATTGATGAGGACGTAAGGTTTAAATGTAATGAGATGCAAAGGGATGTATTAGATTTTGGTCATCCTGAGAGATTATTAGATGGAAATCGTAATTTACTTTCTGAAATGAAAATAGATGATCCATTATATGAAAAACAGTTCCATACTGGAAATATAATTGATTCAAAAATTGTTCCTCCTGTATTTATTGGGGATGATGTTAAAATATCTAATTCTGTGATAGGTCCCAACGTATCAATTGGGGATGATTTAACTATCGAAAAATGCATACTTTCTGAGTGTGTGATTGGAGACGGCGTTATCATGAAGAAAATAATTTCAGCACATAGCATCATTGGAGACTATTCAATTTTAGAAGATTTGATAAAAAATGATATTACAATTGGAGATTCAACAGTTATAACTACTTCAAAATAAAAAAAGGATAAATCAATCAAATTTCGGACGTTTATCTTGCCAAGGTGCTATTTCTTCAAAAGCTTTAGAAACTTGAAGGACAGTTTTCTCATCATAACGTTTTCCAACAATTTGCATTCCAATTGGTAAACCAGAATTACTCCAACCAGAAGGAATTGATGCTGCCGGTAATCCAGACATATTAAACGGATACGTGAAAATCATCCAAGTCATAATACTTAACGCTTTTTTACCTATTGATGGAAATACTGTCCCAGTTTCTAGCCATTTCGGCTTGAATGCTGTAATCGGAAGTGTTGGTGTAACTAATAGATCGAAAACCTTAAAATATTGGTATAATACTTCATTCAATCTTTTTCTCAGTTCTAAAGCCTTTCCATAAGCCATAGAATCAATATCTGAGCCCAATCTAATAGAACCGATTAGATCTGGAGTAAAATCTTCAGGTTTTTTATTAAAATCCTTTTTTAGATCATAAGCGTACCCAACACTCACCAATGCTTTAAATGCTAATTCAGGATTTCTTATTTTTAAATTCGCTTCTTCCACGTCCCAATCAAATTGCTTAAACTTTTGAACATTTTCAAGGACATTTTTCTCAACTTCGTTATCAAGAGCTTTTCCGAATCCTAAATCCATAGAATACCCAATTTTCAACTTTTTTGGTTTATCATCAATAATTTTAAGATAATCAATATCATTATTGGGTAAGGAATCGTTATCTCCAGGGTGATATCCTTTCATTACGTTCAACATTAATGCCGCGTCTTTTACATATCGCACAATTGGACCATAATGATCCATAGACTTAAACACTATACCAATACGAGGATAACTTGGAATGCGCCCAAAATTTGGTTTTAAACCATACACTCCACAACAGCTGCTGGGAACTCTTATTGAACCTCCACCATCAGATCCTAAAGCTAATGGTCCTAGACCGCTAGCAACGGATGATGCCGCTCCACCGCTAGACCCTCCAGAGTTTGTTTCAAGATTCCAAGGATTTTTCGTTTCTCCAAATAACTTATTGTTAGTAAGAGCTATACTTCCAAACTCAGGGGTGTTTGTCTTTCCCATTATTACGCATCCAGCATCAATCAACCTTTGTACTGCAATATCATTTTGATCTGGAATAAAATTTTCATATAATTTCGATCCGTATGTAGTTAACAATCCTTTAGTTTGCATTAAATCCTTTATTGAAATAGGAATCCCATTCAAAAGTCCTAATTTTTCAGACTTTTTTACTTTTGCATCAGCTATTTTCGCCATTTCCCTTGCCAAATCAAAACTAGTGGTACAATAGGCATTTACTAGTGGATTTATCTTTTGAATCCTTTCAATGATAGTTTCAGTTATTTCTACGGAGCTCAATTCTTGTCTTTTTATCATATCAACCATCTCCCAGGCTGACATGAAACAAATATCTTCTTTATTCATAACTACAATTAGTCTTGTTTTATATTTGAATATTTTATAATTAACAAATTAAAATCATTCTTTTATTTGATTTAAAATATGATAATTGGTTTTCCTTTGGGATTTAATTCAAAGCTCTCTTTTTCTCGTTGATTATGGCTAACTATCGAATTATTTATAATAAACAATAGATAAAATAATAGTAGAACTTAATATCGTAAAAAAATGGGAATACTATTATCCCAATACTATTTCAATAAAAAAGTAGAACTAAAAAAAATATATTATAGATGAAAATCCATTTCAATGTGGCATATTTCTGCTGTTTGAAGCCGATTTTTGGAAATATGAGGATCAATTCCTCGAGCGTATGAGATTGCTCCTGTTAATATACCACCAACGGGACAGGCTGTATTTCCCTCGAGATCATACCCTCCAATTCTTTTAGGGCAAATTAAGCATTTTTGCACAACTACTTTTACATTTTCATTAGATACTTCTACATCTAAATCTTCAGCGAGATTAATAACTGTCATTAAAGAATTAATTAATTGCTCATCGCTGTCTTTAACATTCACAACTTTATTATCTAACATTGCCTTCATAAGCTCTCTTCCTATCCAAATGCTTAATGAATCCATAGCATCCTGAGTGGAAACACCAAAATCTTTATTTAAAATAAAGTCTCTTGTTCTTATTAAACCATAACCTAATCCAATTATTGTTCTATTTAGATAATGTGACTCATTTTTCTTATCTTTTCTTAAACTTTTAAATATTCTCAATAGATATCTCCTCTTAAGTTAATATTTAAATCATTAAAATTAGATTTCTCCTTCTCATATCTTATCTTTTCTTTACTTATAATGCCTCTTTCAACGTATTTATCAGTTATCTTTAAAAGAGAATCTTGATCGATTTTTCTGTTTAAAGCTTTTTCTAAACCACTGAGTTTTTGCAATAATACTGCTACACTAATTCTATTAAATTTTGCTATTTGAAGTATTATCTGTTTCTCAAGGACATTAGGAAATTGTTGCTCCTTTATATAATCTAAATCATAATTGGAACTCAATATTAATTTTTCTTCTGAAGACATTTTGTCAAAGAAATCAGAATTTATTGGTTCTCCAGGAATATGGTTGTTTTGCGTCTTATACTCTCTTCTTTCTAATATATTGTCAATCGATTCTATTCCCTTTACTTCGTAATTTCTATCTACATATATAATTAATGATTGGTTACAATGTTCTATCAAAAATTGAACTGGAAACCTTTCAGATTGTTCTATAAAATCCCTATTCAAATCAAGAACTATCTGTTGATTACATATTGGACAAATAGCTTTTGAAGTAATGTTCTGAGGCATTTACGACACTATTAATTATATAACTATTTGATTATTAATTTAAATAGTATAGAAACTGTTAAAGGAATAGTGAGAATACTTATATTTAAATCTAATATTTTGAATAATTATCTTTTTTCTGTATTATTTTTAAGTTTTTAAAGGATTCAAGATCTCTATCAAACTTTAAATATTGCTGTTTCACTTGACCTTTGTGAACATATTTTTCAATTATTTTTAAAATAATATTTCTATCAATAGTTCGATTTAATGCTTTTTCTAAAGGAGTTAGTTTGCTGATTAATACTGCTAAACTAATTTCCTTATATTTAGCAATACTATTAATTATACTTTTCTCTAATACATTTGGAAAATCATCATCTTTTATAGATTTACAATCATTATTGCATATAAATATTATTCTCTCATCTTCAGTTAGATCCTTAAGAAAATTGTCAGTTATAGGCACAGCGGTTATTCTCTTGCCATAATCGCGAAAAAGTTGATCAGTTAGATATCGTAAAACTACTTCTATACCTTCTCCTGTCAATATGGAGGTTTCAAAGAAGGTACACTCATATTCTAAAGCTAATTTTTCTGCTTTTTCTTTTATGTGTTCTCTACTTCTTCCAAGATCAATTTTATTACCTACAATTAGATAGAGAATATCTTTGTTATCAATGAATTGACGTGCTTCTGCTATCCAATCTTCGATTTTGTCCAGAGTTTCTTCTCTTGAGTAATCGAACATAATTAATATAGCACTAGCATAATTAAAAAAGTACTTTCGCACTTTACCAAAACTTTTAAGACTTGACAAATCAAAAAAGTTGATTATACATTTATCCCCACTTTCTATTTCAACTTGTTTTTCTATTAAAGACACACCTATGGTAGGATAATAGTATTCGATGAAATCATTACTACAAATCTTACGTACAAAAGCAGATTTTCCTACAGCTTCAGACCCAATTATCAATACATTTTTGCTTTCTGAGTTTAAAATTAATTTAGCTTCTTCATCTATTTTTGGAAAACTGCATGGAACTTCATGTTGACTTAAAATTAAAGATATTTTATCTGCGATGATATGAGTATATGGTACGTACAAATCTAAATTAGAATAATTATTCATGATTAACACTAACAAAGCAGCTGTATTTTCACCTAATTGAATATAGAATAATCGGAAATTATCCATATTGAAAGATCCACTTCCAATTTCTGACTGGGTTAGTCTTTTTATCCTATTTAGAGTTTGATCTAAGAGACTTGTTATTCCACCGATTAACTCATCATCAAATTTCTTTACTGATTTTTTAGCAATTATAAAACCATCAAAATCAATAACTAGAACTGCTAATAAATCTGGTATTGTTTGTATGAAATCATCTAATATCGTTTGTATATTGGTCGATGTACTCATAATCCCCGTTACCTCGAGTATTGATCTTATATAAATATTCATAATGCTATTTATTAAATTTTAACATTTTATTATATTTATTTCATAAAATAAAGATGAAGAATTTACTTATTAATCGATTTTCACTAATAATATTGCCACAGATGCTTTATTTATTAAATTTAATTTAGATTTAATACTATATATTCACATTTTTTATGAAATAGATTAAAATCAAATGTTTCATTTTGCGCTGATTAATAGTAAAAATGTCAAATTATTATGATAATTCATCTTAAATTAAAAAAAAATATAAAAATCTCAATATACTACTATCGAATATAATACAAATTAAAAGTAGACAGGAAATTGAAAAAAAAATATAAAATAATCCTTGTAATAGCACTGATAAATCTTACTTTGTTTTCTATAAACACAAACATTAATGTTAAGGCACAAACTACCACTTATTCTATAGCTATCCATAATAATGAAGAGTATATCTGGGAAATCACTCTATTAGATGCGAGTACTTTTACGAGGGTTTTGGGATATGAACCTAATTACCAAGTTGGAGATAGAATTCGGGTTATTATCGATACTGTAGAAGATCATGATTATTTTTGGTTCGTATCTGCATACTTTTGGGATTATGGTGCTGATTGGAGCCAGCAAGGTACGTTTAAACAAATGGCTGTTAGAAAAACTGCATATGAATATAATGATTCTATTTTTCTTCCCGTTCCTATTGCGGATTACCTTGCAGCTGTACAGACTTATTTCGAACCAGAATACACTGCTGACGGTAATAAACTTTCAACAATTCAAAGAGCTCAAACAGATAGGGATTATTTACATGAAAGAATATATAACGACAAAGGTGTTCTTATTACAGAAATTCTTTATGAATATCCTATTTTAAGACCATTCATAAAGGTGGAAGCAACTTTTGGTACGATTCCAATGGGAATCTACTTTATTGGATTTATGATTGTTGCAATTGCATCCATAGCGGTTGTAATTTCGAAAAGAAAGAAGCTATCTATAAATAATTTTTAAGTTTTATCATCTAGAAATTGATATTAATTTCTATCAATTAATTATTGATAGGTTATTTTATCTTCTCTAAGTATTTTGAAGTTCCATCGTAAATATACTTCGGGAAGACCAATTCTTGAGGATAATACTTACAACCAGGAGGATATGCAGAATCCTTTATCCCACCTAAAGCTACCGTGATATCTGTAAGCATGGGTCGTGCGTTGATGTAAATATTTGCTGCTTCGAGTTGATTTTTAAAAATTTCAACGTTTTCTGAATTTGATGTATACGCAACAGCTCTCATACCATAATTACTAGCGTTAGCTAATTTAATTGCATCTTTTAAATCTTTAGCTTTCGTTATGGATCGTACTGGGCCAAAAGCTTCTTCTCTCCATAAAAAGGGAGCTTTAGTTAAATCTTCACATAATTCCGATCTTATTTCCACTAATGTGGGTTTATAAAATAGGCCATAATCCTCTCCAGTATCAATTTTTTCACCACCGGTAAATATCTTAACATTGTATTTCTTTGCATCTGCAACCATCACCTCCATCATCATTAATATTTTCCGACTACCTAAAGGCCCAATATCTACGTCAGGATCTTTCGGATCTCCATATTTCAACTTCTCAATTTCTTTTACTAAGCATTCGACATAATCCTCATAAATATTTGAGTGCACAATAATCCTTTTCATTGAAAAACATTGTTGCCCAGAATTTGTATAACTTGCCATAGCATTCCATTTTGCTACTTGTTCTAAGTTAACATCATCCATGACAATACCTGCATCATTACCAGCACATTCAAAGAAAAAATTCTTAAAAGGCTGAGTATACATAGTAACACCCATTGATTTATCTACTGTCCTTTTCAAGATATTTGCATAACGAACAAGGATATCTTTCGCTGTGTGAGAGGATGTGATTGTCATTATCGTTTTGACAAATGGAGAACGAAGGAATTCGTTAACAGCCCATTCTCCAGGTGCAATAACTATATCTAGAGCTTCAAGAGCGGGGAGATTAGTCTCTTCCATCATAGAATACGCTTCTAACATAGTTAGAGGACAAGCAGTGGATGGCTTAACGATAGCTCCATTTCCAACTAAATAATTTGCTCCTAATTGATAAAGTGGAAGACTTATAGGAGTATTACGGGGAGATATACATGCTGCAATCCCATGTGGAATATATCTTATTCGTACAAATTTCTCTCCTTCTATACTAGTTAGCTGTTTTTCCTCTAGAAATTGATAATACCAGTCACAAAATCGAAATCCATTGGTAACAATGTTCAACTCCCATTCCGAATACTTAATTGGTAAACCTCCCTCCGCTACAATCAATTCTTTTAATTGATTTTTTTTAAATCGCATTTTACCTGCAAATTGTGAAAGGAGTCGAGCGCGTTCAAAGAAATCCATTTCCTTTAGTCGATCTTGATTTTTATTTATAATTTTAATTTTTTCTCGGACTGTTTCTGGTGTATCTGCTGCGACAGTCCTAATAACTTCTCCTGTATATTTATTTGTTATCTTAAGTTCTTGAACTTTTGACATATTCTTTTACCTTAGTAAAATTTGAAAATGAAAATTAAAAAACGTTTTTAAATATCATCATTCTCGAGAATACCAGCAGTTTGAGCAAATTTTCCATAACCCATCTGAATTAAAGTCAGGGTCCTTTTTTGTAAAAAAAAGTCAATCCATCCTTTTTCCTCATCTGGATTATTATAAAAGCTCCCGAGGAGTTTAACATATTCTTTTTTCGTTGTGGTTTGGATTAACCTATTGACAGCTTCTACTGAGAGTGCCAATTCTATATCAGGATTCTTGGCTCTACCTGGATTTATTTCAATTTCATGATCATTGCGATATACATTAAAAACATCCATGGGTGAACGCTTATCATAAGCTTCAATTGATTTATAAATAGCAAAATCAAAATTTGATCCAGAACACAAGTCTGAAAATATCTCAGGAAATTTAGACAGAAAATTGGTATATTTTTTCACAATTTCTGTTTTATATGCATTTTTACCTAGTATTTGACTTGTTAATTCTTTATCTAACATATATAAACCACCTTATTTCTTCTCTTTAAGATAATTTTTATACCAATTAATAGTCTGCTTTAAACCTTCTCTTAAGGGTGTGATTTTATAATCTAACCTTTCAATGGCTTTTTTTGATGAGTAAGACCAGTTATAATTAATCATTTTAATTGTTGGTCGATTTATATGGGGCATTTTTTTTGTGATTTTTGTCTTAATTTCATATAACCAACCATATAAAAGTGCTAAACTCATAGGAAAATGTCTAATCTTTTTTTTTACTTCAGCAATTTCCGCGATGAGATCAAGCCACTCACTAAAAACTGTATTTATTCCCCCAAGGATAAATTCTTCTCCCTTTAAATCATCTCTTCCGATCACACTAATTAATCCATTTACTATATCGTTTACGTAGACAAAACTACCAATATTCTTCCCTTTTCCTGGACATCCCAGAAAATCTTCCGCGGTGATATCTAATATAGTTTGCCCAAAAATATTAAAATCTCTTGGTCCATAAGCTATTCCGGGGTAAAATATCGTTACATCAAGACCTTTCTTGATATAATCTTTTACTATTTTTTTAGCTTGAAATTTAGTTTTACCATAATCAAGAAACAAACCTTCTTCACTTTCAAAAGATTCATCCACAGGCTCAATAGGAGTAGCTCCAAGCGCAATAAATGAGCTAACATAATTTAATTTTAATCCTTTTTCCAATGCTATTTTAGCAATATTTTCAGTTGCTTTAATATTCACTTCTTCAAAAATGGATGAATCTCTTGCCCACATACGTGTATAAGCAGCAAGATGATATATAATGTCGATCCCTTCTACTGCCTTATCTAAAATACTTTCATCTCGAATATCACCAAAAATATATTCAATGTTATTCAGTTGTTGAAAAGGAGAAATGTCGCTTGTTTCTCGTACTAATAGGTGTACTTGGTGCTCTAATTGATGTAATTTCTCTACTAATGGAATGCCAATAAACCCAGTGCCACCAGTAATCAATATATTAGCCATGATTAAGAATGAAACTAATAGGATTTAAAAACTAATATTAGAAATTATTTTAGTTTTAAAAGGTTAATAATACTAATCCTATTTGTAACGATTAAAAGTTTTAAAATTAGGAAAGTAAAGAGGAAGAATTTACATTTATGGGTAATTTCTTTGAAATATTAATGAAGAAATCATCATTTGTTAATGTTAGTTCTCAACTAGATTTACCCTTTTTAGAAACAGATGAAGATCATATTACTAGCATTTTTAAAACTCTTAAACAAGAATATGGATTAAGAGAGCATTCTAAGCAACAGTTAATAGATTTAGGGGCCGGGAATGGAAAAGTAATTATTTATTCTGCCATAAATTATGATATAAAGTCTCTAGGAATTGAAATTAACCTTGATTTAATTAATGAAGCGAAAGGGTATCTTAAATCCTTAAGAAAGGAAAAAGCTCTCCAGAAGAAGATATCAAAAAAAATTAAATTCATTCATGGAGATTTATATGATATTAATCTAGAGAATTTTGACTTTATATATATCTATTCATTCCCTCCTATGCATAAATATCTCCCACATCTGTTACTAACAGCCAAAAGAGGTTCAATTCTTATTTCTTATAAGTATGCATTAAATGGTTTTGAAAATTTGAAATTTGATTATGAATTGAGAAATACGATAAAGGAACAAACTATTTCCAGCTTCTTTTATATAGTGTTATAATATAATAAAAAAACGTGAAATGAGTGTTTCACGAATTTAATGAAAAAAAGCAATAAATCAATTAAGTCTTAAATAGTAAGCATTCTTCTATTTATTGACTCTAGATATTCAAGATATAAGAGGTAAATATAATTCCTGAAATAGAAGAAATAGCGTATAAATGTAGGAATTGTGGAGCGAAAATATCTCCTGGTTATGATTTCTGCCTTACATGTGGAACAAAATATAGTGAAATGCCCCCAAAAAAAGTAGGAAGAGATATTTATGGTGATGCTAGCAAAGGATCTAGATTCTTATATGGTTGTATTGGAACGATTATTATTGGAATTATTATTTTTCTGATTCTAATCTTTGTTTATCTTCCAGGAATAATAAAACAGTTTTAGTATCTTTTTATGCGCCAATCCATGATATTGTATATTTTAAACCCTCAGGGATATTACTATTTGGTTTAATGAAATCCCACTTTCCAGAAATTCCCAATTGCTCAGCTGAAAGATCAAAATGACAGATTGCTATTCCTATATCAAGTCGCACGAATTTATTGTAAGCAGATACTCTCTTAGAGTTGGAATATTTTACAAAAAAGTGAAATATATCTCTATTATCTTCTTTAAATATTCTCCATGGTTGATTATTACCTGCTGATGGACTAATTCTGACCATTTCGAGGATCTTATTGTACGCTCCAATACTCTCTTGATTAATTGGGGTATTGAAGTCTCCATTATAAAAAATCTCGTCCCAAGATTTTCTTACTTTTGCTTTTACTAATGATCTGATGATTCGCTCTTTTACTCTTCTTGTGGCAGCGTATCCAACTGGAGTTATAGCGGGAATTATTTCATTATCTTTAAGTTCTATCATTTCAGAGAATTGAGAACGACTGAATGTACCTCCAAGCCAGCATGTCTTTAAATTCATATCTGTTAATGCTAATATGATAGTTTCAAATATATACCCATAATTTTCCAGATCATACTGAGATTTCTCAGTTGCTCCTGCTATGAATTGTTGGGCTCCTTTAATCATTCCATAAGTACCAATCTTAATATTCTCATTTGGATTGAACTCTGGTACACTTATTAATTGAAATCGAGAACTAGCAGATTTATTTTTGAAAGGGCTCTCAATATCCTCTATTTTTAAAATATTATCAACTCTATTTCTTAGATCTTGTTCTATCAGTTTATTTGCATAAGTTCTCCAAGAAGTACGTTCTTTAATGATTTCAATTATTGATTTTGAAAATTTCATAGTTTTGTGTTCAATATTAATATGATTAGGCTTTCTAAGAATTGAAATTTAATAACTTTAATTTTTATAATTAATCAGGAAAACAATTATTAACTTTGATTAAAGTGTACTTAAGATATTGCCTCATAAAGTATCGTTCACTATTGCAATATTTTAATTTTTGATTACTATCCAAATTCTCACAACTTTCAAGTAGCTTATGAACATCTAAAGCCATTGTTAGATATTCTTTTTTCGCTAAATCACATTTGTATATGAGATTTTGATTATTTGATATAGAAGAAGTATCTCCTTGAAATTCTCCTATTTCTAGAAGAGAAGTATTTTCTAAGGATTTGGTTTCTTTAGAGAGTTTTTCTATTGCTGAATTATTAATAGAACCTTTTGAAATGAATACTCATCTCGGAGAATTTTCATATTAATGAAAATAAGAGAAAAAACTTATTTAAAAAGGAAG
>JBHLON010000010.1:0-86101 GCA_048940445.1 Promethearchaeota archaeon
GTCATTGCAGCAAGTCGAGTTTCATCAACATTTCGAGGAAGAGCTGAAGCAATCGGAAGACCTTCAGCTGAAACTATAGCTGCAGCTTTTACTTCAGGGATAGCTGCTAAAAGTTTTTTTAAGAGCTCATTAATTTCGCTCTTTTCATTATCTTTTTCCATTATTTTCAATTTCTATTAATCCTTGAATTGCTTTCCCTTTTCTTTTAACAAAGGAGCTTTCAATAAATTTATGAATCTGCCTTCTAAATTTCTGAATATAAATCTTAGATTTTTCCCTTAGGCATAAACAAAATCAATTAACCATTATTAAAAAATATGAACATTAAAAAAATGTAAATTATTTATAATCTCCTTACTTAAAGATATGATAACAAATAAAGAGGGATCTGAATTTTCACCATCAAAAAAGAAATTAATAAAGAAGGTAGATGAAGCTATAGAAGTATTGGATAGCCAAATCAACAATGCTGAGGGGATCGATGAGAACAAGCTAAAAGAGTTAATCGAAATGAGAAAAAAACTCGAGAAGTCAAAAAAGGATTTAAAAAGGAGATCATTTGATTTTTCATTTCCAGTATAATATTAGAAGGAAACAGCATCTATTAACTTTTATACTATCCGAACCAGAGTTGTATGGCAAAATTCACATCTAATCGCCCCCTTCTTTGAATCTTTTTGAGTTAAAGACTCTTTGAGTTGAATACCGCAATATGGACAATTTAATTCATGAATTTTGGCTCTTAATTTTTCAAACAGCCATAGTGGAATCTCATTTTTGAAGAACCAATTTGGTAAGTTGCTTAAAAAGTTGGAATTCTCGAACACAATGTCTAGTTCTTCATCATTAAGGTAATTCAAATATCCTTGATTGATTAGATATAAAACAACAGAAGGATAGCCACTTTCTAAACGTAAGGCAATTTCTTCTTTGAATACTTTATTAGCAAGGGGATCTCCAGCCTTTACAAGAGCCTTTAATAACGGAAAAGCTAAATTTCTGTGTAACAAATTTGAAGAGTAATTGTTTTCATACCACGCCTGAATGTTAGAGCAATGTGCCCAAAATTCAACTTCGGGAGAGATACTAAATTTAGAAGCCCCTTGTTGTTCCATTGAGGTATCTAAGATTTCTGCAGCTTCATCTATTGACTCAATCTTATCATAGTCTCTGATTTTATCAAGTTGAAGATTTAGCAGTAGATATTTGCATTGTCGAAATAGAGAGCCTCCCACATATATATTTGTTTTTTCATTTTCCAATCTAAGCTTTAAGTAATTATTAATTATGAATTCTTTTCTTATATATACAAAGGGGTTCTGCTCCCCATTGCAATACTGAAATATCATGTTTACCAAAGTTTGAAAAGCTTGGTTAACATTTTGTTCATTTTCAAGAGGAATTTCTGCGAATGCTGAAAGGTGATAGCTTTCTGCCAATGATCTTCCTTGTTCCCATGATACTTCTCTTGTTTTATCTTTTGAATTAACTGATGAACCTAAGAGCATGATTGGGATGTCTCTGGTTCTTTGTCTTATTAATCTGATATGATCTGCTAAGCAATCTAAAGATCCCGAATTCATGATATCATATAAAAATATAGCACCTAAAGCTCCACAAGAATACATTGGTATAAGAGATCTGAAGCGTTCTTGTCCTCCTACTAACCAAATCTGTAATTTGATCATCTTACCAGATGATTCTACCGATTTAACATGAAATTCTACACCAATTGTCATTTCATAGTCTTCTTTAAAGACGTTATGACAATAATTTGCTTCCAGAAATTGTTTGCCAACAACCTCATCACCCATGATCATTATTTTATAAAGATAATCATACATTGGCATTTTATGAATTTCCAAAAATGTTTTCTCTACTATTCATATAAAAAATTATAAATATAAATTTCACACTTTTATGAGTGTTCTGATAAGGGCAGAACAATTGATTTCTCAATAAGGGATTCAAGGGCTTTAATTACCAGATCTTTTTTCTTCTCATGAACCTGTTCGATTGCATCCTTTAAATAAAAGTCAGGCTTAACGTTGGTCATGGATATGATCACATTGAGAAGTCTTAGTTCCATTTTATTTAACTCTCCTTCTTGCTTTATTCGATTAATGTTTTTCATTGTAGTTAATTTAAAATATTCTTTATAATAGAGCTGTAAATGTTCATCTAAAAGCTGTGGCAATTTTTTATTAAATTCATCTAAGTCTCCATTAAAGGCTTCAAATTTTTCTGAAAAGATTGAACTTATCGATAGTAGAAGTTCTGAGGTTTGAGCTTTTAGTCTTTCAGAAGCTTGTTTTTTTAGAATAAAAACAATTCTAATATCCTTATTTTCACATATGAATACATTAAAAAATCTAAAATCGAGACTCATCATTCTATCAATTCCACTTAGATTTTTTGGAGTCTCAATGGAATAGTCTTTAATGTGCTCATCCCCTACAATTCTTTCACCTAACATAGTAATTGCTTGAATAAAACCACCGAGCAAATCATCTTGAAATCTTTGTTCTGAGAAATAACTTTTTGAATAAATCCCCAAACCGCTTCCTTCCATTGATAGCGTAATTGCTTCAATATTCATGACATCTCTATATTTTTGGGTTTTTGCGAGAAGCTCAGATTCCTTTTTCCTTTTTCGAGGTAAAATAACATAACTTCTCAAGCCAATTATTCCAAATATCCCTATAATTCCAATTAATCCGAATACAACAAACCAAAGTGGAACATTAGATTGGGGTAATACTTCTTGTGTGATGACTATAACAAAGGAATATTCTTTAACCTCGTATAATGAATTTTCCTTCGAAATGGTTAAATTCATTCGATAACTTCCTTGAATATTGACTGGAAGCCTCAATTCTAATTCATAAGTTCCAGAACCGAAGTAGTCAAAATAACCGTTACCAAATCTCCACGAGTAGAAAACTGTTGCATTTTCAATATAAATATGGGAATTGCTTTCAGTTAAGTTAACTTTAATTGTAATTACTTCTCCAACGAAAGCTTCAAGTGAGTCTTTAAAACCCATCGTATTTACAGTTATGGGTATATTATTAATGTTGACAATGATAGTTTTATAAATAGTAGTGTATCCTGCTTTTTGCAACTTAATTGTCGCTGCATAGGTCTTAACAGAAAGAGACGTTGTGTTTAAGCGCACTACAAATCCATATGAGTCGGTTATGACTTTATATGCGGCATCCCAGCTAACAGTACAATTTGCTCCAAGGATTAAGGTTCCTGAGCTTTCGACTGTGTAATTCACTCTAATATCATAAACTTCATTAAGATCCGCAAATATTGAAGTTCTATTTACATTGCCTTCCGCTTGGATTGGAAATATAGTCATAGCTATAAAACCTGTAGTCGCTTGATAGTTACTCTTATTAGCAAAAATTGTAATAGTATATGTCTCTATAATTCCTTGTTTTGGCAAATCCCAAGTAGAGAAATTTAAGGAATACGTACCATTGTTATAATCTGTAATGAAATATGGGTTTTGCCAATTAGTACTTATATTTGCTTGCGAAATTAAGGTACCAGTAGAGGCTCCAGTTACATTTATCTGACAACTAATATAGTCATTTCCTAAACCACTAATCACTTTCTTTGGAGTCTCTAAAGCTAATGGTTGAGCTAAAATTTTTAGTTGAACTAAATTGATTGAGGTTTGATTCTCATAATAGCTTTTTGAGGCATTAAATGAAAAATAATAATTTCCAAGATCGAGAGAGTCTGTATTAATCTCACTGATATAAACGCCAGGTTGATAAGTCATCATTCCAAATGAATCGAATGTAGAACTATAGGTAATAGTCCCATAAGCAATTGATGCATTTAGATCAGAATCGATAAATTTTACCTTTAGCAAAAAAGATTCTCCAGCAATCCGTTCTAAATAAGTATCTATTGCAATTAAACTCGTTTTATGGATAACATTAAATTTCAACAATTTAATTCCAACTTGAGAGGCGTTTTGGTCGTGATCAGTCCATATAATCTGGGCAGAATATTTTCCACATGTTATATTTTCTACTCCAATAGTTATTTTCGAAAATTCGAATATTCCATCAGCGTCAACTAAAATCTTATCTTCTTGATACATCAAGGTTCCATTTGAATAATAAATTTTTAAACTCGCGTTTGTTTCATCTAAATTTGGAATAGATGCTGTATTGATTGTTCCATTTACTTTCAAATCATCTAAGGCGTAGAAAGTATTGTTCTGTGCCCAATAACTTCCCGTTCTCCTGTATATATTAGCTTCTTCAACATAATTTGGAGCATCCACTACTACCTTCCAAATTCCATTAGTTACAATAGTATTAGGAATCTTTAAAGTTGAATTCCCATATCCAGCTGTCGCTAATACATCATTTATTTTATTAGCACCGTAAGGATTAATTAATTGAGTAACATTCCAATTAGTTGGTTTTGTTACATTCAAATAATAATCAGTAGAGTATGTACCGGGTATTATGATGGTAAAATACATAGTCCAAGTGGCTTTTGTGTTCGTATCGACTTGAAATTCTGATCCTGTAAAACCTAATTGAGTTTTTGTTTGCTTTTGAGATGTGGCCTTTACAAAGAATTCAGTATTTAAGACTATTCTACCTGAAGAGTTAGAGCTGAAACCAAATAGGTGATATCTTCCATCAATATCACCTTCCCACATATTTTTAAGAGTGATGGTGCCTTCACCTGGACCGATATCGTTTATATTAGTCCAATCATCATTGGTGATATCATTGATATTGAGATTAATATCGGAAGGTTTTGGAAGGGTCGATAATGAAAGTGTAATATTATCATAAAATAACTGTAAAAATCCAGATGGATTAATTCCAGAGTTTCCGAAATTCACTCCAAATTTTAAGGAAATTTTGCCTGGGAGAGCCATACCATATTGTTCTGGAGTGAACAATGGTATAGAATCTTGATGGATTTCATTATCGGCAATATTTGATAATTTCTCAGAAAAGGATTGTGAAATTCCATTAACATATAAAGAGAAAAAAACTTTAGCCCCCCCAAGCCCAGTCATCCAATTAATATCACTGTAAGATGCCCAATACTTAAAATTAATATCCCAATATTGATATGGAATTTGATATCTTGGTAAATTAAATGTATAATTTACATAAGAATTAAAATTGTTCCATGGTGTTCCTGGTTCATTAGCATCTTCAAATCTAATGTATATTGAGTCATTGTCTCCTTCTGGATTGTTATACCAACCAAAAGTGACATTCTGTGGGCGCTTAGTATAATTGCTCCAATGTGATAAATCTATACCTGTATTAAAGGTTTCATTTACCCAAAGTGAATCATAATCATAAATGTTTGAAATATTACATATTACCTCATTAGCTTTCCAGTCTTCAGGAACAATTATAGATGCATTGTCATTATTGTTTAAATCTAATCCATTATTTGGAAAATCAGCAAAACCATATTCAGTTATATTTTGGGCTTTACCTATCCCAGAATATTGACTTATGGATATATCATTTAGTTTTAACTCTAAATCCATAGAAGGTGTATCTATTTGATTAAAATTGAAATCTTTCTTATAATTTTCCTCTGATTTCCATACAATTTGATTAGAGAGTAATAAAATTGATAAGTTTAAGGCAAGTAAAAAGATTACATTTATCCATTTCCTTGTTTTAAATTTCACTTTTTTCACAAGAATTAAGTACAATTGGGTAAAGATAAAAGTTATATTACTAATATCAAGAAAAATTGCATTTTTAAATCTATTCTGAATAAATTATTTTGACGACAATAACTAAAAGATTTACGAAATGAGAAATTTGAACCTTAAAAATTTATCAAGTGTTAGACAATAATATCGATTATTCGTTCTCAAAGTTATATTGAATACTACAAATTGAAAATCCTAATATCTTATATGTATGAACAGCGGGATCATTCTCAACCCTTACCGTGATTAAATATTCTTCCTTTTCCTTAAAAATATCTTTTAAAACGGAGGAAATTAAAGAACTAGCTAATCCTATGTTCCTATACTTGATTTATTTTTTGGATTTTGCTCTTTCCCATAAATAAATCCAATTAACTACTATTAAAAAATCTAGAGAGATTAATCTATCGCAAAAGAATTTTTCATGCAAGTCTCTTTCATAGTAGTCAATTTGAAATATTTATCTTTATTTTTTGGTATAATTTTATATGCAATCGTGTTATTTATAACATTATTAAAATTTTAATTTCTTAATCTAATCCGATGTTATGTTTCCACCACATTTGCCTGTGTTAATAATTGGTCTTTTAATTGCTGGTACTGTTGTTGTAGTAATTATAATTATATTGTTGATAATAGATTTATCTAAGAGGAGAAGGGTTTTAGCTTCTATTTCACAATCAAATTTAAATAATCTATTCGCATGTCCTAAATGTGGAACTATTGCTACTATTTATCTTATAAAAGTTGTCAGAGACTATATTTTAGTAAAGCAGAGATGCCCAATCCATGGAATAGGACATTCTCTAATTCCAACAAGATTAAAAGATGATTCTATGCCCTATTTCCGAGATGCAATATTTCGATGTTTTAAATGTGGACAAAAAGCTAATTTATTTCACGAAAAATACTCAGGACCCTGGGCTTTGATCTCAGTAGATTGCCCAACTCATGGAATAAAAACCTATAGAATATGGCACTCAGTTTATGAAGAAATTACAAAAGGTAAAACCGATAATTAGCAATAATGTAGCAACTAGCTGGTGTAATTGTTGATACCCAAGCCTTTACCTTATTGGTAAAAACTAAGATTTGTTAGCGGAGTTTATCTTTAACCTTCTTGCTCCATAGGCTTGAAAGAAAAAGCATGCCAACATCGTATAAATGACCACTTTTTGTCCTATTGCAAATCTAGGAGTGATGATTGGAGAATCCACATCTAAAAACATCATTATAATAAAAATGAATAACACCACTCCTAATAGCGCATAGATAATGGCATAAGTATTAGGATATTCTTTATTAATAATAATAGCAACACTAAATAAAATCGTTAAGGGCAACCCAATAAAAAATGCAAACATACCAAATGTTAAATGGATATTCATCAATAGGTCTGCTGGTGTTACACTTGCTCCTATCAACATTATGCTTAAAAAGAGTCCCGCTACAGATCCTGCGATGCAAAACCATCTCGATTCTTTCAGTCCCCTAAATAGATTAGGCACAGCTAGGAAATATGGGATTAATAGGGCACCCATAAAGAATAAAGAAATATTGTAAATAACACATGATATAAGATTAGACTGTCCAGAATAAGCATAAAGTCTTCCTAAATCGCTTAATATGTTTTCAAAGAAAGAATAACCTGGAGAAGAAGGATTGCTAATAGTACCTCCCGTATAGAAAAACATTGCAATTGTAGAAAAGACAAGTGATTGTATTGAACCTATCATCGCTAAAATATATGCAATATTTCTCCAATTTTTGGTAGTCATAATAAATAACTAATGTTAGTATCTGAGTGGATATCAAATAAAAATAATTAATCAACCGAGAAATATAAGTTTATACTTAATAAGAAGCAATAAGAATAATGTTTTATTCTCTTTCAAAGGAATTTTGAATATTACAAATTGAAAAGCCTAATTTCTTATATGTGTGAACAGCAGCATCATTCTCTACTCTTACCGTGATTAAGCACTCCTCTTTTTCTTTAAAAACAGCTTTCAATACAGAAGAGACTAATGAACTAGCTAATCCTCTATTTCTATAATCTGAATGTGTTCCAACGACCGTTATATATCCCACTTTTTGATACATCCATAAGCTAGTAATACATACCAACTTCTCTTTCTCAATAATGCCAAACCAAATATTATTTTCATCCATTAAGTTATCATCTAAACTATGATTACCCCAAAATATAGGATCTGCATTTCTCATGAACAAGACAATCTCTTCTTTATTGCTTTCCTTTAAAGTTTCATATGGATATTTTTCGTAATCCTTTTGTTCTCCTTTTTTCATATCCATACGGTACATTACAATTTCTTTTTTATAATTAGGAAAGAATTTTGCTATAATCGGCTTATGATGTTCAAAACCGGTTATTGAAATTGGGTTGTAATTCTCCTCATTCAATAAAAATTCCAAACTTTCATTCGATCCTCTCAATTGAAGCCTGCGATCTTTCCACATTAGGGTCATTCCTTGAATCTTATCATTAACATCTAATGCTAAGAAAATTTCAGTATCTTTAGGGTATTGAACATAATCAGCATGGAAGAAAAAATATTCCGCAAAGTTATCTTTAATGAAATCATAAAATAATGGTTCATTAACTGGAGTTAGATGAACTGATCGTAATCTTTCATGTATCATATTTCCTCTTAAGAAATGAGATGCTAAAAGAATTTCGGATTTCTTATTTATCAAAAATAAGCTAAATTCTATGCTGCCCTTTTTCTGCAATTATGCGTAAATCTTTCCGAGATCGTGAGTTCCTTACCGCAATATGGACAATAGTTTTTACTCTCTGGTTTATTTACATGTGTTTGTCTTTCAAGTTCTGAGCTCGGAGGCCTAAAGATAGAAGATAAAGAGTTTCTTTCATTAAGTGGCAGTCTGGGTTTAGATTCAATTGTAGATGGTTCTTTTAAAGTGATCCTTCCAGGACTAAATACAGTTTCATTAGCTATTAATTTGTCGGGTACGCCCTCCCCAATCATAAGACAAGTCATGATATAAAAGCAATCTCCTACTCCATCGCCAGTTTTAGCCGAAGTTTCCATATAATAAAGGTTAGCATTCCTAGTAAAACGATTAATTTCACTAATAGATACAGTTCTTTCGTCTGATAAATCACTTTTATTGCCTACGAGTAATAGAGGGATATTAGCGGCAGTGTTAGCCCGTATTTCTTGGATCCATCGAGGAAGATGCTCAAAACTAGCATAGTTAGTAAGATCAAAAACTAAAACAGCTCCTAGAGCTCCTCGATAATATATAGGCCTGATTGTACTAAATCTTTCTTGGCCTCCTGTATCCCATAGTTGCAGTTTGCATCTAATTACACCTTCATATGTGTCTATAGGAATTGTCTTAACATGAAAATCTACGCCAATTGTCATCTTATAGTCTTCAGTAAATAGGCCAGTTGAAAATCTTACGGTTAATGCTGTCTTACCGACTCCACCATCCCCTATAGCAATTGTCTTAAAAAGATAATCATAATTGTCTGCCATTTTTCATCAATATTCTCTAAATGATTGATTCAAATCCTCCTAGAAACATAATATGACTATTGTAATAAATTATATCAAAATATTACATATAAAATATTTTTTATATTTTTAAAGAACAAATAGAAATTTAAACTTGATTTTAAATGCAATATCGAAAGATTAAGTAATTCTTATTCTTTTTCCACCTTACACTATCTCAAAGATTTCGTTGACTAAAAAACGTTTTCCTATTAATTAAAAGCCTTTAATTATAAATATCTATTTCCTATAATAGCAAAATTGAAATCTTTGAATTTTCTTGAAATATATGGAATTTTAATATTCTTATTAAGAATGGGATATTATGATAGAAGATAAATATAAAAGAGACAAAAAAAGAAACGAATATTTATATTATTATTGTGATAATATAAAAGAATGTATAGATAGGAATAGCTTTATCAAGGAAACTCGGAAAAAATTGAAAAAGAAAAAGCTAATTGATGTTTACAATTTAATTGAAAAAATTTGATTTTATTACTCAAAATTAGCTAATAATGAAACAATAAACCGAATTTAACTCTCATTTTCTTTATCAAATTAGTATTATTCTGTCCTATTTTTTATAGTATAAATATCAAAAGAATAATTGAAATATTTATGATTTTCAAGGAATATAATTCATAATAAATATAAAGAAATTCAGTAAAATTCGTATTTAAAAATTCAAAAATTATAAATAAGTGATTTATTATTATGATTAAAAAGGTGTAGAGAAACAGACTCTTGCCAATATGATTATGAAATGTGATATAAAAAATGGCAGTTTTTTGTAAAAGATGTGGGAGAGTTTTGAAATCAGCTAGAAGTATTAAATTAGGTTATGGACCCACATGTTATAGAATAAAAACATTAAATGAAAATCCTGTTAATATTGAAGAGGAAATTAAATTCTTAAAAATAGAAGTAAAAATGGTAAAAAAAATACTTAAAGAATTAAGATCTTCTGAGTTTATACCTAACCAAACTTCTCCAATAATAAAGATAAAAAAAGATGAAAGCCTCCCTGAAAGAGAAAACAATAGGGGTCAAATGAGAGAAGTGATTCAAGAATTAAAGACTTGTTTTCAAAACTGTAATGGAGATGTAAGAAACCTATTAAAACCAATCCAAATTGAAACAAATCTTAATGAAACGTCTCATTTGGCAATAGTATAATAATTTTTTTTATTATTTTTTTATTTATATTAAAATTAGCTTTTTAGAAATTTTAAATTTAAATATATTTTAATAAGATTACTCGATTATTTAGTAAGAAAGCTAAGATTTATAATGATGAAGAAGGGTTATTATCTTTGAGAATTTTAGTATTAAGCCACCGGAATCCATTTTTTCCTCCCTATATTTTTCAAAAAGTGCCAGAAACAATTGAACGGGACGACCTTAAACAAGTTCCAACATTAATAGAGCTTTATGAAGATGGATTTTTTATCCATATGTTTGGAACTTTTAAGACAGCTAATCTATTGTTTGATATTCCGAGTAAATATTCAAGAACAAAAAAGGAGCGCCTTTTAATATCAATTATAGTTGACAATAAGAGCAAAATTAAAGCCACATTAGCTCAAGAGCTTTTAGAGGGTTTCGTTGAAGAATTTAAAAAAATTAAAAAGGTTTACAAAGCATTTTATGTAGACTCTCAAGTGTATCAAGGAGATCCAGATAAATTAGAAAAAATCAAAACACTTTTAAATACTTTTAACGCAACTTTTCCGGAAGAACAAGTTATATTTGAACAAAAAGAAGCAAAAGTATTAATATTTGGGCTTTCGCTAGCAGGAAAAACGACTATCATTAGAACAAGAAGAAAAACGGTATCAAAAACGATATTTCCAACTATAAATGTAGACATTTCTAGAATCTTAGTAAATAATGTATCGTTATTAACTTATGACACTCCAGGTCAGGTAAAATTTAAGGAAATATGGAAACCGTATTTGAAAGGGCAAGATGGTCTAATTTTCGTATTAGACGTTTCAGATAATTTAAAGTTTCCGGATGCCCGTAAATTGTTGCATGAAGTAGTAGGTATACCAGAGTTGAGTGAACTACCTCTTCTTATTCTATTTAATAAGATTGATTTAGAAGAACCAAACGTCAGTGATCTAGTAGAAGCTATGGGATTGGAAAAACTCGAAAAAATGCCAATGAAGTACTTTTTAACAAGTGGAGTTAATAACATAAATGTTGATGAAGCGTTTAATTGGCTTTCACTTAAAATAGCAGAAAGAGTTGAAACGTATACTCCAAGAAGGGAGATAGGGATAATATTTTGTCGATGGGATGAGAATCTAGGAGTTAAGATTGAAGCTGTGTACCCTGAAGATGCTTTCGAGAATCCGGAACTGATTTCTGTAAAAAGCTTTTCAATTTCACAATATGTTTTTGGAGGAGAGGAATTTAAGCGAGCCATGGTAATTTTACCTTTTCCTCATTTGAATTCAAATGCTGCGATTTATTTTGATTCAGTATCTGATGAGAGTATTAGAGGGGGTTTATTACCTTTATCATTAATAATTTATTACAATGATAGGATTCCTAAAAGCATTATTAACCAATTCAATCATTTCGTTCTCAAACAATTTGAAATTATAAAAAATAATTATTTAAATAATGTCCAGGTATTAGAACTTCTTAAAGAAACTCATAGTACCATAATTCATCAAATTGATGCGTATAAACCCTCAATTGAAGCGCTCAAGATTGCAGAATTACGATATGAGGTTTTATTCAAAGCAGCTCGAGACGCGATTTTAATAATTGATAAAAAATCGGGGATTATAATAGATGCAAATAAGCAAGCAGAAGAATTATTCCAACGCCCTTTTGAGGATTGTATTGGATACCATTCAAGCCAATTATTAAGTGATATTATTAACATCGATTTTAATGAGGAAATATTTGATGAACTTAACAATCCATTTCCTTTAAGATTAGACGTTGTTGATAATTCAGGCAACCTTATTCCTGTTGAAATAAGTGTAAGTGAAGTCCAAATGGGAGGGCAAGTCTTTATTCAATACATAATTCGAGACATTAGTAAAAGAATGGAAGCTGAAATTAAATTAAAGAATTCTGAAATTAGGTATCGTCATCTTTTTAAAGATTCACCTTTCTTTATACTTTTAATTGATCCAAATGGTTCAATTGTTGATTGTAATCCTGCTTTAGAAAAAGCTTTAGGATATACAAGAGAAGAGTTAATGGGAAGAAAGTTTGTAGACCTTTCACTTATTCATCAAAATTATCTTATAGAGGTTCTTAAAAGATTTAAAAAAGAAGAAAGAAGTAGAATTTTTCCACCATTAGAAATTCAACTTTTTCAAAAAGATGGGAATCTCATTTGGGTAAATATGCAATCGTCTTTTGTAGAGATTGGGAATGAAACGTTTTACCAAATTATTTGCCATGATGTAACAGAACAGAAAAGAACAGAACAGGATCTCAAGAAAATTTCTAAATTACAAGCTATAATTGCGAGAATTATTTCAAGATTTGTTGGTATAAAAGATTTCAATCAAGCTATTAATGATTCTCTTAGAGAATTTGGAGAACTAATTAATGCAGCACGAGCTTATATTTACATTTTTAGTAATACGTATAATTTCATGAAGAGACATTATTTATGGTATGGTAAATTGCTTTATCCCCAAATTGAATTACCTCAATTTATATCAATCAACAACTTTCCATGGGTAATTGAGAAATTAGATACTTCTGAATATTTTTATGTTAATGATATTACTATCCTTCCTGATCAGGCAAAAAATTTCAAAATATTTCTTGGAGATCAAAAAATTGAAAACTTTTTGCTATTTTCAATAAGAATTGATGACCATTTAGAAGGTATAATGTGTTTTGACAATCTTTCAGAAAAAGACTATTGGAATGAAGAAAATCTTGAAATATTGGGAATTTTTTCTGATATCCTTAAAAATGCAATATTGCGTAAGTTAGCAGAAGACAATTTGCGTATTAGTGAAGAATCTTTTCATGATGAGTTTGATAGAGAATACTTTTATAAAGAGCTCTTTGTAAATGATATGAATAATATCATTAGAAATCTTCAATCATCAATAGATGATTATATCAAACCAATTAATCAGATAGCTACAAAGCTACCAAATGAACTATTAGATAATGTGAAAAGTCAATGTATAAACGCACAACTCTTAATCTACATAATACAAAAATTAACGTTGCTTAACGAAACTAAAATTGTAATTGAAAAGGTAGATCTAAATAGAGTGATTGATGATGTCATAGATTTCATTACCAGTACCTATACTAACAAAAAAATAAATATACTTGTTGAACATCCAAATGAGCATTTATACGTAAAGGCTGATAAGTTCCTAATAGATATTTTTGTTAATTTACTTATTAGCTCGATTAGATATAGCAAAAAACCTTCAATTGAATTTAAAATTGTTATCAATAGAAGTCAAGAAAATAACATAAATTATGTTAAAATTAAATTCATAGATTATAAGAAAGAGATATTAAATGTAGAGAAAAACTTGATTTTTAAGAAAGAAATAAAATATGACAGCAAAATTAAAGAAATAATTTTAGGTTTTCTCTTAGTTGAACGCATCTTAAATAATTATAAAGGGAGAATATGGGTAGAGAACTACAATTTTGTCATTTCAATTCCTGAAGCATAAAAAATTAAAAAAGAATTAAAAAATTTTTTATGGATTAATTATTTTATTCGGAAGTTTAATTTAATTGTTAAAATTTATTCTTTCAAGAAATTCATGATAGCATCGTTTACTTCAGGTGTTCTAGTCATCGGAGCATAATGAGCTGCTTTCTCGATAACAATAAGAGAGCTACTAGGAATTTTCTGGTTCATCTCTTCCATCGTTACCTTCGGAGTTAACCTATCATGAGAAGCTGCTATAAGAAGCGTTTGACTTTTTATATCTTTCAATCTGTTGTAAGTATTATGTGTTTTAAGTGCTTCCCCTTGATTTTTGATATCCTCAGTGGTAGCTGGATCTGTACTTAGGAATTTAATAAAATCTTCAGCTGACCAAATTCCAAAAAATTTCTTTTTTGGATCTTTTTCCATCTCTTTTCTATAAGTGGAAAAGAAGTTAGTCCGTGCAGTTTCCCAGAATGCTTTCTCAGGCCCTACTTCCAGTTCATAGAGGCGCATTTTTTTATATATCTCTGGACCTTCTTCTGTTGGGTATCCTGGTACTGTACAAATGAGAACAAGCTTAGCCACTTTTTCTGGATATTTTAACACAAAATTTTGAGCAATCATTCCTCCAAGACTCCATCCAATAACATGAGTCTTGGATATCTTTAAATTATCGAGTAAATTTGCCGTATCATCAGCAAAAATTTCCATAGTCGTTCCTGCTGGACGATTACTTTTTCCAGATCCTCTGTTATCAAATCTAATGACTTTAAAATGTTTAGATAATTCATCCACTTGACACATCCATACTTCCTTCTTAACCCCAAATCCATGTATTAAGAGTACTGGATATGCATCTTCCTTTCCGAGGATTTCGTAGCATAGTTTAATATTTCCAATTTGTGCATATTTTTCAGTCATAAAATCAACTTAGAACTTATAATTTAAATAGATTTATTTTTTTTCACATTTACTTTTAGTGTTTTTAGTCTAATTATTGAAATTTTAGATGTCGATAGAGTGTAGTGAATATTACTTTTCTCCCATCTAGTTGAAGAATATATCTTCATATCATTATTTCTTACTCTATTGAATGTGAAGAAGATAAGATTAAGTAAGTATTTCATCTCTTTTTTGTACGACTTAGAGTGAACATGCATTTTTATCAACACCGATTTCTATACAATCTTGTGATTCAAGATGAATAAGTTAAATTTAGAAGATTTGGAAGAAACTATAAGAAATCAAAACGAATATCAGCAACTAAAGAAAAAAAATAAATTAATAGGCGGAATTTTGGCTCCTCCGGTTTTGATGTTAGTCATGTATCTCATTTATAATGTATTTGGTATAATTTTTGGGCCAGAACTTGGTTGGTATTTAGGATTATTCGCCTATTGGATGCTTTGTGGATTAATCTATTCTACATGGCTTATTGGAATTGGAAAGATTAAGAAATTAATTACTCCGCGAAAAATCAAACTGAAAATAATTCCTGCCATTACATTTCCAATAATAATGGCATTAATTTTCAGGGTTTTTTTGGGGGTTAAATTCAATAAAATTAGTATAGTTGGAGCAATCCTTTTAGTTATAACTGCATTTGGAAATGGAACTTTTGAAGAAATTTTGTGGTGAGGCGTATACATGGAATTATATTCTAAAAATTATTTTTTAAGAATTATCTATCCCACTATTTGGTATGCTGTGTTTCATTTTGCATCGGGTTCTATCTCTCCAAATTCTAATGTTTTGAGTTTAGTTATTGGATCAGCATTTTTTGGAATATATCTTGCTCTATTAGCTAAATGGTCTAATACAATTTGGTGGAGTATGCTTTCCCATATTCTAGGTGCTTTTGTCATGATCACATAAACTTTACTTTAAGAAGTCATGACTAAATAAAAACCTAAATTTAGAATCTAATAAATCATTAGTACTAGATGAGCAAATTCGGGCTGATAATAAGAAAAAAATGATTTCATTTAATAAGAGGGCGTTTCTGTTTATGCAAAGTTCATTAAAGATCCTAAGGATAAATGTTTTGCAAATTCCGAAAACGGTAATAATACAGTATATACTCAAGTGATTAATTTATAAAACAGTTTGAGATCTATAAATTTGTTATTTTAATCATTTTATTAAAAGTATTTATTTATCTCGAACACCTATTTTTTCACCAATTGGACAAGTGTATTTTGCTTGGCAGTGTAAACATGCTATTTTAGGGAAAATAACAAAGAAACGAAATGCTAACAAGCCTAAAACTGTGAGAAACATTATCAGTAGGATGAAAGAGAAATTTATAATTAATGCAGGGATTGAGGCTACAATTGGGAAGAATAAAGTAGCCATATAAATATTATTGTAGCAAAATAATCCATCTGCTCTTTTCGGAAAATCTTCCGGATTTCCTTCCTTTGATAACTTTTTTGAGATTTTATTTAAACCAGACACACAACATGAATTTTCTATTCTGTAATATACACAGTTTGGGCATACCGTCAATGGCATTAGAATATACATCTGTAGAAAAGCAAAAATAATGTATATTACGCCAATTAAATATCCCAACCATAAAAATGCGTACCCGATGATTAATCCAAGCCCTCCTATTATGAAATGTAAAATTGTCGAAGCCTCATAAATGAAAACTCTAAAGACGGAATATTTTTGATACAATTTCGCTTTTGGTTTTATCTCTTTAACTTTTAATAAAGTTTTATTACTTTTTTCTCTCATTTAATGATTCGACCTTTTCTATAGCGTTCAAATTTTCATTAAAGTATTATTATTTTTAATTATAAGTGCTAAATTTGCATAGAATATCTTTAAAGAAGATGTTTCCGTTATAAGAGAAAAGAATATGCATTTTTATCGCTTTTCCTTCTTACTTTCTTCAAGACTTTCTGGAGGCCAACCTCTTGGGGTTTTGTAATTCTTGATGAATCGAAAGTCACAGAGGTTAGCCCCATTTGCTATGGTTTTTGTTCTTTTAAATCCTACTCCAATAGCTTTCATTCTTGCATAGTCACATAAACATGCATATGGAGCAATATCCTCAACGCCCTCATTCTTTATGAGTTTAATCCAACCACACTCAGTGAAGTTAAAACCATAATCAAACATTTTCCCATCACCATCGATAAATTCACCAACCCAATTTTCAGGATATTCTCGTTTTTGACTCTCCTTTAACCATATCTTCCAAGAGTTTTTCATCTTTTCAGAGAAAACAGCTCTCCTATATAACCATTTTTTAATTGAAGGAATAGATTTGGCAAATTTATCGGCTATTTCATAAATAAGCTTGCCAATTTCTCGATTAGATAACTTGAGAAGTCTAGTTGCCCTGTAAAGTGCAATTGTTTCCGCTGACTGTATCATAAAAGAAGTAAATGGCCCCTTATCACCGCCTACATAAGGAAGTTTTGAAAGAAGGCTTTCAAATTCTATACATGCGTTTTCTTCAATGGAATCAAGAATTGATGGATTGTAAGTTTGTGAGAGAACGGATTTTGCTGCTTTCATTAATGAAATAAACTGTTTGAATATCGAATTTTTGTTTTTCATGTAATAATTCTCAACATAGATAGAAATATCAATTCGTTCGTTCAGATTAAGCAACTCTAAATTAATTAAATTTGATCATAATTTAAGTACATTATTTTAAAAGTTTTATTAATCAGAAAAAGAAATTTTATAATCGGAAAATATTTTTAAATTAAAAATTAAGATTAGCTAGAATATGGTTTGAAATTATAATTATAAAGAAATAGATCTAATTTAATACTATCTATCTTTTTATATAAAATATCCGCTACAAAAAATTAAAATTGAGAAGTATTGAGTAGATTTGTATGAAAAAGTGGACAGCTTTTATTATTGGAATGATTCTGATCATAATCTTCATAATAACAATGTTTGTGTTACCTCCATTATTCGGATGGTATTTCCCTAATATAACAAGTTGGGATGACTTTATAAATGCTATTAGTACGCCAGAACGTTTTATAATTGGTATTATTACCCAGGTAATTCCAATTATATGCGTTACGATCGGAGCTATATTTCTAATAATTTTTCTAATTAAGTTAATTCGAGGAAAAGAATAATTGCATAACAATTTTTAACTTTAGTTCCTTCTTTTTAAAAATGATTAAAATATAATAAAATTCAATATAGAATATTAAAATATAATATCTATATTACAAAAAATTGAAATTTCTTAGAAGCTACAAGAATTCCATTAATTTCCGTGAAAAAAGTGAAAAATTGAGTAGCTTTCTTGAAAAGATTTATATAAAAATATTACTTTTTAAAATTTTGCATAGTTCTTTTACATAATGTTATAATAATGAAAAGGAATCTAACAGGATTAGTTTTAAACGTAAAATGAAAACCGGCACTTAAAATGTATGATGCAATCTTCAAAATTGTTGTTTTTGGTGATGTTGGGTGCGGGAAAACAACCTTAACTCAGCGTTTTTTAACAAAAAACTTCATCCCAAATACCTTTAAAACAATTGGAGTCGACTTTAGTACCACGAGCTTCATGGTTGATAGATTTAACGTTAAGTTAATGATCTGGGATTTTGGTGGAGAAGAGAGGTTTAGGTTCATCTTTCCTCAATATGTGCTTGGAGCAATGGGCGGAATTATGATGTATGATATAACAAATCAATCTTCACTCTATCATTTAAGTGATTGGTTATCGATCATTAGTGATACGAAGCAGATATTTCCAATCATTTTAGTTGGTGGAAAGTCTGATTTAGAGAGCAAGAGAGAAGTATTATTCAATAAAGGCAGGAAGAGCGCAAAATTAATGGGATTGGATGACTTTATAGAGTGTTCTAGCAAAACAGGGGTACATGTAGAGAATGTGTTTGTTAGTTTAACTAGATTAATGTTATGTAATATTAATATTAAGGGAATCCCTGGTTCATTTCTTATTCCCAATATATGAACTTTTTTTTAGAGAATTATTTTTATGCATAAACTTCTAATTGTCGTGCCGTAATATATTCGAAACTATTTAATTTAATAAATCGGCAAATTGATGATAAATTTACTTCCTTTATTTCTTCCAGACGATTCAACGCTTATTTTACCATGATGTAATTCAATTATTTCTTTTGATATGAACAATCCAAGTCCCGAACCTTGGATATCAATATACTCTAAACCTTCTCCATATCTTTCTATTTTTCCAAATCTGGAAAATAATTTTTCTCTCTCTTCTTGCGTTAGGCCCACTCCCGTATCGTTGACAGAAACTGTTGCCCATTCTTCATTTTTTGATGCATTAACATTTATCAATCCATAAGGAGGAGTATTTTTTATTGAATTTGAAAGTAGATTTAATATGACTTGTTCAATTCTAATTTTATCGATTTTGACGATTAATTCTTCCGGAAGGTATAGTTCTATCTTTAAATTTCGAATTTTAATTAAATACATGACTTCTTTTACACAATCTTTAATTAGTTTAATTAAATCTACAGATTCCCATTTTAATTCGAGTTTCTTATATTCTATTTTTGTTATATCAAGTAAATTATCAATTAAATGTTTTAATCTTGTTCCTCCTTTTTCGATCACTTCTAATAGATCTAATTCTTCTTTTTCAAACTTATTTTTAAATAGGGTCATTAGTAGTTCAGTTCCTCCACATATAGAGACAAGTGGTGTTTTTAACTCATGTGAGACTCTAATGATTAAATCTTTTCTAATTTGGTCTAATTCTTTTAATTTTTTAACTTCTTGTTCTATAATGCGAATTGCTTTTTTACGATCTGAAATTTCTCGTACGAATATTGCTACACGATCCTTAGAGAAATAAAGATGGCGAGCTTCAAAATCTCGAGTTTTATCACCTATTTGAAGTTCATATTCCATCATTTGTGGTTGTTGGGATTTTATTGTACTTCTTACAGCATTTAAGGACAATGATCCTACTTTTTCTGGCATAATCTCTGATAACTTTTTTCCAAGGAACTCCTCAGGAGGTAAATATAAGTTTTCCATTTTTCCTTTGTAATCTAAGATGGTGGTTTCCCCATCAACAAGGAAAAACAAATCTGGGATTGATTCAAAAATTCTACGAAATTTACTTTCTGATTCTTTTAGTTTCTGTTCAACTATTTTGCTATCTGTGATATCTGTAATGTAAGCAAAAGAGCCCTTAAAATTTCCATTTTCACCCAAAATAGGAGCCGCATTAACTCTTGTATTTAATATTGTTCCATTTTTTTTAATAAAATCAAGTTCATAAGTATCTTTTAAACCATTTTTCCTCCGTTCTGTATAGCTATTGACCAAGGTACTCATTTCTTCATTAAAAAAATTATGTAGATTTGTGCCAATCATCTCATTTTTTGTATATCCGAGCATTTCACAAAGTTTCGGATTAACAAATATAGTATCATCGTTTTCATCTACAGCCCACACGCCTTCATGAGCATTTTCTATTAAATTCTTGTAATTCTCTTCAGACTCTTTTAATTTCTCATTTAATTGCTTCCATTTGTTTATATCTTCAACAATACCTTGGATACCGATTATACGATTTGAACGATCTTTGGTCGAATTTAGATATAATCTGCAATATAAATCTTTCCCCCATTTTGATCTGTAGAAGAATTCATTCACGCTTGATTCTCCAGTTTCAATACAAAGTTCAATTGTTTTTGAAATCCCAGCGGCTTTTAATGATGGGAATGTTAAAAGATTTATCTCTTTTGTGGCTTCTATAGATGGTGAACCAAGTATTTTTAATAATGAATCATTAACTAACTTGATATTTCCATCATGATCGGCTAGAAATATACCTAAAGGGGAATGCTGTATCAATAATTTATATTCCTCTGAAGGTTTCCACTCTACCTTTTTTCCTTCTCTTTTCAAATCTAGCTTTGTAATATACTTTTTGGGTTTAAAATTTATAACAAAATATTTACAGATTTAAAGCCTTTATACGAATATTTAAATATTTTTTTTTCAAAAAGTTAGTATGGAATGTACGAATTAGATTTTTTTCTTTTTCCACGTCATTCAATCCCAATTTGGAAGCATCTCATTGAGATAGTCCCGTGTTGAAATCCTTCGTATACAAATTTTACTGAATCGTGTTCATCTTGGAGCGCAAGAATATAAATCATAGGAAGGTAGTGGTCCCAAGTGGGAATTCCTAACCTTCCATTCGGTCCTAACTTTTCAATATGAATCAAACTATCATGACCTTTATCTATAATTCTTTGTTTAATTTCAGCATCGAGTCTTTTTGCCCACTCTATTGTAGGGGCGTCAATATCATAATCAATCATCCTAAGGTTGTGCACAATATTTCCACTTCCAATTATAAGAATCCCTTCTTTCCTTAGAAATGCTAAATTTTTAGCTAATTGATAATGATATTCGATTGGTTTGGTTCGCCAATCATTAAAACCATAATCTAAGCTTAATTCAATCATAGGGATATCTGCTTTGGGATAAATATGTTTTAAAATAGCCCAAGAAGCATGATCATATCCCCAATTGTAATCACATTCAACATTATGAGAAATAAGATTTTTGCTAATTTTTACTGCCAATTCAGGATACCCAGGACTTGAATACTTAAGTCTATAAAGTTGTTCTGGGAATCCATAAAAATCATATATAGTTTTTGGGTGAGCATTACATAGTACCCTCGTTCCAGGTGTTAACCAATGAGCAGATATAACTAATATAGCTTCTGGTTTAGGTAAGTTTTCTCCTAAATTTTTCAAACTGCGGGTAAAAGCGTTATCAGAGATAATATTCATGGGTGAACCATGCCCGATAAAAAGAATAGGCATTTTTTCTACCATAATAATCATGAACTTAAATAACTGGTGATAAAAAAAGCCAATCCTTTTAATTTATTAGAAATTTTCTTTTCTTTTTAGAAATTTAAAAGTCTTATAAATAACATAGAATTTACAATTACTGGGCTATTCAAAGTTAATATTTAAACCTTCTTTTACTTACTCATATAATTTTGAAAATTTTTGTGACTATCATGAAGAAAGTATGGATGATTCACAACTCTTTGTATGGAAATTCTGAGAAAATTACAAACCAGATTGCTGAAATATTAAAAATCGATTACGATATTCGAGTTAATCATATTAAAAATGTTAATCTTGAGGATATTGTGGATGAGGAGCTCTATGGTTTGATTATTGCTGTAAGAATTGTCGCTTTTTCATCTGATCGTGAGATGAAAGCATTTCTCAAAAAACTAGACAAAGTCATAACCCACCCAGTTTCGAAAGTTGCCTATTTTTCTACTCATGCTTTGAAATGGAGAAAATTCTTTATCAGAGGAATCAAAAAGACTCTTAAAAAAATTGGATGTGTAGGAGATGTTTGCCCTGAATTTCTTGAAATAAGAATGCAAACTGCAGAAGGTCCAGTTGAAGAAGGCTCTGATATAAAAATCCAGCACTATATATCTACATTACAACAATTTCTGAAATAAAAAATCTAGAAATTTATTTATTACTCCTCATTTTTTTTGTATTTTTTCAACTTTAAAAATTGAAAACGTTCCATAAGCTTTTGCAACAAGAAGACCTTCTTTTTTAATCTCTGATTCAAGAGATCCTATCGATTTTCCTTTATGGATCACTTTGGTATCACACAGAATTGTTCCTTCTTTTACAGATTTAAAATAGCTTATTTTGATTTCAACAGTTGCACATAGCTCATCATTTTCTAATAGAGAATACAATGCTGCACCCATACCTGTATCTGCCATTGAATATAGTACTCCGCCATGTACAACTTTATGGGGATTAAAATGATTTTCATTTATTCTTAAGGCACACTGGGAATAACCTTCTTCAAATTTAGTAAATTCGATGCCTAACAAATCCCCAAATTTATGAAATCCTTTCAAATTCATAGGAAATGGTTTGGGCATAATTACTAAAATTCGCTATTATTATAAATAAATTTTTATCGAAATTTAAAAGGATAATATTATTATGTTATAAAAATGGAGTAATCTTTTGATTGAGAGTCATGAAAGAAATAAGAAAAACAATTCAATAAATAATAAAAGAAAAGAATAAATAAATTTTAAAAATGCAAATTATACTATCTTAGATTCTTCTTCGATGTTTATAGCTTCAGCTTTTTGTTTGACATTTGAGACTGCAGTTAGTATCTTTTCATGGTATACTTTTTCAATTTCTACCATATTACGGAGAACTTTCTGTATTGTTTCTAATTTTATCTTATTAAATTCTTCCGCGGCAGTTTTCGCTTCATTTTCTTCCTTTTCTGCTTTTTGTTTTGCGGTCTTTAAGACAGTCTCAGCATTTTCTAATTCCCCAGGTTTTAATTTTTCCTTTGGTTTATTTTGAGCTTTATTAAGATTTTTCTCAGCTTTTTCAACTTCTTTAACTGCTTTTGATGCTTCGTCTTGCTCGGATTGTAATGTTTTCAAATGTGTAATCAAATTATTCAAAGGAGCAATATATTGCTCTCTTAACTTTGTTACTTTTTCTTTGCGTTCATTTTCAATGATTTCAAAAGTTTTGGCTAACGAACTCATTGCTTCTCCTAATGAAGGAGTTTCTGTTTCAGCATAACTTTTTAATGCTGTTACAGTTTTGCTTATATCTTTTGTTACATCTTCCTCTGCCTTTATGTAATGATTGCTCTCTTTAACCAGATCAGTGATCTTATCACTTGTCAATCCTAAAGCATCCATAAATTTCTTAAACAATCAATTCACCTATGAAAAAAAATGCAAAAATTCTATTTAAAAATTACCTCAATAACTTAAAGATTAATTTTGAGAGGAAGAACATAACTGCTAACAAAAGTAAAGAAAATAAAAAAAAAAGAATATATTCACTATTTTTTTAAAGACTCTTCTCTTACCGATAATTTTATCTTCCATACAATTAAAATAATTAAAGCAAAGATAGTAATCATTATGGTTAAATAGATCTGTAGTTCTCCGATATTAAAGAGCCAAACAAGGTTATTCGTAATATGGAAAAGAATGGTTACAAAAGCACTCCCTCCGGAGCTATTAAAGAGGAATGTAAGTATTATAGAACCCATAAATAAACTATATAGCCATCCAAATAACATATCAACAGAAAAGTGATATAAAAACATAGGAAAATGCCAAAATGCCCATCCTATTGTGAGAATAATGGTGGCGATTAATGGATTATATTTTTCTTGCAATTTAGGTAATGCATACCCTCTCCATCCAATTTCTTCAAACAAACCATAGGAAATGGCTCCAACCCAAATCCATAAAAAAACTGAAAGCGGATTAGAAATTCCATTGTCAACAAGGTATCCAATTAGGTTAATTAAGTTTCCTGTAAAGAGGAAGTTAAGTAAAATACTTAATAATAAGAAAAATGGCATTATTAAAGCTGAAAATAGAATCCAAAAAGGGCCTACTCTCCACTTAAAACTCGTTTTTCCTAATTCCTTAAGTCCTCTTTTTTTAGCAGAAATATAAGCTACTATAATAGCTGAAATAGTTGGTCCAAGTGCCCCTAAAAAATGCCAATTCATATTTACTGATAAAAGCCCAAAATTTGCTAAAATTAATGGCAAGACTAAAATCCACGTTGATATCCAAGCTATAGTAAAATAGCTTGCTATAGGATGTTTTTTAATCACATTCATCATGTTAACACCATTTATTTTAATTAAGTATCAGGAACTATTTCTAGGTAAACTCGTTCATCAATTTTCTTTTTATCATTTGATGAACTTAACTTTGAGAGGAAATCTCCTAATCTAAAACGAAAATAGCGTTTTCTCAATGCTTTATACGCAATATCCTGTTCGGAAGATCCTAAAATTCTTGCTTTTCCTTTGATAATTGACCCATTAACTTTCCCTCTCATTGTACAAGCACTAAATTGCACATCGGGATTGTTGATGATCCGTTTTACTTTATATCTCGAAGCTCGAGTTTCAACGTATAATCTATTATTTACTTCTGCAAACATAACAGGTGTTGGAACACCCTCTCCATTTGCTCTATAGGTTGTCAAATTTATGTATTTACTCTTTAATACCCCATTTAGCATATCCTTTGTTATACTTTCAGACATATTTTTCACCTCATATTTTTAAACATTTAATTTTCATCTAGGTTTTAAACCCTCAGCAATCCATTCAAATACTAACGATATTATATCCTCTTCATGAATTTTTAGATTCTTCAAGAAATTCCTGTTTTTTGTTAGTTCGTCAATTAATCCACCAGTTATCATACTCAAAGTCAAGGCAAGCAAATTTGGATTGAGGTCTTTTCGAATAGAGTTACTCTTTATCCCTTTAGTAATGATTTGAATAAACAATAATCTATATTGGTTAACAATTTCATTTAATTCCTTAAATTCACGTGAGTTAATAAGTGAATCTTTTTTTTCTATGATAGCTTTGGATAAATTCGTCTTGGAATCATAATTATGAACTACTTTTGCATAATTCGGATATTCTCTTGAGAATGTGTAAAATGCTTTTCCAAATGCATTTAACTTATTTATTCCGACTTTTAATCCTTCAATTGACTTTTGGGTGTATTCTAAAAGTTTTTGGTAAGTAATACTAGCAATTGCTAAATAAAGTTGCTCCTTTGAATCAAAATAATTATATACGGTCCCTTTACTCAAAGAAGCTTCATAGGCAACTTCTTCAATCTTAGTGTCATTATATCCTTTAGTAAGGAATAATTTTTCTGCTGCCTTCACTATTTGATTCCGTCTCAATTCTCTTTCTTTTTCTCTTCTTTGTTTGATTCTATTTTTTTTAATATCTTCATTCTTACTCATAATAATCCTTCTTTTTTATTAATTGACCGAGGGTTTTTTACTGACCATCAGTCATTAATATATATAAAATTATGATTATATTTAAACCTTTGGTCACTAAGTGACTGAAGGTTCAATATTAAATTTAATAACCTATTTTTTATATTAGAAACCCCTTCTATTTATTTAATGAACTTTTCCGCAATAATACTAAATTTAATTCTATTTGCCATTTTAATGGCATTTTACTCTCAGAGCAAGATCGATTATTTTCCAGTTGCTTTAATTATCGGAACCATTGCAGTGGTTTCAATGCTCATGATCGGGATTCAGGAGGGAGAAATTCTCGGATTTATTAATTTCAGTACACTAATCTTTATATTTGGTATGCAGATAATAGTCTATTTCGCCATTAATGATAGAGTTTTAGAATATCTAGCAATTAAATTGATTCACATTACGAAAGGGAATAATAGGACGTTCTTTTACATGATATGTCTATTTACAAGTATAATGGTCGCATTTATCGAGGATTTAACCCTCTCATTAATATTAGTTCCATTGATCTATAGAACATGCAGAATTTTAGACATTCCTGCAGGGACGTATATGATGGGAATGACTATTACCATTAATATTGGAGCCGTGCTTACACCTGTCTCGAGTCTAAAAAACTTAATAATTAGTAAGCAGTTTGGGTGGGGTTTTGGAGAATTTTTCGCTAATTTGGGCATTCTGTTTGTAATAGTGTTAATTATTACGATCTTTTTGATTGACAGGCTCATATTGAGAAAAGAAGAAAAACCAACTGAAAAGAATAAAACAATATTATTATCAATGCTTAAACCAGGAATCGTCATTAGAGACAGAAAATATTTTTTTTTAACTACTATAACTCTCTTAGGTACTTTTGGGTTTATGATTATAGGATTCGAACCTGGGCTCGTTGCTATCACATCTGCAGCAATTCTTCTCCTTCTTCATTATAAAACTTCTGAATTTTCAGACGTGAAAAGCGAAATTGAATGGAAACTTATTATAGTATTTGCGATTATGTTCATTATTTCTAATTCTTTGGCTCAATTAGGATTTTCTGAACTTATTTCTGTAGGGCTGTCAAACTTGGTAAATAATAATATATATTTTGCTGTGTTGATCACCTTAGGGCTCTCTTCTTTCTTATCTGCTTTCCTTGCTGGTACACCAGTCACCATCATTCTTCTCCCCATTTTTTCAACTATCGCTGCCGGATTCTCATTTCCTAATCCAATAATTATTGCATTCATAAGTGGTGTAAATATGGCAGGCAACTTTTTACCACAAGGTTCTGCATGTGATTTACTTACTTTGTCTTTAGCAAAAAAGTATAAAGTAGCGAATTTAAATTATAGACGACTCCTAAAAAATGGTGCTTTTTTCGCAACAATTCATTTCCTCATCATTTTGGGATACACAATGCTTTATACTGTTATAATAGGTTGACAAAATCCTTTTTGAACGGTCTCGAAATATTAATTATAAAATATTAAAATAGATTTTTAATACTACGGCTTGCTAAGTTTAATAAAAAAAAGGAAGGTGAAAAATTTGGTTAAAGTTAATCCTTTTTTATTGGTAAAGAACGGAAAAGCTGCTATCGAGTTATATAAAGAATTATTTGGAGCAAAATTGATAGATCATATGCCATTTACAAAAGAAATGGCTAAGGAATCTGGATTCCCTAAAGACTTTGATTATCAAAATTCTACGATGCATGCAGTACTAGACATAGGAGGCGCTGAAATAATGCTTGCTGATAATACTATGGGGCTCTCTACGGGTGGAAATGTAGAAGTCGTTTTACATTTAGATACTAAGAAACAAATTGAAACAATCTATAAAAAAGCGAAAGCCAAAAATTTTAAAATAAAAATGGAGCTTCAACAGACATTTTGGGGAGCTTGGTATACTAGATTTGAAGATTCAGAAGGTGTGGGATGGCAATTAAATTATCAAGAGCAAACTCCTGAAAAATCCTAATTCCTTATCTCAAACAAACAAATAAAAATCTAATTCTTATGAGCGAAAAAATAATTCTGATTACTGGTTCTACGGATGGGATAGGATATCAAACAGCAATTGAATTAGTTAAATCAGAATTTCAAGTTATTGTTCATGGCAGGGATCAAGAAAAGGCTGACTTAACATTAAATCGGATCGCAAGGATAACCCAGAGGAAAAATATTAGTGCCGTTTATGCGGATTTACGTTCTTTTAATCAAATAAAGGAGATGGTCAATAAAATTAAAAGTAAATTTGATAGATTAGACGTGCTTATTAATAATGCAGGTGTATATAAGCCAGAGCGATCTATAACTGAAGAAGGATTTGAAACAACATTTGCAGTAAATTATATGGCTCCTTTTCTCCTCACCAAATTATTGATGGATATGTTGAAAAAAAGTGAATCGGGAAGGATTGTCAATGTGGTATCAAGAGTCCATTCTAATCATTTTGATTTTAAAAACTTACAGTTAGAGAGGGGATATACGGGTGTTAAAGCGTATGCCAACTCGAAAACTGCACTGATTTTGTTCACGTATTTTCTTGCTGATAAATTAAAAAGTGCAAATATTACAGTTAATTGCCTTCATCCTGGGGTAATAAATACAAAATTACTGAATTCTGCTTATGGATCATATGGAGCACCAGTAATAGAGGGTGCTAAAACTTTAATTTTTGCAGCTACATCACCAAAGTTAGAAAATATATCTGGAAAGTATCTTGTATATAACCATCCAAAACCCTCAAAAGATATCACCTATAATAAAGAACTACAGAAAATGCTTTGGGATAAAACTGAAGAACTCATTGGTATAAAAATTGATCTTTGATGAGTTTAAGATTTTTGATAAGATTCATTTTGGAATAATTCATTGATTTTTGCGGCCAAAATGAAATCATTAAGATGTAGTCCTTTAATTGCATGAGTGTGTAGTTCCAAAATAACTTGGTTATAATAAATAAATATATCGGGATGATGACCCTCATCTTCTGCAAGCTCTGCTACTTGATTCACAAATTTCATCGCTTCTTTAAAATCCTCGAAACTAAATTCTCTATTAATTCTGTGAATTCCTTCTTTAATTAGTGACCATCCTTTTACTTGGTTTATATATTCTTTTTCTTTTTCCTTAGAAAACGGGGGGATACCTCCTTCACAGGGTACACATTTTTTTTCTAATAAATCGGCCACTTTTTTTCACCTATTCTTTATACATTTGATTCTATTAATAAACACTTTTAATATAAAATATAATTATATTTCCATAAAAAGTATAAATTTTACTATTACTAGACAAAACCTTTAACTAATATTCTAACCATTTATGTATAATATGACAATTATAGATCTCAAGTTGGGAAAACTAGAAGGGTATACCGAGAATGGTTTATCTATATTTAAAGGAATACCTTATGCTGAACCTCCGATTGGGGATTTACGATTCTATCCCCCAGTCGCAAAAAAACCTTGGGATGGAGTATTAAATGCAAAAGAATTTGGTTCTTGTGCATTCCAAGGATATAGTGAACTAGAAAAATTGGTAGGTAAACTAGAACCCGAAAGTGAAGATTGTTTAACCCTTAACATCTGGACTCCTGGTATTGATAATGAAAAACGTCCAGTAATGTTCTGGATACATGGTGGAGCATTCATCTTTAATGGAAGTAAAAGTCCAGCTTATGATAGTGCAGAATTAGCTCATCGAGGTAATTTAGTTGTGGTAACAATTAATTATCGATTAGGAGCTTTGGGTTTTTTATATGTTCCTGGTGTTACTGTTAATGCTGGAATACTTGATCAAACAATGGCCTTAAAATGGGTGCATGACAATATTGCGTCATTTGGAGGTGATCCTGATAATATTACAATTTTTGGAGAATCTGCGGGAGGTTATTCTGTTATAGCCCTTGCTGCCATGCCATTGGCAAAAGGACTTTTCCATCGAATTATTGGTCAGAGTGCACCAACTATTGATCCAAAACTAGATCAAAAACCTACCAAAACGTTAATGCGTTCATTAGGCTTAAAGAGTGGGGATATTGATGGTTTAAGGAAAATTTCTCCAGAAAAAATTATAGAAGCCCAAAATAAAATTACTAATAAGGAGTTATTGGCTTTTAGACCTTTAATTGATGGGGAAATAATCCCTATTCATCCATTACACGAATTCATGAAAGGAAATTGTAAAAACATTGATTTATTGATTGGAACCAATCTAAATGAAGCAAAACTTTTCACTTCGTTGGATCCTAACATAAGCAAAATAGATGATGAAAAGTTTATTTTTGGATCTTTAGCAATGATGGGAATAAATCTTGATAAAGCCAAATTGATTGTCAATACCTATAAAAACGCTCGTGAAGGAAAATATTCAAATGAACCTAAAGAATTACTTGACGCTATTATGACAGATATGTTGTTCCGAATTTCAACTACACGTCTGCTTGAAGCTCAATCAGTACATCAGCATAACACTTATAATTATTTATTCGCGTGGCAAACCCCCTTTTTCAATGGAAACTTAGGTGCTTGCCATGCACTTGAAATTCCATTCGTTTTCAATAGTTTTGATGATCCTGCAATGAGAGAATTTGTTGGCAGCAAATCAAATGTTGAGTCTCTATGTAATCAAATGATGGATGCTTGGATTTCTTTTGCCCATACTGGAGATCCCAATCACAATGGAATTCCCCACTGGCCTCCATATGATAAAGATAAGAGAGCCACTTTTATATTTGATGAAGAATGCAGAATAGAAAATGCTGTATTTGAAAAAGAGAGGAAAATATGGGACGGAATAACGGAGATATAAATCAATTTCCCTAGACATTCTTTTTATTTCAATTATATTTGAAATACTGACAATTTTAAGGTAGTATATATAATATAAAAACTAATTAATAATCCTCCTTCCCATCTTCTTAATGTTTTTTCACTCCATAGAAAATATAGCCCAAGAGCCAATACTAAGAACAATACCGGGATATCAAAGACTAAAATGATCATTGGAACCTTAAAATTAATAATTAAAGTCCCTGATCCTGTTGCTAATAAAAGATCACAAATATTAGAGCCTAATATATCTCCTATTGCGAGTCCATAGGATTCTCTTCTTATTGCCGTTAAATCCGCAACTAATTCTGGCAAACTTGTACCAAGGCCAACTATCAGAATTCCAATTACATTTTCTGGAATAAAGAAAACTTTAGCTATATCATGAGCAGACAACAATGTAATTTCTGCTGTGAAAAGTAGGATGGTAAGACCAAGTAAGAAAATTGCAATATCTTTGATTATTGAGGAAGTTTTACGTGTTATTTCTACTGGTTCGATATATACAGGATCCATTCGTTCCTTTTCAAGGTATTTAGGCTCACATTTTGATCTTATTAGGCGTTTCTCACTCCAAATAACTAAGGAGAGATAAAAAATATAAACGAGTATCATTATTAAGCCTTCAAACTGAGAAAGGATTCCATCAAGAGAAAAGATAAGAAAAATTAATGCAGAAATCACAAGCATAGGACCTTCTCTTCTTAATTCCCACTTACTCACAAAAATAGGTTGGCTCACTGCTAAAATTCCAATTATTAGAGTAAAATTACTCAAAAATGATCCTATTTTATTCCCAATTACTATCCCATCAATATTTGGATCAATCCCTAAGAATTTATCAAAACCACCAATTACACTAACTGCAATTTCAGGCAAACTAGTCCCAATGGCTAATATCGTCAAACCTACCATTATGTGACTAACTTTTAAGCGAGCTGAAATGTTTTCTAATCCAATGATTACTAATTTCGCACCAAAATATAATCCGATAAAGCCGCTTAATAGAAGAACAAACGATATTAGGACCATGGCTAGTTATTAAAAAAAAGTTCGAATATAAATTTTTCTTACGATAAAAATAGACTTCCACGTTATTAACGAGGTGATTTCTAAAAAATATTAAAAGAAATGATGATCTAATCATTTGATCTCCCTTTAATAAGTTTTTTTAAAAAAAAATGCCCTTTTAAATAAAAAATGAATATAGTTAAATTTAATATTTAAAAATAGAATTATATTTGCATGAGATTCAAAAAGAGAAAGAAACTTAAAAATAGATTAAAGGAAGAAGAACCTCATTTTGAAATACAACCTTTAATCGAGCATAAAGATAAAGAAAAGCATCGTTTTGAGCCTCACTTTTCATTCAAAGTCTTATTAGTAGGGCATAATGATTCAGGAAAGATAAGTTATCTAGAAGACTTTGGAAATTCATGGTTTAAGGCTAATACAAAGTTATCAATTGGAATTAGTTTTGAAATAAAAGAGATCAAAATAGAAGACGTTAATATAAAGTTGCAAATCTGGGACTTAGCTATAGAAGAACGTTGGAGAGATTTAGTTCCACTTTACTGTAGAGGTGCATTGGGAGCTATTTTAATGTTTGAAATGTCAAAACCAGAAACATTGTATAAATTACCAAAGTGGATTCGGATCATAAAGGATAATACTGCAAATATTCCTTTGATCTTAATGGGGAATATTGATCTCCCAAATAACCTAAATCAAGTTTCTAAAGAGCAAGCTTTAGATTTTGTTAGATCTGAACAATTAAATGGGTATTTCGAATGTAATGTTCTTACGGGCAAGAATTTAAATAATGCATTTGAAAGTTTAACGAGACTAATAATTAAAAATTATGAAAACAAGACATAAATTCTTCTAATTTTATAAAGGAGCCTAAAGTTGCATATTTCGATGACCCATTAAACTTTTTTAAATTTTAACAACTATATTCAGAGTATAATAAAAATATTTTATTTTTACGCATATTTATGTCAAAGCTTTTCGAACCTATGAAAATAGGTAAAATGGAGGTACGAAATCGATTTGTGCGATCTGCTACTAGTGAAAATATGGCGACCGAGACTGGCAAAATTACTGCTGATTTTATCAAAATGTATAAGACTCTTTCCAAAGGACAAATTGGTTTAATCATTTTAGGATACATGTATATTCATCCTTATGGAAGAGCTTTCAAGTATCAGACTGGTATTTATAGTGACAAACATATTTCTGGTATTAAAAAGGTGGTAGACGTTATACATAAAGAAAAAGGAAAGGTTGCTGTACAACTAGTGCATGCAGGACCCCAAACCTATCCGCAAATTATAAAAACAAAACCTTTTGGTCCCTCTAAAAAAATATTGAATCCGTTCACATTTGCTATGCCAAGAGAAATGAATGAAACCGAGATTCAGGACACTATTACCTTTTTTATTGATGCCGCAAAGAGAGCTGTAAGAGCTGGAGTAGATGCAATAGAAATTCACGCAGCACATGGTTACCTTATCAACCAATTCCTTTCTCCTTACTTCAATCATAGAAAAGATGACTGGGGTGGCTCGGATGAAAATCGATTTCGATATCTTAAAGAAATATATATTCAAATTAAGGTGGCTATTCCAAATGAAATTCCTGTCTTTATAAAATTGAATGCTCATGATCATACACCTAAAGAAGGAATAACTCCTCCTTTAGCAGCAAAATATGCAAGATGGTTAGTTAAGCTTGGAATTGATGCTATTGAAATTAGTGGTGGAACTAATCATTATTCTCTTTTTGATGTAATCCGGGGAGATATCCCTTCAGATGAAATGGTTATGTGGATCCCCAAAAACGTTAGAGAATCAGCAAAAAAAGTATTTCAGGAAATGGAAGGTAAGTATACGTTGGAAGAAGGTTACAATTTAGAAGCCGCAAAAACTTTAAAGCCGGAAATGGGAAAAACGCCTTTAATATTAGTAGGAGGATTTAGATCTTTAACATTTATGGAAGAGGTTATAGAAAGAAATTATGCAGACTTCATTTCAATGTGCAGACCTTTCATTAGAGAACCTCATCTTATTAAACAAATTTATAAAGGTAGAAAGGATATGTCATCGTGTTCTTCATGTAATCGTTGTGTAGCTGCGTTACCCAATAATTTACCCGTTCACTGTTATGAAAAGAGTTTTCCGAAAATTATATAATCTTCACTTTAATTAAAATAAAACTATTAGAAGATTAACTTATTTCAACTTATCATAACAATTTTGACAAAAAAATATTCTTCGATTTTTTGAGGCGTTTTGAACCATAAATCCTGCTGTATTCTTGGACTCACAACCCCAACACATCTTATTAACAGCAGTATCAACAAAATAAGCATCTTTTTTGTTGAAAATATCATCTTTAATAATTTCTTGATAACTTTTCATTTTCTTTCTTTTGTGGATTATTATTCGAATATATATTCGCTATAACAGATTGTTTAATTAATATTTTTGAACGTATTTAAGCATTATGTATACTTTTAAGAACAAAAGCAAGCTTAAAAGCAGATTTATTGTAATCATTATGGGAATTAGATAAAATTAAACAGAATGAAGTCAATTATAAATCAGATCTTAAGAGGATCATCTGGTGTTTCGCACAGATAAATTGATTAATTACAATTCGATTTTTCAGTTTTATTCTTCCCATAATTGAATCATAAGATTGAAGATAAATTTATTTTCATCCTTTTTTACAAACGTATGGTACCAATTAAGGTGTTCTTCATAACCTAATTCAAATCCATTTACTCCTTTTGTTTCACCAATATATTTATATTCACTTTCATTGACCCATTTCCATAAATTGCCCCAACATTCTCCCAATTTTTCTATCCCTTCACATCTTAATAATGCATATAAGCCACCAGGTATGATTCTTATGAAAATATTCTTTTCAATTTTTGTTTCAGGAGTTAATGCTATAAAGAAACCATACCCATGTGGTTCTGGGTTTTCAGTTGGGTAAGTATTTCTACCAAAAATCCGAATATTAGAGTTCTCCTTTAAGAAACCCTTGTTCTTTGCCCAAAGTTCTAACATTTTCCATGCATCTTCTTCAGGGGTATTTGAGAATGCATGGAAATATGCCGAACGAATGGCTCTCATATTGATAAGTTCAACATTCATAAATTCTATACCTTTTTTCATTAAATTCTCTCATGAAAAAAATCTAATTCCTTCTGATATAACAAAATTAGATATATATTTAATTTTTAGCTTAAGTAAGGATGTTTCTATAAATAAACTATATTGACTATTTATGAATGAATGCTGGAATTAAGTGTAAACTATTCAAAAAACCTAGATGTTTCATAAGTTTCCATTTTCTAGACATCATAATCTTCCAGATTTGTTTCCTAGTTTGAGAACCAGAAAACATTGCAGTAAGTGATTCCATCATTTCACTATCTTTCTGAGCTATTTCATAGGCTGCATCAATTATATTTCCCAATAATCCACTATGAAATAGAAGGCGATGGATTTTATATGTATATTGCAATTCTTTTTCATAAAGATGTTTTAATAATAGATTTTGATATTGAGCTAGATATGTTTCTCGAAAATCGCCATGTTCAAGAGCTTCACAAAAAACTGTTGCGGCTAATTTTCCTGATAGCCGTGCCTGATAAATACCTTCATATAAAATAGGATCTGCTGTACCGCATGCATCTCCAATTACCATTATCTGATCACAAAATGGTTTTGAAATCAGACAATCAGGGATTGGTGCTGCCCATATTTTATGCCCTCCATGCTCTATCATTTTTCTATTTGATATTTTCTCTCTTATAAATGGGTTTTTGAGAAATATGTTCAAATCCGTTATTTTGGGATTTTTACCCAAAATTCCTATACTCACAGCTGCAAGCTTAGGAAATGCCCAAGCGAGGCCATGATCTAATTGGATAATGTCGAAAAACTCCCACACACAGTTGCCAAATTCTTCATCAATAATTGATTCTGGTACTGCAAATTCTGCTTGTATGGCATTTATCATGCTTGGAACTTCTATACCAATTTGGCGCTGGAGTTTTGCTCCTCCAAGTCCGGTGGCAATAATCACACATCTAGCTCGATATTCTTTAGGTCCTCTAAGAATTACTGTTTCATCTTTTTTTCTCTCAATTGATTTTACATAAAAGTTATAATTAATTTGAGAACCTGCATCACAAGCAAGATCGATAAGAAATTTGTCAAAATCAGTTCGAAACATGCAATAACCTTTATTCCTTTCTCCAGTAGCTTTAAATTCCATCATGCCATTTTTGGGAGTAACTAAGACTCCTCCCGTAATTTCTCGTTCACCAATGCCATGAGGAATTTCACTAAAAACCTCATTACTCACTGGGATACCTCCAGCACAACATTTGTATCGTCCTTCTTTAGCTGCTTCAAGTAATAACACATTAGCACCGAATTCTGCAGCTATTCTTGCAGCTGTAGCACCACCCGGACCAGCACCTATAACTATAAGATCATAGACCAAGTATAAAGCCTCATGTTAAAAATTTTTTTGAATATGTATTATATCAATCCAAATACATAAATAGTTTAATAAGAGAAAGATTCCATCTCTAATTATTTATTAAAGAATGGCTTTAATTTGCAAATAGCTTGCTGATATTACTTATAGGCTATAAAATACGTTATTAAGGGATTAAATTAGTTAACGATGCAATTAAAAACTACCGCTCATACCTAAACATAACATTTTACGCAAAATTAGGTTTAAAATTATGTTAGAGACGGCAGGAATCAAGATAAAGAAGATAACATGCCCAATGTGCGGAAAAAAATATGTTCCTAAATTTTTTCATCGTGAAAAAATGAATTATGAACTTGAAGCTCCGATTTATAGATTTAAAATCCCTAAATTTAAAAAATCAAACAATCATGCTCGCCCGAATAGTATTATTCGGCGTTCTTGGGTAACTTATTGCCCTAAATGTAAATATATTATCAAGTTTGCGGCAGAAGTAGGAAAAAAAGAATTATTAGCAGATTTCAGCTCACTTTTCCATCTTAAGGAATTTAAAGAGAATGGGAATATTTATGAGTATAGCTTTTACAATTATGAACAACCTTATACTGATGCTTTATTTTATAATAAAAAACTCCTTAAATTTCTGGAAAATAGTATTTATAATGCTCTTGAAGATTTAAAGTTGGCACATTGGGGAAAATTGTACAAGATGTGGAAGAAGGAACAAACTATTGATTCATTTAAATTTCTAATTAGGTTCTATTCATATCTATTGAACAAAAATCATGTTCATGATGCTAAAATAAGTAATGAAAAATTTTTAGACACAATTCAAGGATTAGAGATTTCAGATGATTTAAAGAAAGACTTGTTAGAAATTAAAACAATAAGAAACAAGATAATTTATGAATATTATGAGTTGAATAAAGATGATGAAAAATTCATCCATAACACTTTCACTAATTTAGTGTTTGAATTAGCTTTCAATAAATTGAAACTTTTAGGTTTAGACGGGATCTATAATAAAAAAGACGCAGATACAATAGATAGACAATTCCTTTACTCTGAATTAAAAAATGTGTTTTCCCATTATTTTGAAGATCAGATTGGACTTTCAGAGTTTCTTAATGAATTTGTGATTTCTTTACTTAATAAGTTAGAAATAACTCTATAAAGAGATATCTTGCATTATTCAGATAAAATCTGATTAATGTCAAAATCTTCCTTTAATATTTCAGTCTTGTATTTACTTATATTTGATTTATTAAAAATTGCTTTCTTAATTAGTGGTTTTAATTCTTTCTTATTAATATTTTTTCCCAGAATTAATGCCCCAACTAAGCTATCATCATCAAGTACAAACTTCCTGCAAAAATTATTTTGAAATGAAACCCATGAAATTTCATCAAAACTCTTTTTAGAATGAGTAATACCTGCCGCAATTGCTTGAAAATCAAAACCTTTAATTGTTTGGATGGGTATAGTTCCTTTATATTCATTAAGATTGCCAGTCATATTTTCTGCAGCAATTTTACCTTGTTTTTTAGCATTTCCCCATGTAGGGTGAAGGATAGGCTTTTGATAAAGAGGGTCTCTAATTTGGGCTACATCCCCTGCAGCAAATATATTAGGAATATTAGTTCTTAAATGCTTATCAACAATGATCCCTTTATCTACTTTAATATTTGTATCTTTTATAAATTCAATATTAGGACGTATTCCTATCGTTACTACAACTAGATCGCAAGGAATCTCCCGAGAGCTCTTTAAAGTAACTGATTCGACATTCCCATTCTTGCCATTAAATTTTACAACTTCGTCATTAAAGTAAAGATCAACTCCCCGATCAATGAATTCCCTCTCAAAAATTCTTGAAATTTTTCGATCAAAACCAATAGGCCACAAATGTGAGCTTTTTTCAACAATTGACACTTTCAAACCTACTTTTATAAAATTCTTTACCAATTTTATTGCTATAGAACCTCCCCCTATGATTACCACATTTTTGGCATCACAGGCGCTTTTCGCGACTTCTTTTGCATCCTTTAGCGTATATAGAGTTGATATTCCTTTAAGATTAACTCCGTTCCATGGTAAAAGTAAAGGACTTCCACCAGAGGCTATTAAAAGGAAATCGTAATTTAATATTGAATTATCATCTAATGATAGTTGATTCTTGTCTGGAATAACTTTGGTAACATGTCCATGGTAAAAATCAATCTTTAATTTTTCATACAAATCTTTACCCTTTAGAAAAAGTTCTTCTTCTGTGCAACTTTCTGATATTAAATTAATTATTTTGCTACGCTTGTAGTATGCATAATTTTCATCAGATATAAGAGTTATTTTAGCCAAAGGTTCAAGCTTTCTTAACTTTTCAGCAGCGTTTGCACCTGCTGGTCCACCACCTATAATTACATATTTTTTTGGAATAGAAATACCACTCCAGTTAATTATAAATTATTTTTTTCGGAATTTTTAATTTAAGATCTAATCTTATTAATAGACCAGAATAAATAGGAAATTTAATTCTAAGGCTTAAGGATTATAAATATTGTGTGAACACTATATTTTGAAGTAAATCCAAAAGGTATAAAGAGATAATAAAATATAAATTGAAAAAAACTAAAATTCAAAAAAGCTACTAAATTTTAAATTTTTATTTTTAAGTAATTAGATTTCTCCATTTAGAAATTTCCTTACAAATTGTAGCACAAATTTTGTTATCATTTCAGTAGTTATATCGACTCGTGATATTAGTGACCGCCTTAATTCAATTTGATCCAGTAACCCAAATAAAGTCATTATAATTATAAAATTGAGGTGATGAATATTTTTTGGAGATTTAATAGATCCATCTTTCTTTCCTAGTTCAATGGCATCGAGCCATATTTGTCTGTATTTAATATATTGCTTTAACAGATCATAATATATTTTATATTGTGTTCCAGATACAGATTTAAATTGAAAATTCTTTTTTTCAATTAGATTAGTATAAAAAATATTTTCAATTGGTATGTTTAATTCTTTACTTCTATCAAAAAATCTCCTTAGCAAATTAATATAAATTGGGAATTCTAAAAGATCCTTAACTAGATTTTCAGTTAAGAATAATATTTTATGTTCACCAGAAAATTTAGCAGAATCTACATGCTTAAACCGTTTAATCCATTCCTTAATTTTTAATAATCCGATATTTAAATAAATTTCTTCCTTAGTATCGAAATAATTGTATAAAGTAGCTCTACTAAGCGCTGCTGAATCAGCGATATCATCCATTGTATTCATATCAAAACTTTTTTTTGAAAATAATTCTTTTGCGGCATCCAGAATGATATTTTTAGTTCTTAAAATTTTTCGTTCTTTTTTAGATAAATCTTCTTTATTTTTTTCTCTTATCTTATAATTTTTCATTATTAGAAAGATATACTTGACGTCTAATAAATATATTGTGAATCTAAAAATTTAATAAGAACCAAAAATTTTTAAAATTAGACTTAGGATTTAAAAAAAAGACTTCCAATCTATTTTTTATCTTAATGTAAATTAACTAAAAATTGCAACTAATTGAGTAATTTCACGATTTTGAACAATATTCAATATAATATCATCGAAAAATTAACCATGGAAAAAAAGAAAATTAAGATCTTCATAATTGAAGATGAACAGACAATTTTAGATTTGTATTCAAAATTTTTTTCTCTTAAAGGATTTGATGTAGTGGGTACTGCAAAAAATGGAATAGAAGCTTTAAAACAGCTAAAAAATTCGACTCTCAGACCAGATATTTTCCTGATAGATTATCATATGCCATATCTAAATGGAATTGAGATTTCAAAACTCATTTTAAATATCGATAGCTCTTTTAAAATTATAATGATGAGTGGAAATACTTCCATTAAGAAAAAAGCACTCTCAATTGGTATTTTAGATTTTTTTGATAAGTCTCTTGATCTTACTAAATTATATATCAAAGTTAAAGAAATCTTTGACTTAAGTAAGAACTAAATACTTATTGATCTAATTCCAAAATCATAAATACATTATAATCTACTTTAATAGGATCATTTATTTCTATAATGACTAAACTTTTTAATCATACAAAAAGATTATACTAAATTAACAATGGTGAATCACGTTAATAATATGAAAGGAAAAGTTTGTATAATTACTGGGGCAAATTCTGGAATAGGGAAAGCCACTGCTATTGGGTTAGCAAAAATGGGGGCTACCATAGTAATGGTTTGTCGTAATAAAGAACGTGGAGAACGAGCTCAAAAGGAGATTATTCAATCCATAGGGAATAGGAATGTAGATCTGTTATTATGCGACTTATCGTCTCAAGATCAAATTCGCAATCTTGTTAATGATTTTAAGCAAAATTATCAAAAATTGCATGTGTTAATCAATAATGCCGGATTAATGTTGTCCAAACGCCAATTATCCGTTGATGGGATAGAAATGAATTTTGCAGTTAATTATCTCGCTCCTTTTTTACTAACAAATTTACTGCTTGATATGCTAAAAATGAGCGCTCCAAGTAGAATAATTAATATGAGTTCAGGTTATCATAAAAGAGCAGCTCTAGATTTTAATGATCTTCAAGGTGAAAATAAAAAATATGGTCTCGTTAAAGCATATGGTATCTCAAAATTAGCCTTAACGATGTTTACTTATGAACTTAGCAGAAGATTAGAAGGAACAGGAGTAACCGTGAATGCAGTTCATCCTGGTGTAGTAAATACAAATCTGGGGCGCGATCAATCAAAATTTTCTCAAGCCATTGCCACAGTTTTTTTTAAAAAGCCAAGTAAGGGCGCAGAAACCTCAATATATCTTGCTTCCTCACGTGAGGTTGAAGGTGTAACTGGAAAATATTTTGTGAATAAACAGCCTAAAGAATCTTCGGAAGCGTCCTACAACAAGGATTATGCTAAAAAGTTATGGGAAATGAGTGTTAAAATGACAAATTTATGAACCTGGGGTTTTTATTTAATTATAATTATAATTTGGATCTTCTTTCCAAAAGAAAATTATAAACAACATTTCAGAGAATTAAGTAAAGAAATAAAGAATATTGGAAAAAAAAAGCAATTATTTTTATTTCTAATAAGATAAGACATCATATTGTAATGATTTTGAAAAATAGGATTAAATATTATGCCTTATACTGAAATCCCTTACAATAAAAAAATGGATAATCCGATTCAACAATATACCAGAGTAGGATCGAGCACTATTCATGGCTTAGGATTATTTGCCAAGAAATTAATACCAAAAGGAACAATTTGGTGGCATGCACGCCCTCAGGACGTCTTTATTATTTCCAAAAAGCAGTTTTTAACACTAGATACATCTCAAAAGTCATTGAAAATGGATGACTATATAAAAACATTGCTTACCTACTCTTATTATGAAAGAGAACTTGATGCTTTAATTTTTTGTTTGGATAATTCTCGTTATGTTAATCATTCCTTTAATGCGAACTCTGGTGCTTCTGAAGACGAAAATGGATTCTGTTCCGTTTCTCTAAAAGATATTCAAGAAGGAGAAGAAATCACTGAAGATTATACAAAATATACGATTTGTCCTTGGATACAAAAATATAAAAAGTATTTTGATCCTTGTTGTTGGTAAGAAAGCTCGAAATAAAAAATTCAAATCTATTTAATTAATGTGTTTATCCCATAACGAGCAGCTGTCTTTTTCGTGATTTTAGATATATCTGCAAGTTCCTGTTTAGAAAAATCTGGCTTATAATATGTAGGCGTGTGCAAGTGACTAATATAGTATCTTTTTACTTTTTCAAACTTTTCACTAGATAGTTTAGTATGTTCAAGTATTTTATCTATGATTTTTGCGGGACTTGCACAAAGTTCATCATAATTAACCACTAATGTGGCTTCTCTAAATTTTTTATTCGCTTCAAGATTATCTGCAAGATATTCATAAATAGAATTCCAGTAATACGCCCAACCTTTTACATAGGTTTTTTTGTTTGTCCACAACTTATGAATTTTATGGATAAGTTCTGTATTATCTAAATTTATACAAATTTGATGATAACCAAACTCATAGTGTCCGACTAACCTAAGCCAATCCTGTATTAAAGGTGCTTTACGTTCAATTTTCATAAATAACTTTGTTTGTTTGATCAATGAAGCAATTTGATTAACAGGATTTCTAACGATTAATAAAAATCTCACCTTTGGAAAAAGTTTAAGTAAATAATCGAACCTTGAAACGTGATAATTATTTTTGGCTACATAACGAGGTCTATTTTGGTCTATTAAAATTTTCCGAATATGATTTTTATAAAAAGTTTCAAATTTAGGATTAGAGGTTTTCCTATCAAGAATATTTGATGTATTCTCGTTGTGAAGATTATTAAAAAATTTTTGCCAAAATATTTCTTCCACAGCCTCCGGACTATCATGAGTAATTAATATCCCATCCATATGTATTCGTTCAAAAGGTCTTGTATAAATGTTTAAACTTTCTATAAGTAAACTAATCCAATGAGGAAGATAAGGCATAAGAAGGTGTTTATACCTATGAGAGCTTAAATCTGGATGTTTACTTAACATTTCCAAAGTGATAGTAGTTCCAGCACGAGCAAGACCTGTGATATAAATAGGTCTTTCGATAATAACATTCTCCAGATCTATTCTTAAATACATAGATTCAAATTTATCGAGTAAAAATGAAAAAGATTGAAAGGAATCGAAAAATTTAGTCACACCATACCCGATATATCCAAGAAGGGGAAACTTAAATGAATCATTGTTTTTTGATTTCATTTTAATTCTAAGCATCATATATCCCCGTAATCAAATGAAAGAGCTATCTTTATTTATTTAACATTTTATTTTAGCTTATTTATATTAGCTTATCAATTTCAAAATATCCATTAAAAGATCTAATTTTATAATCTAGGGAGAATCATTATATTTATTAAAAAAATAATGATCGAAAATGTCTGAAATAAAATCTAAATCTTGGCTAAAAAATCTCTTCATCCTGTTAATTTTTATTGGAATAATAATTGTAACTGCTGAAGTAGATTGGGTAGCTGAACATTCTGATGTAGGATTAACTGTACGCCTTATATGGTTGATTTTATTATTAAGTTTAGGTTTAATCCTTCCAATTACATTCATGTACCTTGCAGGTAATAGAGATGTTGAAAGAAACAATAGAGCCAAAAAATGGTTCATTATTGCTATAATTCTATTTTTAATAGCTAATGGAATACCTATTATATTCTATGTAGTAATAGGGATTTCACCTGGATTTTTTTTATATCTGCAGCTAGTATTATTTGGTTTGATACCAGCTTTTTTTCTACAACCAGAATCGATTAAAATGCGAATTCTGATCTTGATTATTCTTTTTACGTTCATAATTATTCCTATTGGAATTCTTGTCAATTTTACAATTGATGATATTTGGATAAAATTAGGATTAGGCTTTACTTCTTCTGAAATTGATAAAACGATGTATTACTTAACATTCTGGGGATTATTAATGACTTTTTTCTATCTCATAATAGCGATTGGCTGGAAACTAGGTGGTGGTTCAAAGCGACAAAGCTGGAATATATTTGTAGCAGGAACACTCTTACAATTTAGTACTTTAGAAGACTTTCTTTATTACTTTTTAAATGGACAACCTCTTCCTGGACCACCTGATTACTGGTCCTGGATGGAAAATTTTGTCATTAATTTGAAGGCTTTATTTGGACATAACCCTACAAGTTTAGATCTACTTATATTTTGCATAATTATTTCCGCGATTGCCATTTTGATTTTATTTGATATCCATGGTTATATCTGGAAGAAAATAAAAAAATAATCCCTTCTAATTTTTCACTTTTTTTTGTTAAGTGTAAATTTTTTAAGTTTACTTCTCTCCTATTATTTAAATTATGAGCAAAGAATCTAAAATCATCGAAGAATTTCATAAGGGATTAAGTGCTATTGATTGCAAAGGGAAGGTTGTTTCTGGAATTCATATTGCTGATATTAATGAGGAGATTCAAAGTCATAAAAACAAACAACTTATCAATTTAAAATTTTATGAAGAATATAGAAATTATTTTGAAATTAAGCCTAATGTGAAGTTTCCTAAGATTAATTCCATTTTTATAATAGCATATCCAGACCCTTCAACTAAAGTTATTTTTCAATACAAAGAGAAAGAACTTTCTTTGCTTATTCCTCCCCAATATTTGCAAGGTCAAAAAATAATTGATAGATTACAGGAATTTCTAATCTCTATCTTGTCTCTAGAAGGTTATAATGTAGAATATGCAAGGATACCTATGAAGACTCTATCAGCTCATAGTGGTTTGACTCAATATGGGAAGAACAACATTACATACATTAATGGCATAGGAAGTTTTTATCGTCTTGCTGCATATTATTCTGATTTTCCAATAGAACAGGATAGTTGGGGTGAGCATAAGATGATGGATCTATGTAAAAATTGTTCAGCTTGCGTTCGTAATTGCCCAACTGGTGCGATTCCAACAGACAGATTTCTCCTACGTGCAGAAAAATGTCTTACTTATCATAATGAACATCCTCCTGAAATCCCCTTTCCAAACTGGATTGATCCTAGCTGGCATAATTGTTTAGTTGGGTGCCTCCATTGCCAAAGAGTATGTCCTGCAAATAAAAAAGTAGTTAATTGGATTAGAATTGGTCCTAAATTTTCTGAGGAAGAAACCAAATTAATCCTTCAGGGAAAGAAATTGGATCAACTTCCTGAACCAACAATAAAAAAATTAAAGAGTTATGATCTAAAAGAATATTTAGAATTGTTTCCTCGAAATTTAGGGGTTTATCTTCATTAATTCTTATTTTAATTTAGTCTCAAAACTAAAATAGGTTCATTATTGGATAAAATAGTTCTCTTTTATGTAAAAAAATCATTGAATTTTTAAAATCAGATCTAGAAAGAAGATCAAGAAAAATTACTTATAAAAAGATGTATATGTGGTCTCAATACGTTAGGTTTAGAAACTTTAAGATTTCCATTTTAAGCATCTCTCTTCTCTTATTAGGAATCTTTTCGGGATTATACTGGCTTTTTTGGGATATAATTTCTTATGTAGTTGTTGTAAATGATCTGCTCTTAGGTATTTTAATTTATCCTATAAAGATTTTAATCTTAGCAATGATGAGTCTCTTTTTATATAGAAAATGGTTTAGGCAAGAAGCAATTTACATAACAGATGCCTATTTTTGCTTTGGGACATTTTTCGGAATTTGGGTATTTGGTAAAATATTCGATGTACTTCTAAATTTACTCTGGTTAAGCGGAACGTATGACAATCTGAGATTATTTTTAATGAAAATTCGATACACAGTCATCGTAATCAATATTTTACCAATTCTCTATATAGGATTAGAAGCATTATTGGTGTTCATAGAATTAAGATCCAAAACCAAGGAATCTAAATCGGAGGCAAACAAAATTAGATATTCTTTTATGGGAGGTTATGTTTTCATTTTACTAATTTTGATATGGTTTGCAAACAATGTTAACTTACTAGTTAATTTACTTCCTATAGCAACCTTTATTATCTATCTGCTCTTGATGATAATGTTTTTCTTTATGTATCGCAATAAGAGATTGTCTCAAGCTAATTCGTTGATAATAGGAATAGCATTTCTGCTTTTAATTCTTTCAAATATCATCCGAGCTATTTTTACAGCATCATATGAATCATGGAGTATTATCCTTTCTGAAGTAATAGATACAATAATAATTGGGGTTCTCTTTACAGGATTTATCACAAAACCAAAATATGCGAAATAAAAACATAATTTCTTTATTTTATTTATTTTTTAATTTTTTAAAATAATTCCACTTAAATTTTTTAATAAAGAATATGTAAGTTAATTGTAATAATATAATAATTTTCGCTTTAAGTGAGAACTTTATTATGAGTAAGGATTTAAAAGATTTGATTGATAAGGCTGAAGAAGATCAACAAAGTAAAGCATATTTAGAAAAGACCATCGAGAAATTACAGCTTGAAGTTGATAAGTTAAAAAGCAAATTAGATAACGAAAAAATTACATTTAAACCTACGCCTATTAAGCATACTGATGATCTAAGTGACACTCAAGAAATCTTGGAATTAAAGGATATCGTTTTATCCCTTAGCAATAAATTAGAAAATAAGGAGCAAGAAAAAGAGATTTTACAAACTAAAGTTAAAGATTTAACAATAGAGTTAGAAGAAGTACAAAAAAAATTGTTGGATCCATTAAAAGATGAAATGTTTTCTAGAACACAAAATTCATTAAATACACTAATTCAGGATTATGGGCGATTGGAACAAGAAAATAAAAATTTAAAGAATAAAGTGTTTGAATTATCAAAAGAAATTGAAATTGCAGACGAGACCGTAACATCATACAAGTCTGAAAGTACAATAAATAAACAATTGAATAATGAAATCGCAACCCTAAGGCAGACTATTTCCAACCTAGAGAGAGCAAATAATTCTCTCTCAACAAATTTGAATTTAATTAAAACTAAACAAGTTTCTGCTGAAGAACTAGATAGACTTGTTGAATCTCTAAAAAGAAATAATTTACAATTAAAAGAAGAAAATCTAATGCTTAATGAAAAATTAGAAGTTTTAAAGCGAGAAAAGATTAAAATTGTAAAACTAGAATCTCAAATTGCAAACTTAAATGAAAAGATTGAAGATTTAGAACAAAAAAATAAAGTACTTCGTGAAAAAGACACAATTTTATTAGCGAAAACAATAACAGCGCTTCAACCCCATGATAAAAAGGAAATTTCAAAGCCTGAATCTAGCATTTTTAATTTAAAAGGATGGTCAAGCGAATCAATTATCGAGGAAGAGAAAAAAACGATCGCCAAGGTCAAAGAATTGTCAACCAATATTACTAATAATGTAATTAAGCCTTATATTTCTGATCCAATAGTAGAATCGAGAAAATTAACAGAAGAAAAAGCATCAGAAAATGAAAATCTCGAAGAAGAAGATGAGGATATAATACGAAAATGGCAATGCCCTAGATGTGCAAATTCCAATAAAGCATATATAAGAGAAATAGATGATAAAACACGATTAATTTATGCTTATCCAAAGATATATGCAAAAAAATATAAATGCGGTCAATGTGGAGCAGAATGGAAATAATTGACAGATATTTGTCTACAAATATATATTATATAAAATAAAGAAATAATTACTTTAGGTAATTATCGTTTTTCTTCTCTCGAATAAAAGATAACATCAATTACTGCTATTACAATGATTATGATATTATCTATCCAATGATACATTAGATTTACTGGTGAACGAGGTAGATATAATGCAGTAGTGATGTTAATCACAAAAGTAACAAAAAGAAAGCAGATAGCAAAAAGAAACAGCAATTTAAAATAGGACCAATCTCCTTTCACTAATCCAAATATAGCAACTATTCCAAGCGTCATGCATACACCTCCCCAAAGTCGCCAGAAATGGGGATCAAAATTGGGTGCTTCATTTATAGCATAAATTATTTCTGGTAAAAAGAGGTACATAATCCCATAGATTAAAGCGACTATAATATTTATCACTAATAAAATTTTCAATTCTTTTGACATTTCTGCCATAGGCAAACATCTTATTTTATATTTTCAGTTGAAAAATTAAATATGAATAGGAAGAGCAACCATAAAAGGTTTTACATAAGTGTAAGTTCTTAATTAAGTTAGTGTTTAAATCATAATAAAAGTTATATACTGTATTTAGATTAAAAAAAGATTAAACATGTCTATTGTTGGAATAGATTATAATAAATGCAATAGTTGTAAAATTTGTTTAAGCACATGTATTCTTTTCAGATTTAATCAAGAATCTGAAAAGGTAGAATATATTGATTCAAAAGATTTCTGTAATTTATGTGGTCAATGTATCGCACGATGCCCAGAGAACGCAATTTTATATAAAAATTTAGGAGTTACTAATGAATTTCAAGGAGTTAGTAAACCAGAAGAAATAATTACATATGAAATACTTTATGATTTTTTAAGAGCCCATCGCTCAATTCGGCGTTTTCGACAAAGAAAAGTTCCTAATGAACTTCTTCGGAAAGTATTTAATGCTATGAGTTATGCTCCTACAGGGGATAATATGAGATCTGAAAAATTTTCTATAATCTCTAATCAAGATCAGATTAAGCAACTTAATGATGCCGTTATTCAAGAATTAATAAAAGATACTTACATGAAAGAACGGTATGGAAAGCTATTTCATCTCCTGGGAAAAGCATTTCGCAGTCCTATTTATTTTGACGCTCCACATATCATTTTTGTTACTTCTTTTCAAAGAGGAGCTGTTGAGCAGAATAATATTGGAATTATTATTACATATGGACGATTAGCAGCGCAATCACTGGGATTAGGAACTTGCTGGAATGGATGGACTCAAATTGCGATGAAAATTAATCCTGAAATAAAAAAATTAGTGAATATTGAGGGTGAGAACATAGGAATATTTATCATTGGCTATCCTGCAGTAAAATTTCATCGTACATCTCCTCGGACATTAAAAAATGTTGATGGTCTTTAAAAATTCATAAAATAATTTTTCAATTTATAACATAAAACAAATTTAAATTCTGAACTTCATACCAAATTTAATCTTAATATGAAGTTAAACCTACTATGAATTACTTTCCAAAAGTATAATTAAAAAAAATTGGAAATCCCATGAAATGATAAATACCTCATATTTACTGGCTTTACTTTTTCTGAAATTCCCTTTTAGTTTACTTCACTTTATTAATTAGATCTAATTAATAACGCTTTCTTCTAGGTTTAAAACTCGGGCGATCAGCCTTTTCGGTAACTTTTAAATTACTAGCTTGAGGCCCTTTAGATCCATCGACTATATCAAATTCTACCTTATCACCCTCATAAATTGCTTTAAACTCATTATCCTTATCTTCAATCGCAGAAAAATGAACGAATACATCAGCTGCTCCGTCGTCTCGAGTAATAAAACCATAGCCTTTACGGCGATCAAACCATTTTACTGTTCCTTTTACCATTGAAAAAACCCAATGCGCAAATTGAGTACGTACTTAATTAACGTACTCACAAATAAGTAAAAAGTAACCATTCCAAATAAATTTATTACTAAACTGCGGGAATATCGAGTTTATAAACTCTAGAATTCATAGAAGCATTTGGTACAGACTCTTTTTTTAGCATAAATTCTTCGAGGAACATAGCTTAGTAATCTAGATTTATCTTCAACTTCCTTTATTGCAAAACCAGATGCGCCACATTTGGGACACTCTCTTTTATGTGTGGAAGTATCTGCACTCGTGGTCACAATTGGATTTTCTGTTTGTCGAATTACTGGACCTTCTACTGTTTGCTGACTATAATAAGGAGTTTGTGTTTGTTGTTGCTCATATTGTTCATACTGTGTTCGTTCATAATTCTGATATTGAGGAGAACTCGGGATTGAAGGCTTAACCTTTTGTTGAGCATAGTAGGGAGATTGTATATTTTCTATCTGAGCTTTTAATTTTAGATTTTCATTATAAATTTGATATAATTGTTCATCTTTCTCCTTAATAAGCATTTGAAGTTGATTTACGTGATTCTGTAATTCTGAAATTTGATAATTAAGTTCATTAATTCTTCTCTCATAATCTTCTATATTTGAAAACATCATTCTTTATTCGCACCTTTCATAAAAATATACTTAAATTATTAATCGACAAATAAATACTAGACTTGATTATTATTTAAAAATTCTTAAATGTCGGATTTTTTATTTTATTTTTAGGAAGAATATTAATTAAGTCTATGGATTTTATTTAATAAGCATGACTACAATCACTATTTACGATGGAGCGAACACGATTGGCGGGAACAAAATTTATTTAAAAGAAGGCAAAAATGGCTTATTTCTTGATTTTGGAATGAACTTTAAAAAGTATAATAATTATTTTCAAGAATATTTAACAGAGCGTTCTTCCAGAGGAATCTTTGATCTTCTTCACCTCAAATTAATTCCCAAGTTAAATATATATCGAAAGGATCTAATTACTTCGGATATAGATCTGTCAACATTCCCTTCATTAAAAATTGATGCAGTGCTATTAAGTCATGCTCATATGGATCATTTTGGAAATATCTCTTTACTTGATGAATCGATTCCAGTTATAGCATCTCCCACGACTATTACATTATTGAAATCTATTCGAGATAGTTCGATCGCAAGTCTAAATAACGAAGTCGCATATTTTACCAAAAAGATTGCAACTGAAGATGAGAGAATCTTAAAAAGTGATAAAGCAGCTATTTATTGCAGACAATTTATCAGTACGATTAGATTTCCTGATACACTTGAAGATTTTTTAACCGTTCGTTTTAGAAAAAAAGATTATGTAAAGGGTGAGCTATGCATGTTAAATGATTTCTACACACCGTTTCAAATTAAAGCATTTGAGGTCGATCATTCGATATACGGTGCTACAGCTTTTCTCATTCAAGGAGAAAATACTGTTGCATATACAGGGGATTTACGCCTTCATGGAAAAAAATCAAATTCAAGTAAAGAGTTTATAGCCAACTCAAAAGAGGCTTCTATTTTAATAATTGAGGGGACAAGAGCGAAGAGAAAAGATTTTAATGAACCTGAAGAAATTGTTTATCAGAATTGCCTTAAGCTGGTTGAAATATCTAAAGGTTTAGTTATTGCAGACTTTACTGCTAGAAATTTTGAAAGATTAGAAACATTTCATACTATTGCAAAAAAGGTGGGTAGAAAGTTAGTTATTACCTCAAAAGATGCTTATTTGCTAAAAGCGATTGAAAAAGTCGATGGTATTAACCGAACTAAGGATATGTTAATCTATAAGATGTTGAAAGTAAAACCATTAAGCTGGGAAAATTATCTTCTCAAAAGTGAGGCAGATATACAATTAATCGATCCTCTTGAGATCTCGAAAAATCCTGAAGATTATTTACTTTGTTTTTCTTTTTTTGACGTAAAAAATTTATTAGATATTAATCCAACTAAAGGTACATACATTTACTCTTCAAGTGAAGCGTTCGCAGAAGAATCAGAATTTGACTTCATTAGGTTAAATAACTGGCTTAGGCATTTTGGATTTGAGATATATGGTTTTGAAATAATTGAAAAACAAAATAGGTTAAAACCTGAATTTGTGAGAGGATTTCACGCATCTGGGCATTTATCTCAAAGTGAAATTAGATGGGTCATTGAAAGGATTGATCCTGATATTATTATTCCAGTCCACACTGATAATCCAAAATGGTTTAAAGAAAATTATGACAATGTAATACTTTTACAAGATGGACAAAGTTTTTCCAAATAATTTTTATTTCACTGTACACATATATCGGAAGGATTACATTTTAAAAAGAAAAAAAATAGAGTAAATTATATTATTAAACTTTTTAGTTATAAAATATTATTAAAATATCACAATTATCTGTTAGTAAAACCAAGATAGATAATTTTATCTATAAAATAGTTATAATAATCCTTTATGAGAGGGTTGGAGGTTATCTTCCTAAAAAAGGCTCATCTTGGATTCTAAGTAAAAGTCTAAAGACAAGAAATATTTATCTGATAATATGAAAATTGAGCAAATTTGGCAAAATGATGAATGGACAGGAGAGGCAAGAAGATTAATTTCAGGATTAACTCAATTTCCGAGTGACTCAAAGATAATCATAATTCTTCGTCATTCTCATAGAAAACACTCAGATGATCCTTGGCGAGTCTCAAAACTCAAACTTACTTCACTTGGACATGAGATTGCTAGAATTTTTGGAGAGAATTTACCATTAGAAAGAGAGTTACGATTATTTTATAGTTTTTTAGATCGTTGTAAGGAAACTGCTGAGGATATTTTGAGGGGCTTCAAAAGTAAAGGCGGGATTGGATTTCTAATGAATAATCTTGATGTATTAGTTGATATTGGGATGGAACCAGATACTTTTTTTACTGAAATTACAAATCATTCTTTAATAAATTTCTTTTTCCGTTGGATCGCGGGATTATATCCTCCAGAGATTCTTACTCCATTTAATATATTTTGTCAACAAGCTGCATATACTATTTGGGAGAAAATTGAGCATGCTCCTAACAAAGGGATTGATATCCATGTTTCTCATGATCTTATTATCTTAAGTTATAAATTTGGGTGGTTTGGATTACTCCCAAATAATTATTGGCCTTCATTTTTAGGAGGTTTTGCATTTACTTTTAATAAAGAAACTATTTTACTTCTTGACAATAATGGTTTTACTTCGATTGAAATACCATATTGGTGGAAAAATTACTTGAGGTAGGGATGGATTTATAGGCTCATAGTTTTCATTTTGTGTTCAAGTAATTCAAATCCTGCCTTAATCATTTCTGGAATCTCATTGTCTAAACCAAATGTGATATAAGGCAAGCTACTTCGACCATATATGAATTTCATTCGATTTTTAAAGTTAATGTCTAATTTATGTTGATAGGATGAGATTATATGGTCCAAGAAGAGATCTCCCTCTTTAAAAAATAAAAAATCAGCAGCGGGATCATAAATTCGTGAGTCCTCAAAATCAATTATTCCTGTAATTTTAAAGGTTTTTGGATCTATTAGAATGTTAGAAGTGTCAAAATCTCCATGTATCAAGGTTGGCTTAAAACGAAAATTTTCTTTCTCATCTAAGAATTTCTTGAAGAGTTTATTTAACCATTCCTTTTGTTTAGAATTAAGCAATGTAAATATCTTCTTTTGAATCGTGTTGTAATATTCATACCATTCTTTTTCATATTGCTTTGATGAATAATTTTCACCCATATCATTTGAGACAACGTCTCGAAGGGTATCTGAATGTAAATGCGATAAAAATTGTCCAATTTGCTCAGCAATTTTGATTTTTTGGCTTTTTGAGGTTTTATGAAAGCATTGAGATAGAGAGATCCCATCAATTTTATCATAACCAATTAATGGGTAATTCAATTCAACTGAGACATAAATCGGGTCAGGAATAGTGAACGGGACATATTTTTCTATTAGATTTAATATTTTAAGTTCTCTTTTAATTAAGTTTACCCCCTTGATGTTTCTTAAATGTATATCAGGAAAACGAAAAATATATTTCTTTTTTACTTCAAAAACGTTATATGTTCCATGGTAAAGAAACTTAATGTCTGGCTTCTCGATATCATGAAAAAAAACATACAATGCATCAATTAATTCTGATAAGGAGATGTCTGCTTTTCTACTCTCTTCATAAAACATAATTGAAAATAGCTTTAATGTGATTTTAAGTGTAAATTATGTAAATAATGATTTATTTATTATGGTATGGAAGATGAACCTTTATGGGAAATAGAAAGTTGGACCCTTCAAGTTCGTCAACTCATAAAAAAACTCTCAAAATTCTCTGAAAAATCCAAATTAATTCTAATTTTAAGGCATTCTGAAAGACTTGAGCCAAAAGAAATCGGGGATGGAATAGAATTGCATTTAACTGAAAAAGGACATAAAATGGCCCATCTTTTTGGTCTTAAATTGCCTAAAGAACGACAAATTAGAATATATCACAGTGTTGCAGCACGATGCAAAGAAACAGCAGTTGATATTTTAAAAGGCTTTGAAAGTAACGGTGGCAATGGAAATATAGAGGGGAATCTAGAACCTTTACATGTGCTAGGAGTCGATCGTGAATTTTTCATTAAGGAACTTAAGAAAAGACCGACAGCTGAATTTTTTAGGAGATGGATGGCAGTATTGTATCCTCCGCATAAAATAAGTAGACTTTCTACTTACTGCCAGAATGCTGCAAAAGTAATATGGAATCGTTTTTCTACTCTTCCAGAAGGAGGAATAGATCTCCATGTGACCCATGAAATTCTTATTATGGCTTTAAGGTTAGGATGGTTTGGTTTACCACCTAATGATTATTGGGTTAACTTTCTTGGAGGATATGCTTTTACATTTAAAAATGACAAGATTTTACTCTTAGACAATAACCAGTTTTTAGAAGTTGATTACCCATACTGGTGGAGATTATGATAAGAACCCTTATTTTAATCTAACTCTTGGATCAAGTGCACTATTAATAAGATCAGCTATAAGATTTAATATAATCACTGAAATTGAAAAAACAAAAACAATAGCTATAATCAGAGAATAATCTGAAACTCTAACAGCTAATCGAAACAGGAAACCCAGCCCAGGGAAATTGTAAATTATTTCAACGGCAATCATTCCACCAAATACTAATGGAAATCCCATAGCTGATACTGTAATAACTGGTGGTAAAGCATTCTTAACAGCATGTTTCTTTACAATTTGCTTTTTCGAACATCCTTTTGCTTCTGCAGTTCTGATATAATCGTTTTGTAAAACATCCAAGAGACTAGATCTTGTATGCCTAATAACAGCAACCATTTGAATAATCGTCATCGCTGAAATAGGGACTATGAGATGCCAAATGTAATCTACAAATATGTATATTTGGCCAGATAAGAGAGAATCTATTAAACGCGACCCAGTGATTATTGGTGGTTCGGGATATCTAAGATTTTTATATCCAAACATAGGTAATATTTTTAACGGTGTGTAAATATATAATTGCCAAAAAAATATTACTATGACAAAAGCTGGAATTGAAATAAAGAAATAAGTAAAAATTCTGATAATTTTATCTCTTAAAGAATTCTTATGGGAAGCAGCAATTCTCCCTAATAAAAATCCAAAAAACATAGCAATTAATAAGCTTATTATCGTAACTTCTAAAGTTTTTGGTAAATGAGTATTAATTAAGTCCCAAATGGGATAATCTGGTTGTACTGAAAGTGAAACACCCCAATTTCCTGTCAGTATATCTCCCATATAAACAAAAAATTGAACGATGATAGGTTCATCTAATCCTAACCTTGCCCTTTCTTTGTAATAGTCTTCCAGAGTAGCTTTGGCTGGAAGCCGGTGCCACACAGGATCTCCTGGAATCATCCTCGATAAGAAAAAAGTAATAACTATTATCGCAAATATCGTAACGAGTGATAATAATATCCTTTTAATAAGATATTTTAAAAATTTCATATCAAATTCACTCTACTAATCTTTTTATCACGAAGAATGGAAATAATTCTCTTTGCAAATTTCTTTCAAATATATAAATTTCAGTATCTTATTTAATTTAATTAAATATTATCATTTAATATTAACATTAGAGTACATTTTCATTTCGATTCAATGACTATAATAGATGTAAAAAGAGAAATACAAGCAGAAAGTAATACAAGTAATATAATAAATATTGAATTCTTTAGAGTTCTTAAGAATGTTAAATTCTTCTTTTTTTTAGATCATATCGATAGGGAAATTAAAGATATTCAATTATACTCAGATATAAAAAGGTCAAACGGAAGAACCATGAAATCCTTAAAATCATTTTTATTTATTATTGGATTAACTATAGTTTTTTGTCTTGTTAATATAGCTATTTTTCAAGATTGGTTTTCATATCGTACAAAAGCATCAGGATTTGGACTCGGTTGGTTATCTAATAAAGCTTTTTCACCTCCATCGCCTCAACATCCCTTAGGGACAACATTTAGTGGTTTTGATGTTTTAGCCAGACTTATTTTTGGCACTCGGTATACATTAATTGTTATTTTAGTTTCTACACTCATTAGTGTATTCGCAGGAATTATAATAGGATTAATTTCTGCATTTTATGGAGGTTGGCTTGATATGATTGTAATGAGGATTATGGATATTTTGATGTCCTTCCCAGGAGTTGTTTTCGCTATTCTTTTTCTTTTAATTTTGGGTCGAACTTACGAATTGACTATTATTGCTTTTGGGATAATTGGACTTCCTTACTTCTCTAGAGTTGTTCGAAGTTGTGTTCTGAAAGAAAAAGAATTACCTTATATCCAAGCTGCGAAAGTAATTGGAGCAAAAAAGATGAGAATAATGTTTCTACATATTTTACCAAACTGTTATCAATCCATTTTAGTTTCAACAGCCTTTAATGTTGGAAAGGTTTTGTTAGGTTTAACAGTTCTAGCTTTTTTAGGATTTAACAGAATTCCATTCTTCTGGGGACAGGATATCATAAGTGTCATGAATTATGTATATACAGCACCGTGGGCTATTTTTTGGCCAGTTGTTATGATAATTATAACTATAATGGGTTTCTTATTACTTGGTGATGGCCTACGAGAAACTTTTTCATTAAAGACTGAGCAAATATAATTAGTAATTTTTGATGCTTTATTTAGATATTAGATTAATTCTTATATTAATTGTTTTAAACCTTAAAATTTATAAGTAAAGATCGATTAGTTCTATATAGTACAATCCCATATAAAAATAAAATGAAGTGAACTATATGAATAATGAACAAGTGAAAAAAGAATGTTTAGAGTTAATGGAACGGTCTAAAGCAGCATATCTCACTACAATAGACCATGAAGGAAAACCTATCACAAGAGCTATGTTCAATTTAAGAAATAAACAGCAATTTCCAGACCTTTCTAAGTTATTCTTAAACCAAAAAAATCAATTTTTAATCTACATCTCCACAAACACATCTTCATCTAAAATATCCCACATTAAAAAAAATTCCGCAATTAATGTTTATTTCTGCGATCCAGATGACTTTAAAGGGGTGATGTTAGGTGGAGATGCGGAGATAATTGAGGATATGAAGATAAAGCAACATGTCTGGTTAGATTGGTGGACGAGATACTACCCTGAAGGCCTTAATGATCCAGATTATACTCTGTTACGTTTAAATCCTAAAACTCTAAGATATTATTATAGATTAGATCAAATTAAGTTGAATTTGTGAAGTTTGATGGAATCTCAAAAGAGAGGTGGATTTTTAGTTGCTAAAGTACATCAACTTTCTCAGAGGATTTTCACTAAAATTCTTAGAAAAGCGAATGTAACCGAATTAAACCCTGCTCAAGGAAGAATCATGTTTGTTTTATGGCGTGAAGATAATATTTCAATCCATGAACTATCAAAAAGAACTCTTTTGAGTAAATCAACTTTAACTTCAATGCTTGATCGCCTGGAGAAATCGGGATTTATAAAGCGAGTACCATCAAAAACAGATAGAAGGAAAATCTTAATCCAATTAATAAATAAAGATGAGAGCTTTCAAACGAAATATATTAATGTCTCCAAAGATATGACAAGAGTTTATTACAATAATTTCACAGAGCAAGAAATTAATGAATTTGAAAAATATTTAGAACGAATTTTAAATAATCTTTTAAAATATAATAAGAAAAATAAATAATTCCAATTCTTTATTTCCTCTCTTTTTTATAAATGAGAATTTAACCAGCTTATTACATCATTATAAACTTCATCACGGTTAACTTCATTGAAGATTTCATGGCGAGCTCCTTCATAAAACTTGGATGTAATCTCTTTAACACCGTATTTTTTAAGTCTCTCTATCATTGCTATAACTCCTTTTGTTTTATTTCCGACAGGACATAAGGATCCAGATATGAAATAGATGGGTAAATCTTTAGGAATTTTTTGTTCATTTTTTTCATCATATATCTTTTCCATTCCATGAATAAATTCTAGCCATAAGGTAGCTGGTGAAATAAATCCACACCAAGGGTCATCAATATATTTCTGAACTTCTATTTTGTCTCGGCTAAGCCATTCAAACCCTGTAGCACCTTCATCCTTTTGCCAATCATGATTATATGAAGCAAAATTCATATCATGCATTTTCTGACTTGGTGCTGTAGGTTCTAACTTCTTAATCTCATTTTTTACAATTAATTTCCCAGCTTTCAATACCATCTTTCTTACTTTACCATTAGTGCCACTTAAGATACATCCCTTTATTTCATTACCCCATTCTTGAATATAATCTTGCGTCAACATTGCACCCCAGGAATGTCCAATTAAGAATAAAGGGAGATTAGGATTTTCTTTCTTAATAATCATCGATAATTCATGAAGATCATTAACTACACCTTGCCATCCATTTGGTCCCAAAACTCCAGCCTTTCCCTCTAATGTAGCCTCAGTTAAATCACCAGCAGTTAATCCATGCCCACGAGCATCGTTTGCATAACAAATAAAGCCTTCTTTACAAAGAGCTTCTGCTACTCTTGTGTATCTGGACGCATGTTCTGCTAACCCATGAACGAATTGAACAGCAGCTTTAGGATCTGTTTCGGGGGACCATTTATATACAAAAATCTCAATATCATCTTGATCCTTAAATGTAAAGGTATTAATTTTCATTTTTTTATCACATTCTTGTTTTTTAGTATTTTTTAATTCGAATAAAAAACGAAAGTCTTATTTTTATTCCGTTAAGTATTCAAACATCATCCGTAATTTATTGATTTTAATAGATCTCTACAATTTTTAAATTTTTTCATTTATTGGGGAAGGTATAAAAATCTCGGAAAATATGGGAGCTAAATAAAATTTCATAAAATAAGTTGGTTCATTAAAAATGAGGAGATCTTTCCGTAGTATGAATATTTAATATAATACTAGCAAAGAGATTTATGAATTTAGGGCCAGTAGAGTTTAAATAGAAGTAATAAGGAATCATATTGACAGAAAAGTAAATTCAGAATCTGATTTTAATGAATCACGCAATCTACCAAATTAACATCCTTTAACTGAATGCAAGCAAGTTCAACTTCATATCCATGTACACTAGAAACCTTAGCTTTATATATAGCATATTTCGCCAATTTGATTGCATTTTTATGCATAGGACTCAACCTTTTGATTTGATTAATTTTTTTAGCTTCTTGTTTGAATTGCTTGTATATTTTATATACTAGATCGATATAACAACGAGGATTTTCGTAATCTACATGGACAGCTTTTTTACCCACGTGGAGATGTGTTCCTTTTGGTTTATTATTTTTAATTTTTTCAAATAACTCTTTTTTCATTATATTCGGATCTTTATCTTTAGATGTAGTGTAAATTATGTCCACATCACTTGTACGGATATCAGTTTGCTTGCCTCCTGATCCTCCTTTTTTTACAGCTGCAATTTTAAATCCTGAAGTTTTGCGTAGGAAATTCATCATATGGTTCACTTTTGAGTTATATCTTTCTCGAGTTTTAGGATCGGTATTGATTTGATGCAAATGTTCTATTAATTTCTCCATAGTGAGTTTAATCATCTATATTTCGCCTAAAGATAATCATCAACAATATTAACATAATAAATTAAATAAAAAAACAAATTTAGATATCTAAATTAGTAGTTATTGATTTTTGTTTCATTTTACCATATATTATTACAAATATTATAAATAAAGATGCAATAATCAATTGTATGCATGCAATTAAAAAAATTGATTTAAATGCAAATTGAGTGGAATATATATTATTATTTGCATTAGTTAGAAAAAATCCTCCAATTAAGGGTGTGAAAAGACCTCCAATTCCTTTAAATGTATTAAGGATTGCACCACTACTCCCTTTTTCTTCTTTTGGTGTGATCGAAAAGATTGTTACTTGATATGCTCCCGTTGCAGATCCCCAACCTATTGCTACGATTATAAGAAAAATTATAAGCCCTATTAAATTTTTGACAAAGATAGCCATAATAAAGAAACCAAAACAGGCAATTAGCAAACCAATTAATAATATTAATTTAGATCCAAATTTATCAATAATCAATCCTCCTAATATTACCATAAGAAACATAATACCGGTGTAAATAGTAAGTATATTACCACTGTTTGTAATATTAAAGTGTAATACCAATTGAGCGTATGTTGGTATAAATAAAGCAGTACATGTAGTTGCGGCGAAGGTTAGCATAAAAGCTAGATTTAGTCCCAAAACCTCTCTTTTTTTCAATATAGATATATTGATTATTGGTTCGGTTGTATTCCGTTCCTTTAAATATAATAATAAAAACAAAAATAATGAAACGATAAACAGTGAGAATACTGTTGGTTCTATAAAATTTACAGTTTCAACCCTTACTAATCCTAACAACATCATGATTAGAGCACCAATCAATAAACAGGATCCAAGATAATCAATATTATGCTTTTTTTTGTAATTACTCTCTTTGATTTTAAAAGTTAATAAAATTGAAGTGATTCCTATCGGAACATTAAGATAAAATATGCTACGCCAACCAATATGCTGAATAAGAAATCCTCCAATATTCGGACCGATTATAGTTGCGAGTATACCCATAGATGATAATATACTGATAGTCCTCCCTTGTTTATTTGCAGACGCAGCAGAACTCATTGCAGCTAACGCTGAGGGTAAAATAAGACCTCCCCCAACTGCTTGGATTGCTCTAAAACTCACTAATGAAAAAATATTCCATGATAAACCACAAGCGAGAGATCCAATTATGAATATTGTGACACCATATATATAGATTCGTTTCTTGCCATACACATCCGCAAATTTTCCCGCTAAAGGCAATATTGATGTCGAAATTAAGAGGTAAATTATAACGGTCCAAGATACCCAATTATAGGATGTATTAAAGTATTTTACTATTGTTGGTAATGCAGGTGAAAAGATATAAGAATCTAGCCCTAGCATAAAAACACCCAAAGCTAATATCCCCATTACAAAATAAGGTGAAATTGATTTATGCCTAATGAAGTTCGAATCTTTTTTTTCCGTTGAATCTTTTTCATTCATTTTTAATTCCCCTGTTTTTAATAAAAATTTAATTTTCTTCAATAAGATACTGAAGTATCTTATTTAATATAGGAAAAGAAAGATTATTTAAGAAACTTTCGTTTCTTATTATTGATGACAGAAAAACAAGATCAAAAAAAAGATAAAAAATCTTCAGATAATTCTAAACAAACTCGTCGAAGAGGAGAAAAACTTGAAGATGCTATACTTCAAGCGACTTGGGATGAATTAGAAAGGATAGGATATAAAAATTTGACAATGGATAATGTTGCATCAAAAGCTCACACAAGTAAATCGGTAATTTATCGTCGATGGACCGGTCGTGCAGATTTAGTTCTTGCATCTCTGCGAAATAGGATGGGATCGGTTGAAAATCATATACCTGATACAGGAAATCTACGTGAAGATGTATTACAATTATTAAATCAAGAAAAAGGTAAATTTCTACAAATTCCAAAAAAAATTAGAGAAGAAATTATAACAGAGTTCTTACCTTTAGAAAAATCAGGTGTTTTTAGAGTATTACCAGATCTAATGAATGTTATATTGGAACGTGCCAAAAACAGGGGTGAGATACCTAAAAAACCTATACCTTTTCGAATAATTAGACTCCCATTTGATCTTGTTCGTCATGAATTGATATTTAATCAAAAACTTATAAAAGATTCAGATTTGGAAGAAATTATAGATATCATTTTCCTCCCTTTAGTTTTAAAGTAATAAATCAAAATCCTTTTTCTTATATAATTACTTATTCCTTATTTTTTGAGGGGGAGATGGGAGATAGGTTTTATGAGTTTAATAAAAAATTGTTTTCTATAAGATTAATAATAAAAGATTCTTTAAAAGAATACTTTTGGGTTCCACTACCCATTTATGTATATATAATTAAATGAAAGATATGGTTTGATGGGATTAGATTACTTGAAACTATAAAAAGAACTTATTATTTTAATTTATTCTTACTATCCATAAATTTCCAATAGGATAGGTTGGTTATCAGACAGGAATAAATTAATATCATTCGTGGTGATATCTTTTGGATTGTATTTATTAATGATAGTAAAGAACTTATCTAAAATCGACAAATTATAAATCTGAGTAGCTTCTGAATTGGTTTCTAATTCTGATAAAGTAAATTTTTCAAAATTTCCGAATTGTGTTATTATTTTCTCTTTTCTTTGTTCTATCGAAGCGTTCATAATAGAAAATAATTTGACCACGAATTTAAATGTTTAGTAAAAATAAGACTTCAAAATTTTAATTCGAATAAAATCTAATTATTCTTATACTTTTTTGAAATAAAAAAAAAATTTGAAAAAATGGTGATTAATTTGGATATTCATTATTTTATTGATTTTAGTCAATTTATTATCATTAATGTATTTAATCTAATTGTATTTGCACTTTTTTTGGCTCGTGTAAGAAAACCTAAAATATCTAAAAAGATTGGAATACTCTCTTTAGTACTTGGAATTCCAACATTAGTAATAGCAATTTTAAATCTTTTATTACTGAGAGCTTGGTGGTATTGGGCTTTTCCTTTACTACTTGTAGCTTTTATTATCTTCACTCTAATTGTAGACTATATATGGAAGATTGAATTTCGAAATCCACGTAGATTGTCAATTCTGATTCCATTTCTTATTTTGTTTTATGTAAGTATAATTTTAATGTGGGGATTAACCTGGATTTTAGGAGTTGCGTATGGAGTTATAACGGGAATCACTTATTTTATACAATTATTTGGTGCTTATTATGCCGGTAAACATGGAGTAGGTTAACATTATCTAAAAAGAATTAACCGATTTTAAGAAATAATTTATGCATATAATCCTTAAATCCGAATTTTTTCCAAAAGAAAGCCGCTTCTGGATTTTTTGGAACAATACTGAGCTCTACTCTTGTTAAGAGAATATAATCAAGATTTAATTTCTTGACCGCAAAAAGGACAAATTAATACAGCTGCATCAAGCAAATTATTACAAAAAGGACATGTTATTTTTACAATATGGTCATCATCCTTTAGACTTAAAAGAAACTCATTAATATTTTCATGGGTAACAATCAAATATTCTCCATCAATCACAAAATTAAATTTTTTCGCCCATTTAAATATTTTATCCGCAAATGATTTTTCATCCATTTCCAAGGCATTTCTCATCATATCAAGCTTTATCCTATTAGAAACTTTAATCATCGATTTTATTTTTTCAGTACGTCTTTTTTCCAGTTCCATTAAACGAATTTTTTCAGAATCCTTATAAGTAAGCACCTGGTTTAATAATTCCAGAAATTTAACTGTCTTGATCTTATCCCTTATTAAATGATTTAAACGTTTTTTAATGAATAAAAGAGAAAAAGCGCGATTATTCTTAGTTACAATTTTAATAAATAGATCTGCACTTTTAGATTGCCCTATTATTTCTTTAACTTCCAAAATATTAATTTGTTTTAAGTAATCTTCCTTAAATGGCTTAAAAGACACGAAATTTTCAGTTAATAAAATTATTCCCTTGTTCAAGGTAGATTTCCAGTCATTCATATTCGGAATACCCTCCCAAAAAGCTCCTTTGGATTCAAAAAGTATAGGCAATTCATTTTTTGCGTACAATCGTGTAATATGCCTAAATAAATCTTCTGACAATCTCCTTGAATTTGAATGATAACTATCTCTATTTAAAAGTGGAAAAAATGCATAACAATTATCTTTAATATCTATTAGTTCAATTACTGGAATTCTATTTCTACTCTTAATATAAAATCCTTTAATATTTGATAATTTTACCTCATACCTTATTTTATCAATATCAGATTGAAAAGATATTTTACTTTCATTTAATTGAATAGTCACTCTTGCTCTTTTGGATATAAGAGCTCTATAGGATGGAATTCCAGAGGTAAAATTACCAGATGATTCAAAGTGGATGACCATTCTATGTTGAAAAGTAATAATTTAGGAATTTATAATTTTACATTATGATTTTAAAAATATTGTTACTATTGCAGTTTAAGAAGTAAAGGATATTGTATATTTTGGATATATTATTTAGAGAGGGAGTGAATTATGGATATGAATGATCTTACAGACCTAATTTTTATATTAGTTGGAATTTTAACAGTTATTACTTCTATCTAAACTTTACAAAATTCCGAGTCATTAGTTGATATAAGTTGCAATGTTGATTCAATAATATTATATTTTTCATTCAAATAATTATTAATCTTAGAAATTAAACTTCCTTGATTGTTATTCAGAAATTTATCTTCTACTTTTAGATATGCGGAAAAAACTAACATGTCTGGTGTAATAGTCCACAAATGAACATTGTACAAATCTAAAATTTGTTTAAAGTTTTCTTTAAGCTCTTCGCTAACTATATCAATATTCAATCCTTTGGGTGCCATTTCAAGAAGGATCCTAGTTGAATCTCTTAAAACACTCCAAGCCCAGTAAAGAATTATTATTGATATCCCTAAACTTACTAGAGGGTCCAAAAAGTTAAATCCAGTATAAGATATGATAATAGATGCAATTACAATTCCTATTGATGAAGCTGCATCGGCAATCATATGATAAAATACACTTTTTACATTTAGATTTCTCCTTTGACTGCCACGTAATATAAGAACACTTGTTATATTAACAGATAACCCTATTAAAGCTATTATTAACATGTAAAATCCAAAGACTTTTTCAGGATTTATAAATCTAAGAATTGCTTCATAAATAATAACACCAACTATTGGAATAAGAAAAATACCATTTATGAATGCGGCTAAAACTTCTGCTCTATAAAGTCCGAAGGTTTTATGGTGACAAGGAGGTTTCCTTGCTATGATAATTGCTAATAAACTTATTCCAATTGCAAAGGAATGTGTAAACATATGACCAGCATCACTTAGTAACGCAATACTGTTTGTTAAAAAGCCTCCAAAAATCTCTAAAATCATAACTGTAGTTGTAATAAGTAAGGATAATATTAACCTTCTTTTATCTATTGAACGAAATTGGAATAAATGCTCATGGGTTGTACTTTTACTCACTGGTAATCATAATCCTTTATTTTTATTATAATTAAAGAAACTAATTTTAATAAAATCATATCTTATTAATTAAAATTTAGAAATTAATCTAGATTTCTACTTTTTCGATGAAAATATATAATAAAAAAACATAAAATGAAAGAACCGGAAAACAAAATGAAAGGAAAGGTAATTGAAACAAATTCCATAATATATCCTGTCATCATAGTTGATATTGGTATAACTACAGAATTTAAGGTAAAGGAAGCACCAGTGATTTTTCCTAAATCTTCATGTGGTACCCTTTCTTGCATTGCAGTCCAATATGGGATATTAATTAGAGGAAAATAAAAACTCCAAAAAAACAAAATTGAAGCTGAAAAAAATAAACTTGTTGAAAAAGTAAAAATTAAAATTCCAACCGCGCCCCATACATATCCAATAAGAGAAAGCTTTCCTTTTTTAACCCTAGAACCCCAATGCCCGATCAGAATACTTCCTATCAATGAACTAGCGGAGACTGATGTAAATAATATCCCATATCCCTCAGAACCAGCATTCAATATTTTTTCAGAGAAAACTGGCCAACCTATTGACATTGGACCATTGGAGAATAAAGTCATAATAATTGTCCAAGTGATTATTAAAATAAGTAAAACAGAATCATTTTTTATAATTTTAAACCCATTATTAATGTCATTAACAACATTTCGAAGAGAAATATTATTTATCTTGCTTCTGAATGTATATTTGATTGGGAAAAACAATAAACTGCCTATAATCAATGTATATGCTGAAATTGTAAAAAGGCTTATATATCCTAGTGTATTAATCAAAAATCCTCCTGATAAATACCCTATCACATTTGAAAGCCACATAGCAGAATCAATCAATGCATTTGCAGGGTAAAGATTTTCTCTCCTAATGATTTCCGGCATAATTGCATTTATTGAATTAAGAAAAAAAGGGAATGATATTCCTTGAAGGAAAGAAAGAAGATAAACATGCCATATTTCAATAATCCCAAGGAATTGAAGAATTGGAAAGACTAGAATGACTATTCCCCGTAACATCAAGGAAAATACCATCAAATTTAAGCGATTAAATATATCTGTTAACAATCCTGAAAAAAAACAAAAAATGAGCATTGGTAAGAAAATGAACGTATTAACAATACCAAGCTGGACTTCTGAATTAGTTTTAATCAAAACCCACCAGTTGATACTGACTGTGAAAATGGCACCACCTAAGCCAAAAGCGAGTGTTCCTATCCAAAGAAATAGAAAGCTCCGATCTCCAAAAAGCTCAAGATACTTACTTTTTCTCATATGAATCCTTAAAAAGTATGTATTGATATATTTAAGACGCTAAATTCAATTCTTTTATTGAATTAAAAATCAGAAAATTTTATAGTTTTTGAATTAACGTTTCTAAAGAAAGGAAAAAATAAGTCTTATTTTTTTTTATAATCAAAAGATTTTTTAAATTACAAAATTGAAGCGTATTTAGAGATGGAATTAACTGAAGATCAAATTGAAAGATATTCTCGCCAGATAATTTTAAGCGAAATTGGGAGCATTGGACAGAAAAAGCTATTAGCTTCTAAGGTATCATTAGTTGGTTTGGGAGCTTTAGGATCCTCCGCAGCTTATTATTTAACAGCTGCAGGAGTTGGAAGATTGCAGTTGATTGACTATGATGTGGTGGAAATTTCTAATTTACATCGACAAATTCTTTATTACACTCACGATATAGATCATTATAAAACAGACACTGCTATTAAAAAGTTAAATGCACTTAATCCTGATTGCAAAATAGAAATTATCACTGAGAAGATTAATCCGGACAACTCAAGGAAAATTTTGGGTGATTCTGATTTTGTTATTGAAGGTTCAGATAATTTTCCAACAAAAATGTTAATCAATGATACCTGTGTGCATTTAAAAATACCATTTACAATAGCAGGAGTTTTAAGATTTCATGGACAAATGATGACAGTCGTTCCTGAAGACAAAACAACATGTTATAAATGCATTTTTGATAATGTAAATGGAATGGATCCAAATATGACTTGTTCTGTAGCAGGAGTTATTGGAGCTGCACCAGGAATTTTTGGTTGTTTAGAAGCTAATGAAGCTTTAAAGTCTCTTCTAAATATTGGAGAACTAATGGTAAATAAAATCTTGTTTATTGATATTCTTAGAAATACTTTTAGTTTTATTGATGTCTATCGAAACACTAATTGTAAATCTTGTGGTGAGAATCCAAAAGCATTTGAAGAAATCACAGACTATTGGAGTGAAGATTTTTGCAGGTAGATAATAAAAGTGAAGAGCATAAAGGTTTTTATAAGCTAGATATAAGAGGAAAAGTTTGTCCAATGACTTTTGTATATACTAAAGTTGAACTTGAGAAGCTTAAGAAAGATGATATCCTAGAAGTAATATTAGATTTTGAACCAGCACTTAAAAATATTCCAACAAGTTGCGAGCGCCAAAAATTAGCAATTCTTTTAAAGACAAAATCAATTAATTCAAATCCAAAAGAGTGGATGCTTAGACTTAAGAGGATTTAATAATTTTCCTAGTTCCCATTCTAATTTCTATCCCCCGGCGATAGCAGGTAAAAATGAGAGCTCATCACCATCCTGTAATAAAGTTTTTAAATTATTGAGAGAACGGACGTCTTTACCATTCTTAGCTATGATTATATAATCATTAATCTCATTTGGATTTTTTAATATTAGTTTTTCAAATTTTCTTCCAAAAACTAGAATTATTCGTTTAATAGCATCATTAATAGTAGATCTTTCATTAGCAAATAACATTATTTCATCCTTATTTGTTATATCGCTAATTACTGAGAAAAAAGAAACTCTAATTTGGATCATATAATCTTTTTTAATATCATTCACTTATGTTTACAATATAACTTTTAAGAATTAATTGTTTCCTTTATAAATTTAAATAATTATTTATAATTTTCTAATAGTTAATAAAATAAAATCGTGATTTATATCTTAAAAAAGAAGATAACCGTTGGTTATTTGTCCACAGCCTATCATACTGCCTTCATTTTAAAGGAAAGAAAAGGTTTTAAGAACCGCGTGAAGGATGATGTGGAATGGTTATTATTTGGAACTGGGCCATTAATGGTGAAAGCTTTTTCAGAAGGACGTTTAGATATTGGATATATGGGCCTCCCTCCTGCTATTATTGGAATTGATTCCGGTGTTCCTATTAGATGTGTTGCTGGAGGGCATGTAGAAGGCACAATAATGATTGCTAAATTAAATTATAAAAAGTTGGAAGATTTAGATTGGAATATGAAATCAGTACTCTCTCAATTCGATGGAAAAGCTGTTGGTGTTCCAAGTAAAGGTTCTATTCATGATGTTATAATTAGGTATTATCTTAAACAAAATAATTTACAAGATAATATTATCATACGAAATTATGACCAAGCAGAGTTCATTCCTGTCGATATGAAAAGGAATATCTTAGAAGCAGGCGTTGGAACCCCCTCTTTAAGTGCTTATGCTTCAACAATCTTAGACTCTCATATCATCATTCCCCCATTTAAACTATGGACTTATAACCCAAGTTACGGAATCTTCTTTCACCAAAATATTATTAAAGATCATCTTGGTATAGGAAATACCTTCTTAAAACAGCATAAGAAAGCCTCTGGCTTGTTAAGAAATAAGCAGAAAAAAGCTGCTAGAATAATTTCGAAATCTTTTGGATTAATCGACAAAAATTATGTCTTATCTGTTTTGAAAATCTCACCTAAATATTGCATAGCTCTTTGTGACGATTATATTAAATCAACAATGAGATTTGTACAAATACTTCATGAATTGGGATATGTAAAAAGAAATCTTAGTGTTGAGGATATATTTGACTTTCAACTTATACATGAAATCCACCCAGAAAAGGAACATTACTCAGTATCATAAACAAAAATTAAAAAAAAAAGATTTAGATTTAAAGTTGCGATTCGTCAATTTTAGGCATTTCCTCAGAATTTAAGTTTTCTTGAATTTCACGATCGGGCATTTCGTATTCTTTTAAATTTCCATTCATAAACTCCTCGTAAGCCAACAAATCAAAGAAACCATGTCCGCTGAGATTGAATAAGATAACTTTTTTCTCACCATCCTCATTGGCTTTCAATGCTTGATCAATAGCTTCTTTCACTGCATGAGCACTTTCAGGTGCAGGAAGTATTCCTTCAGCTTTAGCAAATTGAAGACCGGCACTAATTACTTCTGTTTGATAATGCATAGATGTATTAATGATTCGATTATTATTCAAGATCGAAATTATGGGAGCCATTCCATGATATCTTAATCCTCCTGCATGAATTGGGCTAGGGATAAAATTATGACCTAAAGTATGCATTTTCACAATAGGTCCTTTCATTGCAGAATCTCCGTAATCCCACCGATACTCCCCTTTAGATACACTTGGACATGCTCGAGGTTCCACTCCAATTAATTCCATATCTGGACTTTTCCCATTTAATTTTTCTATGGCAAATGGGATCATCAAACCAGCAAAATTTGAACCTCCTCCCATACAACCAATAATAACATCTGGTTTTTCAATATGAGCTTTAGTTAGTTGAATTTTTGCTTCTTGCCCTATAATTGTCTGGTGTAGCAACACAAAATTAACCACACTTCCAAGAGAATACTTTATTTTATCACTTCGCATGCTATGTTCTAATGCTTCAGATATCGCAATTCCTAAACTTCCTGGATGTTCTTGATCTTTCTCCAAAAACTTTTTCCCTGAATCAGTTAGATTTGAAGGACTCGCAAAAACTTCGGCATTAAAGGCTCTCATCATTATTTTTCTCCCTGGTTTTTGAATAAAGCTCGCTCTTACCATATATACTGTACATTTTAGACTGTATAGACTACATCCATATGCTAAAGCAGAACCCCATTGTCCTGCACCAGTTTCGGTAACAAGTTCCTCTAATCCCTCTTTCTTTGCGTAATATGCTTGTGTTATAGCTGTATTAGGTTTATGCGATCCTGTTGGAGAAGTTGATTCATTTTTATAAAAAATTTTAACTTTATCTCCTTCTAAACCTAATTGCTGCTCCAATCCGTAAGCACGGTGGAGCGGACTAGGACGATATGTTCTAGCAAAAATTTCTCTTAGTTCTTTTGGAATGGGGATTAAAGGATCAGAAGAAAGTTCTTGCAATACACACTCTTTAGGAAAAATTGCAAATGCCATTTCAGGAGGAATGGGTTTCCCATCCATTGGATTTAATAACGGTGTCATAGGAGTGGGTAAGCATGGTAAAATATTTACCCAATTCTTTGGTATTTCGTTAGGTTGTAACAAGATCCGTCCATTAAATATATTTGACATATTAAATACCTTAAATATTTACTTTCTCACATCTTAGGATGTGTATCATTAAAAAATTGGAGATCAATGTAATTAATGCCCATTTAAAAAGAAGAATTAATATTTACAGAGGAAATATTAAAAAGAAAAAATAAATCTGAATAAAAACCGATGCAGTTGGCTCTATTGCCAACGCCAAGGCCACTGCCAAGATAGAATTCTTAGAGTTGCCATAATATTAAATAAAGTTATATCTAAAAACATTTAAAAATCTTTTGAAATTTACTTGAAATAATTCGAATTTTAATTCTCTACAAAAACTTTATGTTAAAGAGTTTTTAACAAAATGCTAAAATTTTCGTTTGTAGTTGCTGCTGAACCATATAAGTATGAAGCAATTGATACAGTTATAAATTTAGGTGAAGCTGTTATTAAAAAAGGTCATAAATTGTTAGGCATTTTCTTTTTTGGCAGTGGTGTATATAATATTAAAAAAGATCGGAAGTTATTCACCTCAGTTAGAGACTTACCGAAAAGACTTCAGGAGTTTGCTGAAAAAAACGATAGTAGAATTGCAGCATGCAGCACATGGGTAAGTATAACTGGATTGAAAGAATCAGACTTTATTACACAAGCATGTTCCGATGGATTAGGTGGGCTTTCAGAATTAATTGGAAATTCTGATCGCGTTGTATTTTTTGGGCCTGGGAGGTGAGGAGATATTACATCCGTTTTAATAATTTGTGAAGATTCTCCCTTCGGAAAAAATTCCGCTGTTGAATCAATTAGATTGGCTGCAGGAATTATAAGTTTGGGAGATATTGAGAAGTGCCAAGTATTATTACTAGGAGATGCAATATTCTTTCTAAATAAAAACGTGAATGCTTCAGCTACGAATATGGATTCACTTGATGATATGATTAGGTTGATTGAATTATCCGAACTGCACATTATTGTAGCACTAGAAGATCTTATTGCATTAGGTCTTGATAAAAATGACTTAATTTCATATCAGAATTTAGATTTTATGGATAATATGGCCGTTTCCAAACTAATATTGGAAAATGATCTTTGTTTTAAATTTTAATAAAGTGATATAAATGGAGAAAATTCTTTATCTTTTTGGGTATAGTATAAACAATTATACACCATTAGTAAAAATAGTAAATATAATACGACAACAGAAGGAATTAGGTGCAGATATCTCATTTATATTTATGCATGATGGTGTCATCGGTCTTACCAAAGAATCTAAATTAAATGACCCTTTATTAAGCCTCATCGATCTGAATATTTCTCTCTATATTCTTCTTCCTGATCTTAAAGCTCGTGGAATCAATCCAGATAAAGTATTAGATAATATCATTAAAATTGAATATGAAATTCTTGTAGACCTATTAGCAAGAAATTCAAGAATAGTATCTTGGTTGTAATACTTTGTTAGTTGACATATCGATTTCTCTATAAAAAAAATTTTAAGTTTACAAAGAAAAATTCATACTTATTCAATAAAGCATAAAACGATGTTAAAATGAATATCTGGGATTTCTTCTTTGGACAATTTGGTTATCTATTTTTTTTTCTCTTCTTAATAGTCATATTAATCCTCTTGGCTAAATTCATTGGAAAATATCCACAACCTTTTCCTCTTTCAAAAAATCCGAAAAAGGAAATTATAGAAGCTATTACTTTATGGGGAATTGTATTTACATATATATCAATATCTATTTTCTTATTAAGTCCTATTTTGATAAAACTATTAGGAGATTCATTTTATATTGGAGTACTATTTGGAACTGTCATTAACCTGATTATTCCTTTAGCTATTGTGATTTATATAAATAAATGGAATTATACTGAATTAGGGTTATCTATGAAAATTGAATCACCCTCCATAGTAATATTCAGCATTGTATGTTATCTTTTACTTGGAATCTACACTTTTTTCCGATTGGGGCGACGCGACATTTACTGGTATGTTTTACTAATTCTACTTTATTCAAATGCATTTTTAGAAGAATTTTTCTTTAGAGCTATTTTACAATCAAAATTAGAAAGAGCATTAGGACAGAAATACGCAATCATTTGTCAAGGCATTCTATTTCTATTAATTCATATTCCCGCAAATTTAAGTAGGTTCATGATTGATCAAAATTTAATATGGTGTTTGTGGAATTTCGGGTTTCAGTTTATCCATGGAATAAATTACGGCCTCATTTTTATGAAAACAAGAAATTTATGGCCTTCAGTTATCTGTCATTATTTAACTAACTGGACTGGGGCAACAATATCACTTTTCTTATGAAAATTCTAAAAAAAATTAAAAACCAAATTTCTTTATGTTTCTTAATTTATCCAAATTAAATATTCTGAACAGAAAAACTTTATCTTCGTGATTTAGGATGTTAATAGATATTAATTGGTTAGCTGTAATTGTTGTTGCAGTAATATACTGCTTTATATTATTTTTCTGGTATTATCCAAATATTTTTGGAAATACATGGCTTAAATTAGTGGGAAAAGGAGGTGTTGAGAAGTCAAAGATAATTAGAGAAACCATAATAATGGGTTTAACTAGCTTCGTTTCAGTATTGATACTTGAAATTCTTATGGATTTAACTGGTATGAATGATATTCTCTCGGCGTTATTACTCCCTTTTCTCCTATGGCTCGGATTTATAGCAATGGTAGCAATAAATCAAAACATTTTCAATGATCGGGGAGTAAAATTATTTTTAATAGAGTACGGAGCTTACTTAGTAGCATTACTAGTTGCTGGAATAATCTTAGCAGTATGGCAATAAATTTGTAAATAAAACTTTTAATTATTGCTCTCTTTTTTATTATTCTTCAGATCTACTGACATTTTCCATTTTGATAATAATGTTGCGAATAATATAGGGATTAAAAAAGCAAATATCATGCTTGAAGCAATGAGAACTGAATATAAGTCGGGAGATATCAAATTATTTTCAAAAAATATTGCAAAAATAACAATACTAGTGCTAAATTTTACTGAAAGCCCAATTCCTAATAATATTGAATCTTTTTTACCAATTTGTTTTCTTCCACTCAGATAACTGGCTAAAACTTTTGCTGCAATACTTATCAATACAATTAAAATTATCAGTACTGGAAAAGTAACAAGAGATTTTAAGTCCATTGACACACCTACCATTAGAAAAAAGATCGGAGCAAAAAAGCCATAGCATATTGTCTTGACTTCTGATTCTATAGCTTTTAGTCTCTCTTTTGGTAAAAATGTTCTTAGACCAATTCCTGCAAAGAGTGCAGCAAGTGGAGCAGCTTCAGCAAAAGTGCCTACACCAATAAATAAAAATAGAACAAACATAACAAAAACGAAGAGTGCTTCCACTCCCGTATGCTTAAACCTTTTACGTTCCTTTTTAAACTTAATTAATCCAATCATTAGTAAAAATAAAATAAAAAGAGCAATGAATATTACCCATATGTTAAAATCTCCTTGAGGGGCATTCGACCCTACCATTAAAATGACAAAAATTAACGAAACAATTTCAATTATATCATCCAAACTGCCTACTCCAATAATAGATTGCCCTAATGGTTTGTTTGTCAAATTGAATTCATCCAAAATAGGTATTAAAATTTCTTCTCCTACAGTTGCAAAGGATAGACTCACAATTATAGCGATTAATAAATCTACTCCGAAAAAAAAATATATAATCAAAGTCCCAAAAATGGTTGCCAAAAGAATCGTTAGGATAGTTGATTTAATAACAAATTTCCCCATCTTTTTCATTTCTTTTAGATCTACTTCAAAACCAATAATAAAAAGTAAAAAATACATTCCTAATTGAGAAAAAAAATCAAATAATGTATCAGAAGTAATCGAAGAAAAAGGATTATAAATCGCAAGAATAAACCCTATAATTAATGCAGCAAAGATCCAAGGAATATGAATCTTTTCAATCAACATTCCAATTATGTATGTTAACAAGAATATAACACTCAAAAATAAAAATAAAAAAATGTTTAGATCCATAATAAGAATTAAAAAAAAGAGGATATATAAGTATAATGAACTAACTTAAATTCTCAAAATCTGCTAAAATGTACTTAATATGAAAAAGAAGAAAAAAAATTAAAAAAATTTATTTAACGGCTTCGAAATAAATCCACCATTGTTCTTCATCTTCGATGAATTCGGTCCCAAGATGTTTATGTTTGGTTTGCTTAGCCAAATCTCTAGGAACACTCTCAGATGCAGGTTTGTAGTCTGTAATAACTTTTAGTACAGTTCCAGGTCGCATTTTCATTAACTCTTTTTTTGTCTTTAGCGCTGGAACAGGACAAACTAAACCGCATACATTTAATTCTTGATCAAATTTCATGGTATATTCTCCTTCATTTAATTTTTATTTCTGAATAGATAATTTAATCACAAATAATTGAAAATAATGGATCTATCATATCGGTCTCTGCTTTCATTTCTAATTCCATTAACTGAACTAACCGAAGTGCTTCATATCTAACTTTTCTTGCTTCCATTCCAGTATTTTTTGCTATATCATTTATTGTACTAGGTCCTTGAAGGGTAATATAATCTAACACTAGTTGTCTCGGAGTTTTTTCAAAAGTCATAAGTTCTCTCTTTGATTTCAAATTGATGGCAGTTTTCAGTTCCTTCTCATTCACTTTAGCTTGTTCATATAAACCTTTTTCAATAGCCTTTTCAACAAGTGTTTTTCCTCGTTCAGTCCATGCTACAACAGTAGTATATCCTTTTTGTGATCCAACTTCCCCCGCAGTTATATCGGAATAAATTGCTGGAAAATCTTGACAATGAGAACAGAAATGATTACAACTTAAACATCTACGTGCTTCTTGTAAAGCCAAATCTTCATTAAACACCCTTTCAATCTCTTCAAAAGACCAATTTATATCTTCTGTTGCTACTTCTAATGATTCTGGCTTTATTGAGTAATCTTTTGGAGGTTTTTTCGGACCAGTAAAAAATGAATTCACTCTTTTATACCTTCCATCTACTAAATCCTCTCCTTTCAAATATCTGTCAATTGAAATTGCTGCTTCTTTTCCGTGCGATATTGCAGCAATAGCTACAGCTTTGGAATTATTAATGATATCTCCTCCTGCAAAAATACCAGGGATGTTTGTTTCAAATGTAATTTCATTAACTTTGATTTTATTTCGTTCTTTTTCTAATTTATTTTTAGTTGCAGCGTCTATTTGGTCAAAATCAACTGCTTGACCAATGGCTATGACTATATTATCAACTGGGATCTCATAATCAGTATTCTCAACTTTATTCAAAGACTTCCTTCCATTCACATCTGGTTTTCCCCATTTGATTTTATAACAATTCAAAACCAACTTACCCTCGTCATTCTGAGTGATCTTTGAAGTGGAACTCTCGAAATGATATTGTATATATGACATTTCACTTTCGGGGATTTCCCTTAAAACTAGTTCTAATTCTTTTTCAGACATGATATCTACTAAATGAACTTTTTCAGCACCTAACCTTAAAGCTGTTTGAGCAACATCTACAGCAACGGGTCCGCCTCCGATGACACCAATAGTTTTTCCTTTAAATTCTTCTTTATTTTCCCAATATCGGTATTTTCTATCTATAAGGAAATTTATCGCAACAAATACATTTGGAAGATTCTCTCCTTCTAAGTGTAATGTTCGAGGCTTATATTGTCCAGTGGCAATAAAAATAGCTTCATATCCATTATTTTTTAAATCTTCTATAGTCATGTCAGGCCCTAATGGTTTATTAAGCTCTACCTTTACGCCAGAATCAATGATTCTTTGTATATCGTAATCTAACACATAGTTGGGTAATCTAAATTGTGGAACTCCAAATCGTAACATACCACCAGTCTTATCGGTTTTTTCGAATATTGTTGGAGCATATCCTCTTTTTCTTAAGTAAAATGCAGCAGTTAGTCCTGCGGGACCAGAACCTATAATAGCTACCTTTTTTGCATTCTTTTTTAATTTTGGACTACCTTTTGAAATTTTCTTTTCCTGTTCAATTTCCCATTCAGTCACAAACTTCTTTAATTCCCGAATTGCAACTGGATGATCGTCCCCAATTAAAGTACATCCAAATTCACATTCATTTGTACAGATTCTACCACAAACTGAAGGGAGTGGATTGTTTTCTATGATTAAGTTTACAGCATCTTGATACTTGCCTTGACGTATTAACGAGATATACCCTTGAGCGTTAACACCCGAAGGACAGTTATTACAGCACGGAGAACACACTAAACCTTTATCTGTTTCTTCAGTTCGAATTTGTGAATTACAAAATAGACCTATCTTTAAAATTTCTCGTTTCATTTCTTCTGCAATTTCAGCAGCTCCGCGCATTTCACATGGAACACCAACAATCCCTATTTCATCAAAAGTTTCACCTGTAACTTCTACTAGTCGTTCTAAAACACCTGATCTACCATAAACCACGCCTGCTTTCTGAATTACTTCTTCTGGATTTGTTACGATCTCTGCGGATGGTTTTTCATCATTATCCTCTTGAACCATAACTGCTTTCTTAATAGTGTTATTTTCTAATAATTCCTTAACGAAAGTTGTCACAAATCCTCCACTGGATGCTTTAGCTAACACTTTTGGATTTTTGCTTCTCAATGAATAAATAGCTAAAGGTTGTTTTTCTTCAAACTTTTTTTGAATAACCTGAGGACAAATTTGATAACATTTTCCACATTCCTGACCATCTCTCTCTAAAACACAATAATCTTTAAGGGATGGTCGCCTTACTTCCATTTCAATATGCTTACAAGACCCCGCACATAGGCCACAACCTTGGCAAAGGCCGGCATCTACTACTTCAGCTTTTAATAATTCAAAACTCATGTCTATCCCTCTTTAATTTTTATTTCTTTTACTATACCTATTGAATCAATCGTAAATTCAACCGAACCATTTTTATAGGATCCCTCAACCACGTCAAAAACGTGAGTTTTATAATCGTCAAAATTATCATTCTCATTAATCTGCGTTTTAAATCCACCATAATAGAGATTAGATAAATTCATATTCCCTGCTATTTTTCGTATGTTATCAGTTACATCTTTATACTTTTTTGGATCTCTAGATTCTATTGCTTCTAATAATTCCTTTTCTAATTCTCTCAATTGATTTCGATATTGTTTTGTGGCCTCACTTACTTCTATATTATTGGCTTGCTCATAGGTTTCCAAGATTTTAAGTGTTAAAGAAATTGAGTGATCTCCTCCTAATAAACCAGTGATTAAAGGTAATTCTTCCACTAATCTTCCTGTAAATACATCTTCTAATAAACTACCAGATGAGGAGATTCTCCCTTTAGGCAATCCAGATGTAGATAATGTAAATCTAAAGAAGTTACCAACTACATCTGGTAAACTTGCAGTCACATCATCATCATTATCAGCTAATTTATCAGTTGCTCCTTTTTCAGAATGTTCCGTAGCAACCTCAATGTTTCCCATTAATGTTCCAAACATTCCAAGCATTCTAATTCCCGAACGTTCTACCATTGGTTTACAACCACGACAAGGTGCATTATAATCTATACATCGTTCCTTGCATTCTTTTGCTATAAAACCGTTACATAAATATCCAAGATCGTTAAAACATTTTTCGCCATCATCTAATTCAATTTGACGTTTTACTTCTTTCAGATAATCGCATGTTTTCTTTCTTCCACATACTATACATAAATTATTTAACTTTACTAAATCTTCACCATTAATCTGAGATTTAAGTTCTTCTATCTCAGCTAAACACCCATTAACATTTATAACTTCTTTGACAAAATTTTTTAAGGGAGTAATTTCATGGCCTCGTTGATTAGCTAAGGCAAAGACCCCTCCAGTAGTAGTACAATCTCCATAAGCAATAATTTTTTGTGAATTTTTTTTGATTTTATCTAAAGTATCTTTATCCTCTGGTAATAAATAACCAGTAATTACAGAAGCATTTGTTTTTTCCTCTTTCCAATCTTTAGGATTTGCAATAAATTCTATTTTATAATCTGAATCTGCTTTTAATAAAATTGTTTCATTAAAGCATTTATTGCATCCATTAAACTGAAATACTTTAACATCCATCCTTTAAGGTCCCCTCCTCTTTAATTGCAGTTGCTAATCGTTCCACAATATCTTCAAAATCTCCAACTGCCGTTTCTGCTTCCGCAGCTCGTGAAGTATATTGATTTACAAATTGGTCACTATATCCTAATTCTTTGAATAATTTTTTCACGAGTTTAATCCTATGCATTGAGAGAATATTGCCATTGAAGAAATGACAAGCTCCTATACAACACCCTACACATGCAACACTGTCAGCTCCATTATTTAGCGCATCCATTATTTGAATAGGTCCCACTTGACCAGTACATTGGACCCGCACTATACGTATTGCAGGATTATATGACATTCGAGCTACACCAGCTGTATTAGCTGAACCCTGACCACATTCATTACACATGAAAATTACTATGTTTTCCATTTTCTCGAGCACTTCTGGCTCAACATATTCACATTCACTCATCTTCGCATACAACACCTCCGCCTGATACGGCGATTATTTCATCTAATAATTGATCATCCCTAAAATTTAACAATTGAATTGCTCCCGTTGGACAAGCAGGCATACACATACCACATGATTTACATGCTACCTCATTAATCATAGGAATACCATCATCATTAAGTTGAATTGCGGCGGGAGAGCATACTGTTTTACATAATCCACATCTAACACACAGATCTAAGTCTACAGATGGGATTAACATTTCTTTTTCAATATATCCCTTTACTAAAGGAGCAGCTGCTATTGCTGCAGCACTACCAGCATGAGCTACTGATTCTGATATATCTTTGGGACCTTGAATTGCTCCTGCTAAAAATATCCCTCCTTTGCTACTTAACGTAGGGTTCATTTTAATATGAAATTCTTTTAAAAATCCTTCTTTTGATCGTAATACTTGTAATTTCGAACCCAAAGGACCAATACCTTCTGGTGGAACCATTGCTGCTGAAAGTACTACTAAATCTGCCTTAAGTTTTAATGGTGTTTGACTTAAAGTATCCTCAACGATTACACGCAACTCTCCAGAAATTGGGTCTCTAAGGATTTCTGAGGGTCTTCCTCTAATAAATCGAACTCCTACTTCTTGAGCTGATTTATATAATTCCTCAAAATTTAATCCTGGTGTTCTTACGTCTATATAACAGATAGTTACATTTGCGTTAGGATACATTTCTTTTATAATGCGTGCATTCTTGACCGCAAATTTGCAACAAACACCAGTACAGTATTGATTACCAACTTGATCATTTCTACTTCCAACACATTGGATCATCACTACATTCTTTGGAATCATACCATCAGATGGTCTTAATACTTGACTATTTGTTAATGAACCTGGGGCCAGCATTCTTTCCATTTGCAGTTGAGTGATGACATTTTCATAACCTTCTTGTTTATAATGATACGGTTCTATTTCAGAAGGATCATATTCATCATAGCCTGCAGCTACTACTATAGAACCTACTTTAAATCTTTTAGTTTCTGGTTGCATCGAAAAGTCAACAGCCTGAACGGGACAAATATTTATACAAGTGTTGCATTCTATGCAATTTTTCTTATCTCTTACAAATGTAGCTGGAATTGCTTGAGGATACGCCTTGTATATAGCTTTCCTCATTGACATTCCTTTATCCCATTCACTAGGAACTTCTACAGGACAATGAGCTGAACAATCTCCACAGGATGTACAATTATCCTTCACATATCGAGGTTTAATTTCTATCTCAACTTCAAAATTACCCATTGATCCTTCCACTTCCTTAACCTGTGCATTAGTATAAAGTTCTATCAAAGGGTGATTTGCAACTCCATTAGTTAATGGAGATATCGAACATTGTGGACATTCTAATGTTGGAAATGTTTTATTTAACTGCGTCATATGTCCTCCTATTGTTGATTCACGCTCAACTAGATAGACTGGAATCCCTAATTCTGCTAGATCATGAGCAGATCTAAGACCAGCAATGCCACCTCCAATTACTAGCGCAGCCTTAGTAGTAGGTATTCTACGAGTTTCAACATCCTCTAACTTTCGTGCTCTATTAACTCCTGCTTCTATTAATTGTTTTGCCTTTTGAGTTGCTTTATCTTTTTCTTTTTGATGTACCCAACTATCAAATTCTCTAATATTTACTTGTTGATGACGGTGTTTGTTTAACCCCATTTCCTGAATTGCATTTGCAAATGTTCTTCCGTGCTGATTTTTGGAACACGATGCCACCACAGTTCTATTCACACCTAATTCTTTAATCGAATCTTTTACCATTTGGACGCCTGGTTTACTACACATAAACATATAGTGCTCTGCTTTAACAACATTAGGTAAATGCTTAGCATATTCTGCCACTTTAGCAACATCAACAGTACCAGCGATGTTATGACCGCAATGACATACAAACACCCCTATTCTAGGTTCTCCTTCTTTAGTTTCTTCTACGTCTCCCTGAATCTCGTGTTTTTCCTTAATTTTTTCTTCTTTTACTGTCATTTATGCTACCTCCTCTTTCTTAGTTTCTGCTTGCCCAAAAATATAATCACGTCCCATTAACTGATATTGTAATCCTACAAAATCTTGATCCATGCCCATACAATAGGCTACAAGCTGGGATAGATGAATTACTGGATAATCATAATTACATTCTTTATTTTTATTTAAATAGTCTTGTCCCGTTTCGAATTGCAAATGACAAAACGGACAGATATCTAAAATAAAGTCAGGCTTTACTTCATCGATATTTTTCATTTTCTCTGCAAAAATCGTCATACTTGCATCTCCGGAGTATGCTTTAACACCTCCTCCTGCGCCACAGCAAGTTAATTGTTCTTTAAACCTTACTGATTGTATTCCTAAGACTTCAATAAATTCTTCGATAATTGTTGGCCCTTCAGAACTTTCAATTTCTCGTATTCTTGTTGGCTTTAAGAAATGACACCCATAATGAACAGCAGCTTTAGCGTTTAACTTCCTTACAATATAATCTTCAACACCCCAAGGTCCAACTTCATATCCTAATACTTCTGCAACATGTCGAACGTTAATCGTCCCTTTAAATTCATAATCTCCGAGAAGTTTCAGCTTTTCATTTACTTTTTCTCGATGTTCTTCATTTTCTTTGAGATGCTTATTTACTTCTTGAAGTGTGCCAAAACATCCATTACACACAGTTAAAATATCCGCATCCATTTTTTCAGCAATACTAATATTTCTGGCTGCTGCAACCATCCAATCAAATTTATTAAATGAACGAAACACACCGGGTGCAGGACAACAAGTCGCTCTTTCCATGTCTAAAAGTTCATATCCTAATTTCTCCATAACGAATTTTGTCGATTTTTCGATTGCAGGATATCGATTGGGCATAATACATCCAAGGAAAAATGCAAATGTTTTTTCTTTTGCCATTTTTTAGGCCTCTTCTTTTTTCTTTTTTTCCTCCTTAACTGGAGGTAAATCAAACATGTTTTCTTCAATTTTTTTTAAATCTTTTTCATCCCCTTCCTGCTTGAACTTGAACGCAGTCGGAGGTAATTCTTCTAACCCTAATTCAACTCTTCTCTTTCTCACTTCATCATTTATCGGAACAGCATGTCCAAAATTTTTCAAGTACCCAACCACAGCTCTATGATTAGGAGAAATATTTCCTAATTTAGTAGCATAATTTCTTAACTCCATAATTACGTCTGTTGGCCTTACATCTCGTGGACATCGTTCATAACACTGATAACAGGTTGTACACAACCAAATATCAGGATCTCTCAATACTGATAAATCTCCCAAAACTACTTTTCTAACAATTAAACGTGTTTTTAATGCGGTCCATCGTCCGCTTTCACAACTTGCAGTACAAGTACCACATTGGATACATTTTAAAATATTTGATCTACGTTCAATATCGCTAAAAAATTCTGGGTTGAAATCCTCATCAACCTTAAATTCCCGATGTTGTTCTTCTTTCACATCAGACATTTTATCATCCTCTCTTAAATATAAAATAAAAAAAAAATTTATAATGAGACTACTTGGTTACCATTTGACATTTCTAAAAATCCAGCGGCACCAATAGGATCTTCTACAAAATCCCACATTTCTTCTCTTTTAATTCCCATTAAATCCATTGTCATTTGACATGGATAAAGTTTCATTCTTCCTTCATCAACTGCTTCTTTGATTAATGCCCATGGATCTTCCATACCGAACTTCTTTAATCTTTTTCTGAACATTCCGGCTGCCATACCTTTCATAGGTGTTGGCATTCCAGCAACTTTGGGTTTAAATTTTTTCTTTAAAAGCTCTAAACCCCAAAATGTGAAAAAGAAATTCATTTCCATATCCATTGCACTCCCAGTAGTACCCAAGATTGTCATCATCATAAACTTTTCAAAAGATTTGTCTTTTACAATAAAATTCATTTTTTCTGCCAATTTTTACACCTTTTTTTTTAAATTTGTTTGTTTTGATTCTATGATTTGAGTTAACTATTTGTTAACCATGATTTACTTTCTCTAAAAAACTTTTAATTTAATTTTTTAATTTTTATTTTGTTAAAATTACATCCATGAAATAACCTTATTACTATTTTCCATTATGTCAACAAGCTCCATATAACCTATGGGCTTTGTATTTTCTTGAATATACTCTAATGGAATTCCTCTTGCTGATAAATCAGGACCCATTACAAATTTCTTTAGGCTCAAACTTCTCAGTTCAATCATTGACTCTATCATTTTTCCTTTTGCACTAACACCAATCACACCATCATGAATGAACACTATACCCATTTTCTTTCCATTGTTCACATGGTTTTTAAGAATTGGTACTAGACGGTTTAGTTCATCCCCATATCTAGGGCTAAATCCGAAAAGATATATCATATCAAAGACTTTTTCCACGTCTTCCCACCACCTTAAAATCTAAAAATTGTATCGGCATTTTCAATTCTCTCTGTGAGATTTTCTAAATCTATTATCTTTAAACCTTCATATTCTATGAGATCTTCTTTTTCTAATCCAGCATCAGTTAACGCATTATCAAGTACTAATATCTCTAAATCCGATAATTCTGCCATTTCCATTGGTTCATCAAAAGGATCAACTCCAAGTAATGAGGGGTCTGCGTGTTTACTTAATAAGTAAACCGCATCGCCCATAAGTACCACCTGGCAGTCAATTTCTTCTCCTAATCCCCTAAATCCTGACCCTAGCCTTAATGCTTCAATGGCAGAGTTCTTTCCAATTGGAGATTGGTCACTTATGATTACAACTGATTTGATCATGTTTCCTAGCCCCCTGTTCCAAACATTATTAATTTATCTGATTCTGCAGTCCAATTAGATAATTCACCCAACCCTTCTTCTTTTGCCCCATCAATAAAACACTGTTCTTTTAATCCACATAGTCCTATCCATGTTGTACATCCTGCTAATGGAATTTGATTTTTTTTAATAAATTCTTCCAAAACCCCAGGTAAATTGCGAACAGTAATACCGGTTTCAATATCTTTCTTGATATTATAGACTCCACTACCATAAAAAAATATTCCCCTAATATGATGGCCCTTTTGTAACACTGCTTTACATAAGTTAAGCAAACTGTCAACTGCTTCAAATTTATACGGTTCAGTAGCTATCATGAAAGTATATGTTGACATTCTAATTTTCTCCTTCAAAATTTCTACGCTTTCTTAATCACGAATGTAATTCTACCATCATCTTGTTTTGTTTCTACCAATTCATCACCAGTTTTGGATAACAAGGCAGGGACATCTTTTAATGCACCCTTATCATCAACTAAAAGCTCAAGTGTTTGACCTGAACTCATCTTTTTCAACTCTTTCTTAGTCATCAAAACTGGCATTGGGCATTTCAAACCAGTATAGTCAAATGTTTTATCAACCATATTTTTTCACTTCTTTTTTTAAACTTTTTTAAGACCTTTTATGTACAATTCATAACTCATTTTACATTAAATATTACAAATGTAAACTTATATATAAACTTACTTTACATAATATAAAATTATTATCAAAAAATAGCACAAACAAATATAATGATTTATAAATAGATATTACAAACAAAAAGTTTATATTAATTTTATCATATTTATATCTAGACAATTAGAAATTGTTGATTTAACAAGTTAAAAATTTGAGTTTAATTATGACAGAAATTATAGATTTAGATGATTTAGACAAACAGATTCTTAGTATTCTACAAAATAATGCCAAGGCATCGCTCCGTGACATTGAAAAAGAGATTCAGTTAACTCCAACTTCAATAAGGATGCGAATAAATCGTTTAAAGGAAAAAAAAGTAATTAAACAATATGTAACTTTGATAGATTGTCGTTTTTTAGGATACCGTGAGATGGTGATGGCATCACTTCGAGTAAATTCATCATATCCTTTAGACGATCTTAAGAGAAAAATAGAACTCATGGATAAGATAAAATATGCTTATATAATTACTGGAGAGTACCCATTGTTTATTATGGCAAAATGTCTGAATCATCAAGATTCTATGGGACTCATCGAGAATTTACGTAACCTTCCAGGAGTAGAGGAAGTAAAGACTCAAATTGTGTTGGATAAAATTAAAGAAGATCCCTCCGTTATCATCCCTGAATAATATAAGAGCACGAATTCAACGACTTGAGAAAGAATTAATTAAAAAATATGTTGCGTTGATTGATTGTCGTCAATTAGGGTATCGTGAAATGGTAATGGCATCACTGAGAGTAAATGCTACTAATCCATTAGAGGATGTTAAAAACGAGATTGAGAAAATGGAAAAAATTAAGTATGCTTATATTGTCACTGGAGAATATCCTTTATTTATTATGGCAAAATGTCTAGATCATTCAGACTCCATGGGTCTTATAGAAACACTTCGCAACCTTCCTGGAGTTGAAGAAGTGAAAACTGTGATTGTCTTGGATCGTATCAAAGAAGACCATTCAATTATTATTCCAGAATAAAAAATTTAAAATTCTTTTATATAGATTTTTTGAGGATATTTGAAAAATTAAATCTGAACAGAAATTAATTCATTGAAAATCTTAGTTATGATTACCTTTCTCTAAATTGGACTTAATTAGTATAGTCATTTCTTTATTACTAGCCGTATTTTTTAAATACACCCATATCGACTAAATCCATGATATTTGCGATATGAGCTGTATCATATACTTCAATTTCTATACCAGCGCGTTTCGATTTATTCATTATTGCTTCCATGATTGGTTCCTGATGTGCTTTAGCTCTGAATTCTTTTCTATAATCACAAATCTCTTGTCTAGCAATATTGCAAATAAAAAAGTTAGGTAATTCTATAATTTTATTACCTCTTTTAAGTTTAAATATAAGTATTTAAACTCTGATAGAGTTAGAAAACTATAAATCCTGCGAATTACTTTTTTCTCATTACCTCGCTTATGAAAAATCCTATTACGAGAATTCATTCATACCTCAGAGTTCATAGCAAGATTATCTCGAAAATGTGGGGCTTGCGGGGGATATAGATAAAGTTAAATATGAATGACCCAAAATAGTATATTATAACCAAAAAGTGAAATAAATATAACCAAAAAGTGAAATATATAACCAAAAAGTGAAATAAATTTGATAAAGTGTAGATTAATGAATAAAAAACACATTTTAATTGTGGGAATTGGCTTCTTCTTAATGGCAACGATATGTTTTATGGAAT
>JBHLON010000091.1:0-5700 GCA_048940445.1 Promethearchaeota archaeon
AAGTCCAATCATTGGCATAGCTTCTGTTCCAGACATGTAGACTTCAATTTCATATCGGAGATCTTTCACAAGGTTTCCAAACATCAACATCCTACGATACACTAAATCCAGTGTTTCTTGAAGCTTGCCTTCCTTAACATCATCTACCGCTATAGCCTTAAAGCCTTCATTAGTCGCTTTTATACAAGATGATACCGCGGCTTTATATAAGGATTTATCTACTGGATACTTTTTCATGACCTCAAGATATGCCTTGCCAACATCTTCCGCAACATGATGAGGCCATTGAGTTTTAATTATAACCATAGGCATTTATTTTTACACCTTTCTACAATATATATCTATTACATTTTTGTAACTTTATTGGACAATCAATTTCTATAAGACCAAGTTCAATTTAAACCTTGATAAAAATCTTCTAATATGATAATTTAAAGCTTTTTAAAGGAAAGGGAGCAGGTTTCGTCAAATAACCGCAATAATGTTTTAATCATTATTACAAAACAAAGGTAAGCTTCTCAATAATAATTGATTCTTAAGTTTGGTCAGTCTTTATCAAGCATCATTTCTCTAATTAAGTATTATAATTGTCAATAATAATCTTCCGAGTTATTTCAAGATTTTTCAGGAATCTATATATACGCATCAATTTAACCCCATTACTATAAAAATAAAGGAGATATTTCTTTCCCTCTAAAACTACAAATAATTCCAGAATTTTGAAGCGTATTATTTAAAATGCCAAGGTTTATTAAATTTAAAAATAGTTCTTATATGCTTGAATAAAAATATTTCAAAGTTTCAAGTATAAAATTAAAATTTGGTGAAATTATGTCTAAAAGAAGTTATGGCAATAGAACGATGTACAAAGCCACATGTGCTGACTGTGGTAATGAGTGCGAAGTTCCATTTCAACCTAAGGAAGGTAGAGATGTATATTGTCAAGAATGTTATAGAAAGCACAGAAGATAAAAAATCCTATTTTTTCTGAGTTAAGGTTACAACAAAAACTCATTTTCTAACTTATCGATAATGATTTATTTTTTTAGACCCTAAGTCTATAGAAATAAAACATCATAAAATGATTAAGTAACCCGCTAATCGATATTTCTCATTACACATTTTCGATATATTCGGGAATCTTATTCTTTTTTTTTTTACTTAACAATAAAAGGCTTATAACTTTAATTAACTCAATATATTGAGATCGTGATTTTATGAGCAACATGGAAAAATTAAACGCAATATCACAACGGATAGAGGGATTGAAAGAAATTAGACATAAAGAGGAAATAGTAGTACCTAATTGTGAATCTTGTGGTAAAAGGATCGTGGGTACAAAATGGAATAAAGAATATCATCATATTAATATTTGTCAAGAACCAGTAAAACGATTTTTTTGTTCTCGTCAATGTAAATTACGATGGGTATTTGAAAATCACCAAAATCTAAAAAAATAGTGAACCAATGCAAGTAAAATGTAAAGTATGTGAAAAGGATAGACCTAAAAGGAAGGTTATAACAAGAATGCCCTTGGTGGAGATCGAATTACCAGAAGAATATAGTGAGTACAGGGAATTTGTGTGCATGAACGCTATTAAGGAACGCCGTAAAGATAAGAAATGGTACGATAATGTATGCGAGAACCATATATTAGTATTAAAAAAGAAGTGATAAAGTAAATAGGTCACCTAAAGTGAAATCATAAACGCTTTTTCAAAAGGAAAAATTCTATTTTAAATTATCAAGAATAAAATTCTAGATATGGTTCTTTCATGAAATACAATAATTCCGAGATTAGCACAATGCCAATAAAGTTCACTAAACATGCTTTCTGAACTTTTTAATTTTGTCTTTATTTGCATTTAAATACTGAACTGCTTTATAGAGTATTAAGGTGTTTTCATTACATCTCCCAAGTGCGCGATTACAGTTAAGACATAACAACCCTCTAATTTTTCCAGTTTTATGGTCTTAAAATCAGTTATTTTGTATTGCTTAGTGAAATAACCGAATAATCATTAAATAATGAGAAGAAAAAGTAAACGAGCTATAAAAAACGAGAGTGCGAATAAAACAAGAAAGAAATTCTTTATTATGTAGCCATAATAGGCAAAAAATGCCATGGAAATTGCCGTAGTTGTCAAAGAAAATACAGATATCAATAGATTATATTGATCAATACCAACAACGATTGATATGATTTGGATTATTGCTCCTAAAGCTAAAAAAGAAATTGAATTGGATGATCTATTCATGAAAAATACCACGAGTGGTAGAATCCCAAGACTCAAAATTAAGACAAGATCAGGGATTAAATCAATTAAAATTATCCCGTAAACCCGCGTGAATTCTAAATCTTCGGGAGTTGGAATTGCGGGTAATAATATACCTGGGATAAAAAAATCAATAAAATACCAGAGGATAGCAACAATACTTCCCATAATAAGGAGTTTTGCTCCTTTAAGTTTATCATCTTTTTTAACAAATACAAAACTTATTAAAAGTAAGATTAAGGAGATAAGGATGATAATATTAGGTATATATGGTTCTCGAAAATGAAAATCAACTGTCATAATAATGGTGAAGCAAGAAATAATTCAAAACTTATCAATATTATGCCCCTATTAGAAATTAATTTGGATTTAAGAAATTGAAGATATCATCGCTGCAATGTTAATATAATACTCACATAATATGTATGTAGTCTCGTGAAATAACCGTAGAATGTTATTACATATGCTTGGGCATTATAATAATAAAAAAACTAGAGTGATAATATTTTACAAGATTTCAAGATTTAAAGTGACGAATTGATCTGTAAAATTCGTGTATCTCATACGAAAAACTGACAGAAATGTGATATTTATATGCTAAATCTTTTTTATTATTGATAAAAAGAAAATAATTAGAAATCAATTAAATTTTTAATTACAGACCTATAAATTCAGCAGAAGGAGGCAAATACATACATCTTCAATGAATTATTTAATTCTAAAATGACAGATTATGATTATACATTTAAAATAATGATGTTAGGGGATCCTTCAGTCAATAAAGCATCATTAACTATTAGATATATTTCTGGGTTCTTCTTAGAGGATCTTAAGTTGACAATAGGTGTTGATTTCTATTCAAAAACAACTTATTTTCAGGGAAATAAAGTTAAATTACAAATTTGGGACTTTGGTGGTGAAGAAAGATTCAGATTCTTACTTCATCAATATTGTAAAGGATCAAACGCTGCACTTTTCTTATATGATATAACAAATCGTTTAACATTAGAACATTTACCTGATTGGATTCAGATAATTCGAGAGCATTCAGGGGATATTCCAATCATTTTAGTTGGAACAAAACTCCATTTACAAACAGATCGAGAAGTTACTAGAGAAGAAGGAATCTTAATAGCAGAAAATTATAACCTTTCGGCATTTGCAGAAGTTTCTGCTGAAACCGGACAGAACGTTGATCGTCTTTTTGAAGATACGACAGAGATTTTGCTTGAACGTTATGTAGAAAGCCAGAAATTAGAAAATTCTTCAAAACCCATTAAAAGCCCTCAATTAAAAATCAATGATTACATAATATTAAAATTAGAAAATGGTAAAACTAATATATATGTCGGGGGAAAACTCTTTCACCAGTGTAAATATTTACTATTAAATATTCCAATTAACAAAATTAGAGATTATGACGATATTGAATCCATTGATGAGGCGGCTACAAAACTAGATTCCTCAATGGAAAGAGGAGGAAGGGATAAATATAAAATATCCCCAGAAACTGAATTCTGGGGACACTGCTCTAATATTCAAGCTTGGTATGAAAATAATTATGTCACAAATTTGTTACATAGCAATCTTGCCTTCCCGTTATTGAAGGCTCTTGTAAAAGCAGGAGACCCCCTAGCAAAAAGGGTATTTAAAGAAGAGATTGCAATAAGATTTGAAAGCGGCTACCCTTCTGTGATTATATATCTCATTAAGCAAGGGTATTTGGATTATTTAAATGAAGAAGAATTGAATATTCTTTTTGAAAGCTCAAAATTTATAGAAAATTTACCAAGATGGTTTTTTGAGAAAAATATTCCAAAAAAGTTAATTAAAAAAATTAAAGCAAAACTAGATGATTTTAATACAAGGTTGTTAGATGGAGATGTAGCCTTTCCGTTATTGGAAGCTCTTACAAAAGCAGGCCATCCCCTCGCAAAAAAGGTATTTAATGAATTAATTGCTCAAAGATTTGAAAGTGGCTATCCTTCTACGGTTTTATTTCTAATTAATCAAGGGTATTTGGAAGATTTAAATAGTGAAGAGTGGGATGCGGTTATAGGAAGCACCAAATTTCTAAACAACTTTCCAAAATGGTTCTTTAATATTAATATTCCAAAATGGTTATTTGAAAAACTCAGAGAGATTATATATGATTTAAATTGTCCTTATTGTGGTACTAAGCTCATAGAATCTTTGACTCGAAAAGTTCCTTTCAAAGGAATATCGATTAGATGTGAATACTGTTATACATCTTTAACCCGAATAACCTAGAAGAATTATTCATAGTTATATACTAGTTTTTCAGAGAAAATAATAATCATTTTCTATAAAAAAGTCTTGAGTAGGAATAAATTTCCTAGATTTCTCGTGAGAATTTGACAGAAGTGTTCAATTTATATATGTGCTTTAACTCAATAATAACAATAAGAAAAAAAATAATAGAAAGATAAAATGAAGCTAATCGATTATATTCCCCATTATTTAGTAGAAATCCATTTTCATGACAATAGGATAGAGAGAATTATTCTCGTAAATATATATTTGGATATGTAAAAAAATATTATTTTTTATTAACAATTTTCCTTTTTTTCAATGTGGTTCAGCAAATCATTAGCTTTACGATTAAACACTAATTTTTCATATAATTCTGTGAAGATGAGGATTGGAATAGTAGTAATTAAAATCATTAGCCAATCCATTGGTTTTAGAGGGTAAGTATTGATAAAAATCTGTAAGAATGGAACATATATTGCTAAAAGTAGTAATAAAATCCCCACTAAAATAGCACCGATTAATATTTTATTCTCAAAAGTTTTCTTTGAAAAAATAGGGGTCTTTGTATTAACACTAAGACATTGTAACATCTGATATATAATTAATGCAGTAAAAATGATGGTTCTTTGTCGTGTTAAGTCTATGGTTGTTATATCTATCGCTAAATTGAAATCAGTACTCCATAGAAATAACAAAATACATCCTAAAGCATTCAAGATTCCGAATAACATTATAAAGATTACCAAATTTTTTGTTAGTAATGGTTCTTTTGGATCTCGTGGTTTTCTTTGCATTAAATCTCCTTCGGGAGCGCTAACACCTAAAGCAAGAGCAGGCAAAGTATCAGTAACTAAGTTTATATATAATAATTGGATGGCTAGAATCGGGAGAAAGATATGGTCGAAAAATAAAAGTCCTAGTATCACAATAGCTAATACTGTGAATACTTCACCAATATTTGCAGATAATAAATACGTAATGAACTTTTTTATATTATCATAGATCCTCCTTCCTTCACTTACAGCTTCGATGATATTTGCGAAATTATCATCAACTAATATCATATCACTTGCTTCTTTAGCTACATCTGTTCCAGTAATCCCCATAGCAACGCCGATATCTGCCCTCTTGAGAGCGGGAGCGTCATTTA
>JBHLON010000011.1:0-84658 GCA_048940445.1 Promethearchaeota archaeon
AAAGAAATCTACAAAATCATGGATATTTCTGAGTTATTATTTAAGACTTTATAACTACCCTATTATAATTTAAAATATTTGTTGTTCTGGTAACATCCCGATTTCGAATTCTCTTCCACAATAATTCAAATAAAATTCATTCGGAAAGCTCTGCCATAATCTAGTAGTTGCTTTAAAACCCGTACAATGACAGGGAGATAATATCTTGAGGTTATACTTTTTTAATCCTTCAATTGTTCTTTCAATATATGCATCGTGACGCCTCACTAAATGGGTTCCTCCTATAACCGCATAAAAATTATTAAACTTCCCGATTTGTGCTATTTGATCAAGTATGTTTAATAATCCTGCATGAGCACAACCAACTAATACAACAAGTCCAATGCCTTCTACATTAGCCCACAAGGATTGGTCATCTAAAATGAAATCATCTGTTTCAACACCATCTATATTTTTTACTAATTTCTCACCTTGCTTTAATTCCATTACTTTCTCAAAACTTTTTCTGGGTACTTCTCCAGTTGTTCGTACACCTGGCGCTATCTCAATCGATTCTTTTGAGAAGACAACTTGCCCTCCAGCGGCTTCAATTTTATCTAAACTTTCTTCTTTCCTAATTCCAATTTCCCTTTTCTTACCCTTAGTATTTATGTGATAACGGGGAAAAAACGCATGAGGATGTGTAAATAATTTTACTCCCCCACTAATATTGGTAGCCTCAACTAAGGCTCCAGCATGGTCCCAATGTCCATGACTGAGAACAATAGCATCTATGTCATTTATATTAGCGTCAAATGTTTTAATATTGTGCAAAAAAACGTCTTTATCTCCACCAGTATCAAATAGAATTTTTTTTGGACTTCCGTTTGCATCTTGAAATTCTAAAAGGAAAGAAAGGCCCCAAGAACCCCAACTTTCTCCAACAACCATATTCTCAACTAAAGTTAAGATTTTTAGATTCTTTATAGCCTTCATGATTATTTGATAAACTCTTTTATAATTTTTGATGATTAAACATAATCTCAATATCTTAAGAATTTAATTAATCTTAAAATTGAAAAAGAAAAAATAAAATATTACATTTATCTGAAATATTACTTATATAAATTAAAAATAAGATGTAGATTTATGAGTGAATTAATTTGTGTATTTGATGTTGGTACAACTGGGGCAAGAACAATAATTATAAATGGATCTGGTAAAGTTATTTCTAAATCATATGAGGAATATCCAATAGTGGAACAACCAACTGGTATTTCAGAGCAAGATCCACAAATTTGGTGGAATGCTATAAAAAATACCTGTAATAGAGCAGTAAAAACCATTAATGTAAATGATATAATTGGAATATCTTCAACTTTCCTTCGGGGCACAATCACAATCGTAGATAAAGAGGGGAAGGTACTATATCCTGCTTTAACTTGGATGGATGAAAGAGAAGAACATACTGCTAAAGAATGGACTAAAGAAGATGATCTTAGAAGAATTATTCCTAAGATCTTATGGATTCAGAAAAACCGACCAGCATTATTTGAGAAAACTGCTAAAATCATCTACCCTGATACATATATTTATATGAAATTATGTGACGTCTATGTTACTGACCCCACTAATGGGGTTTTGGGAATTTTAAATAGAAATACCTTAGAATGGGATGAAAAACTTTCAGAGCTATATAATTTACCTTTAGGTTTATGGCCTGAGTTGCACGCTTCGGGGGATGTCATTGGAGAGTTAAATAAGAACTCCGCAAACGATTTAGGATTAAAGAAAAATACTCCAATAATAGTAGGTGGCGGTGATCAACAATGTTCTTCCTTAGGATTAGGAGTCATTAATAAAGGTCAATTTAAAATAACAGTAGGTACAGGAACATTTGTAGATGGGATTTCAGATAAGCCAATACAACCCGCGGGTGATTTTCCAATTTTTTCATATCCTTCTGTTATTAAGGGCAACTGGAATGTCGAAGGTTTAATTCCTGGAACTGGTACTGCTTTTAAGTGGTTCAAAGATAACTTCTCACAGCTCCAAATCAAAGAAAGTCTACAAAAAAATATTGACGTTTATGATGTATTAACTCAAGAAGCTTCGCATATCTCTGCCGGATCCGAAGGGCTATTATTTATTCCACTATATATGTTTAAAAAAGGAACTATTCATGGTATAGGGTGGAATCATACGAGAGCACATATGATTAGAGCCATAATGGAGTCTGCCGCATTAGCAGCTCAAGTTTACTTGACAATAGTAGAAGGTATGTTAGGAACTAAAGCAAATGAAGTTAAAGTAGACGGTGGGGCTATGAATAGCCCATTATGGACTCAAATTTTTGCTGATGTATTATCAAGAAAAGTATTAGTCCCTGAGGTTAAAGATGGAGCAGCAATGGGTGCGGCTATTTTGGGTTTTTTGGGTTGCAAAAGATATAATAGAGTTGAAAATGCAATACAAGAAATGATTAGATTCAGTGAGATTAAAGAACCAGATAAAACAAATATAAAAGTATATAAAAAACTGAATAGAATATTTATGCCAACACTTTTAGACATCTATAGTAAAAAGAGAGTAACAAAAGACCTTTAAATATCTAATTATTTATCATTTTTTATGACATTATAATTAATTTTTTCTATAAATATTAATAATAGATGAAAAAAATTCACCAAAATGCTAAAATCTCAAATTTAAAACTAACAAAAAAAGAATTTGTCTTCATAAATTTAAATGCTTTTTCATTTTAGTAAAGTATTTTTTGAATCTTTTATTTCAAAAAATATTAACAAATTTCAAGAAGATCTTCTTACATGCCTTATTTCATTAACAAAGAGGGTTATAAACTCTATTATGAGGATATCAATGGAGATGCCAAGGAAAAAACAAAAGGAACTATAATTTTACTTCACGGATTTGCCTCGTCAGCATCATTTTTCAATGGTCAAATTCAAGTTCTTAGAAAGAATTACCGAATAATTGCATTTGATGCTTTAGGACATGGTAGAAGTGATCATCCTAAAAAACCAGATCTTTCAAAAAATATTAGACACGAAATTATTCGAGATCTTGAGGATCTATTAGAATATTTAAATGTAGATGAGAAATATGGGATAATAGGGCACTCCCTAGTTGGTGGAATGATTGCTCAACTATTTTGCATGAAGCATGCAGAAGATATAAGATTTCTTATCCTGTTAAATTCTGGATATATCATGATCGACAATGTTATTAGAAATATTTTCTATAATTTACTTCCATATTTTATTCGGATGAATTTTCTGCAAGTCGTATCAAATTCCATAGAGACCATTTTGGATAAGATTATCCCCTATATTTTAGCGTCATTAGCGGAATCGATAAATGGAATGAAGTTAACTAAAGATAAACTTTACATGTTAATTGAAGAGCAAATCTTTGGTATGATAAATGAAATAAAAGAATATAACCCTTCTAAAATAAAATGTCCAACGCTTATTATAGGAGGACGGTTAGATAATTTTGCTCCAGAACAAATGTCAGAAGAATTACATAAGAAGATCCCTAATTCTCAACTTGAGGTAATAGATATGGCGGGTCATTTTGCACCTGCTCAACGTAAAGATGTAATTAATCAGTTAATATGTGAGTTTATAAAAAGTCTTAATTGAATATAATATAAAAAAACTCTTACTTTGATAGCTCGTTTAAATTATGGAATTAGATCAGAATGATGAAAACACATCTGTCTCTTATTTTAAGTATCAAGTAAATGAATTTGTAAGAAAGCGTAATTGGTCAAAATATCATACTCCCAAAAATTTAATTCAAGCTTTAGGAATAGAAGTCTCAGAATTGTCAGAATTATTTTTATTTAAAGATTATAATTCAAATGATATACATAGAAATAAGGAATTAATAAAAGCAATTTCCGGGGAGATAGCGGATATTTTTATATATTTAGTTAGCCTCGTAAACTCTTTAAGTATAGATTTAACTTACTCTTTTGTTAAAAAAATGGAAATAAATGAAAACAAATATCCTCCTGATGAATTTAACGACGGAACATACTACAAAAAGTGATAAAATTAATAGTACCTTTATTTTACTATTAATAATTAGTATATAAAATATATAATAATATTTTTTATGCGAATTACTCTTTATTAATAACATGGTTAACAACAATCTTGATGAAATAATCAAAAGTCAGCTAGATATAACCCTAAAAGAAACTAATTTTTCCTCTTTAGGGAAATTATATAGAGGAAAGGTTCGAGACAATTATATTAAAGACGATATTAGAATTATTATTGCAACAGATCGTTTATCTGCTTTTGATCGCGTTATTACAACAATTCCATTCAAAGGGCAAATACTAAATCAAATCTCTTCATTTTGGTTTGAAAAAACGAAAAATATTGTTAAAAATCACTTGATTAATGTACCAGATCCTAATGTAGCTATAGTTCATCAGTGTAATTTAATACCTATAGAAATGATTGTAAGAGCATATATTACTGGAACTGCATGGAGAAATTATTTAAAAGGAAAATCAACTTCAGGTATAAAACTACCAGATGGTTTAAAGCAAAACCAGAAATTAGAGGACTATTTTATTACACCTTCCACAAAAGCAGAATCTGGTCATGATATTTACCTCTCAAAGGAGGAAATCCTCGAAAGGAACTTAATTGAAAGAGATGTATATGAACAAATGGAAGAAGCAGCATTAAAATTGTTTAAATTTGGAGAAAAGTATTGTAGACAGAATGGGCTTATTTTAGTTGATACAAAATATGAATTTGGTATGAAAGATGGTGAATTATATGTAATTGATGAAATTCATACTCAAGATTCTTCTCGATTTTGGATCCTAGACACGTATGAGGAAAAATTCGAAAAGAGTCAAGATCCTGAGATTTTAGATAAAGAAATCTTTAGGGGTTGGCTAATGGAGAAATATCCCAATATCTTTCCCAATATAAAACCTAATCAAGGAATACCTCCCATTTCCACTGATATTAAAGTTGAATTGGCAAAAAGATACATGAGAAGTTATAACAAAATAACTGGATTAGAATTTAAGGCTGAAGTAGAAAATGTGGAACAGAGAATATTAAAAAATCTAGAAAAGTTTAATTATATTTAACTCTCAAGGAGATAATTTAAGATTATAAGAAAAGATTTATATACATTTAAAGGTTAATTTTTTCATTATGTTTCATTTAATTCTATTAATTGGCACATATGGGCTTCTCATTACCTCTTTTATTTTATTATTCATCGATTTACTTTCATTTAAAAAATATCAAAATGAATCACTTAATGGAAAATTTCCCAAATTAGGCAGAAATAGTGTCATAATATCCTTAGTTGCGCTTATTCTTTTAGTATTCATGAGCCTTAGTTAAACTGGATGAGGTAATTCTACTTAAATTAATTAAGCATAAAAAAATTAAAAAAAACTCCACATATAATGCAGTTTGGTGGTTGAGATTATTTATAAATTAATAACAATTATTTTAATTATAATTTAACTTATTCTTAAAAAATGATTCCTTCAGAATTTATTGTTGAAGTAATATTAGAAAACAAACCAGCCGCAAGAGATCCTGTTGGAGAAACTATTAAAAGAGATTTGCTAGCCAAAAAAGGTTATGATATGGTTTCTAATGTTCGAAGTGGTCAATATCTTAGATTTTATTTAACTGCTGAAAATGAAACGAACGCTAAAGAGATTGTTGAAGATTTATTAAATAAACTCAGAATTTTCAACCCCGTTACTCAAAACTTTAAGATCTTAAATTTAATTACAGAGAAATGATCAATATGACCCTAAGAATTGCTGTTATTCAATTCGCAGGTGCTAATTGTGATTTGGATACTTTACACGTCTTAAATAATGTTATAAACGTAAAAACAGATTTAGTTTGGCATAATCATTTTAAAGAAGCTCATTATGACGGAGTCATACTCCCAGGGGGTTTTGCTTTTGGAGATTATTTAAGAGCAGGGATAATTGCGGCTCATAGTCCAGCTTTAGATGAAGCAAGAATTATGTTAAAAGATGGAAGACCAGTAATAGGGATTTGTAATGGATTTCAAATCTTGACTGAAGCCGAATTTCTTCCAGGTGCTTTATTAAAAAATGATTCACTTAAATTTATATGCAAATGGGTTAATTTAAAGGTAGAAAATAATAAAACCGCTTTAACAAATAAATTGAACATTGGTGATATTTTAGACATTCCCATTGCTCATGGAGAAGGGAGGTACTTTACTGATAATCTTAGGGAACTTGAAGAAAATGAGCAAATTGTATTTAGATACTCTGCTGAGGACGGTGAAATAACAGAAAAGTCTAATCCTAATGGATCACTTGAAAATATCGCAGGGATATGTAATTTAGAACAAAATTGTATCGGATTGATGCCTCATCCAGAACGTGCATCTGAAGCAATTCTAAGTCCAAAAGGCACAATACACGGAAGAATGCTTTTTAATTCAATGATTGACTTTATAGAAAAGAGGTTATCGTGATGCCAAAAATTAAAATTGATGATGATGAATTAAATGTAGATTTAACATCTTCAGAAGTTCAGTGGATAAAAGATACCTTAAATAGAGAACCATCTATTACAGAATTAGGTATGTTTGATGTAATGTGGAGTGAACATTGCTCTTATAAATCTTCCCGACCAAAATTATCTTTATTTGAAGATGCTGAAAAAAATTATGATTATGTATTGGCAGGTCCTGGGCAAGATGCTGGAGTAATTGATATTGGAGATGGTTATGCTCTAGCTTTTCGAATTGAGTCTCACAACCACCCATCTGCTATTGAGCCCTATCATGGAGCTGCGACAGGTATAGGTGGAATTATAAGAGATATCCTATGTATGGGAGTACGCCCAATTGCTTTACTAGATCCATTGCGATTTGGTCCGTTAAAAGATAATCCTCATTCTCAATGGTTATTTAAATATGTGGTAAAGGGAATTGCGGATTATGGAAATTGCACCGGAATCCCAACCATAGGAGGAGAAGTTGGATTCGATAAAAGTTTTGAGAGTAATTGTCTTGTTAATGTTGCTTGTATTGGATTAGGAAGAATTGAGGATTTTAAGCATGCTCCAAGCAGAGCATATTATCCTGGGGATTACATTATCCTAATGGGAGGGTCGACTGGAAGAGATGGGATACATGGAGTCACTTTTGCCTCAAGAACTCTTACTGAACTTTCAGAAGCGGATAGACCAGCAGTACAAATTGGAGATCCTTTTACAAAAAAGATGATCATTGAGGCCACATTAGAAGCTGTCAAAACTGGTTATGTTAGAGGGCTAAAAGATCTTGGAGGCGGCGGTTTGTCTTGTGCATTAAGTGAATTAACAGGTGATGGCGGTACGGGTGCAAAGATCGACATGAGAAAAATTTTTACTCGTGAGCCAAACATGAATTCATTCGAAATTATGTTGTCAGAGTCTCAAGAAAGAATGGCTTTTATCGTTAAACCCCAAGGATTAGAAACAGTACTAGATATATTTAGAAAATTCGAAGTGCCGCATGCAGTTATTGGACGCACAAATGATTCTAAAATTCTCAATATCTATGATGGTGATAATTCAGTGGTTAGTTTACCTTCAATTGCACTCTCTGAATCTCCTACCATTCCTCGTAAGGAAAATCGCCCAGATTTTCTCGACGTTTTGTGTCTGGAGGAGACCCCAGAACTAAAACTCAGACTTGATCAAGTAATCTATACATTAATTGCTTCTGAGAACATTTGCAGTAAAGAATGGGTATATAGACAATATGATCATGAAGTTGGTGTACGTTCTGTTGTAAAATGTGGGAAAGGAGATTCTGGTGTACTGAGAATAATTGGTACTAATAAATTTATAGCAGCTAGTGTGGGTACCAATTCAAAACATTGTTATCTTGATCCCTATGAAGGTGCCAAAGGAGGGATCATTGAAATATGTGGGAATGTGATTGCCAATGGAGCAAGACCAAAAGCAATGGTAAATTGCTGTAATTTTGGAAATCCCGAGAAACCTGAATCTTTTTGGTATTTTGCTGAATCTGTTAAAGGAATGGCGGATAGCTGTAAAAATCTAAGGATTCCAGTTGTTGGAGGTAATGTTTCATTTTATAATGAAGATGATGTGAATAATACTGTAATTAAACCTACTCCAATAATTATGATTGTAGGAATAATTGATGGAAAAGATAATATAATAACTTTACCATTCAAAAATGTCGGAGACGACATCTTAATAATTGGAGATACCCGAGCAGAGTTAGGAGGGTCCGAATATCACTCTGTAGTGCATAATATTGAAGGAGGGACCCCACCTAAAATCAATGAAGTTGAAATAGCGGACCGATGGAAATTTCTTCAGGAATTATATAAAAATCAACTTGTTAAAGCAAATCACGATATAAATAAAGGAGGATTTATAATTACTCTTGGAGAAATGTGCTTTAAGAATAGTATAGGAATAGAATTGAATCTATATGACTATAATATTCACAACTTAAAAGATGACGAACTCTTATTTAGTGAAACTGCCGGTAGATTTGTAATTGAGACCAATCCAGAGAATTACCAAAAGATTTTGAAATTAGCTAAAAAATTTGGAGTATTTGTCAAAAGAGTCGGAACTCTAATTAAAAATCCAATTTTAAAAATTGATGGATTAAGAACGGGAAACCTAACACTTGATATTTTAGAAATGAAACAACTTTATGACTCTACTATCCCAAACCTAATGGAAATCTAAGTTTTTGATCAAAAAACACAAATTTGAAATAGTAGAAATCTTTTAATTTATTCGGGATAGGCTTCAGAGAGTGTTATATGGAATGAGAGTTCGAGCTTGTATTAAATGTAAAGAATATGTAGTAATTCATCCAAATAACCCTCTAAATCAAAATAAGTTACATCAATTTGAGAAAAGACATCATCTTCACACTCTAATTACAGTAAATCTCGATGAAGTAAAAGAATCTTATCAAATGTATAAAAATAATGGTTCTGATAACTCTTCGGAAGAATTTAACAATTCTTAAGTTTTTTTACCCATTTCTTTTGATTCATAAATATTCTAAAATTGATTTAAAGGATTCAATAATAAGAGTGGGTTTTTTTTCTTTATTTGATGGTTTATAATAAGAACCTTTTCCTGTTTTTACTAATATAGATTTCATATTGGTGTTATGAGCACCTTGAATATCTGATTCATAGTCATCCCCAATCACAATACATTCATTCGATCTTAGACTTAATTTATTTAATGCTTGGTTAAAAAACTCTATAGATGGTTTGCCAAAAATTTTAAAAGACACATTTGCTGTGACTGCTAACATTTTCACTAAAGAGCCAGTATCGATTACAGGTTCTCCTTTTTGATCCAAAAAGTAACGATTCCCCTGAGCTCCAAACAGTTTAGCACCCTGCATAATGTATTTAAAAGCAAGATTTAGACGATTAAGATCCCAATTGTCTCTAAAGTCTGCAATTATAACATAATCAGGTATTTGATTATTTTTTATCAAATTAAATTCACTAAATAAACTTTCAATCTCTTTTGATGCTACTAAATATATGCTTTTTTCTGGTTCAGTTGATATGAATTCTTTTAAGGCGATAATTGGTGTAAAAATTTCATTTTCTTTAATAGAAAATCCATATCTAACTAATTGGGTATAAATTGATTTAGGGGTTTTACTATCAGTATTAGTTAAAAATAGGAATTTAATGCCCATTTTTCTAATTTTAGATATAGCTTCAATTGCTCCCGGTATTGCTGAGCCTTTAAAGAATAAAGTACCATCTATATCTGATAAAATACCTTTAGTGTTGCCTAGATTTTTATGTATTTTATTTACCATGATTGTACTAATTTTAATTTGTATATTTGCTTTTTCCTACAAAATCTAAATTCTCTTAAAAAAGGAATATAGTGCAAAAGATTGATATCAAAATCTTTATATATAGGTTTATCACAATGATTATACGATTCAAATTTATTACAAAAATGTAATATTAGGTGAAATTCATGCAAAATAAAAAATTAGTAGTATATTTTATAACGATCATTTTTATCCTTGGATTTTGCTTAATGATTGATCCAGCAGTTTCATGTACTTCAGAAAAAGGAAAGAAAGATCATAAAAAGTCAATGATTCCCTCAGAAGATGAGATTTTTGGATGGATTGAAGATATGTGGGGCATTGGCAATCAAGGTCCATACGGTTATCGAATGCCAGGAACTGGGTCATACTGGGAAGGTGCAGATTATGTCTTAGAAAAGTTTGAGGAAGCAGGGTTGGAAGATACTTTTTTAGAACCTGTACCTGCAACTGTTAATTTTCCAGATCAGTGGAAATTAATGATTAATGCTGGTGGAAATGATGAAGAAATTCCATGTTATTTCTTACGATATGCTAACTTCACACCTCCAGAAGGAGTTTCAGCTGAGATTGTATATGTTGGGACAGGTTCAGATACCGAATTCAGTAATGTGGACGCAACAGAAGGAATAGAAGGCAAAATAGTACTTGTAGATGTTATAGCTGCGCCATGGCCAAGAGCAATTCTTGAACCCTTTATTCTCTTTGAGTGGGACCCAGATAATACTTTTGCTAATGATCCAATGGCTACTGAAAATTGGCCTCTAGCAAATCTCGATAGTTCGTACAATTTAGCTTATACTTATGGTGCTGTTGGATATATTGGGATTATGACTTGTATGGCCGACTATGTGAATCAATATCTTCACTGGTATTTTAACGGGGAACTACCTGCTTTTACCGTGAGTCCAAATGATGGCAATCATCTGAAAGAGTTATTAACAGCAGGGTCCGTCAGCGCAAACATGATCTTAACCGGAACAGAAGGACCTGGAACAACTTACAATGTTTATGGATCCTTACCAGGAAAAACAGATGATATCATTATGGTCGTATCCCATCATGATGGATGGGCCACCAATGAGGCTTCAGGAGTATCAATAGTTATGGCATTAGCTAAGTATTTTGCTCAAATACCTAAATACTCAAGAGAAAAGACATTAATGTTTGTTAGTTTTGGTAGTCATTTTGGTAAAAAAGCAGATTGGACTGAATATGATAGTTTAGCTTATAACGTATTGCCTAAAGTTGCATGTGCTATAAACATTGAGATGATTAGTAAGCAAATAAAAGTGATCGACGGGGAATTTGTTGAAACTGGGTTAGTTGCTCCAAGAGGAATGTTTCTCTCAGGACCTCTTTTTTCGGCTAATGAATACCTACTTTCCTATGCATCAGAAGCGATTGTAAAAAATGATATGGTACGAACATCGTGTTTACCAGGAGCTTTTGCTGTTCCAGGAGAAGGAGGAAAATTCTATCAACTTGGAATACCAACAATCAATTTTATCTCTCACAATGCTCCTCAGTTTACCCAATATGATACACCAGAAACAGTGGCCAAAGATGCTCTGGTGCCAACAACCAAGATGTTTATTGATATCATTAATGACCTTGATGTAACTCCTTCAAGTTTATTGAAATGGACTATGACAGTAAATGGTAGAGAGACAAAGGCTTACCCTGAATTAAGAGAGTCTATATGGGAAATGCGAAGGGATCCATATGGACCCTTTGACAAAATTGGCTTACACAGATTAGTGAAAGCTGATATTGAACCAGAAGGTGTCGTATTTATCTTACCAGGAACTTGGAGTAACGGTGAACAGTTAACTTCAAATCCACCTGACGATTGGTGGACTGCAGATGAGGATCATTCTTTCGCTTTCTATCTTGCAAATAGAAATTTTGATGTTTATGCAATAGACTATAGAACTCACTTTGTAAATGAATATCTGAACCCTCCTGATCTTGGCTTAATGGCTTATTGGGGTTGGGATCAGTGGATTAGCGATATAAAAGAAGCAGTAGAGTTAGCTAAAGCTATATCTGGAGCTAATAAAGTCTATATGGCAGGTGATAGTTTTGGAGGAAGTGCTGTAATGAATTATGCTTCATTGTATTGGAAGGAAGATCTCAAAGGCATATTATTACGGGACGGTGGAACAGGAACTAAATACCCCGAACTCGTTACCAACTCATTCAACTTACCAGCTGTGATTGCTGGAATGATAGCCGCGGGTAGTTGGGCTAATGAAGTCGGAGGTGCTCCCGGATCAACATTTGTAATGCAATATGCTGACCAAAATCCCACAGCACCAGCTGAATTTCCACCAGGAACTCCTCTTGAACCTACAATTAATCCGTTTACAGGTCTACCTTGGGAAAATATACAAGAGTGGGCAGCATTCATGATTTATATGGCATGGGGTCCTGGTGTAGTTAGTAACATCTATGGAGGGTATGGTGATCCTGCTGTGATGATCCATATTGATGCCACATTTGATAGATATTGGCCTTCAAGGTTGAGTCTTGAGAGTGCAGCAATAAGTGACTGGGATAATTGTCCATATGTGTCATTTGATTTTGATGATCATTATAGTGAGATTGATGTTCCAATTCTAGCTTTTACAAGTGAGCTAATGGGATTAGCATATTGGGGACCCTTCAGACGTGGTACTGCTAATCCAGACTTTACAGGTATATATCTTTGGGGATATGGTCACTTGGATGTTTACTCGGGAGAATATTCAGCAGAACAAGTGAGTCAACCAACTGTCGAATGGTTAATGAGCCATAGAATGCTTGTAGGTTATGGAAGATTGAGTACTTGTAAAAAATATTATTGGGGCGAAGCAGCAATTTATATTAATGCAACCACAATAGAGTTTAGAATGTACAATACACGCATGTCATGGAATATTATCAACCATCAGATTTCTAGAAAGCAAGAAATTTTTAAAGGTAAAAGTGATTACAGTAAAATTACGGTAATTATCAAAAAAGGATTTGCATTAGGTAGCGGATATAAAATTTTCTTCTTTGGTTATTTGGTGTAAATAAAAATATTTAACAAATTTTTTTTTCTTATTCCTTTCAAAAAAGAAAAATAAGAGAGGGAATATTCTCTTTTTTAAAATTCTAGTGCTGGATTTATATTTTTTCAAAGCAATCTATTTTCTAAATCATCACCTTTATTATTTTTAATTATGGGAATTAATTCCCATTAATAATAAAATGTGCTTTAACACTTATAAATCTTTCTTTTATTCAGAAAAAATGTTCAAATGTTAAAAAATTTTCAGGATTTATAATACTATTACTCATATTTGTTTAAAATAAAAAATAAATAATGGTTTTGCATTGAAATTTCCTCGTTTATTTGTCTAAAGTAGTGAAATATTTGTATTTCAATAAAAGAATTTTTAAAGCATTTAAAAAGAAGATATATAATGAAAAAAGTAGCTGTGGATATTGATGGTGTTTTATTGGATGTCATGATAACTTATTGCAAGACATTCAATAGGCTGTATAACACGAACTATAAAAAAAGTGATGTTAAGAACTGGGAATTCTTTCGAGACTGGAATATTAGTGAAAAAGAAGCATTTAAAGTTTTTTATAAGGTTTATGAGAACTCAATAGAAATACCATTTATCGATAAAGATGCTCCAAAGATATTAAAAGATTTAAATTTGAACTATAATGTGTATATTGTTACTGCTAGACAAGCGAAATTTAAAGATCCAACATTAGAAAAACTAAAAAGTCACGGAATTAAAAAAAATATCCATTATAAAAAGCTTTTTTTCCTCGAACCGAGACCCTATGATGTAAAATTAAAGCATGATTTCGATATTTATATTGATGATTCTCCGAATTTAGCTAATTCTATAAAGAAAATGAAAATGAGATTACTATTACTATTTGATCAGCCATGGAATCAAAATGTTGACAGTGAAGATAATGTAATTAGAGTCTATAATTGGAATGAGATTTATGATTTCCTTAATAAAGAGGGGTGATTTAATCATTGGTAAAATTAGTGCTAATTGATGGTGCTAAAGGGCACACAGGCACATTTTTAGTAAAGGAGATATTAGAATCAAAGCCAGATTGGGAAATCATAGCTACAGATTTACCAACGGATGAAAGAAAGAATTTAATGACTAAAGAAAGAGTTTTTAGCAGTAGATTTAAATATATGACAGATATATTAGACCACAACCGAGTTTCATATATTCCAGCTGATTTAACAGCTAGAAATACGATTGAGAAATTGTTTGAAAATAGAAAATTTGATCTTATTTTCCATGTCGCAAGTCTTTATGATTATTTTGCGGATTTAAGCCTCTTAAGAAAAATTAATGTGGAGGGTACTAGAAATTTGCTTGAAACAATCATTAGTTCACAAAACATGAATAATGTACGATTTATACATTGGAGCACATGTGGGGTATATGGTGAACCAAAATATAATAAAAATAGTAAAGGTTATCCTATTCCAGTAGATGAAACAGCACCATTTAATCCCCCAAATAACTATAGTATCAGTAAAATGGAACAAGAGAAAGTAGTAAATAATTATTCTAGAAAGCATGGATTAAAAGCCACAATAATTCGACCTGCACCCATAATGGGACCAAGTCAAATATATGGAGTATTTCATATAATGCAACTAGTAAATAAGTCAGGTTTTGGTCCAGGTATCCATGTTTACCCAAGGAAAAAGCGTCTAGGTATGCCTTTAATTCACGTAGAAGATTTAGTTAGGTTAGCAATATATTTAGCTGAAAATGATGAATCTATTGGGCAAACTTACAATGCTGCTATGGATATCTGCTTTCAAGAAGATTTTTTGGAATATCTTGCCGATCTTTTAAATGCAGAATATTTTAATTTTCCCGTATGGTGGCCAATTTATCAACTATTTTCAAAATACCTATTTTTACTTGATAAAAGAGAAGCTAAGAAAGCGAAAAAAATGAAAACACGACCACCAGTTGATTTAGATATGACAGCATACACTATGCATCAATATCTATTCTCTAATGAGAAGATTAAGAATTTAGGATTTAAGTTTAAATTCCCAGATTATCGAACGGCCACGAAGGATACTGTGGATTGGTATCTTAAATATAAATGGTTGGAGAGTGAACATTATCAATGAGTTTTTTAGAAGGGCTTATTGGAAACTTCTTATTTGGTTGGCTAAACTCTTATTTGTATCGAAAATATCTACGAAAACGAAATAAGGATTGGATTGTTTTTTTAGCTATAATTTTTATTTCAGGTGTGCTACTTCTGGATACTCTTATCTATTTTGAGATAATAGATATAACTTGGTTAAATGCAATCCCCTGGATACACATTCCATCTAGCAATAGTGGAAAATATTTTATGTGGAATTCATTTTTACTTTTCGGTATCAATCTTGGAATAACACCCCAGCCAGGGATGGAAATATTTGCTGCTTTTCTATTTATTTCTTATATCTTTTGGTATTATTTTGGATCCAAATTTGGGAAATTTTTACACGGATATCGACCATACCAACAAGGATTTTATATGATTTTCCGTCCTGTTAAGAGATTTATAGAAGAACGTGAGAAGAGAATAAAAGAAGAAACAGATGCAAAATCTAATAAATAATTTCTATTACTATTTTAGCAAGCTAATAATTCACTAAAAATTCTCTCTCTTATTATATATACAAAATAGGATTTGATAGAGATTAGTTAAATTATATTTGAGCTGAAGTAAAAAATGACTGAATGTTACGCTAATTTTATGATTTTTGAATTACATGACAATGGAGAACATAACAGAATAGATATTACAGAAGAAGAGTTTCGTAAAGCTAATGGGGGTACAATATTGCATCCCTCTCAAGTCAAAATAATTGTAAAAGAAGATTTAAGAAGTATTTTCATTTGGAAAGGTGTGGAGTCTTCTGTAAGAAAAAAATTTATTGGTTCTCGAGTTGCCTCCGAGTTGCAACAAGAATTAATGAAACAAGCAGGGTTTCATAGATGCAAAGTTATCTCAGTGGATCAAGGAGAGGAACCCGGAGAATTCCTTTGTGCGTTTGGATTCGAAAGCCAAAATGTTGAAGATACAATAAAGAGTAAGGAATATGAATTAAGTGATCTTGAAAATTATAATGAGCATCAAATATATAAACAGAGTGTAATTTCAAAATCTTTTAAACAAATAAAAAGTGAAAAGAACTCTAAAGAGATTTTAGAAAAAATCCTTAAAAACGAAATTCCTGATAATTACAAAAGAAAAAATGTCTTGACTGGAACCAATATACTTTATGGAGAGGTAGTTAAGAAAGCAAATATCTTTGGAGATGCTATTGAAGAAAGAAAATGGGAGCCAATTTTCAACATTCAAAAAGAAATAATCGAATTAGAAGGTCATAAACTGCGTATTTACTTTAATAATGAAGTTGGAAATATTGAAGCTGTAGAAATCTTAGAATTAGATTCTGTAAATAATAATGTTGATAAAAATGAATCAGATTATAATAAATGGACTGTTAAACAATTAAGAGAATTTTGTAAAGAAAATAATATTTCGGTTCCCTCATCCTGTAGAAAAGCTGATATTGTACAACTTGTAAAAGAATTCGACAAATCTGAAAAAATGCATTAAAAAAAATTACTTATTCCTTTATGGAATAAGATAATACATAAAATTTATAATATTATAAAATATAATTAAATTATTAATATTCGATTTCCGATATATTTATATAGGCTAATTTTCTATAATATCATAAGTTCGATTTATGATATATTTATAATCGAACAATAAATGGTGAGTGAAAAATTGTTTTTTGGTAAGAGATTTAGTGGATATCATGGAGGACCTTTTTCAGGATTAGATATTTTGGTACTTTCTATCATTAAAAATTATGAAAATACGGGAATTTCGGGGTATGATATAATTCTTGAAATTAACGAGAAATTCAAACCAATGTGGAGGGCTTCTCCCGGAACTATATATCCCTTATTAGGAAGATTAGAAGAACGAGGTTTTGTTGAAGCTGAAGAAATAGTTGATGAGAATAACCGTCAAAAGAAAATATATAAAATTACTGACACTGGAAAAGAACGTCTTGAGGAAGTATTAAAAAATAATCTAGAATCAAGCATGAATACTCTTGGAGATTATATTAGAACAGTGGTTCAAACATGGCTTCCGAACGAAAAGAAGATTAATAGAGTAATGACATGTTTTCCATTTCATTGCTCCCCACCTCATAAAGATATCGATACAGAAGACTATTCATTACAAAATATAAATCGTTTAGAGAGAATTATAAAGGAATTACATTTTAGTAAGCAGAGACTAATGAATCGGTTAGATGAAATTAACAACGAGATCGAATTTTATCAAAAAGTATTAGAGAATTTAAAGAAAGAAAGAGATCAAAAAACTAAAACGATTCCAATTGTAGGTGATGATGAATATGAGAGAGGTTTTGGAATAAATGAATAATACTCACCAAAAATATGAGCAAAATATTAAAAAAACGAGAGGTATAAGATATGTGTGATGAAAAGCATCATGGAACACAAGTGTGGGCAAATTGTTGTTCCCCTAGAGATATAGCAAGAATGAAACATATGGCAGGCAGATTTATGAGACATTTTGTGGGAGGATTTGGTTCTTGGGTACCCCATAATGTAGAAGATCTAGGAAACGAATACTTAATCACTGTTCCTTTACCCGGACGTACAAAAGAAGATGTCCAAGTATCGATAATAAACAAAAATCTTAATGTCAGTGCAAAAAAACCTAAAGTTCCTGAAAAAGAAGGAGCACAAAAGGAAGAAGAAAAAGATTTCCCTTTTCCTTTTTATGGTTTTAAATTTGTTGACGTAAATATGGACATTCCACTTCCGGCAGATGCAAATGAGGATATGATATCTTCAAAAATGGCAAATGGTTTATTAAGGATAACTGTAGGAAAAAAGCCTGCAAAACATATCGATATTAATGAGAGCCAGAATTAAAGAAGAAGAGGCACTTCAGAATCACAAGTCTTCTGAACAAAAGACCATAGGAAAATAAATTTTTATTCTGAAGCACCTCAATTATTTAACATTTTTTTTTATTTATTATTTTATGGATTAATTAATATGCTTGTTTAGCTCAATTTTGGGAATATGTGACTGTTTTGATAATCTTGATAATTTTTTCCTTAAAATTTATTATGACGTAATCCACTTTTATTGTAAATAGATTTAAATTAAAGATATCCGAGAGGCTTGAAAATTAGGAAAAATAGAGATAAAAGTTCTCGACCGATTAATTTGGTGCTATTAGCTGCTTCTCTTATTATTTTTGGAGCATTTGGAATGATCTTTTTAACTCAAATGGATATACAACCAGGATGGATTTGGGAAGATTTAAGAGATATTTATCCAATGGAAATGAGTGCTTTAGAAGCTGATGATTTAAATAAAGATGGGTTTAATGAAGTTATTGGTATAGAATGAAAACAATAGAGGATAAAAAATAATTTTTTTTTTTAATTTAAAATAAATAAAATAATTTAACGGTTTTTTTTTATTTTTCTATGCCTAATGATTAAGAATGCTGCTAGTACTACTATGATAACTGCTACAATTATTAATATCATATAAAAAAGCCAATTTGAATCTGTGCTGACAAATTTGAAGATTATATCATCAGAACTATCTTTAACGGTAAAAGTCGATATTAAACCCTCAGTTCCGTAAGATATTTCAACCGTGTAATTTGCGATTCCATAACGGTCAAATATAAGCGTTTTTCCATTTACAGAAGCATTCTCACATCCAAGGCCATTTACAAGATTTGTTAAATAACCCTCTTGAGGTTCTGCAATTGCTAAACCATTTAGCGCCATTTGCCATAGGAATTGATCAGCAGTCAAGATTGGAAAATATGGAAACATCAATACTCCATTTAGCTTTGCTGAAAGGTTATTGTAATCATCTATCATTGGTTTAAAAAGTGAGGGATTCTGTAAGACAAACACGCCCTCAATATAACTTGGAGCTTCTTCAAAATTACCATCTGTAAAATTCCATACGGCACGCAATCCATACCATACATTATAACTTGTTGTATAATTCGTATTAATGGTTGTTTCATTATATCCTTTTGAATTCATTGTTTCTAATAATCCAAACATAACTAGAGGACTAAAGTATTGAGGCATAAAGATTGTTGTTAAAACATCATAGGTTTGCCATGTGGTATAACTCCACCCTATGATAGTATACTTACTCTTTGCATTAGTCACATTAGCTATCCCATCAAACCAACTATTAGGGTTTGAATTGGTATCAACTGTATTCTTCCATGCTGATTTATTATATTGTGTTATTATGAACTCTTTGGTGCCTTTCGTTAAAGTGGATTGATAGCTTGTGCTTGCTGATACAGTAGTAATAAACATGCCAAATATGATTAATCCGAGTACCAATACCGCTGTATAACGAATTTTTTTATTATTATCTAAACTTTTATTCATCATCTTTTTACAATTGCCTCCTTTTGAATAATAATGCTGCTAATACAAAAAATACAACTATATAGACAATAAGCAATGTTGTTCCCATCTCAATCGTAGGTGTTAACCATGAACCAAATACGAAACTTCTACCCATGCCACTAAATGGAGTTTCAACGTATCGTGGATTTGGAAATGGGTTTCTTAATACCGAAGTTATAAGGTTACCTAAATATGAGACCGAATATAATGGTTCGAACTTATCTCCTAATAGTAATGTGACAATTTGATCTGCAATATTAAGACCAATTAGAAGGATTACCAATGTTATAATAATTGTTACATTTTCACTCTTTAGAAACGAGCTAAATAATGTAACAAAACTACTTAAGGTAATTACATACAATAAAGCAAAAGCATATGAATAGTAAATTCGTATATTAATAGGCCCTCCATAATAGAAGAATCCAAGTAATGCCAAAATGAAATAGTATACAGTTACTATAAAAACAACATTGAGTAAATTACCTAAATATTTCCCCAAAATCAATTTGTATTTATTTATCTTAGGAAAAACAATAAATCCTGTTTTCTTGTCAAATTCAGAACAAATAATTCCTGAGAAAAATAAACAGGCTGCAAATAATGTCAAAAACGATATGAAAGTTAATCCATTACGAAAATAGTCTGCTTGTGTATCTGGAAGTAGATATCCAGGGATTAATTGCAATAAATACCCAACTAAAAATACTACTAAAATTGCAACTATTAGAAAGAAATAAAATTTCTTGCGCTGCTTTTTTATTTCGAATACAATTGTATCAAATATAGGTTTTATTCCAATATGTGTACTGTTATTTACCATTCTTTATTCCATCTCCTTTTAACTCTTTAAACCTTCTGGTTCATTATCTTTTACCATTTCAGAATAGACCATTTCTAATTGTGATGTCTTAGGCTGTGTATAAGAAACTACTGTAAAATCTGATTCAAAATCCTTAATTAGAACTTTAAGGATTTCACCTCTTGATTCAGCTTTACCATTGTAATAGAACTTCAATTCTTGCTTATCTGGTTTATACTTTATAGGAATTGGTGATATTGTGGGATCTAAATCTTGATCTAAATAAGGATTAAGTCTTTCAGTTAAGCGAGCTATAATTAATCCCAGCCTTTCGGGTTCAATTGGTTTTAATAAAAGAGCATTTAACATACTTGTTTTTAACTGGGAAGCTAAATTTTCTACTGTATCAAATCCTATAATTTTTCCATAATTAATCAATGCAATTTTATCACAAACTTCTGAAATTTCATATAACATATGAGAAGCTACAAATATTGTTTTTCCTTGAGACTGAAGTTCTCGGATGTACTTTCGTATTTCGATTCTTGCAAGTGGATCCAAACCAGTTTGTGGTTCATCTAAAATTATAATCTCAGGATCATGGATAATAGCTTGAATTATTCCCAATTTCTGAGTCATTCCTTTGGAAAAATTTTTAACATTTTCATGTTTCCATTCTGAAAGTCTAAAAAGTGCTAAAAGTTCATCAATTCTGCTATCTATTTTATCTTTTGGATAGTTTTGAATTTTAGCGAAATATTTTAGTAATTGATAAGCTGTCATATGATAGAAATTTGGGATATCTATTAAAAATCCCATATGACTAATTGTTCTCGAAACATGTTGTAAATCTTCCAATTCACCGTGATCTGTAGAAATTAAGATTCTTCCAGAATTTGGTCGTAATATTTTAGCAATCATTTTAATAGTTGTGGTTTTACCCGCACCATTAGGACCTACTAATCCTACTGTTTCACCTCTACATACTTCAAGATTAATTTGATCGACTGCCGTAAAGTTTCCGAATCTTTTTGTTAAATTTTCTAGTTTAATTAATGCTTCCGACATTTTATTCATTTTCCGACTTATTTTTTTGTTAAAGTTTATGTAATTTTGAAATTTTTTTTTCAATATTTTGGAGTTTTTGGGTTAAGATTTCTATTCGCTTTTTAATAAAGGACCTCTGAAATTCTAATGTTTTGAGTTCTTCTTTTTCAGATTTAGAACTAATTCTATTAAATGGAGGAGTTTGTCTAAGAAAATCATTTGAAAGATCTGGTAATTCATCTTTAAACCCAAATGTAGTAGCTATAATAGATCTCAGAGACTCCCTTATTTCTTGCTCCTTTTTAATCATAATATCAAGAGTCTTTTTACCAGCTTCAGTTATTTCATATAAAATAATTTTTTCATCTTCCTCTTGCTTTAAAGGTTTAATCAAGTTTTTCTCCCGTAGATTCTTTAGAATAGTATACATTGTTGAGTCAGTTGGTTCCCATGCCCCAAACGTGCGTTCTTCAATTGCATTTTTGATTTGTCGTCCATGCATTGGCTCCTTTTCTAGAACTAGTAATGTAAGCGTACTTATGAACCCTTTTTTCATCGCTTTTTCGAACTTCTCTGCAATTTCTTCAACCATAAAGAAGTACAACCAAAATACTAAATATCAAAATTGTATCGATAATTGATATATCGATAATCGATATTTAAAGTTTCTGATTCTAAAAAATTAGTTTCTTCAGATTCGAACACATTTAGTATGATTATCTATGAATATCATTTTTAAGTTATACATTTTTGTTAATTGTTTATGTTTCCCTTACTCAGATTCTGTAGTAATCTTTAATGTGTAATACTCGTGTAATATATTCAATTATTACTCTGGGGGACCACCTAAATATTAAAAATAACTCCAATAATAACAGGTGGTATTAATAAATTGAAGTTAATAACTTGCCACGTGCCCGAAAAAATTTGAGAAATCTTCAGATTTAGGGAGGCTTATCTTCGTGGCATAGAAGAACTTGTCCAAATGAATGTTTATCCTAATCGGTCAGAGGTTATTCGTGTAGCAATTCGGGATTTACTCAAAACAGAATTAAGTACAGTTTTACAAAAAAAACCTGAATAAATTAATTTTTTTCTTATATTCTTAATTTTCCCTGACTTTCTAGTTTTACAATTAAAATAAATTATTATAATTAGTAATACATTTGAGTCATTAGTATGTGGAATGTATTATTCTGGATTTTACTCTTTATTGGAGGATATTTATTAATTTATTTTGCAGCGGATGTCTTTCTTGATAACTTAAAGGAATTATGTTTAATATATAAATTATCTCCATTCATAATTGGATTATTAGTGCTTGGGATAGATCCAGAAGAATCAATTGCTTCGATTATTGCTGCAATTAATGGATTACCATACATTGCGATAGGGAACGTCATTGGTAATTCAATCTTTTCATTAACATTATGTTTTGCATTACCTGCATTTTTCTTTAATATAAATTTAAAATCAATATCTAAATTTTATTTTGGAATTCTGTATGGCTGTATGATTTTACTCCTTTTGAGTTTCATTTTTAATTACGGTCTATTAATTTTTGGATTGAGTGCTCTGATTCTTTATTCAATTTACATTATAAAATCATTGAAAGATGCTTCAAAAAAAAAGGTCATCGAAATTAAAAAGATTGGTGAAGATATTGATGATGAAATAAAGAATTTCAATAAGAGGTCTAAAGCTAAAAAAATAATATTGGTGATTATTGCACTGCTTTTCATTATACTTGGAGGTGAAATACTCATTTATGCAGCTGAAAATTTAATATATTTGACTGGAATCTCTGAAGAAATTTTTGGATTTGTAATCATTGCATTCGTCACTAATGTTGAGGAATTAACTTTGGTATTTAAATCAGTCAAAAGAGGCAGTTTTGAAATTGGTTTAGGTGGGATGATGGGAAAAGTTATCTGGAATTTATCATTAACTTTTGGAATTAGTGGAGTAATCGCTATTGGAATAAAGTTTAGTCAAGTGTTAATTTATAATTGGTTATTATTATTGGGATTACTTTTTTATTACCATGGAAAATCAAAAATGAAAACTTTAGGTAAAATTGATGCCTCAATCTTAATGATATTTCTTGCAATTTTCTTGATTGTTTCTATAGTCTATAATTAATCAATTAAAATTTTATTAAGTTTTATATTTCTTTTTATAATGACTTTTTCGCATTTTGATTTTAAATATATTGATGTACATTGTCATTTTTTTCCACCTCAAATATTTAAGGCTATATGGGATTTTTTTGAACGCCGTAATGACAAAGATAAGATTGAGGGGTGGCCAATTAGTTATAAATTACCAACCGTTGAGTTAATCAAGATTCTTGGAGAAAGAAACGTAGATTTTTTCACAGCATATAATTATGCTCATAAAAAAGGCGTGGCAGAATATATAAATGAATGGACGTATAAACTTGCTCAAAATAATAAGCAAATTATACCATTTGGTTGTATATGGCCTGAAGATGCTAATCGAGTTGAATATAGCAAGAAAATGTTTGAAGAATACAGTTTTTATGGTTTGAAAATACAACCTTTAGTACAAAACTTCTTTCTTAATGATGAGCGAATGGATAAAATATATAAGATGATAGTGGATAAAGGAAAGTGGTTAACAATTCATATAGGTACAGCTCCTTATCGTAATAAGTTTGTTGGTTATAAGAATTTTCTGAAATTCCTCGAGATATATTCAAATATGAACATTATCGTAGCCCACATGGGTGCGTTCGAATACCAAAAATTTCTAAATTTAGTAGATAGATTTGAGAATTTGTATTTAGATACAGCAATGATATACATACCTAATAATATATTCCCTGAACGGAGTAGTAAGCGTCCTGGTCCTGAAAAATTATTATCTTATCAAGATAGAATACTTTTTGGCTCAGACTTTCCAAACATTCCATATGAATATGAAAATTCTACAAAAGGATTATTAGAATTTGATCTTCCAAGGAAATTTTATGAATCTATTTTTTACAATAACGCAAAAAAATTATTTAAACTTAAATAATAAATTTATCCATTAATATTGCAGCATTACTAAACTTAAAGCCATAATGGCCATACCAGTGATTATTCCCAATATTGAGTAGTGTTCTTTAGCGAAAGATCGAGAGACGGGTAATAATTCATCTAAAGAGATATAAACCATTATTCCACCTACAATGCCTAACATTGCACTCAACACATTTTCGTTTATAAAGGGAAATAAGACTACCCAAGTAATAAGTGCTCCTAAAGGCTCACTTATCCCCGATAAAAATGACCACTTGAAAGCTTTCTTCTTGTTTAAGGTATATAAATAAATAGGTACCGAAACTGCAATTCCTTCGGGTATATTATGTAAGGCTATAGCGATTGTTAATAAAATACCAAGATTTAATTGAGTTAGAGCTCCTATAAATGTCGCCATACCTTCAGGGAAGTTGTGTATAAATACTCCAAAGAAGATGAATATTGAAGTTTTTGCTAGATTTATCTCTTTTTTTTCACCTCGATGTTGATATCTTTTGCGGTGTCTATGACCGTAATGAAGGTGAGGTTGATGTTCTCCATTCTTATTTATGAGATACTCAATAGAATCTTCAAATTCATATTGATGAGATACCAACATATCAATCCCCAACATAATAATCATACCTAAAAAGAAAAAGATTAACCCTAAAAAAAGATCATATGTCCTAATACTTGCTTGAAGTAATTCTACAAAGGAAATAAGAATCATAACTCCCGCAGAAAATCCCATAATAAATGAAAGAAACTTAGGCTTAGGATTTTTCATAAAAAATGAAATAAAACTTCCTATTGTAGTTGATAAACCTGCTAGCAAACTTAAAAGAATTGCAAATAAAACAGATTCCATTATTGTTCTTTTTCCTTTGATGTAGTTCCTTTACTATTTATAGAAAATTGAATTTACTTTTTCAAGTAAATTTTAATAGAATTCATAGCATAAAATGATTAATATACCTTTTTAAATAGGAAAAAATTATATCTAATTTAGGCGCGTCTAATTATCAATAAATTATTTTTCTATTTAAAGCTTATGAAAGATTAAAAGATGTACAAATTAGCCTTAATGAACTAATTAAATTATCTGATACTCTTCCTAAATTATTATAAAACTCCTGTGAAAGGAAAGAGATAATATTTTCTGATACTGAATGTTATTTTTTAATCTAAATAATATATATAATATTGAAACATTTCAATATTTAAAATTATAGCTGATAAAATAGGATTTTAACGTGAAACTCTTATCTACTAACGACAAAATTTTCTTTTTTGAACGAAATTTTTTTACTTTAGATGGCTTATGGATGATTAAGACTGAAGAAGAAACAAATTGGGAGACCGCATTAAATATTGACTTAATAGTGTGGAAAAAGCTACTAAAAATCATCTTTCAAAGACTTAAAGAATACTTAGATATACAAAGTAATAATTTAATTGACTTCATTAAGATTCTAACTTTTAGATGGTCTGTGGAAGGTTGGGACTATGAAATTTTGTTTCCAAATAAGTCCCAAATTGAGATTATTATTAAAAATTGCCCCTATTATGCAGCAATGGATCGAAATCCAGATCGTCATGAGAAGATACCTCTAATTTGCAGAAATGTTTGTATACCTTTATATGAGTCTTTAGTTGTTGGATTCAGTAAAGACATAAAGATAAGTAGAAGAAAGTTCAAAGGATTGGGTGATCATAATTGTAATTTTATCCTTGAACAAATTGACTATTCAATGCCTTCCAGAATTATATTACAAAAAGCTCTAAATAAAGCAGTAGATAGAAAGGGTAAATTATTTTATTTTGAAAAAAATTTTAGAACTCTTGATGGATTATGGATCGTTGAAGTAGAAAACAAACTAAATTTCGCTATAGCACTAAAACTTGATATTGTTGTATGGAAAGAACTATATGAAATAATATTTAGGAGAGTAAGCAAATATTTGAATATAAGGGGGCATTCTCTAAAAGATCTTACTCAAATTTTATCATTTATTTGGAATTGCGAAGGGATTTCTTATGAGATAATTGAAAAGGATGAAAGAGAGATTATAATTAATGTCAAACAATGTCCTTATCTTGAGGCCATGCAAAGAAATCCAGAACGCCAAGATAATATAGTATCAGTATGCAAAGACATATGTTTCTCTTACTTGGAACCCGTAATTCAGAATTTTAATCCGAAGATCATATTAAAACGAACAAAGTCTAAGGGAACTGGTGATCATATATGTGATTTTCGTTTTAAATTAAACGAATAACATTTTTTAGACTCAGTCAATATATTTTTTGAAAGAAATCTATATGTTTTTTTGTTGTAGATATGATGAGACTTCTTTCCTTAGTAGAAATTAAATATAGTTCGAAGATGATATTATCAATTTCTTTTATATATTGCTTACATTTTTCTGTAAGTACTCCATTCTGTTTATAAAGCTCAGTGGAAATCTTATCAACTCTATAATTTATTTTTTGTTTTACATCTTGTTTACAATGGATTATTGGAAGGTGTCTTATCATATATTGATTCAAATTAATTGTAGTGTTTTGTTGATTATTAATTCCATAAATGCAATAGAATTGCAATAGAATTGAGTTTAGTAAGGCGCATAGATATTTCAATTCAGAAATATTAGAATGAAGAAGAGAATAAATTGATGAAGTAAAACATACTTTTTCTATGGTAAATAAAGTTTGAGGATAAATGTTATTATGCTTAATAAGTAATTTAGGACTTGTATAATATTCAAAATCATTTCCCTTTAGAACTTTGGCATTTATTTTTTCTAAATCTAAAGATCTTTCTCGATGAAAGTAAAAATAGGTGAAATCTTCTTTAGCATTAATGAAGAAACAAGAATTATCAAGACTTTCTTCTATTAGGTTTTTAACTACTTTTAATCCTTTCGCTTCTTCACCTCTTATCATCTTTGGAAAGTCTTGAATGTTCAGATAATTTAAATCACCCTCTTTTTCAATCTTGTAAACTAAATCCAATAAATTTTGGGTCGGTTTAATTCTGATTCGATTCATTAATAAAGTCTTAGAAGAACAATATGGACAGAACTTTTCAAAAGTATAAACAAATACTTTTCTTGGTTTATCAGACAAATAACAGTCGTTATTTTGGCAAAGTCTAAGGGTATCTACTTTTTGATTTTTATATAGGATGATTTCAGTATTAGGATATTTATAGACTCTTAAATCTTTAAAATAATTTGCCTTTTTCTCATAAATCATAATTTGTACCTCATTAGTAGCTGCTTTAAAAAGATTAGGTCCGATATCATAGATTTTCAGCAGATTCGATTTTGATAACAGACTATTTCTAAACATTATATAGCCTTGCCTAAGTAGAAAGCTCTTAGGGACTAAAAAAGCCACAATCCTATCTGACCAATTAATTGCTTTTAAGAGAAAAGCACAATAAATATCGTTGTAAAACAAATTTTCTTTTTTAAGGACTTTCTTATCAACTTCCTTAAGAATATTGCCATATGGTGGATTGCCAATAATAATATCAAAATTAGCAGATTGGAGTTCAATCAAACTATTCTTTAAATTTAAATTTGAATCTAAAATAGAGAGTGATTTATTTAATAGGGTTAGATTATCATTATTTAGCCATCTTAAGATTTTTAATTTACTTAATTTTAATGCCAATTCATTTATTTCAAAACCGTAGAGATTTTTTAATATTTTAATTTTTAAATAAGAGTCATCTTTGAAATTAAGTTTTACCATTAGATCATAAAGAATCTCAGCAGCACTTATGATAAACACTCCAGAACCGCATGCAGGATCGCATATCTTGATATTTGATAATACTTCTTTAACTCTATTCAAGAACTTTAAGTCTAAAGAGAATAAGTCGTCAAATTTAGTTATTTTTAATGGTCCTAATACATTACTCAGTAATGAGATTAAAGCCTTGGAGAAAATGAATCCCGAAATCTCTTTTTGAGTATAAAATACACCTTCCTTTTTCCTATTAACATAATTCTTCTCAAAGATTTTTTCAAGATTATCAATAAGAGTTAGGTTTTCTTTTAGTTGAATGCATTTGTTAAATCTAATTGAATCTAGGATAGAATTATATAATTGATTAATCTCTTGGAGATTTTCTGAATTGTTCATTCTTGAAAAATTTATTTTTTAAATTAATTTAACTTTAAATCTAATGATAAAGAATTTAACGCATGACCAATATACATCTTATGGAGATTATTGTTTATCTTTTTATAATTTTTTTGATATAACAGAAGTAGGAAAATGACTAATAAGGAAGAAGAAGATTATAACGGAGTTGCTCCAATAAAGACAATTATAAAAAAGATGAAAAAAGAGTACGATCAGAATTCTAAAGGATGGCGAATAATAGGGACTAAGGATGATCAAGGTAATATAGATACATTTATAACGAAAAAACCTGATGCCTATTGGTTGAAATCTAAAATGGTGAATCCTTATTCTTCTTTAACAATGGGTGCTTCGATTCGTAACATTGATAAAGATATTGATGAAAAAATTGGGACTAAGATGTCACCAGATGATATGCTACGGCTTTTTGGAATGATTGTCCCGGTTACCAATGATCAAAACATTATTGCAGCGGGGATAGAAAAGTATTCACAAAATCATGGAAATCATCTAAAAAAGGTTATTAAAGAAAAAGACGTAAATTTGGGATATCAACTTGCAAGAAGAGTGGATGAAGAATTTACTAAAAAACATCCTCAAAGAAAGAATTTGTATATCTAATTAAAATAATGTTATTTTACCTTTTCCTTTAATATATTTAAATCGTCTTTTCCCTTAATTATAGGTAAATTTGCAGAATATTTTGAGGCATTATTTATGAGTTCTGAAATAATTGTTTTCATTTTTTCAGAACCCGACTTTCCTTCAAGCGTTTGGGCAAATTCTTTTAAAGATAAGACTTTTAAATCCTTAACATAGAAAGAAACTCCTTTTTCAACTTCTTCCAATAAAAATTGATATGATAAATCGGCGTTTCTTTCTCTTTTAATAAGCGGTTCGCTAGGATCTTCAAATGTATATGAAACTTCAATCCAGCGAACACCAGTATTATCTGTGGGTACCATTCCAAAAATATAGTCATCTGTATAAAGCCAGATGGGGGTTCCATTATTGTAGGATGAATCAATAATTGTCTTAAATTCCTCGCTCATTATTAGTCAATTTTTTCATTTAAATTGGTGTTAATAATAATTAGCATAATTAAGAATTGCTTTTTTATTTTATTTATCAAAAATATCTTATTTTAATCTTAGCTTTTACTGGCTTTTATAAGTGATTTTTTAATAAGGAAATTATTATTATAAAATATGCGGGTATTGGATTATAAAGAATTGATTAATACTATTCAAAACTGGATAGAGGATTATATTTTTTCTACTAATGCTGATGGGGTAGTCGTAGGTTTGAGCGGTGGTATTGATAGTTCTGTTACTGCTGCTTTATGCGTAAAAGCAATCGGAAGCAAGAATGTTTTAGGATTAGAACTTCCATGTGAATCAATATCTCAAGATATTGAAGATGGTAAACTAATTGCAAAACATTTAGAAATTAAATCAATATTTATTGATCTAACAAACTCCTTCAAACAATTTATTAACCCCTTTTCATCTTTTATTGAACCCAATAAAATCTCACAAGCAAATATTAAACCAAGGTTAAGAATGATCTCTTTATATTATGTAGCGCAATCGATAGGCAATTATCTCGTGGCTGGTACTGGAAATAGATCTGAAATGGCGATTGGGTATTTTACGAAACATGGTGACGGCGGTGTAGATTTTGAACCATTGGGAAGGCTATATAAATGCGAAGTAAGAGAAATTGCCAGGACACTTAAGATACCTGATAAAATCATAGAGAAATCTCCTTCAGCAGGATTATGGCCTGATCAAACTGATGAAGGTGAAATCGGAATTTCTTATGATGAATTAGATGAAATATTATACAGATTAGATTATAATTTAGAAGTTAATGATTTAGACAAGGAAAATGTTAAAAAAGTTAAAATAATGGTGGCTTCTACAAAGCATAAATTAAGAATGCCCCCCATATGTGAACTCAATAATTTTTAAACCAACTTATAAACTAGCAATTATTCTCCTAATTTTATTTATTCTTGACGTGATTTCATCTAACTTATTCTTAAGAATATCATTTTGAGTTTTGTGGTTAACATCAGATATGGACCCTTTTTGATAATTGATATCTAATTCCTTGAAGTTTTTTTCTAATGCATATCTTTTTCCTTCTAGGGCAATAAGTTCTTGATAGAGAGCGTCTTTATCTGCTGGTAATTCTTTTTCGGAAATTGGAGTTAACTCTTGGCTGATAGATTTCTTTGATTGACTAAAATTGACAAAAGATGCAGCGGGAGTGGTTTCTTCAATTTCTTTAACAGGTCTTTTGGGAGCTTTTAATTCAACCTTTTTTTCCTTACTTTCTGATGATTTTTCCCCAACTGATGAAAAAACATTAAATAAATCCATTGAACTTGACTTAATAGTACCAGTTTCAACTTCCTCAACTTTCATGGACGAAATTTTTGGTTTTTCAACTGCAAAAACTACAGATTGTTCTTCTTGAGGTGTTTTTACTTTAGAGGATTTTTCAGCGGATTCTTCTATAACAATTGGGGTAATTTTTCGCTTTTCAGTGATTATTGGAATTTCTTCTAGTTCTCTTATTGTTGGTTCTTCTTCCTCTTTTAAATTTAGAATTGGTAATATATTATTAATTTTAGATTCCTCTTCTGAACTTTTTGGAATTGGAGCTAAATCCTTATGATCATTTTTATATTCTATAAATTCCGAGGCATCTTTTTCATTTTCATCTACTATAGGTTGATTCTTAACTTCTGGTTTGATAATTGGTCTTTTAATAACAGGAATTTTAATTTTAGGAGGAGGTAATTTGGGTTCCTTCCTAAGAACAAATTTTTGAACTTTTTTCTTTTGAGAGAGAGATTGAAGAGTTTGATCTTTCTTTTCTAGTTCTTTTTTCAATTCTTCAATCTTTCCTTTTAATCCGTCAATTTCTCCCTTAAATTGCTCAGATACTTTATCTACAATTTGGGTTACATCAATTTCTGTTTTTTCGGAAGTTTGTTCCGATTTTACGCCTTCCTTTGGAGTAACTTTTTCATTTTGAGGTATGTTTAATAATTCTCTAATGTCATTAGGAACTGACGTCTCCAAAAACCATAAATCCAGTGTATCCCACTCTTTTAATTTTTTAAGGATTGTATTAATTAGATCATTATATTCGGGGAAGACCTTTAAATCAGAAAGTTTGCTGAAATGATTAATGAGAAGCTCTCTAGAGTCTATTTCATCATCTGGAGAGGGCTCTCCTTCTGTCAAAAACTTAAAGATTTCCTTGATCTCCTTTATTTCCGATTTAAATTTTCCTTCCTCAGTCATAAATATTACTAAGTGATTATTTATTTAATATCTAGCTATTACTTTCTCTTTAAATACTAAATAAATTTCCATAAATTTATTTTTTTGTAATATAAAAGACTATTTAATAAGATTCTTGCGAAGAGTAAATTAATTCTAAAATAAATTTATTAGGTCGAAAGAAAATAAGTTTAACATTCATTTTAAAGAATAAAAAAGGGAAATCAAGTAATTATGGAATCGCAAAAAACATATAGAAAGAGAAAATCTCCGCAGCCAGCAAAAACGTACTAAAAAGTATAAAAAAGATTCGTTTAATTAAAATTGAATAGATAAGAATTATAATTGCTGAGAATAAAAATAAACTTCTAACTATCCACAACATAATTTCTAGTAAAAGATTAAGTGCAGGAAATGAATATATTAAAAAAATACTTGAATTGAATATATCCACAGTATTACTTAACATCCAACCCACAAGAGAGATAATACCAGCACTTATTAATATAGAGCCGTAGAATTCACGATTCTTATATCCAAAAATAATAAATACAATCCAGAGAACTATTGGAAATATACCACCAAATAAAATTATCGATATAAATAAATCGTAAAATGTTGTAAAAAAAATCTCAAATGGGGTTTGATATGGTGGATATGGTTCAATAGATGGAATAAAGCTTCTGACGATATACCACACTAAAAAAATTATCGCGGTAATTTTTAATACTTTAATTATCTTAAATTTTCTTTCATCCCTTTTTAAATTGAATGCTTCAATAACAAGAAATACGTAAGTAGAGACTAAAAAAGCATACAGTATCCAATCTAATATCGAAGTAGGGAGGTTACTAAATGTAAATATTATTGTCAAAGTGAATTAATCACTAATAATCGACTTGATTAAAATTTGTTTTAATTAGTGCTGAATTAAGTATTTAAAGCTGGTCGCTAAAAAATGTAAATTGTTTTAATAAAGGTAATATCCTAAAGATTTAATTACAACATTTAGTCAATATTTAATATGATCGCATAATGTCACCCGAAACTTTACCCTTAAAATCAAAATTAGCATACGGAGGATTAGGAGCGGGTATAAATTTAACTTCTAACATAGCATTCTCAGCAATAACTTTCTTTTATACAATTTTGGGTTTAGCTCCCAAATTGATTGGTATTGGTTGGTTAATTTTTGCATTCTGGAATGCAATTAATGATCCTCTTTTTGGGTTCATTGAGGATCACACTAAATCAGAAAAGTATGGGAGGAGAATACCATATATTCGATTTGGTGCTCCAATTTATGCAATTGCGTTTATTTTATGTTGGACTCCGTTTGCAGATCAGAATGATCAAACAGCTCTCTTTATTAACTTTATTATCATTTTATTTGTTTTTGATACGATATTTACGATATTAGGACTAATTAATTTTACTCTGCCTGCTGAAATGGTTATTACTGCCAAAGAAAGGGCTAATTTATTAGTATACAGTAATGTGATTACCTCTTTTTCAATTTTAGTATCTTTTATTTTACCCCTTTTATTATTAACTGGAAAAAAATCACTTGATTCACCATCAGTATTTTTCATAGTTATGATAGTTCTTGCGATTTTATCTGCAATAATATTATTCATAAGTAGCTTTTACTTAAAAGAAAATAAATATACACAAATGGAAGATACTTTGCCAGTCATCAAGGGAATAAAAGAAACATTCAAAAACGAACCGTTCCTTATTTTTGAAATATCAAACTTCTCTTTTACAATAGCCCAAACTATTCTTACAACAGCTGTCTATTTTTATGTTAACTCTATATTAATGCTACCTGAGGTTTTAAAGGCAGTTCCATTAGTAATAGTATTTATTATGATTTTTGTATTTTTAATAGTATTTAGTAAATTAGTCGCTAAATATGGTGTAAAGAAAACTTTCATTTTTGCAATGTTATGGTCGGGCTTGAGCTTCTTTTTAACCTTTTTCATCGGATGGACATTAATTTTTGCTATAATAGGATTCATCCTAATAGGTATTGGAATTTCGGGGTATATGCTCTCAAATCAAACTGTCATAGCAGATATCGTTGATTATGATGAAATTAGAACTGGAAAACGCAGAGAAACAACTTATTCTGGGATTAATGCATTACTTACCAAACCAGCAATCTCAATAGCAAATTGGTTGTTTCTCTTAACGATAGATGTCGCGGGATATAAACCAGAACAACAGGTACAAGACTTTAGAGCTCAATTGGGGATCATGGCAGGGTTCTATCTCATCCCTGCGATTTTTTTGACTTTAGGGGCTCTTTTAATGTTTTTTTACTCGTTAGATGGGCCTGAATGGCTCTCTAAAAAAAGTGAAATTATTAGAATTCACCAGCAGAAGGAAATTCGGTATATGAAGTATTTAGAAGAAAAAGAAAAAAATTCAAATAAAACCCAGAAATCGTAAATGATTTTTCAGAATTGTGATCTAACAACTATTATTTTAACAAAATTTGGAAGTAAGAACGTTGAAAATTTTATGTTACATTATATAAGAAATTAATTTCATTTATTTAAGTTCTGTAAGAAGATCCTATGATCCTCTAAATATTTATTAAAATTAAATTAATATTATGATTTTATTTTCTACTAAATATAGAGTACCTAAACGAAAAGTTGAGGTGAATTTGTATTGATAACAATTAAAAAGGAAGAAGTTATTAAAGAAAAAGATAAAAAGGAAAAATGGACGCATTTACCATCGAGTCTTGAATTACTACAAACTATCGAAAATATTGAATATCGCAATATTGATGTTCTTTTAGTTAATAATAGAGAGGAAGCACTTGAAAAAATCAAACAGAAGATACCTGAAGGAGTAAAGGTTATGACTGGATCTTCAACAACCTTATATGAAATTGGATTTATGGATTATTATTTATCAGGTAAAACTCCTTGGACTTGCTTAGGTCCAATGGTTTACCAAGAAACGAATCCAGAAAAACAAAGAGAATTAAGAAGAGTTTCTGAAACTGCAGATTACTTTATTGCTAGTGTAAATGCTATCGCAAAAACAGGAGAATTAGTTGCTGCTGATGCTTCTGGATCAAGAGTTTCAGCTTATCCTTATGCTGCTGAACATGTAATCTTAGTCGCTGGTATTCAAAAAATTACTCCTAATTTAGAGAAATCATTAGAGAGAATAAGAGAGTATGTATATCCTTTAGAAAATGAACGAGCCTTAAAAGCATATGGAATTCCATCAAGTATTGGCAAATGGGTTATAATTGAACGCGAAAAAATAGATCACAGAATAACATTGATTTTAGTTAAAGAAGAGCTTGGTTATTAAATCATTTTTATGCTTATTCATTAATTATTTTCTTTAGAATTACTTATTCTGAATATAACTTTATATCATGAATATTACTTTATTTACTTGAATACATTAATATTCAATTCGATTTAACTAAAAATTGCTCCTAGGTTATTTAAAGGCATATGTTTTCAATCTTAATGGGCAGAATTAAATAAGACAAAGTATAACTATCTTAAAATATTTCTTTTAAAACTTTCTATTCCAGGACAATGAGAAGGAAAAGATTAATTACTCTTGGAGCTGTAATAACGTTCTTAGTAATTGGTTCAATCATTGGGTTAAACATTTTCCTAAGTACGAATAATACTTCTAAAACAAATCTTACTGATTTCCCTGATTTTTATACTAAAACTGAGGATTATTATATTACTCGAATCAATGACATCCCCATAATTGATGAGCAAAATTATAAATTAGAGATAACTGGTTGTATAGAAAATCCTACAAACTACAGTCTTTCTGAATTACGAGCTCTACCCTTAATTCAATTTCCGTTAACGATAGAATGTATTGGAAATCCTACTTTGGGCTCATTAATTTCCACAGCCAATTGGACTGGATTTAGCATTTATAATTTATTGAACTCGCTTGGGATAATGAGTAATGCAACTGGAGTTAAATATTATGCTGCAGATGGGTATTATGCTACACATACAATGCAACAATTAATGAATAATTCAGTTATAGGTGCACTTTATATGAACAATCAAATTTTACCAAGAGTTCAAGGATTTCCTTTAAGAATTATAAATCCTGGTTATTATGGAGCAAAACAACCTGCTTGGGTAATTGGAATTGAAGTAATTGATATGCCATTAAGCGATTATTGGGATGATCGTGGATGGGATACATCACCTCCTATGGCTGTAGATTCAAAAATCTTTTTCCCAGAAAGTTATACTTCAATAAAAAAGGGAAATTCATTTTTAATCGGGGGAGCTGCGTATGGAGGAACTAGAGTCTCAAAAGTAGAATATACACTTAACGATGAGCTTGATTGGCATCAAGCAAACATAGTTAAAAGTGTGGATTTTGACAATGTTTGGGTTTTTTGGCAAATAGAACTTACCACTTCTAAAATGTCAACAGGACTCAACACTTTATATGTGAGAGCAACAGATATTTATAATGGAACGCAACCTAAAACTGACATGATTAAGACAGACGGAGATAATAGTTGGCCTTATTTAGTTTTTATCCTGACTTGAAATTTCGACATAGATATCCCTTGTTATTAACTCCGATGATATATAACAAAATTCAGGTGAATTAATCCCAAGCATTAATAAAAAGCTTATATAATGTTTAATAAAGAATTATTAGTAAAATTATCCAATAATCAATTTTTTGAGTAATAAAATTCTTATGAAAATATTAAAAAACGAATAATAAATTACTAATCTTAGACTAATTTGAATAAATAGATGGTTCTTAATGAGTGAAATAGAAAAAAAAGAATGTCAAAACTGTAAAATGTTAACTGATGAATATTTTACGATATATGGAGAATCAAAAGGTGAAGGTTGGGCAGAAATTCGATGTAAAGATTGTTTAATAGATTTTCTTCATGAAAATGATGGTATTTACTTAGATTCACTTTACTCTATATCATATTCAAAAGACATTTTTAAAGGTAAGCATAGGAAGTAGATTTATCATTCCTATGTTGTCAGATATATTTAACTCCTCAATCACATTCTTATTTTATTGGTAAAAATACTTGATTTTTATAGGCTTCATATATCATGAAATTAGCTTCTTGATCAGAAATATTCAGTTCTCGTATGAGGGTAAGCGCAATTTCTGCAGGATAAAATCCCTCAGATCTTGATTTAAGATCATTTAATATAGTTATAAATGATTCAGGACCATCAAAGTTATTTAATTGTTTTACATTAATGATACATTTTTTATTTAAGTTAATGTCAAGTCCTTTTTCAATAGTCTCCTCAAAATCATTGAAAATTTGGAGATCACCATCAAAGTTTTTTAAGTCATTGACATGCTTAATTTCATAAGCTCTTAAAATCTGCTCACATTGTGCTTTTATTAAATCTCCAAGACTTTGATAAGAGACTAACCCCAATCTAAGGAATTCACCATCCATAAGTGTAATTGTAAATTCATTATACGCAATCGTATTGTCTCCACCTTCACCTCGAACTTGTAAACCCATTTGCTTAGCTAATTCATTTTTAAAACTTCCAATAGCAGATATAAAGCCTGTAAATAAGTTTTCATCTAATCCAATACCACCATGAAGAGCAATTTTAGATAAACATAAACCAGATTCTTCATGTATAGCTAAGATTGTAAGGATGCTTGTTATATCTTTAAAGTATTGTGCTTTTGATAGCTGATCTTCACTGAATTCTCTTGATTTTGTTAATTTTCCCTTAATCGATAACTTTCTCATTACAATTCCAGCGGTTACAATTACCAATATTACAATTAGACTAACAATGATGATAATGGTAATTAAGTCGAGGGAAGGAGGTCCGTAACCAGGGATCTGGGATGTATCTTTAATTAAATTTATGGTAATTGACCCATTATTCCATGCAATATCTCGAGCATAAAAGGTAATAATTACATTACCGTCATTTAATGCATCCCATGCATCTTGGTCGATTGTACCGTTTTTTGTAATATAATATTTTACACCACTATTATTTATTGTATACCAAATTTGTTCAAGGTTCAGATCTGAGACAGTTAGATTAAATACAGGTGCTTCTTTGCCAAATTCTGTTCCACTCCCAGGAGAATTAACTATTATAACTGGGAGAGTGGTATCTTTATTGATCACTATAATTTCGGAATTTAAGTTTCCACTAGAATCATTCGCAAAAAAGATTATAGTGACCAATCCATCACTTTGGGCAAACCATTTGGCCACATCAATTTCTACTGAAGCACCAGTAAACGTCTCATTATCGCTGCTTCCAACAACCCAATACCACGTTTTATTAATTCCATTGAGATCGTAAAAAACAGCTTGTACAGTGGGAGGGTTACTATAACAAGAGTAATTACTGGGGCTTATTATAGTTATTATTGGGGGAATACTATCTCCATCATCCCAAATTGGGTAGTAATCCATACTGGCAGCTGATCCCGTGATGTTATAGTGTATATCTCCAATTCCATCATCATCTAAATCTTTTCCTTGATAATCATCCCAATAATTCCCAATCTTGGAATTATTCCAGGAAGTTGCGGTCCCATTATCATAAGCATGAATCCCATTTGAGATGAAGGAATTTTTATAAAATTTATTATTGATATCCGAAGGATCATCAAGTTGTATACCAATATTAGTGTTATCTTTAATAGTATTATCATGAATTTCATTATTATCAGAATTGATAAATATTCTTATCGCATAATTTACTGTTTCATTTATAGAATTATAGGCAATTTCGCTTCCATCGCAAGCGCTCATAATAATTCCGTAGGAACCCCTTGAAATGTTATTACCAGTTATTATACTTTGAAGATCTATTAACATATACATTCCGTAACTGCAATCTATTATTTGATTATCTGTTATTGAATTTTGATCAGAAGTAACTATGTATATTCCATAAAGGTTAATATTTTCAATAATATTCAACGAGATGGTGCTTTGATGACAGTCATTATGGAGTCTTATACCATAATCTTGTTGACTTGTGGCAATATTTTTGATAATATTATTATATATCAAGGTTCCTTCGCAATAATTTTCAATATTAATTCCATACACGCTATTATCATATATCCAATTTCCCATAATATCATTGTCATCACAATAACTTCCAAGATATATTCCAGTATCTTGTAAATTCGTGCCATCATTTTTTATTGTATTTTCCAAAATTTTATTGTTATTACATTTTGACGTTAAATTAATTCCATACACACCATTATTTATCAATTTATTCCTCAAAATTGTATTATTTACACAATTTTTCATACTAATTCCTGAACCTATATTATCTGAAAGAATACTATTAATTATAGTTCCATTATTCGTATTTTCTAACTTAATTCCATAAGTACTTCCAAATATCGTGACATTTATAATTTCAAAATGTATATTTTTGGAATTTTCAATAAAAATGCCAGAACCTATTGGAGAGTTAGTTGCATTAATTATCATATTTTCAATCAAAAAGGGGTCACTCCAAGTACCTGAACCAGAACACCAATCAGATTGATTAGCGATTGTCCAATTTATATTAGTAATATGGATAAACGTAAAGTTGTTCCAATACCCTGCTGATTTCAAATTAAATACTCTACTTTTTAAATCTTTTTGACCAGTTTCACCACAATTTTTTATATTATTTTGAATAGAAATTGAAAACATTATCACAAATAGCATTAAAATAGTTAAAACGCTTTTCTTTCTTGTTTCCATTAAAAATACCCCTTTTTCCCTTTTATAGAAATTATTCTAAAAAAAATATAAACTACATAAATATAGATTTTTGTCTTTTTCAAGAAAAAATGACAATGAGTGTATATCGAGATCTCGGGACAATAAATTAATTTTCTCAAAATGAATTTGAACTTAGAGGTAAATTCAGAGTGTGATTTTCTTGAAAAATCATTTGAAAAAACGCATCAAATAGTTATTTTTAAATTGTCTCTATTTTTTTTTTAATATCTTTTTCTTATAGGCATTTTCTTGAATAAAAATCTCATACAATGTTCGATTCCGAATTCTTTACTATTTATAACTTCGCGATGAATTTTTAGTAGGGTTAAACCTAAGGGTATAAAAGTGTCAAGGACCTCTTTTTCAGTATAAGCCCTTGAATACATTTGGTGTCCCATAATTTCAACAAAAACATGCTCATCGAGATTCAACCCAGCTTTCCTTGGTTCATTTAAAGCAATATATAATAAGCCTTTACTTTTCAATGCTTTTTCCAATCTATTTGCCACATCTTTGAATAATGGTGGACTAAGGCAAAGCATTGAATAATTTGAAAATATACCATCAAATTTGTCAATATAATCTAGATCTGTCATAGATAGTTCTCTGAAATCTGCTTTAGGGACATTTTCTTGAGAGAGTTTAACCATCTTTGCTGAAATATCAATTCCTAAGACTTTTAATCCCTTATCTACGAAATATTTGGCAAATGGTAATCCTGTGCCTGAGCCTAAATCTAAAATTAATGCTTTTTCAGGGAGTTTTTCACAAAATAATTCTGCTAATATATTTAATTTTCCATATTTCGACTGTTCATATATTTTTGCTACATTATTCCATGCTTTCTTGTTCAGAGAGATTAAATCTAATTTTTCTTTCATTGGTAAATTATTAAAAAAGGTATCTTAAAAGATTTACTCCTATTCTCCATCTTTTTCACCATTTTAAGAAGTCCTGAGTTCAAGGCTTTTAAAAAATTGTCATAATTTAGGAAAAAAATTGGAATAGAAAGGTAAATCCAGAATCTGATTTCCATGAAAATATCTTTGAAAATTATTAACAATTTAGGGTTCTTATAAGATTTTCAATGACATTAGGAAGTTGATGCATATCTTCGACATAAAATGGATATTTTGGTTGAAAATCACCCGTTATACATGCTTGAATTACGTTAGCTCCCGTTTTAAGAGCATTTTCAATAAATCTCGGTTGATCTTCAATGACAATAGCTTTTTTTGATTCCAATTTTATATCATTAAATATAGCTTCAAAAAAATTAGAGCTAGTTTTCCTTGTATTTATAAGATCTGGTCCAAAAAAACCACTAAAAAAATGTTTAACACCCATTTCTTCAAGGACTATTTTTATTTCCCTTGAGGCTAGTCCGGTAGAAGTATAGAGGACAAAGCCTTTTAAATAGAGCATCTTTATGCTTTCAATGATTCCGGGTATTGCAGAATGAACTTTTGGCCATACATATTCTATTGTAGTGTCATAAATTCTTTCATGTTCCTCTTTAGGTGGTACAGATCTTTTAGCTTCTTCAAACATCTTTGTTACCCACTCACTCTTGAAGTTTGTGTAAAAAGTTATGTAATCATCATAAAACTCTCTCGCTCCTTTTGGATCCATCAATGAAGTTATCGCTTTTTCGTTTGCTTCTCCCCAAACTTCAGGATCCCCTCCAAACCTCGAATGAAAAAATTCTCCACAAAACACTTTCCACTGGGGGGCACGAATGGAATTATCGTTTAACACACCTCCATCATCAAAAAAAATAGCGAATGACATCTTTTCAGACATATCTTCTATCGGTTCTATTTTTTATCAAGAGAGAATCTATCATTTTGTTTCGATAAAAATGTTATTAGTATTAAATTATATTATATAAGTTTTTTATATTTTGAATCAATAAAGGAAGCGAATTTTCTAGATATAAATTCCTTTAAGTTGGAATGGTAAGTTATAGGTAGTAATTTCACTTTTTTTTATCTAACTACCCCTAAGAACTCCTTTCAAGAAAAGTTGAGCATGAGACATAAGTAAAATATTTAATACGTAGGTTATATCGATTAATAGATAGATATTTATACGCAAAGTCCCATATCTAGCGTTTCCTATTAGAAGATCAGAAAAAACAAATAAGCTAGATGCGATAACAACAAGATAGCGAAAAATTTTTGATCTTTGAGTATATCCAAGCCCAAACCAAGATATGCATGCCATTGAACCAATAGCTATTACATAGGGAACTACGATTAATGACGCTGTACCATTCCAGACAAATATAAAAAACACTAATGGGATGAAGATAATCCAAAATATGATCGATATTAAGAAGACTTTACGAAGTTTTGGATTATGGATCTGAACTTTTGGGCTAATAACGATTATTCCAGAAAAAGCTATTATCAAAGAAATCTGCATTAGAAGATATACTAACATTCCAATAATAAAATCATAAGCAATAACAATTGTAGCAACAAGTCCAACTACCATTGCGATAACGATCCAATTTAAAAAGCGCTTAGGGTTAAGTTGGCGATTTTCTACAGGATTAGATTCCTGAATGATCTCTTTAAAATTTTCAGGATTAATGGAATAAAACCTTATAACAAATATTGATATTGTTACTAAAATACTAGCAAGCCACGCGATAATCAAAATTTTGGATCCTTGAATTTGATTAATTATTTCTGAAATTAGAATCATTATAAAACCTGATATTCCTAAAGTGATGGGAAAAATTATACTCTTTGATGGTTTATAGGTCATTTATCTATCCTTCCTTCATAATTTCAAACAAATATATTCATGTAATTACTCAAAAATTAAAAATTTTATTACCAAGAACTAAGAACTATTAAAAAAAATTTTCTAGAGGGATAATTTTGATTGTTTCGGATATTCATTATAGTTATTTCACTGTCTTTAATGTAAACAAAAGAAGAATTACAGCTTTTTAATTCTTTAAATAATAATAACTATCGGACCTATGTTTTGCAAATGTGAATTGTTTCCACACAGTAAAAGGAAAATCATTTAAAAATTCTATTCTAAGTTCTGTTTCTCTCTGGCTATTTTCATCTAGATATTTAACTATCTTTATCAATAGTTAAATTTCTATTCTTAATCCATCATAAGCAAATGATAATCCGGGATTTTCTTCTTCTAATTGTTTACGTTCATTGGAAGTTATTCCTGCTATTAACTTATTTAAATTCCAACTATGAAAAGAAGCATGCGTAATGATACATTTTGGAATGTCTAATGTTTTCCAGAATTCAACCGCATCAAAAATAGAGAAATTTCCCCATTCTTGAAACGTCTGTCCCTTAGGTAGAACCAAATTATCGACTGTACCTTCAAATATTATAAAATCAAAGTCTATTTCTTTTAGACGATCGATTGTCTTCTTTGGTGGAATAACTCCATCGACCAAATATGCAAAAGTAGTATTATGAGTCGTAATAATATATCCAACACTATCTGGGGAATGTGTGGTTTTTATTACTTCAAGACAGCCTCCATGGATTCTAATAATATCTCCTGGTTTTAAGGGGTGGAGATTATATCGATGTTTCGCCCATGAAAAACCTATATTTTCAAAGTATTTAATATACTGTTCAGGAAGATGTAAATCTATATGTTTCTTCCAAGTCCAAAGTTCACCTAGCAGAGGAAAGGCGCCGAGACCAAAGCAATGATCATAATGCCAATGTGTCAGGAATATTCGATCAATATATTTTATTTGTTCCCTTTCTAGTTGGAATTCAATATCTGGTCCCGCGTCAATTAATACATTTTCTTTACCTGAGAGCAAAACAGAAGCTCTAGTGCGTCGCAACCTTGGATCTTTCCTTGCTTCCTCACATGTCTCACAAGAACAAAGACATAAGGGAACTTGTATGCCTCCACTACTACCAAGAAATATTAAAATAAGGTTTTTATTTGCCACAATTGATTTAACAAGATCTCCACATTTATATTTTTTTTCTTTTAGATCTTACACTCAGTTCAGAAAATTAAGTTTAAGCCATAGGCTTTAATCTTGTCCTAATTTTCTGTGAAAATTGGGTGGGGAAGTAAATTCAGAGTCTGATTTCCATGAAAATTCATTTGAAGAAACTAAATTAAAATTATAATTAGTTTAATAATTATGTACATGAGAGATATTATGTAGATTTGTGCTTTTTTTAGCGTTCTGATTTCAATTTTCTTCTCTCTCTAATAGTAACATCGAGGATTAGACTTTCAATATGTCGTAAAGCGACTTTATCTTCCTTTGGGATGAGATCATAAATTTCCTCGAGATCCTTTAAGGAAAGAAGCTGGAGAATTTCTTTTTGCAATAAATATCGATATGCTTCGATATTTTCTTCTTTTAAATATAAAATGATCTCTTTTTTGATAATTTCTTGGGCTCTTGAAATTCCTCTTTCAATCATTTCTTTTAGGAGAGGATACCATATCCTTCTTTTTTCCATAAGGGTAAAAGTTACTTTTTTATCAAGCCAATCTTCAAACATAACTTCTAATTCTTCGTTTGAGAATAGATTCAAATACTTTTCATTTAGATAAAATATAATAGTATTATAATTTTTAGATGCAATCCTAGTTGCGATGCTCTCTTTCAATCGAATAATAGCTTTTTTATCTCCTAATAATGCTAGTTTTTTCAGTAATGGAATAGATAAACTACTATGTAAGATTCTCAGATCGTAGTCATATTCATACCATGCTTGCAGATTAGAACAATGACCGATAAATTCAGAATCAGAATCAATCAGATTATGATCTGTTTCATGTTTCTTATCCATATTATTATAGATCTGAAAGGCTTCATCAATCGAATCAATGTGTTCAAATTTATTGAAATCCTTTTGAGTTAAATTCAAGAGGAGATACTTACATTGATGGAAGGGCTTTTCATCAATAAAGATAACTGTTTGACCTTTAATTAATTTAAGTTTGAGATGTATATTAATTCTAAATTCTCTCTCTTCAGGAAATTTATCAGTATTCCTCATTAACAATTCATCATTAAATTCCTGCAAGAATCTTCTATGACTTTCAGAGAATACTCTTGTTTTTTTAAATTGGGGCTTTTCACTGTTGCGTATATATTTCAAATCGGGTAATTTTTCGTTAAGTTTCATTGACTCAATGTTAAATACATTAAGAAATTCTTGAGTCTCATCTCCTTGATCAATAGATACAATTTTGCAATGATGAAAACACGAATCTTTCATTAATTTTCCCTGAATCTCTTGTGCTACATTAGAGCTTATAAATCTTTTTTTTACTGGAGATCGAGCTCCTTTCCAAATGAAAATCTTTCGTATATCTTCTCGGATAAGCACTAAGACTTGTTCTGGATTGAGGTAATTAGCTAAATCCTTCTTAGAGAAAACTAACTCTTTATATTCTCCAGTATCCTCCAATTCAAAAGCAAAAAAAGTTTTTAATTCACTCATGTATTTATTTACAATAATATTGATAACTGAAACTTTCTTTATTTCTAATAAAGTGCATTAATTTATATTTTTCTTATTTAAAAAATAACCACATATCCAACCCCATGATGGTATTTTTTATATACTTTTTTTTCAAGACTAAACAAATTACTGATGAGCATAGTTAAATTGAAACGGGAACAAACCGAGAAATTTAGTGACAACATTATATTTTAATTCAACTTTATAACCTAAAAATTATTTTTTGAAATAGATTTCAAATTTCTCCTATCATTCTCTTTTCCTTTATATGAAAAAAGACTCATATTTTAATTATTCAAATTTAATTTGAATTATGAGGTGAAAATTAAAATTGTCATTGGCTAAAGAATATGGTGATACAAAGTTTGGAGAAATAAATAGTAATGCATTCACTCAATTTATGGATTCATTCAATAATTATTTTAATTCTGAAGATCCTAACGAAAAAAATGATATCTTAAAAAAATTCGGCTTATTTAAATTTGGAGAAATCAACAATTTATTATTAAGTGATTTTGAAAGAGCTTTAAATCGATTTCTTTATATTAACTAGGTTATTTACTTTTTTCCTAAGCTTAGCTAAAAATATATAAAATTAAAAATAATTGCAGAATAATAGATGATAGAAAATAGATATTCTGCCAAATTGCCATTATAGCAGGGAAGATTGATTTAAACACGCCTGCCTCTATGTCCACCCTTCCTACGACAGTGGTCATGAGCGCGAGGTGTGACTTCTTCTATTCTCCCAACTTGGAGACCGGAACGAGCAAGAGCACGAATGCATGCTTGGGCGCCAGGTCCAGGTGTCTGTGATTTATTCCCACCAGGGGCTCGAACCTTTATATGGACTCCTCTTATGCCTTTATCTCTTAGCTCATTTGCAACTCTAAAGCCACACTGCATTGCAGCGTAGGGGTTTGACTCATCACGGGCAGCTTTAACAACCATCCCACCCGAGCATTTCGCGAAGGTCTCAGCTCCGCTTAAGTCGGTAGCGTGGACAATTGTATTATTATATGATGAAAAGATGTGAATCATTGCCCATTTCATATCATCTGTCTTACTCATTTTTTAGTTCACCAAATTTTATTCTTTAATTTGAGCGAAAGGGCTGCTTGGAGCAAATCTGATTAGAGTTTCTTCTTCAGTTTTAACGATATATGAGGGTGAATTAATTATTTTATCACTGATAGCAATATGTTTATGTACTATTTTTTGTCTTGCTTCATAAATAGTTTGTGCCATACCTTTCTCAAAAACCAATGTTTGTAATCGTCTTTTTAATAAATCTTCTACGGTTAAAAGTAGAATATCATCAAATTCGGCTTCGGGACCTAGTACCCCTAAACTATTCAATTTTCTTATTAATTCTCTTTGTGCTTCAGCAGCTTGTTCTTTTGATAATGTTCTGGATTCTCGTGCAATCTTTCTCCAATTCCCGAGCATTGTTCTCATTTTCCAGAATTCTCGTTTGTTTCTAAGTCCATATTTTCCTAGAAATTCAAGTTCTTCAAGGATTCTCTCTTTATTAAAAGGATGTTTTGGTTTTCTAAACTTCTTTTTTAAACGTCTTGGATCTCCCATATTTTCACCTTTATTTTTCAGCTTGCCTTTTCTTTTTACGAGTCACACCAACAACTAATCCATGTCGTCCGGTGCTTTTTGTTCTTTGACCCCTTACTTTTAAACCTAAATGATGTCGTACTCCTTTGTAGCTTTTCATTTTTTTCATTCTGTCAATGTCTCGCTTGATTTCTAATTCTAGTTTATTGCCAATGAGATGGACATCTTTGCCAGTTCTTAAATCTTTTTTTCGATTGACCATCCAAAAAGGAATCCCATTTTCGACGGGATTTAATATTATTTCTTCAAGTCTTTGTATATCTTTTTCTGAAAGTGCTCCTATTCGTGATTCTGGATTTATTTCGGTGACCATTATTATAGCTTGGGCTAATCTTTTTCCAACTCCTTTTATTTGAGTCAGACCGTATTCAATTTTTGCATTTCCATCAACTTGAGCACGTAGATTTCTGAAAAAAACTTTTTCACGGAAATTTTTTGGTCGTACTGGAGATAGGGAACTCATGTTATCTAATAATCTTAATTTATGATATAGTCTTTAATGTGAAATTTAATATTAATTTTATGGTTTAGAATAGAAGAAGGAAGTTTTTAAGTGGATTTGATCTAGTGTTATTCTTTAATAATTCGGGATACGCATATTTCCCTTAGATTTTTCACTTAGATGTTTGAAACATTTATTTTTTTTAGAATTAGCAATTTTCTCAACCGTTGGTAGCCCCGGTTGAACTTCTTTGATATTTTTATATTCTATCAAATTACGCTTTATTAGGCTGTCAAATAATTGTTTTCCTTTAATTGTTCTAATTATAATAGTATTCCAACCAACAGGAGAACCAGTAGAGCCAATTGAAATGTCAGCTGATTCTGATGTTAAATCGAAACATACTTTACAATCTTTCCTTGCTAAATGACTTATTTCTTTAACTTGAATTGATAGTTCTTCATCTTTTTTCGTATATATAAAAAATTTGCCTTTATTGATGTCAGTCTTTTGTATATCGTTAACATTTACGTTTAAGAGTTGACAAATTTTTAATAGTGATTCATAAGAGAATGATTCCATACAAAAAATTCCAATACGATATAATACTTGACTCAATGAAGGAATTGCTACATTATAAATTTCGGATTTTAATAATGCTTGCATCATACAAGGAACTCCAACAACAGCTATTTTAGAATGTTTATTATTCAATTCATTAAGTAAAGAAAGAGTAGGATTATTGACGTATTTAGTACCCACAGTTTTCAATATGTCTCCTTTAGATTTAATTAATACGGGTTCAGGACGCCAAAGAGTTCGGCTCATTTTTGCACCTAATGCCATATCAATTTGATTTGAATCTAATAAAAAATAAAGACAAGTGCTTGTAATTCCACCGTCTTGACATACATTAGAAATTTCTTTAATTTTTGTTTTTGCTGAATAAATTTCGAGATAAGAACCAATCTTTGGAGAAAAAGTAATGTTAGAATTCAAATTTTGCTCCATATTCAATAAATTCACTGGCAAAAATGTCCTTGGGCAAAAATAATAACATAATCCACATTTTATGCATTTATCTTCCTCAATTTTTCCGAAACCATTATATACGTTTATACAATTAACTGGGCAAATTCCAGCACATAGACCACAACCAGAACAATTTTCTGAATTAAATATAACATTTACGGGTTCATAAATAGATTTAATTTCAGAAGGATTACAAGTCAAAGCTTTAATTGATCGATTTTTTATTCCTTGAGGACTAACTATATCAGTATTGATTTCTTTTTTGGGGTAAAATGTTTCGATTAATCCCTCATTTTTTAATAATTCTATATTAGATAGGGTTTTTTTAATATCTATTGAGTTTTTTTTAGAAAAAGTTTTTAAAGACTCGAAATTGTGAATTGGTTTATTTTTTATATAATTTAAGAGTAAATATTTCATTCTCTCTCTATCAAACATTTCAAATAAGATTTGGTAATATTGATCCTCACTATAAACTCCAGAATTTATGATTTCATTTTTTGCATCAATTAATACACGAATTCTATATGAATCTAAAGCTTCTGCAACATTTTTCAAAAATTCCCATGTAATAAAATCTTTAGATTCCATTTTTACATGCTTTTTTTAATTGAATTATTTATTCCGAAAGCTCATGCTTTGAGTCAGTCTCTTCTCAACAAAAATTTTTTTGGGAAGATCATTCAATTTCGGGTTTGTTTTTAGGTAGAAGAGGAAGTGCTTTGACCTTATTAGTTATGTCTTTTACAGCATAAAGAAAATTTTCAACCTCTGCTGCAGAACAGAAATATTGTTCTATCCTATTCTCTGAGATTCCTAAATGTTTAAATAGACGCTTCAAAAACTTCACATGTTCATATGTGTTGAGATTACCTGCTCCAAATTCACACTCTCCTTCCTTTCATGAAATAATAGCTACTCCATCTGCTCCATTTAAATAACATTCCATAATTAAATGGATTCCTATTCTTCCACTACATCTGACTCTAATCATGTGAAAATCAGTAGAATAAGTTTTTCTTGTTGTTCCTGTTAAATCTGCCACGGAATATCCTCATTTTTCACAACCAAAAGTTATAATCCTTCTTTCTTGCTCATTTTCCAAAAATAAATCACCTTTAAGTTTAATTTTCTACTGAAGTTGGAATTTTTCTTATTACTTTCATCTCTCTCATCCCTATTCCTTTTATTATCTCTTCAAATTGCTTATTCCTATAGTATTTTAGATCTAAGGCTTTTGCTGGACAAGATGTGACACATATTCCACAACCTTTACATTTTAATTCATCCACAACTGCAATATTATTGTCATTTACTGTAATAGCTTCAAATTCGCAAACTTTTTCACATCGATGGCATCCAATACAAAGTTTTTCATTTACTTCTGCGATAATCAATTCTAGACTAACAGTATCATTTGATAATAAGGTTGAGACCTTACTTGCAGCTGCTAATGCTGTAGAAACTGAATACGGAATATTTTTTGGTCCTGATGCACATCCACAGATGTAGATTCCATTATGTTTCGTTTCTTGAGGTTTTAGGCAACCATGTATTTCAGAAAGAAATCCATTAGAATCTTTTGCTAACCCCATAACTTTTATGATCTCTTCTGTTCCTTTTGATGGCACCATCCCCGTCGATAAAACAATTAAATCAAAATCCATGAAATCTACACTATTTGATAACGAGTTATCATAAAATAGTCTCATAGTCCCATTATTATTTAGTTTTACATCACCCGGTTTACCTTTTATGAAACATATATTTTGCTTTCTTATTTTTCTAAAATATTCTTCATTTCCTTTATCAGTTGTACGTATGTCTATATAGAAGATACTAATTTGGGCTTCAGGATATTCTTGTTTCAAAAGTTGAGCATTCTTTAAAGCTACACTGCAGCATACTGCAGAACAATATTGATTGCCTCTTAAACTTCTTGAGCCAACACATTGTATCATTGCAATATTTTTAGGTACTTTTCCATCAGATATTCTATAAACATGGCCTTCAGTTGGACCAATTGGGCTTAACAATCGTTCTAACTCAATTTGAGTAATTATATCTGGGTAAATTCCGTACTTATATTCATTTGTTTCCATTACAGGATATTCATCCCATCCTGTGGCTAAAATTACAGCTCCAATATCAAGCTCAATAATCACTGGTTTTTGTTCTAAGTCAATTGCTTCTGCTGGACATTCTCTTTGGCAATTTTTACAGTTAATACATATTTCCCTATCAATAACTGCATGTTTTGGTATAGCTTGTGGAAAAGGGATATAAATTGCCCCTCTTTCACCTATATATCTGTCAAATTCATTCGGGACTTTTATTGGGCATTTTAGAGTGCATAATCCACATCCAGTACATTTTTTTTCATCAACATATCTAGGGTTCTTCCTTATTTTAACCTTATAGCTACCGATGATGCCTCCAAACTCAATTACTTCTGCATATGTTATAAGATCTATATTAGGATGCTTTGAAGTGTTAACCATAATTGGTGCTAATACTCAAATGCCACAATCATCTGTAGGGAAAATTCGATCGAGTTGTGCCATTTTTCCTCCAATAGTTGGTTCTTTTTCGACTAAATACACCCGTATTCCTTGATTTGCTAAATCTAAAGCAGCATTCATCCCAGCTATTCCTGCACCAATAACTAAAGCCGTTTTTGTAATCTGGATTTCTTTCTTTGGTATTACTTCCAGTTGCCTTGCTCGATTTATTCCCGCAAGCATTAATCTATTTGCTTTCTTTGTAGCTTTTTCTTTATTATCTTGATGTACAAATGAACACTGTTCTCTTAAATTTACCATCTCAAAATAATATGGGTTTAATCCTGCTTCTGCTAAGACAGCTCTATATGTGGGTTCATGAATTTTAGGAGTGCAAGCACCAACAACTATTCGATTCAAATTTAATTCTGTGATATCATTTTTTATTATCTGTTGCCCTGGATCACTACAAGTGAAGTTATTTATTCTGGCGATAATTACATTTGGCAATTGTTCTACAAATCCTCTAATTTTGTCACAGTCTACATATGCACTGATATTGACTCCTCATCTACAAATATAAACTCCAATTCTAATTTCATCAATGGTCTGTTTTTCAGACAATAAATTCACCCTTTCTAGATACCACCCAAAAGTATTCTTTTCATAATTTGATGTACTATTTGCTGCCTTTAAAAATATTAGAGATAATATAATTTTTCTGGTATAAACTGAAAATTAAATCTAGAAAAGTATCTTATTAAACCTTTTTATGGAATTTTAAATTTTATTTAAATATGCCAGAGTCGATGGAGAATATTAAAGAAGAATTTGCAAAGGAATTCATGTCTGAAGAGGGTATAAAAGGTAAAGCTATAAGAATAAAAATTATCAGACTGATTGATATTGTTGGGTACAACAAAAAAAAAATTAAGACAGCACTTTTAAAGTCGACTATTACTGATAGAATTACTGAATAGTGTTTTCATTTAATATTAATATAGAAAATCTAGAAATTCAAAAAATTTTAATCATTACTAATATAAAGATATTAAGAGTAAGATTTTTGGGAATTTGGTGTTATAATTTTTGCTTGATCTTGAGTTATTTAGGACTAACTTACAAGAAATTATTAAATCAGAGAAATTACGGTTTAAAGATCCTACTAATGCTGAAAAGGTAGTTGAATTCGATAATAAATGGCGTAATCAGAAAGCTAAACTTCAAAAATTACAACAACAGAGAAATAAGTTATCTCCTCAAATAGGAAGGTTAAAAACTCAAGGAAAAACGGCGGAGGTAAATAAATTAAAACTTGAAGTAAAAAGTATAAAGAGTCAAATTGAAAATTTAGAGAAAGATGTTAAACAACTTAAGGAAGAACGCGATAAGTATCGATACTTAGTTGGAAATATTCTACATAATTCAGTTCCAATAGGAAAGAGTGATGAAGATAATGAAATTTTACGAATTGTTGGAAAACAACCTCAATTTAATTTTAAGCCATTGTCTCATGTTGAATTAATAGAAATAGTTGATGGTGTTAACACCGTAAAAGCTGCTGAAATAGCAGGTTCAAGATTTTATTATTTAAGAGGTGATATTGTATTATTAAATCTTGCTTTAATGAAATATGCTTTAGACAAGTTGATCTCTAAAGGGTATAGCCCTTTGTGGACTCCTTTCTTTATCAAATATGACGTTATTAAAGCGGCAGCAGAGTTGGCAGACTTCGAAGAACAGCTCTATAAAGTTCAAGATGAAGACCTTTATATGATTGCCACATCTGAACAAACATTAGCAGCATTCCATTATGATGAGATATTGAATCCAGAAATTCTTCCCTTAAAGTATGTTGGAGTATCTTCTTGTTTTAGGCGGGAGGCAGGATCACACGGAAAAGATACTTTGGGAATATTTCGTGTTCATCAATTTGAGAAAATAGAACAATTTATTTTATGTAGACCTGAAGAATCATGGACTTTTCATGAGGAGTTACTTTTAAATTCAGAAGAAATTTTTAAAGAGTTAGAAATTCCTTATAGAGTTGTAAATATAGCTTCAGGTGTATTAAATGATAATGCTGCTAAAAAGTATGATCTTGAAGCTTGGTTTCCTGGTTCACAAACATACAGAGAGTTAGTTTCTTGTAGTAATTGTTTAGATTATCAAGCAAGAAAATTAAAGATAAGAATGGGAAAAGTAGGAAGTCAAAAAGAAAAGGAAATAGTACATACTTTAAATTCAACTGCAATTGCGACTGAACGTACAATTTGTTGTTTATTAGAAAATTATCAGAATCAAGATCATTCTATTAAGATTCCCAAAGTTTTACAGAAGTATATGAATGGTAAAAAATTAATTGAATCTATAAGAAAAACGAGTTAAAATGAGAGAAGTAACTCTAGAAGAATTTGAAAGTTTTTATAAGGATAGAATAAATTCTCAGTTTTCAAAGGTCAAAAAAGCTGTTCAAAAGTTAATATCTGAAGTAAGGGATAATCTGATAGAGATTAAGGTTTGTATGGATCATTTCATTGAAGCAGGACAAGGAAAAATAGAAGAAAAAGCATTGAAATCATTACACTTTTTCTCAGATCGTATTAAAAAAGAAATTGACGAGATAGAAATCCCTGAAGAAGAATTAAATTATGATAACATAATCAATTTATTAAACTCAATTAAAAGGTTATTCACTAATATAAATGAAATCGCGCGAAAATCTTTACCTAAATTTCAGAAAGAAGTTCAACCAGAAATAAAAGAACTTAATTATATTACGCGCAAACTCCAGAAAAAACAAGCCGTTCTAGAGCAATTTCTTAGAAAAAAATATGATGATCTTAAAGAAGCAGAATATTTATTAAAAAAATTACCTAAATTATTTAGTCTTAGAGAAAATATTGAAAATGCAAAATTGGATTTAGATCAATTTGAAAATGAACTACAAACACAGCAAAATTATGCATCAGAATTAAATGAAAAATTAAAACAACTGGAAAAAGATGAACTATTTAAAGATTTAGATAAAAAGAGAGACGAACATTTTAAATTAAGAATGAAAATTAATGATCAACTGAGTTTTAAAAAAGCTCTTAAAAAGTTAAAACATGAAATTGAAAGTGAAACATTTCACATATCTAATTTTGATGCCGAATTTTTGAAAAATTTCCTTAAAGATCCTATAAAAATTTTAAGTAAAGAAAGAAAAGATTTACCGAATTTTACAAATTTATTAGTTCAATTGCGTTATGCATTAGAAGAAAGTAAATTGAATTTAAAAGCTGATACTAAGGAAAAGACTATTGAGCAAATCAATACAATATTTGAAGGCAAGCAAATACATGAAGATATTGATAAATTAAAAGAAATCAGACAAGAAATTAAAATCTTAGAAGATAAGGTAAGAACTGCTGGATTATTTGAAGAGTTAGAAGATATAAAAAACAAAATCTCGATTAACACTATTAAATTAGAGCACATTCAGAGCGATTTGGATCGGAAAAATAAAGATTATATGAAGTATTTGGCGGCATTAAAGGATGAAAGAGAAGGGTTCCAGAAACTACTAGAAGATGTTATAAAAGAAGAGATAAAACTAAGTATAACTTTTTCATTTTAGTGATTTACAGTTTATAATCTCTTAATTCAAAGACTCTATTATTCTTCAAACTTTTCTTTCTTAGAGAGAGTTTCAAATTCTCTTTTAAAAATTTGTATGTTTCTGTGGTTGTTAGATTAAGAATCTTTAAATATTCTAATGCTAATGCTAAATCTTGTTTAATATCTATATCAAAACCCGCTCTAAATGAATCATAAATAGCAATTTTTAATTTTTTCTCATATGCTTTATTTAATAAAGCGATTAGAGATGGAATATCTGGCTCTGAGAAATAAGTAGGAATAATATTTGGAGGATTTCTTCCTAAAATAGAGATTCCTGCGGAATGAATTGCAGGACAGACAATTAATTGATTCTTTTTAACAATCGAATCGATTTCGTAAAAATTTTCAACAGATATTAAAACTGTGTCTAAAAAGGTGAAAATGGTGCGTTCTGCATTATAGTTTTCAATAGCAATACGATTTAAATCATTAATCACTTTATCAAAAGATTTTCTAGGCTTAGTGAGTTCTTCTTTAATTGAAATTAATCCATATTCTGAGGCTAAATTTAATATTTCAAAACTATTGCAATATATAATTTTTTCCTTAAAACAATCTACTTTTTCTAGTTTGAGAGCTAAATCTTTGAACATAGCAATAGTTAATTCTTTAAGTTGCTGCTTCGACAAGCAATCACGAAGTCGTGACTTGGTTCTTGATAAAGGAGCTACGGGAACTAATAATAAACTCATTATGAACTGACTTATTCAGATTTTAATATTACGTTTAATTAAAAGTAGTTTATAAATTCGTTTAAATAATTTTATTTTAAATTATTTAAAATTTGAATTGAGAGGCTCTCAAATGCTAGATCTACATTTTTATTTAATTTTGCTGAAGTCTCAAAGAAATCAACCTTTAACTTTTTAGCTTTATCCTCAACTAATCCACTTTCAACTTCTCTTCTTAAATCTGATTTATTTCCCACGAGGATGTATGGAATCTCTCCACTTAACTCTTTCAACTTTGAAATCCAAAAATCTAGATCGTTAAATGATTCAAAAGAATTTAAACTAAAAACCACCATTGCTCCAACTGCTTGAACAAAATAATACTCATTGGCAAATAGTTTATCTTGTTGACCTCCAACATCCCAGAAGTATAGCTTGAATCCTTTTTGGCTAATATCGCTTCTTAATTCGGGATTTTTAATTTTCAGATTATCGATTATTTTGGTTAAGTCTATTTCTTTAATAAGAAAATTAGCCCCAATTGTTTGATGATATTCATCACTAAATTTATTGTCTACATATCGAGCAAGAAGACTTGTTTTACCTACATTAGGAGATCCAACCATTAATGCTTTTCCTCGATAACTTATGCAAAACACCCTAGATTTTTTTAATTGCTTCCCTTAAAGTTTTGTAATAAATAAAAATTTGTTTTATATATAATTTTTTTGAATTTTATGATGTTGGTAATACTTTTTTAGTAATTAATTTTATTTCTTTACATTCTGAGCTAATAAAATGTTTAAAAAGATGTTCATAACCTACAATTTGTTTTCGAAGTCCGTTTTCTAACCACAACCCCGTGGTATATTCTGGAGCTTCAGTTACTTGATCCAATGTTGTTAATAAAAAATCATTGTCAGTGATTAATAACCCAAAGGGAATAACACTATCTCCCTCTATTGAATGAAGGGTAACTGAGATCTTCAATAATTTTTTAATCTCTTCCTTAAGTGTATCAACATATTTTAAAGCGATGACCATTTGAATATTTGAAGAAAATCTTTTATTCCAAAGCAATTTTAAAATCCATTCATAGCCTCCTAGTTCTTCCATTAATAAGTCGGGAGTTATAATAAAGTAAATCCTTTTTTCAGCTGCTTCTATTAGTTCTTTAATTTTCTTTCTAATTTTTTCTCTTGTGCTTATTGCCCATACTCGAGGCTCTGATTCATCTGTTTCTATTTCTAATTCACTGATCGCTTTTTCAATGATCAGCGTATCATTAATTTTTTCTTTATAGTCTTCTCGAATTGATTTAAAAATATTCTCTAAAGGGATAATTTGATAATTTGCGCCACGTTTAACAGGTTCCTTTTGAATGTAACCTTTTTCTATTAATCTATTTAGACTATCATAAACTCTTGCCCTATCTACACCAGAAAATTTAGCGATATCTGCTGGACTGAGGATTTTATACTTTGCTAAAGTAATTAATACTTTGGAATCATTTTTCGTAAACCCAAGTGATTGTAAGGCGTCTTCTATTTCAGATTCATCAAGATTCTCAAGTTTTTGGCTGTTTGTCAATTTCATCCTACATAGAAAATTTTCGATCTTGTATAAGAAATCTTATATTTTATATTTTAATTTTGTTATTTAGAAAAAAGCAAGCTGTTTGAAATATTCTTATATATTAATATTTTTTAAATTTTCCTTTATCTAAATAGGAGATAGCTTTTAAAATGGAGACTTTGAAGTTTTATTTATCACATCCTTATTAGATGATTTAATGTATTTTGATAAAATGGCAAATTTTTGCCCGAATTATTTTAACTTTAAACATTCTGTTTATAAATGCAATTTAAAGGAATATACAGCTAAAAATATAAAATTGGCTTTCATCCTCGAATATTGAATTTTTCAATTTTTTGATTAACTTCAAAATTTTATTTTATTTGATTTGTTAGGGTATAAATTTAATAGATCTTGTTGAAATTAATACCTCGTAAATATAAGAAATCAGTAAAAATTTATTTTCCGTTTAATAAAAATTAAAAATTTATTTTAATGATGCTATTTTGTCGGTCTAAATATATTTAGCACCTCTTAGATCTAAAAAATTCAATTAACAGAATTTGCATAAAGTACTATTTCGAAACATAACATTTATATAAGAGAAATGAGTAGTTAATATTAATTATCAATCAAAAAAAAACAAGAATATAATATAAAACTAAGTGGAGGAATAAAATTATGGCAAAAAAACCTGCATCTAAGTCAAAAGCTGCACCAAAATCCAAGAAGGGTGAAACTTATATAGCAAAAGCACCTATTAGAAGGTTGATGAAAAAAGAAGGAGCAGATCTAGTTGCTGCTGAAGCCCTAGATAAACTCATTGTTTTTCTCGAGAAAAAGGCAGCTGAAACTACAAAAAAGGCTTTAGATATTTGTAAAAAAGATAAACGAAAAAGAGTCACTGCAGCTGATGTAAGGAATGCTACCCGGTAAATAAGCGTAATTCCTAATTTTTGCAGTTCTATTTTTTTTCTTTTTATTATTAAAAGTTTTCAAAAAATTTTTGATTTAAAACTTTATTAATTCTTAGTTCTAATTTTTCTTTTACAGAATTTAAACCTTCTGGAACTATTCTTGTTTTCCCTACAATATCTATGTATCCTAATTCCGAATTATAGCGTGGTACAACATGAACATGTAAATGTTCTATACTTCCTCCAGCAATCTTTCCTTGGTTAATTCCAATATTATATCCCCTTGGATTGTAGATATCGTCCAATAACATTTGAATACCTTGAATTGTTCTCATTAGATGGATTATTTCCGATTTAGTTAGGTCTGTGAATTGTGTAATATGCTTATTTGGAACAATCATCAGATGACCTGGATTATAAGGATAAAGATTTAAAGATATAAATAGGATTTTATCCTGGTAAATTTTTAAAGATACAACTCTCTCATCATCGTCTCTCACAGAACAGAGTATACACTCCACCCTTGGTCTATTCTCTCCTTGGACATATTCAAGTTTTCCCAAAGCACGTAACCATTTTTTAAAAATTACATCTCACCATTTATGAATATAATGAAAAATCAGAGCTAAAATCTTTGGATTTTGGAAAATCTTCTGGTTTCATTGTAGATGAGCAATAATCATTCAGAATCATATTAGAATATGCTGCACAAGTGAATACTTTACGTATACTTCTAAAAAAATCATTTTTTGAAATTAAATCATCTTCATTAAAAAAAAGTTGATCGCTTATCTCATATCTATAATTTTGTATGTCAATCCTAAAGAATACATCCTTTATAAGAAAAAATTTTCTTAAATCCATAAAGTAACGCATTTTTTTATTTGCTTTCAAAGAATTTAAAGCGGTAATATGTTCAGGAGAAATTTGAATCGGATTCGATATCACAATTAAATTTTTGTTCTTTGGTTTTAAAGCAATCATATTTTGTCCAACAGGGCTAGGTGGAAATACAAATCGAAATCCAAATTCAAGTTTTTGTTCATTATCTGGTAAATTTTGCCTTAATAATCCCTCTTCTAATAAATATTCTCGGATTAAATATTTGATTTTACTTTCATTAACTGGCATTTTCTTTAATTTGGTTATAATATCATTTAAAATTAACTTTTTCTAAATAAATAGTGAAAACATTTTTAGATATAGTTTTGGATCTAATACTTACCTTTTGGTCTGAGTTGTGGCTGAATTCCTGCCTGTCTTAATTTCTTAATATTATTTTCTAAATCTTGAGTTGGAGTACAATAGATGACTTTTAATGTATCATAATCTATAATTAAGGTACCAACAATTCCCAATCCCATTATTCTATTATCTTTATCAACAAAAGTATGATCAATTGCCATCTTTATCGCTTTTTTCGTATTTTCTAGTTCTACTAATTTAGGTTGACACGCTGTGTACCCAGGACCATGATTTTGTAATAAATAGTTCATTAGGGCGTAATCTAATTCATCTGGGATTTCCCCATTTTCTTCTATAATTTTCATTATTTTTGGAGTTGATTGTTGAGACATGTTAAGTTTTCACTCATATAATATATTATGTTCTTTTATCGATCTGAACTCTATCTACACTATGTAAAGCACAGTTCATGTCTTCTAAAGCCTCTTTTACGGCATCTAGTGAAAGATCATCATCTCCTTTAATGGTAATAAAAACCGAAGTGGTTTTTTGATCAATTTCGTCAACTTTTATCTGTACGAATTTTACACCTGGAATTTCTTCTAGAACTTTTGCTAGATCAAAATTGTCTGGTTGATGTGGTTTTAACACATCAAGGTCAAATTCTATTCTTCCCATTTTTTAAATTTAAACCCGTTTTATAATAAAAATTGTATTTTAAGATAAATTTATGTCATTAATAGATTGAATTCTATTTATAATTTTTTTATTTATTAGATAAAATTCTTAATTGCTTCTATTAATCTAAAGGGAATACCTTTCGGTTTGATTATAAAGTCTGCTTTTTTATACATATTTGATTCAAAATAAGTTGATAGTTTTGTATAGATAAGAATAGAATGAGCTCCAATGTTTAGAGCAGCTTCAATATCCCTTTCCATATCTCCAATGACCAAGATCTCAAGAGGATTTACTGAAAGGTTTTTACAGATAAGATTTAAATGATCTGGATGCGGTTTAGGATTATCTATATTGTCTCGACCTGCAATCATTTCGAAATAGTGTAACAAATTAACCTTCTTAAGAGACATTTCGGCATTTTCTTTTGTGTTATAAGTAAAAATTGCTTGCTTAAGATGATTGACTTTAACGAACTCTAAAACTTTATTTATTCCTTTAACCATTGTAGCCTTTAATGCAGCTTTGTATTCTATTTTAGCGATAGCTGAATTTGCTTCTTCCATTATTTCTTTTAATTTAACTTTAGAAAATTCTTTTGATTTAAAAAAATCTTTAGCGATTTGCACATTGTCTAATGCTTTTAACTCTGTACTAAGTAGGTTCTCAGGAACTCCATACTTAATGAAAATTTTAATAGCTTCTTTTCGAGCTTTTATAAAGTCAATTTTAAAGTGGATTAGTGTTCCATCCAAATCCCAAATTATTGCTTTAATAGGCCTTTTTAACATTTAATAAACCAAATCTGAATATATTGGACCTTGAGGAGTCAATTCTGACTCCTTTAATTTTACTTTATTTACATCAAAGATACCAAATTCAAGGTTTCTATTTTCTTGAATTATTTTTTTAAATGTATTAAAATTCTTATAGTTGATATTATTGGATTTTAACCTTCCAATAGTTAAATGTGCAGTAAACTGTTTTCTTCGATCTCGAGGAATATTTAACTTCCGATTTAACAACTCTTCAACATTATCTTTAATGTTTTGCAAAAACTGGATATCCCCAATAAGTTTGATCCATAGTACTGAATAGCGATTAAATTGACCAACACCTTTCAGTTTATATTCAAAACTTTGACCTTTAAAGAAAGGTTCATTTATTTCTTCTTTTAAAATAGCATAAATTTTTGGAGCTAGAGATTCAGGAATATTTCCTAAGAATTTAACTGTAATATGTAAATTATTAGGTTCTACAAACTTAATTTTCGGTTGATTTTGTTTTAATCTTGAACAAAATGACACAATTTCTTGAATTGTAACTTCGTCTCTTAACTCTATTGCGATGAACGATCGTATCATAAACTTTCAATTCCCTTTTATTTGATTCCAATAAGAATATATTCTCCAATGCTTCGTTGATATTTTACTTTTTTGTTCTGGAATTAAATGAATTTCTTTTAAATCATTTAAATTTTTTGATTGAATAATTTTAATAATATCCTCCAAAAACATAGTAAGCATTTTAGCTCTAGTGGTAGCATCTGCACTTGCATTATGAGGCATAAGTAAAATTCTTAATTCGGGATATAATTTTTTAATTTTCTTAAATCTATTTAGAGTTTCTTGTTCAATTGGCTCGATGGGAAAAACATCAAAAGAAAGATTAATTTTAATCGTTCCTCCTTCTAAAAGGTCTAATAATGCATTAAGGTCAAGAACTTGCCCTCGAGAGGTATTTACTAAAAGGGCATCTTTTTTCATTAATTTTAACAATTTTTTATTTATAATTTTTTCTGTGTATTTATTTAATGGAATATGAAGAGTTATTATATCTGCTTCTCTAAAGAGATCTTCTAGATTACTTTTAAATTCAATATTCGGATAACTTTTTTCAAAGTTATCCATACGCTGAACATCATTATAGATTAACCTCAAACCCCAAGAATATAATCGTTTCACTAGTTCTTTGCCAATCTCTCCTAAACCTACAATACCAATGACTTTATTTGAAATACTTGAAGTTAAATTTTGATCTAAGTCCCATTTATTAATTGATGACCATTTACCGCTCCAAACATAATTATGGAGGTCAACTAAATTTCTGAAATTAGCCATAATTGAGGCAATCGTATAATCTGCGACAGTTTCATGAAGTACTCCTGGAGTGTGAGTAATGATGATATCCTCCTTCTCAGTTTTTTGTATATGGTTATATCCTGCAGTGCTAGTACACACTGCAATAATGTTCGAATTGTTTAGAATATTCGAAGGAATTAAATGACTTAAGTGGCATGCTACTATATCAGGATTAAATTCTTGAATATTTTGTTGAATTTCAATTTCATCAGGAAACCTACCCTCATACATCTTTATTTCAGATATATCTTTTAATCTTTTCCATAATGATCTAATATGTTCCCTACTGCCTTGATCTATTTTATTATTAAAACCAATTTCTGACAGAGAGAAAACATTTGAAGTAAAATATACTTTTGGCTTAATAACCATATTAGTAACCAATTATATTGAGAATAAGAATTTTACTTAAGAGAAAGTAGAAAAAGAAATTAGCGTTTTATTTTTTCTGGAAGATAAAATTCATATGGTTTTTTAAGCAATTTAGTTTTTAGGAACCGATCGAATCTCCTCACGCTTTGGAAAATTACCCATATATTTTTATCGCTTTTATAGTATTTTTGAACTTCCTCAAGAGTTATGGGTTCAATGTTAAATGTATTTGCTTCTTCTTTAAAAAAGTTATTAATAAGTTTAATTAGCTCAGGAATTAATTCAGATTTTTGTTCTTTGAAGAAATTGGCTATAAGATCAATAGAAACTTTTCTTAAATCATAATACCTACCAACAGTCTCTTCAAGAAAAAGTGCTTTTAATAACCATCTTAAGAAAGAGGGAGCGCTTTTTAGAAAAAGTTCTGCTTGCATCGCCTCTTTCCCATTAATTCTAAACATAGGAGTACTTGTATCTAAATAGTACAATTTTGTATCTTTATTCACTCTTGGATGATTTACATCATAGTTGATAATTGCAAAATTAGAGATCTGGCCATCAAGTCCTAAATCGATAGATTTATTTTTTCTACTAAATTTCCATACTTTCTTTAATTCCTTCATGGCTAAGAGAACGAAAGTTTCTATATCTTCCTTATCAATGTGATGAATCACTCTATTCCCAATTGAATTAGAGTCAATTTTTTCTTGAATACAATAGAATTGAATATTCCCTTTGTGGTCTTTAAACCAAGCGACATCATAATCAGGAATATTTAATCCCACCTCATCTTTAAGTAATCGATTATAGTTCCTATAAGCCCATATATGGCGTTTTACTTGTTCTTTATTGTCAAAAATAGGAATCCTCTTGTAAGCTAAATGCATTGGATCATCTAAAATTTCGAAAACCAAACTGATTTCTCCAAAACCTAATATCTTTATTGGAACTCTTCCCCTTTCTGGATGAACCGTGTCAATGAATTTCTCTAGGTTCTTTAGAAGGTTAATATCTATTTTCAATTTTAAATCACTATATACAAATAAATAAAACTTACATCTCTAAACTATATAAAATTAACTTATCTAACCATAGGGTTTTCAAAATAATAAGAGAATTTGAGATTAGAGATTAGAATTTTATATTGATAAGAACATAAAAGGCTTTTTACTATTTGAATTCATAAATCTACTCCATCAAGATTAAAAGTAATGATAAATAAAATCTTTCATTAAATATTTTCGTAATTAATATGAAAGAAATAGCTAATCAAATCTCATTAGCAATTGAATTTAATCTCAATACTGGTTTATCGGCAAATAGAAAATCAATTAAAAGACTACTTTCTGATATGGAAGGAATGTACTTTGATGATGAAAAGTTAACCGAGATGGTAAAAAAAAAAGATATTATGGTATATGAGTTCTATGATTTGGGAATACCACGTGAATCTAACCAACTAGCTTATGGGACTTCTATTCTTTATCCTGGTAAAGTGGGAACTGAATATTTCATGACAAAAGGACATTTTCATTCAAAAATCAACTTAGCTGAAATTTATTATTGCATTAAAGGTCATGGTTATCTTTTAATGGAGTCCCTTGTGGGTGATGTAGAAATCCAGGAAATGAAACCAGGAATATCTGTATATGTACCACCTGAATTTGCTCACAGGAGTATTAATATATCTAGTAAAGAACCTTTAATTTCATTCTTTACTGTCAGAGCAGATGCAGGGCATGATTATAAAACTATTGAAACCAAAGGTTTTAGAAAATTAGTTATTGAAGAACATGGAAAACCAAAAATCATTGATAATCCTAAATGGCAATCTTAAATTAGCAAATAAATCATTAGTTTTTAATTTAAAAAAATAAAATTATACTTAAAGTTACTACATTAAATTGTCAATAGAAGTTTACGGGGAAGAGTTATTAATGGCACGTCCTCTATGGTTTGTTCAACTATTAAAGAAAATGTTTCCTAATGTAAAATTTATCGCAAAGTTAACCAGATTCCCTATACTTGGTAAAATTTTTGACTTTTTACTGTTTAAGGAAGATGAAATTATTTATTTACCTCTAGACAAAATTGTTGAAGTAAACGAAGAAATTGAAAAACAATCTGATTTAGTGCTACCTTCGAAGGTTTTAGAACACTTTATCAACAAATCTAAATATCATTGGATAATGAATTTCTGTATTTGTAGGGAATCTATGCAATGTAATGATTATCCTCGTTCATTAGGTTGCCTTTTCTTAGGAAAGGCAGTTCTAGGGATTAATCCTCAACTTGGAAGGAGAGTTTCAAAAGAAGAAGCCTTAGAACATATAAAAAAATGCAAAGAAGCAGGTTTAGTCCACATGATAGGAAGAAATTTATTAGATAAACAATGGTTAGGAGTAAAACCGGGGTATAAACTACTTTCGATTTGCAATTGTGACCCTTGTTGTTGTTTGTGGAGAGTTTCACCAGTATTAGCCCCTCAAATTGGATCAAAGATACAAAAAATGCCTGGAGTTATTGTACAAGTGACTGATGCATGTATTGGTTGCGGTATTTGTTTAGATAATGTATGTTTTGTTGATGCGATTTACTTAGATAACGAACGGGCGAAAATTAGTGAAGAGTGTCGCGGATGTGGGCGTTGTGTGGACATTTGTCCTCAAAAAGCTATTAAATTAACAATAGCAAACAAGGATTTCATTAGAAAATCGATAAAGAAAATAGAACGAATAATTGATGTATTATAATAATTAAGTTTCAATTCCATTCATTTTAGCAAAAACTTTATATAATCCATGAGTACCTAGATTCTCTAAACCCATTGCGATTGCTGATAGGTAAAATTGATAAGCTAGTGCTAATCCAGGTAGTGCTAAATTCATTTGTTTTGCTTCCTGAAGTGCTATACCCATATCCTTTACAAAATGCTTTATAAAGAATCCTGGATCAAAATTTCCTTTTACTATTCTGGGACCTAAATTATTGATTGACCAACATCCAGCTGCTCCTTTACCAATGACATTAATCACTTCATTCAAATCATTTCCAGCTTTATAGGCATATATAAGAGATTCCACAACTCCGATCATAGTAGAAGCAATAAGGATTTGATTACTCATCTTTGTGTGTTGTCCTGCTCCAGCTTCCCCCATGTATGCGACATTTTTTCCCATTAAATTGAGAAAAGGGAGGATCTTATCATAAACATCTTTGTCTCCTCCTACCATTATTGCAAGCGTTCCTTCACGAGCCCCAACATCACCTCCCGATACAGGAGCATCTATAGAAAAGCATTGAATCTTTTTAGCTTGTTGATAAATTCTTTGAGCTAAAGTCGGTTCTGAAGTGGTCATATCCACAATTATAGAACGTGGCTTAATACCCTTCATAATTCCCTTTTCCCCAAAATACACTTCTTCTACGTCTTTAGGGTATCCTACAATTGTGAATATAATATCACTATTTTCAGCTACTTCTTTTGGGTTGGACAACCATTTGGCTCCTATTTTAATTAAATCTTCTGTCTTTGTCTTTGTACGATTATAAACGAAAACATCATACCCTGCTTTTATTATATGACTACACATAGATTTGCCCATAACACCAGTTCCAATCCATCCAACTTTTTGTTTCATTTATTTATCCTCCATATTGAAAATAATTAATAATTTAAATTTATATTAAAATGTAATTTAAAAGTCATAAATACCCTTTTTAAGATTATCAATCCTTGTTCGATGTTTTAGAGCAGAAACTGCTTGTACGGTTTCTTTTATTGAATGAAAAGTAGGAATATATGCCAATTCTAAAGATTCAATTATTAGTTCATATTTAGAAATAAAAGGCATAAAACATACAACTGGCTTATTTTTACTCATCACTACATTAGCAACTCTTCTCCCAACTTGATGTGAAATATTTGGTGGATACGGTAATATTAGTAAGATAATGCATTCAATTCTTGGAATATCAGATAAATAACTTATTATGTTTTCAATGTCTTGATCAAGAACAGAACCTGTGAGATCAATAGGATTACTAAATGAAGCAATCTCTCTTACAACAGGATTTACTAAATTCGACATCTCTTTTTTTTCTTCTTTAGTAAAAATAACAGGTTTCAGCCCATATTTACTTAGCATATCTGCTGCGATTACTCCATGGCCTCCTGATACAGATACAATAACTACATCTCCATAGGTTATAACATTCTTCCCAAAAGGGTTTTTTCGATGAGCAAGTACATCATAGACTTTTAGACACGTTAATAGCTCAGTTTCTGAGTGTGGATTTATAATTAGAAACTGTTTTAATGCATGCTCTAAAATTTTGTAATTCACTGCTAAACTTGCGGTATGGGAAAGAGTAGCAACTTTTCCTTCTTTTGTTTTTCCTCCAAAAAAAGTAATAATAGTATCATCTGATTCTTTTGCTAGCTCTAAAAAGTCCCTTGCCCTTCCTTGCTTAAATCCCTCTAGATAAAAGGCAATATTGGTTGATTCTTTATCATATTTACTAAAATACTCTAATAACATTACTTCATCAACGACAGCTCTATTCCCTATCGATACTGCCGTAGATACTCCTACATGTCGTTCATAAAACTTATGAAAAAATTGATCCACCAGTACACCCCCACTTTGGCTTATCAGAGCCACAGAGCCTTTTGATGGTCGAGAAATACGTTCTGTAGGCATAAAAATTGTATCTAATAACGGAGGAGCATAAACTCCAAGACAATTAGGGCCTAAGACGGCAATATCATTCTCAAATGCGATCTTTTCTAATTTATCTTGTCTTTTTCTCCCTTCAACACCAATTTCTGCAAAACCACCACCAATTATAACACTCGCGGGGATTCCTAAGTCAGCACAATCTTGAATATATCCTAAAGTATCATCTGGTCTAAGTGCTATAACTAGAAGATCGGGAATCTCTGGTAATTTATCTAATCGTTCATATAAGGGTATTCCTTCTATCTCACCACCACTAGGGTATATCCCATAGACTTTCACGTTCATTTCGAATTCATTTTTAACTAATACTATTCTTCCAGGGCTTAATGGGTTCTTTTTTGATATACCGACTACAGCCATCGATTTTGGTTTGAATAGTTTTTCTAAGTCCATCATATTTAACCTTGAAGTTAGAAAGTAAAATTAAAACATAAAATCTTATTGTTTATTATTTTAGGTCATAGATAAAGATTTATTAAGAGATAAAAGAAATATGATCAATTTATAAAAAAAATATTAGGACTATTTATGATTAAAGAAAATTCGCTAAAAGAACAAAAAAAATTCTCATATAAACGTGCGGTTTCATATGGGATTGGTCAAATTACTGATATTTCTTCGTATCAAGCTTTTACATTTTTAACTTTTACATTCTATTTCGCTGTTGTGCGTATTGATATATTATGGATATCTATTGGATTTATAATATGGTCAATCTGGAATAGTTTCAATGATACTATTATCGGGTATCTCTCAGATAGAACACAATCAAAATGGGGACGTAGATTTCCTTGGATAATGCTTTCATTATTCCCTATAGCTATAATTTTAATTTTATTATTTATACCCCCAATCACCTGGGGTATCAGTAGTGCTATTTCAAATTATGTATATTTTCTATTCATTATTATTATTTTTGAGTTATTTTTTACGATGTATGACATTAATTTTACTGCATTGTTTCCAGAGATTTTCATTACTGTGGAAGAGAGAACAAAAGGAAATAATGTAAGACAATTATTTGCCATTATAGGTTTAATCGCTGCTTTTATTTTACCAGGGATTTTTATTTCTAATTACACGAGCCCAAAACCTGGTGAGTATCCATTTTATGGAATGATTGTGGGTATTATAGTCATTATACCTGGTTTGTTATTCTTGAAGTTTTCACCAAAAGAAAGAGTAGAATTCCGAGAGGAATATAAACACGCTCCAAATTTTTTCAATACCTTAAAATTTTGTGTTAAAAGCAAAAGTTTTATAAGGTATATTCCAGCAGAAATCGCGAATTGGTTTGTTTATGGTATGTTACCAGTGATTATTCCATTATATGGTGAGTTTATTTTAGGATTTCCATCTATGATAATTTCTTTATTATTGGGAGCAACATTCTTATCAACTGCAATATTTATGACTCTTTTATGGAAACCACTGGTTCAAAGGTTGGGTCCGAGAAAATCTTGGCTAATATCTATGAGTATCTGGATTATAACTTTAATTCCTTTATTTGTCTTAAATTCAAATATCCCCTTTTTAGAAGTAATAGCCTTTATTGTATTCTTTTTGATAGGAATTGGCTTGTCTGGTTCTCTCTACATCATCGATATTGTTATAGCTGATATAATTGATGAGGATGAAGTAAAAAGTGGGATACGAAGGGAAGGAGGATATTACGGAGTAAATATTTTCTTTCAAAGATTTGCAACTGTATTTGTCTTTTTAATTATTGGTCCAGTTTTTCTAATAGCAGATTACCCATATTTTACTGGAAGTTTAACTCCACAAATTGAGTTTGGTTTAAGAAGTTTAATGTTTATTTATCCTGCCATAGCATTAGTAATTGCGATAATTGCAATATACTTTTATCCTTTAGATGGTGAAAGATTAAAGCAAGTAAAAGAACAACGAGAAAAAATTCATTACGAAAAAAAATTAAAAATATGAAAAATTCTAATTTTTTTTATTTTATGCTTTAATTAAGATTAAAGAATGATGATAATGAAAAATATCCGAATGGAAGAAATGAATTGGGTGGATATAAAGGAAGCCATCAAGAAAGGATATACTAGTGTTGTTATTGGGGTTGGATCCACAGAACAACATGGACCACACCTTCCTACTCAAACTGATGCAATAGTTGCTGATATATTAGCCAATAAAGTAGCAATGAAGTTAGGGAATACATTGCAGGCTCAAACGATAAGAATAGGATGTTCTAAGCATCATTTATCCTTCCCAGGAACGATATCTTTAGAGAAAGATACGTTAAAAGCAATTATACATGATTATGTTAAAAGCCTTTCTCATCATGGTTTTAAAAGGATAATATTTATTCCTAGCCATGGGGGAAATTTTGAACCTTTAACAGAAATAATTAATGAAATACAACCTAAATATCCCGATACAAAAGTAATTGGATATACTGATTTAACAGAATTCATGAATTGTACATTTAAGGTTGCTGAGGATTTCGGTATAGGTAGAGAAGAAGCGGGAGGGCATGCAGGAGAAGTCGAAACTTCACAGATGCTATCTATAAAGGAAGAACAAGTTATAAAGGATCGCTTTCAACCGGGCTATGTAAAACCAATCGACTTAAATACACAAAAACTACTTTTTAAAAAAGGTATGGCTGTATTATCAAAAATAGGGGTCATTGGTGACCCAACTCGAGCAGATAAAAGCAGAGGAAAAGAGTATATTAATAAATTAGTTGAGCATATTGTTCAAACAATAGAAAATTTAAGTTTATAAGTTAAGATTTTAGTTTAGACAATTTAGAAATACCCCGTCCTATTCGATCTAATACTTCTTTAAGTTCCTCTTGGTTAACAATTAGTGGGGGCATAATAATTATTGTATCTTTTTTATTTCCACAATAATTTAGCAATACTCCCTCTTTTATTATAGAAATCATTGCTAGAAGACTACTTTCTTCCTTATAAAATTCAATACCCCACATTAGACCTCGCCCTCTTACTTCCTTTATAAAGTGAGGGTAACGATCAGCGATTTTTCTAAGTCCTTCTCCAAAGAATTTACCCATCTTTTTAACATGATCCAAAAATGTAGTTTCTGACTGAATTTCGAGCATTTTTAAAGCCACCACACAACCTAATTCCGCCCCACCTGTTGTCGATATATGAATAAATGGATCATCCTTGAATACAGCTTTTTCAATGAATGGTTTATAGCTGCATGTTGATAGAGGGTAAATACCGGCACTCATTCCTTTACTTAAGACCATAAAATCAGGAACCACTTTTTCATTTTGATATAAACCCCCATAAATAGCCCACATATACCCTGTTCTTCCAAGGCCAGCTTGAACCTCATCAATGATCATCATAGCTCCAATTTCATCACAAATTTCTCTCACTTCTGAAAAATAGCCCTCTTTTGCGATTAAAACTCCTGCAGTTGCTGGAATTGTCTCTAAGATAACACAAGCGGTCTCTTTATTTGCCGTCTTCCTTAAAGCTTCTGCATCTCCAAAAGGAATTTGTGAAAATTCAGGTAAATTCCATAAAAAATTATCTTTAAAATTAGGGTCTCCGGTAGCTAAAGCGAACCCAGTGTGACCATGATATCCTCCTATTGCAGAAATACATCCTTTTCTCTTTGTGTAGGCTCTTGAAAACTTTATAGCACAATCAATAGCTTCTCCTCCACTCACACCGAAAGTGGTCTTACTAATGTCCCCGGGCATTAATTCTGCTAACTTTTGACCTAAAAGTGCCCTTTGTTCTGAAAGCAATTGATGATCACCTAAATCTAATCCCACATCTAGAGCTTTTTTAAGAGTTTTTACTATAATTGGATTACAGTGGCCTAAATTGAAAACACCACCAGATGATCGACAATTGTATAACTCTAATGGGGGATCTGATGGTTTTAAACCTTCTAATGTTTTAAGAATAATACCATGACGTTCACCGGGAATTAATCCTAAACCAGCATTTTTAAAAAAACGAGTCTTTGGAGCATTGACATATTTAGTATATAATTTAAGTAATTCTTTTTGTGATTGCGTACCAATATATTTATTCTTTTTATACATGATCCTATAAATAAATCTTGATATTAATAAAAGTTTGATGACTGAGAAATTTAAAAAAAAAATTAAGTATTTAAAATGAAAAAATGGCTCCCAATGAATGACAATAAAATTAAGAAAGAACAAATTATTAAGAATATACCGATTCGTAGATTAATTACTCGTAGTTCTTTATTTATCTTTTTTAACTCCTCCAAAATCTGTTCATTTGTAATTTCATCTAACTGTGCGCTCATTTTACTCCCTCTATTTTAAGTTAAATAATTTAATTTCAAAATTAAAAAGAGAAAATATAGCTATTAAAAATTTCGAAAGAAAAATAGATAATAAAAAAAATTTCAAGAATGTTTAAAATTCATAACCACATTTTTTACATACATGCTTCTTTGCATACATAGGAATATGGCCCACATAGCTCAAAACCTTGCTTTTATCCTCTACAGTTTTAATGTTATTTCCCACTGCAGAGCACATTGGGCATGTAATACGTTCTTCAGGAGAAAAACCACCCGTTCCAATCTCAGGAGGCTTCAATTCTTGAAGTTCGTTTTCTACCTCTTCGATATGAGCTGTTTGAGCTTGAACTAATTTATCTTTCTCTTCTAATCCTGCTGTTACTTCTTGAAGCTGACGATCTTTTTGACTCAATAATTCATTAAATTCTTGTATTTGTTCATTTAAGGTATTCTTTTCTTCTTGTATTGTTGTAAGTTTTGAATTCAATTCCTGTACTTCAGATGTTAATTTACTTAGTTGTTCTTGACTTGAAGCTTCAGCATTTTGAGTTTCATTTAATTGTTGTTCTAACTCTGAGACTCTGGCATTAGCAGAGTTTAAATCAAAAGGAAGACTTTCTAATTCAGATAATTCATTCATTCGTAAAGTAAGATCTGACTCCAACTTAGAGATCTTCTGATCTTTTTCATTTACGGTTGCTTTTGCCTGTTCCAGCGTTGTTTTAACATTATTAAATTCCGACTTTGTAGCATCTAAAGTAGAGCTAATAGAATTGAGATCATTTACCGTCTTTTCGAGAGCTGCCTTAGTCGATTTAAGATCACTTTGAGTACGACTCAACTCATTTTTAGTTTCAGTCAATTGTTTTTCTAGATCATTTACCTTGGATCGTAAGTCCAATAAGAAGCGTCCCTCAACTTTTTGGGTTTTATCAGGATGTTCCTCAGCTTTTTGCCAATCTATCGACACTCTATTTCACCAAATTCTAATTTTTGATTTTTTTTGCTAAAAATATATTTTTAGTATTTAAGTATTATATAAGGTATCTGTTTTTTATTTATTTCTTTTATGAGGTATCACATATATAAATTATAGTAAATCAAAAAATTATAAACTTAATATAACAGTGATGTAAAATATTATTTATCTTGTAGTAACATTAATGCTTCAAGAAATCTATTTAGAATCAGGTGAATATAATGGTAGAAGATTCTAAAAACGAATTTGAAATCGAATTTTTATCGAGTTCAGGAGTGTATAAAACTCCGTTTACCTTAATTATTTTCTTACAATTATTCGTAGGTGGAATAGTTATAGTATTAGTAAATCTATGGTTTGTAAATGGCCTTTACTTTCTTTTAACAGGGAATGAATTCTATCCAATGACAACAACACCTCAATGGTATTATTGGTTCTTACTTCCATTAAATATATACGGGAATATATTTTTATTCACTTTTGCGGTTATATTATTTTCAGGTGTAATATTTAGGATAATAAATAAAATTTCTCCACCTAAGGAAGGTGTTTTTAAAAGAAAAAGCAGAGACTGGAAATTTATGCATAGAAGGTTTTGGACAGCTTACTTTCCAATATGGCTAGCCAGGGCCCTCCCTTTACCTTGGTTGGATATAATATGCTATCGATTTTTTGGAATAAAAGTTGGAAAAAATGTAGTTTTATATGAAGGATATGTAGACCCTGTTTTTGTAGAAATTGGTGATTTTACAATGACTTCATTAAATATTTGTATCTTCTCCCACCTTATTTATCATGATAAAGTGATCATTAAAAAAGTTAAAATAGGAAAAGCTTGCATTGTGGGCCCCCACACCATCGTTGCTCCAGGTACTGTCATGCATCAAGGAGCTGTACTAGGAGTTAATAGTTATACGTGGTTAGGACAAGAACTAGAAGGCGATATTATTCATGTTGGAACTCCAGCTACTATAAAACTACCTATTCAAAGTGTAGAAGAATCAATAAAGAAAGCAAAAAAAGTGAAAACGGGATCAGAAAATGAGGGATAGATGTCAATGTTTCAACCAGCAAGTATGAAAGGAGATTCCCCTACTCCGATTGATGAACGAATTCGAAATAAGTATTTAATTTGCTATGTTCTAATCATAATTGTTAGTTTTTTTCCTTGTTCTATTTACGAATATCTATACATTAGCCTCTTTTGGAGAAGGGAGTTATTATTGCTATTTTTTTTACTATTACCACTTAATTTTTTTGGTTTGATATATTTGCTCCAATTTAGTGCCATTTTGTTTTCATATTTAATTTTAAGAATAGTAAATTTGATTCATTTACCAGAAGAAGGATATTTCAAGAGAGATATCTTAGATAAGGATTATTTTTATTGGAATATTAGGAATCTTATTAAAAAGTGGCCCTTATATGTTACTGCTACAAATCCATTTCCTTGGTGTAAGAATAGGTTTACATTAAGATTCTTTGGTGTAAAAATTGGGAGAAAGACAATCTGTGATAATAGTTGGATCTCATCAGAGTTTGTTACTATTGGTAAAAATGTAATAATTGGCATGAATTCAACGATTATTACTTTTGGTATAGAACAAGATAATTTTATTATTAAGAAAATTTTAATTGAAGATGATGTGTTAATTGGAGCTAAATGTGTACTTTTACCTGGTACATTAATTAAGAAGAATGCTAAGCTTTCAGCGCATTCTTTTACAAATTATGATGATGTTTTGGAAGGAAATGTAATCTATACTGGACACCCTGCACAAATAAAAAAAAAAGAAAATGATTTCTGAAAAAAGTCTTGGAATTGATGCTAAAGAGGAATTGAATAAAAAGAAAAGGTTAGTGATCGTTTCAGATACACATATAACTCATTGGGAGGGTGCATTCAATCTCCATGCTTTTAATGTAGGAATTAAAAAAGTAAACAAAATACCAGATGTATCTCTCTTCCTACATTTAGGTGACATTACTCATACTGGCACGTTATTAGAATATGAATATGCTATGGAGCAATTCAAAAAGTTTAATCCTATTTCTAAGAGTCCAATGATGATTTTGATTGGAAATCACGATGCGTTAAATGTGGGAGACCTATTATTTGAGGAGATGATTGGTAGGAGGCATTATGAATATGAAGATGATGAATTATATGTAATTGGAGTTGACAGTACGAAACCCGATTTACCTGGAGGAATTATTCACCATAATATAATAGAAGCTGTTAGAAATAGACTAATGAAACCGGAGAGAGAAAATAAATTTAAAATTGTATGTTTCCATCATCAGCTCATTCCAATACCAAATACAGGGAAAGAGCGTTCTGCTATTGATGATTCTGGAGATATGCTTAAGATGCTATTAGACACTAAAACTGATTTAGTATTAAATGGTCATCGCCATACCTCAAATTTGTATACTGTAAGCAGTAGTGAAAAAGATTTGTTAATATTTAATGCAGGAACATTCTGTTGTAATAAAACAAGATATAGAGACTTGTTTTCATATTCAATTATTGATATTGAAGAGAATCATGTAAAATTCAATATATTACCAGTGTTGGAAACGAATTCAAAGAAGGTTATCTATCGTGATATTAAGTATTATGCTCCACCAGAGTATGGAAAATTGAAAAAACCAATTTGTAGATTTATACAAATTTTTAACTCATTAATTTCTGAAGAAAAAGTGTCCGAACCCATCTTTGATTTAGCGATTAAAAAAATTAACAAATTAGATGGAATTGATTTAGTTATACATACAGGAAATTTAACGAAGAATAGTTATAAAGAAGAATTTTGTCGTGCTAGAGAAATATTAAAACAATTAGATTATCCATATTTGGTTGTTCCCGGCTATACTGATTCAAAACCTCCTGCGTGGGAATATTGGCATCAATATATAGGTGATGCCAATCCTTTATATGAAAATGAAAAATTGTACTTTCAAGGAATTAATTCTACTACTCTAGATTCTCCAATTGGTTTTATTGGACGGAAAACATTAAATAAGTTTATCGAAAAAGTTTTATCACTAAGCCATGAGAAAATTTTTGGAGTTTGTTGTTTTCATAATCTTATTCCTACACCATTAAGCGTTTGGAGAACTGAATTAACTGATTCTGGAGACGTACTTAGGCAATTTGCTCTTTCACAAATTGATTTAGTATTAAATAGTTCCCCAAGTATTTCATTTAATGTTAAAATTGAAAATACCGTAATTTCAAATGGAGGAAATATTGGCTCTAAATATTTTGATCCAGTTTTTATCGAAATAGAAATTTATAAGAGGGGACTAGTGATATTAAAAGAACACAATTTAAGATCTGGGAAAATAAAAATTATTGGAAACTATTACATTTCTATCTTAAGAGAAGTTTAAATTAAATTTAGCATTTAGAAGGAGACTTTGGAATAAAATGGAGAAAATACAAATTTTACCAGTTTATAATGTGGTTTTAATACGTTATGGAGAGGTTTGGTTGAAGTCTCAGAAAGTAAAAATGAGGATGTTACGAATTCTAATAAATAACATTAAAAAAATGTTGAAAAAAGCAAAGATATCATTTCACAAATATCAAATAAGTAATGATTCTTCTCGTATTCTATTTTTCTTCAAAAATGAGGATATCCCTAATGCCTTAGAAATATTAAATAACGCTTTTGGTGTTTATTCTTTTAGTGCTGCTTTAAGAACTTCAAATAAAATAGAACATATCTCTCAAAGAGCAATTGAAGTAGGAGACTATATATTAAAAGAGAAAGATACATTTGCGATTCGAGTTAAGAGGTCTGGGAAACATGATTATAGTTCCTTGGATGTGGCTAAGATAGTTGGAAAAGCAATTCTTGACAATTTTAAGAATCTAAATCTGAAAGTTAACTTAACTTCTCCCAAAAAAGTTATTTTTATAGAAATACGTGATGAGTTTTCTTATATCTTTTCTGATATTATCAAAAGCAAGTGGGGGGGTCTACCAATTGAAACTCAGAAAAAAATTTCGGTAATGGACATAGGAAGAGTAAACGATTTAGTTTCTGGATTTCTTTTATTGAAGAGAGGATGTATCATATATCCAATTTTATTTGAAATGACGGAAGAACACGAGTTAATAAATATTTGGTTATCGAATTGGAAGGCATTGACTAAATACATACCCTTTAATCATTTTATATTAAAAAAAGTTAACTTAGTAGAAATTTTGAAGATTACTCTCACAAAAATTCAAAATAAAAAATATATTTGCGGAATTTGTTCCTTAATGAGGTTTGATATTCTATCAAGGATAATAGAAAATTTGAGCGAGGATTCTGATATTAAAATTAGGGCTATAACGGATGGTGTAAGTTTAAACAATTCGACTTTTTGTCCTGATCATATCGATTTAGATTCAATAGCTTTAAGTCACTTATTTTCAAATGTTCCTATTTTCACTCCCATTATTGGATTAGATTTGGATGAAATTAATGATTTAATTAATAAAATTTCAAAAAATTTAAGATCATTTGATTATTGTAAGCTAAAGCCCAGAGAACAAGAATTCGATTCAAAAATTGTGAAGGAGTTATATGAATCTTTAAAATTGAATGAATTAATTCAACGAGCTATTCAAAAAGCAGAAGAAATCAGAATTTTATAAAAAAATTACTTTTTATTAGAAAAAGTCTTAAAAACAAACTAAAGTTTATAAAAGTAGACTAAACTATTAGTAAATAAGAATTTCTTCGTAAAATTGTTAAGAATGGAATTATGGCTAAAGTTGAATTAAATTTATTGAACATCTTTGCTTTAAAGATTAAAAAAAATTCTATATTATATGAAGGAAAAACTGTTGGGGATGTGATATCCCTGTTTTTACATGAATATGGAGATAAATTAGATGATAATATAATAAGTAAAAATAAAAAAAAATTAAATCCACTGATGGTAATTCTTCTAAATGGAAGAAATATCACATATATGAAAAATTATAAGACAAAATTAACAGATGGAGATAAACTTTATATTTCCTTTCCTATTTCTGGGGGCTAAACTTTTTTAATCTGATTTTCTACTTAATTTAAAAGGCTTAATTCTAAATATTCACATGATAAAAAGTAAGAATTTATTAGTATATTCTATCATTTATATTTTGTAAAATTCTTACAATCTTGAACACTTGGTGATTTGTTATTACAAAAAAGCTAGGTTTTTTAGGTTTAGATAATGCAGGTAAAACTAGTATCATTACGGCAATTACGAAACGTTTTGGATTTGAGGAAGAAGTTTTTAAATTAATGCCAACCCGTAGAGTCGTACGTGATGCATTTAAATTCTTAGGTATTGAATTTATAAGAATGGATTTTGGAGGACAAGCTCAATATAGGGAAGAATACTTAAAATATCCTCATAAGTACCTTTCTGGTATGGATTTAATCTTTTATGTCGTTGATGTTCAAGATTATGAGAGATACGTTAAAACTATAGATTACATTGACCAAATTTTACTTTTTTTTAAAGAGGAGCAAGAATATCCTCCTATCTGTGTCTTATTACACAAATTTGATCCACCTCTTAAAAAAGATAAGGATTTAAATAAAAAAGTCTTACCAATCAAACAAGCCTTGACAAGATATAATCACGATTTTGATATTTTCTTCTTTGAAACTACTATTTTTGATATAAAATCAGTAATGGATGCTTTTTCAAGCGGACTTTCATTATTATTTGAAAGATTGGAATTAGTATCTAAACTATTTGCTGAATTAAGTAAAAATTACAATGCAATCCTTATTGCACTGTTCGATGTTAAAGGAATTACAATAGGGGAATATTATCGCCCTCACCTTCACTTGATTGAAAAAATTAGAATATATGATAAGTATCTTGAAGTACAAAAGAGAATTATAGAAGAAGATAAATCATTATTAGAATTTTCTGATAAATTTGAGAATGGTGATCGCTATACTGGAATTGTGGAGGTATTAAAGTTTGATAATTTAGATTTTTATTTACTATTTATACTTGAAGAGGATGAATATAATCTAAAAAAGACCATAGAGATATTAGATAAAATTGAAGCAGCTAAGCCTCAAATGGAAAATATAATCTTACAAATTATTCAATAATATTATTTAAATTGAAAATTTTTTATAAACAATTCTAATTCCTCTTTAGAAGGAGCCATTTGTCTTGTAATTTTATATATAGCTGTAAATGTAGCAAACTTAATACATGCATTTAAAATGTGCTTTAACTTATTTACATTTTCCTGTAGCGTTAAATAATTTAATTCCTCTTTATCTTTAACCTGTTCATATAATTTTGCTAAAAACCCAGCAGCATAACAATCTCCTGCCCCAGTTCTGTCAATAATTGCTTCTACTTCTATTCCTGGGAAAGTAAGAGTAAATCTATCAGTCTTCACATAGGATCCTTCTTTACCAGCGGTATAAATCCTAATATGGGCAAACTTTTGAAATATTTGGTCGACTTCTTCTATACTAGCTTTTTTTTGTATAATCAAATAAGCATCTTTTATATTTAAAAATAGAAGATCTTTTCGATTCGTAATAAGGTTTGATAATTGCTCTACATCACGAATTTTTTGTCTTTCTACATTAAAAGCAGTAATCAAACCAAAGTTAGAACCTCTTTCAAAGATATCAAGAAATTTTTCAGCAATAGGAGTTGAAAATATTATCTTAGCATTTTTGAGAATCTTATCTTCGATTTTAATTCCATTAAAATTCATTTTATTTTTCAAATTTGGCGCTAAGTGTATTTTGGTTGTAAATTTTGATTTTATTATCGTACTTACTGGTGTAATTTCATCAATTTGAAAAATTGAGTCTGTATTAACGCCTATATCTTTTAGTTCTTTAATCATCCATTCACTCCCTCGCCCAATCACACTAACTAAACTAGTTGAAATGCCTAAATTAGCAAGATACTCTGCAGAATTATTACCATTTCCCCCTCTCTTAAAATAGCATATTCCCATTACTTTTTTAGGTGTATCAATGATTCCTTTTTTTACGAACTTCTCCACAAGGGTTTTATTCAGATCATCAGGATTATATCGAATGAGATTCATCAAATTTTTTACGATCTCTTGGACAATTTGTTCGTAAAATTCACTTTCATAGTATAAATCTTGATGTAATTCACCAATGATTACAATACTTTTTGTTTCTATTTGATTCACCATTTTTAAGATTATTTAAACGCAGATGGAGGGACTCGAACCCTCGAGCGCTTACGCGCACCGGCTTTCTTGGTAATTTAACCACTCGAGGCCGGCGTCTTACCAGCTAGGCTACATCTGCTTAATTAAATTAAACATTTGAATGGATGAGTTATGGTGAATATATTTAATATGAACTAATGAGAAAAAGTATAAATTTCTTTTCTATTAGGGATAAATAAATTAACAAAATTAGTACTACTTAACGAAACGTATAAAAAAAGTTTATAATTTTTGGCTCTTAAGATTTGGGAACATAAATTTTCAGTTTTAACGATGGATCATATAATTCTATTATGCCTTCTTCTTCATATTGTTTTAATAATAGCTGGGCTGTGGATTGTCTAATATCATATTTCAGAGCAATATCTGAGGCTAAAATTGTCTTTTTTTTCTGTAATGATTCTTTTATCTCTTTTTCTATTGAACTAGGTATAAATGCATCTCTTTCTACAACATCAAGCTGTTTTGTTCGTCCATATTTCCTTCTTAAATTTAAAGTTGCTTTTCTTACTAAACTCTTTTCGTCTTTTTCAGACAATAATGATCACTTGAGAAATTGTTTCTATATGAAAATTTAGTGCCAATGGAATATGAAATATTTAAAATTTAATAAAATTTTTGTTTTAATTGTGAATATTTGGTTTTTCCTCATAACATATTAATGTTTTTTAGTGTTTTTGATTTGACTAATAAATTAGTTTTTAATATTAAAAAAGATAGGCCTGAAGAAGTTTTTAAGAATGTTAGAGATTATTACAGCATTGAAAACATTAAAAAGTATTCCCAATCTAAAAGCATGATGAGAATCCAGGAGAAAATAACAAGTAGAGCACTAGAATTATTAGATTTAAAATCATTAAAGTTGAGAATCTTAGATGCTGGCTGTGGTCCTGGATTCGCAGCATGGTATTTAAAAGAATATGGATTTGAAGTTGTAGCGCTTGATATTATCCCTGAATTTTTAAAGTTCTATGAACTAAAGATGTATAATCCTATTACCGCAGATATGTGTTTTCTTCCTTTTAAACCTGAGAAATTTGATGCCATTGTTTCAATATCGGCTTTACAATGGATATATAAAGATATAAATGATCAAAGGATGGAATTTTTAATAACAGCTCTTAGTAAGTCGTTTTATGAGATCTTAAAGTTCAATTCCAAGGCTATTTTTCAATTTTACCCAAAAAACAATAAAATTATGGAAAGAATTGGAAAAATCTTTATAGATAATACTAATTTTGAAGGAAATTTCATCGTTGATAATCCAAATAATCCTAAAAAAAGAAAAATTTTTCTACTATTAGAAAAGAAATCTACGAAATAGTAGATAGTCTTTTTAAATTTTTTATAGAAATCATTATGTTATAACAAAATATTATATTTAGGTTCTTTTATCATTTTTTTAAAAATTTATCTTTAAAAAACACACAACGAAATGATCAATCAATGAAAAGTAAAAAGTTACATCGAATTAGATTAAAAGCACTTCTAATTTTATTATTTATTCTTTTAACTGGTGCATATTCTGTTTTTTTGATGAATTTTACTGCAAATTCTGTTGATATTAGTGATTCTGATACTCTTTCTAATTATGATCAGGATAACATATTAAACTCTCCCAAATCAAATTTATTTGGCAATGCTCCTTGGTGGGATGATAATTTTGAATATAGAATGCTTATTAATGTTACAAACCCCTACTCTCATAATTTCATAGATTTTGGAACAAGTGTCTCCTTTAATTATATCAATTTGGTTCAAGCAGGTAAACTTCAATCGGATTTAGATGATATAAGAATTATAGAAAATGGTATTATAAGAAAGTATGTTGTTGTAAAAGATTATCCATCTTCAAATATGGCTACTGTATGGTTCGATACAAATATTTCTGCTAATAAGAAAGAGCTGGACACCTACTTATACTTTGGAAATCCTTCTGCTCCAAATGCAGAATCAAAGGATCCATCTGATAGCTTTGGTTGGGTAAAGAATGGTGATTTTGAATTAGATATTAGTAATAATGATAAATTTGAACCCTTTGGTTGGTACTTTTCTCATAACCCCGTACAAGTTATATTAGGTAAAAATAATCCCTCTCCTAATGCTTATAATAGTTCTTTAGCAAGTTATAATAGTTTTGTAAATAAGCTTATATCGAATCCTCTACAGGCTGAGCGAGTTGCTAGTGGGACTTACGCATATAAATGGGGAGCCTCAAGTAATATTCTACCTGATGGAACTGTACATGATTATGCAGGAACTTTTTTCTCTTATCCATTCAAAGTTCCAATTATAGAAGGGGGCCAGATTTTTTTAAAAGCATACCGTAATATTAGAACGTGGAGATTTGAACGACCAAAGAATGTTGGACAAATTAATTTTGATGGTTATTTTGCCCGTATTTTAAACGGTTCAGATTCGATATATAGTGTAAATCCAGACTCCCATTCTGATAATGATATTTATGCACCAAATTATCAGAATTATGCAGAGGCTTTTGATGGAAATGCATATTGGAATAATCCTGCAAGAAAATGGATTGAGGATACAACAGTAATGGATTTAGCAACGCATTCAATTATTAATGACACCTATTCTAATATATATCCATCCCCTGATGGAGATTTAACGGGTTATATCTATATTAATTTAACAGATTATATGGGAAAAGAGATCTTCTTCGAAATGGGTGCTTGGGGGGATGAATCTGATGTTGTAAATCAAGAAAAATCTGCATTTTTGCAATTAGATGACGTTGGATTCAATTATGACTTAGTAACTATAATAAACAATGCCCAAAAAAGAACGTCTGATGTTACTATTATTGCAAGGGATGCGGATGGTAGATTTGTCCCAAATGCTAAAATTACGATAGTAAATAACTCAGCGAAAGGCACAGAAAATTTTAAAGTTCAGACGGGGTTTTCTTCTAGCTTGAATGGTTCGGTTACCTTCAAAAATGTTTTAAATGGAGTCTATAATATTACAGCTAATTATACTCTAGGTTCTAAAGAATTTGAGCTTTATAATAGCACAAAATTCAATAAAATAACCCATAATTTCACGGGGAAACCATATACCGTTGATATAAAATTAAATTTGTGGACAATTGATTTTGAAATTGTTGACTGGGAGAGATTACCTTTAAAATACGCATATATTAACGTGAGTGATCAAAAAGGAGGTACTGTCTTAAGTAAAATTACGTTGAGTTCTCAAGGAAAAGCAACTTTTCGGTGGAAATATGCTTCCTATTATTATTATGAGGTCTATTACAATAATGAAGACTATAAAAGTTATCCACTTTTAATAAGCAATGGATATATATATCGCTCAGATTATGAGAGTTCAAAGCTACAAACCCATATCATAGACGTAAATGAGGTTAATCAAGCTCCAAGCATTGAAAACCGGTATAATGTTAGTGAGCGAATTTATACTAATGGCTCAGAGACTTCATTTGGCAATAAAAAAATCATTAATGCAAATATAACGTTAACAAATATGAATGATCAAATTCAAGATATTTCTATCTACTATATTGATAAAGACAATTCTACAGGCATAGGCGATGAAAATCTTATATATTTCAATGATGATTATGATTTTGGCGATGATAGTGACTTTGTAAGCTTAGATATGATTAAAGTGAATAATCCAAAATTGAATATGGAAAAACATCAAGTTTATGGATTATTCATTGAAGTAAATGGAGTTAATAGCTCTAAATGTAATGGAGTTATAACTGTTGACTTAATTGAAACATCAAATATCTATAATAGAACACAATTATCTAAATTATACATTCGAGTTATTAGTAAAGATATTTCTCCTGAAGGAATGCCTGTTTCCTCCCTGATTAAAGTCAGAGATGACTCTGGGCAACCACTAATAAATTTAACATCCTTCTGGAACAAAAATGGTTCTGCTTATGCTCCAAAAAATGATTATGAATTACCTTTTTGGTTCTTTATTGGTAGGACATATAATTTCTCAATTAACTATCTAAACTACGTTGATATAGCATTCAATGTTACTGAGCTTGATCCAGAAACTCAATGGTATCCTGTATCTAATGCAGGAACTACTTATTATAATTATACATTTTATGGCAGCGCTTCAATAACGTTTAATTTAATCCTCCCATCAGAGTTAAATACAACACATTATGACACTGCATTCTTTAATGCAACAGGTACTACTGATGTAGTATGGGGAAATAATTTGACCTTTTCAGTAAACTTTTACTATACTGAGGATGGAGGTGACTCCTGGGTACCAGTATCTGGTTCGCCGTCATCATGTAGTTTAATTGTAACTGCAGTGGGTTCAAGCACAGTATTAATTCTTGAAGAATTGAATTTTCTTGGAAATGGAAGTTTTTCAATTACTATTAATTCTAATCGACTATCTGCTGGAGGTTCCTACATATATTATTCATTTAAAATAACAGGAAATAAACCTGGTTATCCTCAACCGAACACTGAGACCTTTTTTGTAAATATAAGAGCTATTCCGACTGCAATTGGTTTATATGATCATGACTCGCTTACAGAAATCTCTGACAAAACGATCAATGCTTACTATAATGAAGTAGTGTATTTCACAATTAGATTTTATCGCTCTGATAATCTTAACAATCTTCTTGGGGCACAGGTTACATACAATTGGATAGGTATTGGCCCTTTTACGATACAACCTGATCCAATTAATATCGGATACTACACATTCATATTGAATACTTCAAGTGCGTTAAGCATTGGGATTAAAGTAGTCTCAATTAGGGCATCGCTCGAGAATTACACAACTCAAAGTAATTTTAATATATTTTTAGACATCGATCCAAGACCGACCAACATTAATGGGGAGACTGTAGATATTTTATATGTTCCCTATCCACTTTGGGTTGAAAAAGATATAAAATTCAATTTTACATACACGGATGCTTTAACATCTAAGCTTTTGGGAAATTTAGATTTAGCAACTTTCAGTTGGAGACAGGTAGATGAAAATGGTATTGTTATTACTGGAAGTGAAGGAACAGGAACATTAACAGAGCTAACAAGTAAAATCTATTCATTAGATTTTAATACAGAGAAAAAGGCAGTTGGTTATTATCAATTATTTATAACCTTACAAAAAGAAAATTATGATGCCCGATTTGCTTATATAGATCTTGAAATTAAACTAAGAGAATTTGATATAGCCTGGGAAGCGACTGGTAAAAGCGGAAATCAAGTAACAGTTATTCAAGGATCAAATATCTTTTTAGAATTGAACCTAACAGATACTACTAGAGGAAATACACCATTAACTAACGCTAGTTTAATACTTAGAACTTTAGGAACAGATTATGATTTCATTGAAATGTCACCTGGTTATTACACAATGTCATTTAGCACCGAAAATATTGAAGCCTTTTTCACATCAAATATCTTTGGTGGAGAGATCATCATTCAAAAAGATAATTTTACGAGTCAAGAAATAGATATTACATTTAATATTCTGATGGAAGAAATTTTT
>JBHLON010000001.1:0-211453 GCA_048940445.1 Promethearchaeota archaeon
GCTTCTAATCCTTGAATTGCTGTACGAACTATATTAATCATAGGAAGTTGAGCAGTTAATGAACTTCCCGCGGTTTGCACATGGAATCTAAATGCTAAATTTCTCTTATCTTTAACATCGTATCTATCTTTCATTAATTTATACCAAATTCGTCTCGCTGCCCGAAATTTTGCAATTTCTTCAAAAAAATCTTTATGAGCAGCCAAATGAAATGCTAATCTTCCTACAAAATCATCAGCTTTCCACCCTCTTCCTACTAAATTATCAATATGAGAACATGCACTTCCAAATACGAAACCAAGTTCTTGGATTGCATCAATTCCACCTTCTCTATAATTGTAACCAGTAAAGTTAATTGGATGCCATTTTGGTACATTTTTTTGAGCCACAGTCCATTCAATAAAATCACAAGCTATTCGAAGCAAATGATTGGGAGGACAATTTTTATACGGGATATATCCTACGGTCATTGTTAAAATATCATTTTGAGTTGTACCCATTAGCTGCTTAATGTCATAACCCCGTATTTTTGCCATGTTAAAATACATTGAGCAAACTGGTGCACAAGTAAATGGTTCAACAACTAAAGCAACGCTCACTTTATCTATTGGAATGCCTTCAGTAAGGGCAAATAAGCTATCTATACAATACAATGGAACACCTGAGGTTCCAACTTCAGGAGCACCATCAGGGTTAGTTGGATCAATTCCATTAAAAGTTAATGCGTCTACAGCTGCACTAAAACCTGTTTCTCCATTTTCATATAAATATTTCCATCTTTTATTTGTTTCTTCAGGTGTCCCATGACCAGAAAATAATCTCATTGTCCACAATTGCCCTCGATACATTGAAGGATAAACACCCCTAGTATATGGAGGTTCACCAGGGAATCCTACTTTTTCAAAGTAATCTCCTTTTACATCTAAAGGTGTATAAAGAGGTTTAGTAGGAATATCTGAGTCAGTTACAAATTTGGCATCTCTCTCCTTTAATTTTTTATACTTTTCTTCCCATTCTTGCTTTTTTAATTCTAATTTATATAGATAATTTTTGTCAAACAAGAGATAATCACGTAATATTTCTTAATTTATTTATTTGATATGATAAGTTAATTTATTGTTATTTACTAAAATATTTGATCGTTTAAATCAGTTTAAACAAATAATTTTTCCCATACTGAAATAATGCTTTCATCATTTTTCATAAACTAATAGAAGCTAAAATTATATCCTATAAAGAAAGATTGTATTATACTTTTCTTAATGGTTAATTTCTGATCATCTTCACTTAAAATATTAGAAGAAGATTTAAAGTAGAGATATTATCTTAGATTAATGAGAGAAATAAGAATTTTTAAGAGTGTGATTAAAAAATGAGTTTGAAATGTAGTGCATGTGGTAAAATTGTTGAGACTTTACCCTTGGATTGTGGATATAGTATTTCTTTTAATGAAGAAACACAAACATGGGAATGTTACATGGAAGATTGTGGCTTTATAGCATTTACAGAGTTTTTATGTGAGGATTGTTGTAAAAAACAAGGAAAATGTTCTTCATGTTAGACTAATTTGAAGCTAATCAAAAAATTATTTTATCCAAATTATAGAAGTTATTTCTATAAAATATGCAACTTAATTTCAGTTGAGAGTGCATTTTAATCATTTTTTAGGATTAAAAAGAATTTAAAATTATATCTTATAAAGAAAGTTTGTTTAACACTTTCTTCAATAGTTCATTTCTGGCTTTTCTCACTTAAAATATTAGAAGAAGATTTATAGCCACATTCTATTCTAAACTATTATAATTAAATTTTATCATTTATTTAAGGTGATATATAAATGTCTTTAAAGTGTAGTAGTTGTGGTAAAATAGTTGAATCCTTACCCTTAGAGTGTGGATATAGTATCTCGTTTAATGAAGTAACTAAAAATTGGGATTGTTATATGGAAAATTGTGGTTTTATAAGCTTAACAGAGTTTTTATGTACTGATTGTTGCAAGAAACAAGGAAAAGATTAATCAAATCAATTCGACTTTAATTATTTTTTAAATTTTCTCAATAATGGATTTTTGATATTATTCAAAACCATTAAAATAAATTTCTAATACTATCTTCTATATTATTTCTAGACTCAGATTAATGCTTTTTAACATAAGGAAATTTTATATAAAAGAATTAGTTAATTTAATAAATATTAAGAAAAAATAGTAAAATGCATTTGTTAAAAAATATTAAAAAACATAAGATTTTTGTGTTTTCCTTATTATTTTATATAGTAGTATTGATTTTATTGTATTCAAATAGATTTGAATCCTATATATATTACGAGAGAATTGAGTTTGAATCTACAGGAGCTAGAATCTATGCAAATTTATATTATCCAACTACACCTGTCACTTTTCAAAGTAAAGCTCCCTTAGTAATTTATGCTCATGGATTAGGGAGTCAAAAGGATTTAGATATTAGAATCCCAAACGAATTAACTAAAAGAGGTTTTTATGTGGCTTCTATAGATTACCGTGGTAATGGAGAAAGTACAGGACATCTTTTGGATATAAACCGAGAAACTTACAGAAATAGAACAAACGTACCAGCAATTGCCCAAGATTGTTCTAAATTATTGGATGTTTTAGAAAGCTTACCTTTTTATGATAAAGTTAATTCTTCTCAAATTGGAATGGTTGGGCATTCATTAGGTGGTGCTGTTGCCTTAATGAATAGCGCTTTAGATGATCGATTTAAAGTAACAATTACGTGGGCAGGAGTTGTAAATTTTAGTTCTGAGATACCTGGAGTTGAGTTAAATAGTGCCTTTATGAAGTATAATCCTGCAAATATAATTAACAGTTCAACCCCATCCAATCTTTTAGTAATTCAATCTATTTATGATCCAACAGTATCATATAAAGAAAATGCTTTATTAGCTCAAAAATTAACCAATTGTAAATTAGAAAATATTACTGAACATTTATTTGGAGGAGCGCATTATTTATTTTCTGATTCAGTTCTAGTCTGGACAATTAATTGGTTAGAATCGAATTTTTTTAGTTCTACTACTATTAATGGACCTATTCAGTTATCCTACAAATATACCTTAACTTTACTTATATTAGGAATAGCTGGATTATTTATAACTTCATTAAGATTAATAAGATATAGCTCAAAATATTTTTCATTTAATTTTGAAAAAGAATTCGCAAAAGAAATACCTAACAAAAAGGATATAAAGCTGGATAAGAAGACTCTTCTTAAAGAGGTCCTTGCAATTATTCTTTATTTTACTGGATTTATTATTATTTGGATTATTTTCTATTCGTTATTAGGTGTCATTGGGATAATTATCGCTCCAGTAATTATAATATTTATTTATTTTTGTGTAATTTTTATAAAATATGTTTTAACAGCAGAAAGGATAGGAGAAGCTATAAGTGAATATATAGAGACGCGTTTGAAAAATGAAATAAAATCACAATTCCATAAAAATGTCTTACTATTTTCCTTTATTTCAACTTTTATTTTTCTCGCTTTTTATATTTCATTTTCATTAAGTTATCCCTTTGCATTTTTCTCACCAGTCAATATTATTTCATTTATATTAGCTTATTCTATCTATCCTTTTTATTTAGCAATAGAACTATTTTATAGAAAAATAATTTTTCCCAGACTCTATTTTATCAAAACTCCCTTTAAAAAGACAGTGTTTACTAGTATTTTGGCAATAGTTAATATTCTTATTTTAATGGTCTTATCACTCCCAATCTTTATAATAGAATCTGTTCTTGTAACATATTTTATCTTTTTAGCAGTAATCATTATAAATTCACTAATTTATGAAAAAACTGGAAAATTTAGTTCTGTATTAATTAGTTCTTTTATAATTATTCAAATCTTTTTTGGTTCTGCGATTTCAAATATATTAGGAATTGGATCATTGATGCAATTGTTTACTTAATTTTTTTCTAAAAAGAGGGGGTCGTATATATGGCAGAAGATATTAATTTTGAGCAAAAAGAAAAAAAATTAATGGAATATGTAGAAAAATTTAGTTTCCCTAGACTTGCTGGATCCGAAGGTGAAAGGGAGGCAGTAAAGCTGACGATTAATACTTTTAAAGACATTGGGTATGAAGAAAACCAAATTGAAAAACTTAATTTCGAGTTTTCAACATTTTATTCTGAAGAACTAATAAAGATCATTGGATTTATGAACATTTTATTAATATTTACCCTATTATTAATTAAATATATTTACCCCTATTCAGCTATAATCACAGGCATCATATTTTTGCTTCTTTTTCTTTCAATGTTAAAAGTATTGAAGCATCCTGAATTAAAAGGATTTTGGGAAAAGCATTTTGGAACATTTATTTCAGCAACGAATGTTATCATCAAAATTCCTCCAAATAATATAAAAAATGGTGAATTATCGAGAAATATTGTAGTTTCAGCCCATCTAGATTCCAAGTCTCAAACATTTAAGACTTTTTGGCGTGTAGTATTTTTTTCTATATGGCAATTTGGAATTATTATTTTTATTATTTTATTCGTTTTCTTTATTATCGATTTATATTTTTATCTTTTTAGGTCTATTTTACTATCATTAGAAATTTCGACTATAATTACCGCAAGTTTAATCATTTTTTCAATTTTAATGATTATTTTGACGAAAACTAGGAATTTATCACTTGGTTCTTTAGATAATGCATCTGGAATGGCTTTGATCTTTATGTTAAGTTCTTATTTCAGAGATAAGCCCCTAAAGAATTCAAACTTATGGCTATGTCAATTTTCTGCAGAAGAAATTGGTACCATGGGATCTAGAGTTTTCCTTGACACATTCGAGGAACAATTGGTGAGAAGTGATACATTTCAGATTAATTTTGATATGGTATCTTGCCAAAATCATAAAAATGAAGTTGAGTATATCAAATCTTATGGTATATTTCCAAAAAAAGAAGTTTCTTCAATTTTAAGTAGACATATTAGAGAAATCGCTAAAGAGAAAGATATAACTATTCGTGGACACACTTTGCTTTCTGGAGCACATACAGATTCTGTCCCATTTCATTTGGTTGATTTAAAAACTATAGATTTTTCAACGCCTCTTGCTGCTAAATATTCTCATAGTAAAGAAGATACACCTAAAAGAGTGAATCCAAAAGTTTTATTAGATACATTCATCATTATACAGAATTTAGTCTTAAGACTTGATAAAAATTAAAAAATAAATACAGAAAGAATCTTAGTAAAGTAAAAATAAAGAAAAGTTTAAGTTGTATCGACTTCTACTTCAATATCACTAAGTAGATAATCGATCCGTTTTGCTTTTTTATTGATATTTAAAATTGTATCAAGATAAACTGCTTCTTGATCTCCTAGAATTAAATGAATCGCCCCAGATCTTAATAGTATCAACTCAAAAATGTCAGGTATTGTCTTTTTAATCCTCAAACTTTTTGTAGGATATCTTACAGCAGAAACGAAAATGCCTTTTTTATGGATTACTTCATTTCTTTCTAATGTCCAATAATCAAATCTTGTGGCTATCCAAGAGATCAAAAAACTTAAAGCTAAAATTATAGAAACAGACAGATAGAACTGATAACTCATTGTAATAGTAACCTCAAATGAGAATATTTGAGAGAGTATTGCTAATGGATGGAACAAAAACGTAAATAGTAATATTATGACAATAATTGCTAATAGTATTATAAAGAATTTAGTAGATGATGTATCAAAAGCAATGACAAAGAGGTTAGCAAAAAAAACAGTAATCCAAATTGCTCCAAGTCCTGGTTCATCAATACCTATAAAATATTGTATAAGAAATAATACCAAGGATGTTACTAGAAGTGGATAAAAGAAAATAACTTTAGAATAGCTCCTTAAATATATTTTCTCTTCCATTTTCATCTCTTTTTCAATCGTGTTTTCAGGCGGTAAATTAGTTTCATCATAATTCATAATAATCATTTATAGATAGTTAATTAAAATTATTCATTTTTAAAAGGTATAAGTGTAAGAGAAGTATGCTCTTTTTAAAGATTCTTCATTCAAATTATAAGAAATTAAAAATGAAATTTCTGTATTTTATGAATAGTTTCTATATCAAATCTAGAAAGCGCGTATGATGCTATTGGTACTATGCAACCACAATTTTCACATAATAGGGGGGAATTTCCCATTACGCAAAATTTTCGTTTTCCATCAGGATAATAGCTTCTTATTGCACCCATTTTGAAAATACAATGTTTTACAAATTCTTTTGTGATATATAATTCCAACATTTTCTTAGATATAATGATAAAATCCCCATAATCATTTAAAATCTTTAAAATTGCTTTAATTGCGTATTTTAACTTTTCATTCTTTACTGTTAAAGGATCATTCGGGTATCCTGTATACATTAGAAAGAATATACCTGACACACCTAATTCGTAAGCTATTTTTACTACAGGTTCAATTTCTTTATAGTTCATCGCGGTTATGGTCGTAGAGACTAACGCTCGCTTATCATCTTTAATATTCTTAATTACCTTATGAAAGATATTTGCTCCTCGAATCCTATTATGCATTTTTTCTCTTCCATCCAGACTTACCCAGTAGACAGGTTGTTTATGATGTTTAAACCAAGGTAATTTAATAATACCATTTGAAGCTATTTGCACTGAGGAAAATGTCTTTACAGCTTCATGGATCAAGCCCATTCGAAGGGTAGGTTCTCCACCTGTTAAAGATGCACTAATAATTCCCATTTCATTATGATGTTTAAAGATTTTTCGCCACTGATCATCTGTCAATTCTACTCTAGTTCTAGCAGAATCACTAGTCAATTCATTAGTAGCTGCAATAAAATAGCAATGTTTGCATCTTAAATTACATTGCCATGTTAAATCGTAATTCACACCTAAAGGGATTTTTCTCGAAATGTGCTTAAAGAAGTAAAATCCACCCGAAATTCCTTTCTTAATGTTTCCGGGAGTTAGTAATTCAAACTTAGATTTTGCTTTCATTAATAGCTAATTTTAATCCTTTTAAATTGAAATAAAATACCTAAACTTACCATTAGGATCATCAATTTGCCAAGAATTAAAAAAATCAAACTTCTTTTTAGTTTGCCAGAGATTTTCAATTTTACTAACGCCCTCGTATAGATCAGTTAAAAGCGTAATATCACAAGGATATTCTCTATGAGAAGGATAGAGATGAGAGATTTCTTGCTCTCTACATAATTTTATCAATTTAGTGAGAGTTTCAAGAACTTGGGGAAAATTGTCTCTGCTTGGTAAAAATTGATCTCCATAATATGCTACATCACTAGTAAAGAGATCCTTATTAGATGTTAATAAACATATAGAACCAGGAGAATGCCCCGGGCAATGTATTACTTCAATCTGAATTCCTCCTAAATCATAAACGTCTCCGTCCTTTAAAGATTTAATATTAGGCGCAGGTGGAATTAGAAAGTTTTGTTTCGCATATACTTTTACAATATCATTGGGAAAATCTCTAAAGGAAGATACATCATAGGGTTTTGATATAATAGATTTTTCGTTTTTATGAATATATACTTCATTATATTCAAAATTTCCCAAGACGTGATCGAAGTGCGCGTGTGTACACCAAACAAATAGTTTCCTTTTATCGATTAATTTATCTACAACAGGTTTTAAAGGATATAATCCACATCCTGTATCAAGTAAAAGGGCAGATTGACTTCCTAAAAGTAAGTACATATTAAGAGGATCATTAGTAAAAGCGGAATGAATAATGGATATATTTTCTTGGATTACATATAGATAATCCTTATGTTTTGAAACCTTAAAATATTGATTCTTATTACTCATTATTCAAATAATGGATATAGCAGATTTAATTATAATAGTTTATTAAATTATTTAATCTTTTAAAATTATTTAAATTAAGAAGAATTATTTGTTGTAAAAAAATAAATATTGATGATGTATATGGATTTTTCGTTAACTGAGAAACAGAAAATGATTAGAGAAAGGACAAGAGAATTTTGTGAAAAATATATTGTCCCCGTAGCCCAAGAATCCGATCAAAAGTTAGAATTAGACCCTACCGTTATGAAGAAAATGAAGGAAATGAATTATTTTGGATCCTGCATACCTGAAGAATATGGTGGGGCTGGTTTGCATAATGATACTATAGCTTTTGCTATCATCACAGAAGAGATTGGCAGAGTCGATGCCTCTTGGTCTATAACTACTGGAGTTCATTGTAGTGTCTGTACATATCCCATTTATAGATTTGGGACTGAAGAACAACGCCAAATGTTCCTTATAGATCTTGCTAAAGGAGACAAAGTTGGTGCTTTTTGCTTAACTGAAGCGAATGCCGGTTCTGATGCAGGTGGGGTGCAACTTACTGCTGAAAAAGATAAAGATGATTATATCCTCAATGGAAGTAAGATCTTTGCTACAAATGGTGGTATTGCTAAAACGTTGCTAGTAGTTGCTAAAACCGGAGAAAAAGGAGCTAGGAAAGAATTGACAATATTCATTGTAGATACAGATACACCAGGTTATTCAGTTGGAGTCAAGGAGGATAAGTTAGGAGTGAGGGCTTCAAATACCTCAGAGTTAGTGTTTGATAATGTTAGAGTGCCGCAAGAAAACATTTTAGGGCGGTTGGGAGCTGGATTTAGGTTAGGATTACAAATACTTGATTATGGAAGAATAACTATAGCTGCTCAGTGTCTTGGTTTAGCTCAAGGATGTTTAGAGGCAGCAATTAAATATGCAAATGAAAGGGAACAATTTGGCCAAAAAATTGCTAAATTTCAAGGGATTCAATGGAAAATTGCAGATATAAGTACTGCTGTAGAATCTTCTCGCCTATTAACTTATAAAGCAGCATGGATGTGTGATCAAGGGATGGATTATGCCTTAACAGCATCAATGGCAAAACTAGTTGCATCTGAAACTGGAATGAAGGCTGCGCATCAGGCTGTTCAGATTCATGGAGGATATGGGCTTATGAAAGCATATCCGGTTGAAAGAATGTTCAGGGATGCGAAAATGGGTGAAATCTATGAGGGTACAAGTGAAATTCAGAGAATGGTAATCGCAAATCACATGCTTAGAACAAAATTCTGAAACTAATTTTTTCTTTTATTACAGAAGAAATTAGTTTTTTTCAAAAATGTGTTTATAATATGATTAAAATATATTCTATTTCTACAATTCGAAGAAAAGTAAAAGAATATGGAAAAAGGATCAATGCTCCTAATCATCTTTTAAGTATTCACACTATTAGCGATGGATTTGGTACTCCTTATATTGAAATCGATAAGAATGGATATAATTACGTGATAAGTGAGAGAGGCATAGAATATGAACGAAGACGAACAAAAGATATTGAAAAATTACTATATTGGATATTCGAACAGATTGTGTTTATAATGGCTAATGAGTATGAATTAGAAAACCGTAAATCTGGTGAAGATCATAGAAGGCAGCTATTTGCCAAAGAAATGGAATTAATGAAAAAGCTTGATATGAAATTTACACGATGGTATAAGGAAAAATTGGATAAAATTCTAAAGGAATATCCGTATGATGATACTTGATTATAAGAATTAAAAATCTTTTCTTTCTACTCTCCTTTCATTTTAAATTTTTGAATAATTAATTATAGAAATATTTATGAAAAACAGAAAAAGATAAATTGTTCGACTTATGAAGGTACATATGAAATCCAGAGCATGTTCTTCTAATATTAAGGAAAAATTTATAGAAATATATAGTATTAGGATATAATAGTATAGGACATACTAGTATGGGATATTATTTAATATTCATATTTCTTACTAATTCATTAAACTCATCCATTGAAATGAATCCTTTTGAGAATAATTTCTTTTTAATTTGCTCCAATAGAAAATCCTTACCACAAAATTTCAATTTTTGAGTACGATTCTCTAATTTCTTAAATTTCTTTTTTAGATTGATATTTTCTAGCTTGATCTGAGACATTTTTTCACCCTTTAACTTAAGCTTACCATTAACTTTCTTAATTTCTTTACTATAAAAATTAAATTTTAATTCTAACTTTTTTAGTGCACTTTCTAGTTTGATACTCTCTTCTTTAGCATAATCTAATTTAGCTTTCGATTCACGATATCTAGTTTCGTTCTTTTGCAAGATTTCATTAAGCTTATTAATAATTTCATTTCTTTCTTTAACATCTAAATCCCTTTGTTTTAAAACTTTTTCTAAATTTATCAGGATTTGATTGATATCTTCTTTTTTATATGGCCAATCTATTGACATTATAAGATTTAATCTTTTCCTCGTTTAAGGTTATTAAAATTATGGAAAGCATATTAATATAATTTAAAAATTAAAGATAAGGAATGAGACAAATTATTTCAAATTTTCCTCATTTTCATTACTGTTCTTTTTTTAAATGCAGAATTCAGTAGATTTTTTTCATTATCAGCCAATAACAATGGATTCATTTCAGAGACAATTTCTTTCTTTAGGATATGAAAGGTTTTATCCTCTGTATTTGAGATAATTTTATGAATTGTAATAATGGGAATAGTTGGAGTAATTAAACAGTAATAACAAAAACATCTCTTTTTAGTAATTTCTAAGATTTCTAATAATTTTTCCACACTAGCATCGCTATCAACTGTCAGTTCGATTTGATAATTATCAATCATCGGAATGTCATCTTCGATTCCAAAACCAGTTGTTAAATCAATATATTGTTTCACTTTAATTTTCATACTTCTTAACTCGATTCCTTCGAGCGCTGCCCATTTCGCATATCCTGCACAAAAATTTCCAGCTAATCCAGCCATACAGAGATGAACTGGATGAAACGAGGTTCCTCCACCCCCCAAAATTATGGTTTCATCAGTTTGAATAAGGATGTCTCCTGCCCGCTCAGTTGACAATGTTGTATGATATTGAGGACCATATTCTACATCTAATCTCCATGTACCTTCAACCCCTAAAACCTTTTTACATAAAGAGCGATTTTTCGAATACTCTTTTTGCATATCCCTAAATCCCTTTAAATTTGTTCTGTTTAATCTTTGACTTTTGGCATCAGACTTGCTACCCTCTAATTTCATACTCTGTTTTTCATCAATAGAGTATTCTTTTTTTAAGATTACATTTGGAAATATTGGAGTTGTCGCGCAATAATAACAAAAACATCTTTTTTTCGTAAGTTCTACAATTTCGAGCAGTTTTTCCATATTAGCATCGCTTTCAATAAAAAAATCTAGATGATAGTTGTCAATCATGGGAACCCCATCTTCAATTCCAAAACTTCTTGTTAAATCAATATCAGCTTTGGCTCTAATTTTTAAGGTTTTCAATTCTATATCTTGCATAGCTGCCCATTTAGCGAAAGCTGCAGTAATACAACCCCCAAATCCCGCCATACATAAAGATATCGGATGTACAGCAGTCCCACCTCCTCCTAGCATTATAATTTCATCGGTTTGAACTAGAATTTCACCAGCTCTCTCAGTTCTTAATGGTGTTTCAAATTGTGGTCCGTATTGAACATCTAATTTCCACTTTCCTTCAACCTCTAAATACTTTTTGCATAAGGAACGATCCAGATCGTATTTTCTTTGAATTTCCTTAAAACCTTCTAAATTAATCCTATTAAGAAATTTCTTTTTCTTTGTCTCAGAGGCTTTACTTTCATAGTAAAGCATTTTTTCTTCAAGTTTCTTTAAAATCTCACTAAAACCTTTTTTACCGGTCCGATTTTCCATACCGTATCCTTCCTAATCTCCCTAATCAGGCTCTAAGAATTTTCTTAGATAAATAATTCAATTTCTTTTTTTTTCTAATTATTGATAAAAGTACGATTTTTTATAGTTAATGAGTTTATTATTTTTATTATGAAATAACCTAAAAATTTAAAAATTAGATAATTTTCATCAGGAAATAAAGTGTATAAATTAGATTAATACATCTTATATTTCCTCTCCTTTTTCTAACTTTTCATACTCTTTATCAGAAAGAAAGCCTTTTTGATTCAATATTTCCTTTACTTTTTTTACAATTTCATTAGATTCAGAGCCATTCAATTCTTGAATCTGTTTTTTCTTTTTGGAGATTAACTCTTTTAATTCTTTACTTTCGAGAAGTAATTTAGACATATTTTCTTCTTTTTGTTTTAATTTACCTAATAATGTTTCCTTTTCTGAAATTAAGGCAGATAATTTTGCGTTTGATGAAATTAATTTTTCTTCCATTTCTGAGATTTTTTGTGTAGCAAATTCTAATTTAGCTTCGACTTCATTAATTTTATTTTTTGATAATTCTAAATTTTTATTTAGATTATCTATTTTTTCACTTTTTTGTTTTAATTCTATCTCTTTTTGAGATATTAATTTCTCAAAATCCTCGATTATTTGTTCAGGATCACGTGGAGTATAGGGCCAATCGTTAGACATTTTTTCATCATTAAATTATTTAATTTCGTTTATTTTAGCTATAAAAAAATTAAATTAGTTTAGAGTATATAGTTATTTCAATAAGGTTATTATAAATTCTTCTTTTAAATATTTCTACCACAATACACCAACTTAATTCCTAGTTAACTTTATTCATATTCTTTCAACGAATCAAGGATTTTTTCTTCAAATCCTAGAAATGGTTTTATATCACAATCCCAATCATCAAAGATATCTGGAGCGTAAGTATTAAAGAATTTATCAATAATTTTATCTAATTCTTTAATGATTTGCTTTTCTTTTTTCTTCTTTGAACTATCAGTAACAAATAAAAGATTATTCTTTTTTTTTATATAAATGGTCTTATCGCTGATTACAAAATTAGAAATAATATCCTCAAATAATCCTATTTCAGCAAAAGTATTAAGGGAAGAAAGAATTGCTCCAAAAAGTTGTTCATCAATAATAGGATCATATTTTCGATGAAAGATAACTGATCCAGTGTTAGTCAAAATCCAGAGATTCTGTAATATTTTTCCCATAATTACTTTAATTTCTCAACTTTTTTAAAAATAAATCCTTCCTTTATAATAAATTGGAAATATTTCACATTTTTAAATTTGTTTCAACGATCCAGACAGAGTAACAGTATTATATTCTTCATCTATTTTTAAAAGATCTTTTACCTGCATTTGTTTAATTGTTCTTAAAGCTAAAATTGGAGGCAATTCAAGTTGACTTTTTAAATCATCTAAGTTATAAAATTCGCTTTCAATAAGTTTCAAGATAATCTCAAATTCAGGAATTTTTTTATCTAAATTCTCAATTAAGAATATCGTAAAAAAATTATTCTTCTTAAATTCGGCAAATTCACTCTCCATTTCAAGAACTTTGTTCGACCATCCGTTTTTCAAATCTTCCATTTTTTTTAAACTCATTGACTCCAATTCTTTTATTTTTTTTTCATTTTCAATTTTGAAATCCTCAAAATTTTTAGAATGATTCATTAATGCCTCTTTGTATTTATCTTCATTACTTTTCTTCTTTTGCTCTAAAACTTCCTTCTCAGATTTCTTAGCAGAAATATTTGATACTACTTTCATTAGTTCTGTTTTATACTCCTGCAGCTCCTTATTACTTTTAACTAATTCATTATCAAGTTTGTGTTCAATCTTTTCTAAGTTCTCAATTTCCAAGACTACTTCTCTCGTTTTTCTCTTTAAATTTTGGATATTTTTATTTAGTTCTTCAAATTGAATCTGTAATTTAAATAAATTAGAATCTAAATCACGGAGTTCATCTTCTAACTTTATGTTTTCACGCTTTACTTCATTCAAGTTATTTAAAACTCCTTTTAGATTCTCAATTAACTTTTCACTATTATTTTGAAAAGATTGATCTCCATTTCCCCTACTTGAAATTAGAAATAATTGCTGTATAATTTTCTCTGAAAACTTCTCAATTAAATCAAGATACATACTCATTTATTAAATTCAACCTCCTTCTGTAAAGTTAAGACACCATTCTTTGGATCGAAATTAACTGGTCCTCCTTTTTCGATCATATTTTTTACTATAGACTCTGCTTTTTTTACATCAAAATTCAATGTTTGGCATAGAAATTTTAAGTCTAAAGGTTGATTTTTCTCTAAAGATTTAATAAAATTATAAAGGTCAGTGTGGATTAGTCTATTTTTAATCAATAAATACATAGCTTTAATTTTTTGTTTTTCAGCATTTATTTTATATAAATGATCATTGTATCTTTGTTGTTCGATAGTGTCTAATTCTTTTAATTTTTGTCTAATATCTTCCTCTTTTTTAGTAATTATTTGGTTATATTCTGATTTTAAAGCATTTATATCATGATTGAACTTTTCTTCTAATTTCGATATTTCTTGGATTTTTTCTTCGACAAGATTCCAAGATTCACTAAGTTCTAAATCTATGTCTTTAAAAATTTGTTTTTTCTTATTAAATTCTGATATGGTGTTTTCTATATCAAGTCGAATCTCATTTAATTCTTTCTCTTTCGGTTCTAATCTAACTTTAACTTCCATATGTTTCTTAGAGTAATCCTTTAATTCTAACTCATTTTTTGGAATTTCTTGATTAAGCTGAAATATTTTAGCTTTTAAATTCTCAATAGCATCTTTATTTGATTTTATCTTTTGAAGATTACTATTTTTCTCTTTATTAAAGCCTTCAATTGCATTAAAAATTTCATTTGCTTCTGCTTCTAATTTAAGCTTGTCATCTTTAATTGATTCGTTTATATTGTTTATAAAAGTAAAGATTTCTTTTAAATTTGGAATTAGGTCAATTAATTGAGACATTTTTATTCATATTATAAATTTTAAATAGACTTTCTAATAATATAGAAAAGTGCCATTATTAAAATCTTCTTATTTAGAAAGAATTTTACTCAGTTGCATGATAATTCGAAATTAAAAAATTTTTTTAACCCAAGAAATAAATTAAAGATTTAATTTCCAAGCACAATATTCTTCGAAGAGGATACCCATATTGCTAATGCGATATAACTTTTTCCCCTTTTCTGTTTCATCTATCAAGAATCTGGCTTTATTTTGATCTTTAATACTTCTTATCGTCCTTATTATTCTTATGTGGGGTATAAAAAAAGGAAAAATCCTCTTTTTCATTCCTATCTCATCAGGCGCCATCCATCCTTTATCTTTTTCCATATAAAAATAGAGAGTATGTATTATTTTAAGTTGTTCTTCATTTAACTGAAAAAGGATTGATTCGAAATCTGCTTTTTCTTTCAAAAATCTTGGGGGTAATTCATTCTGATTGAATAAGCGTTTTTCATCTAGAAGTTTATTATTATAGACATTAAAAATTAGATTAGTAACTTCATATTCTTCTAAATTTTCTTTCCAATAATTAATATCTTCATTTAAACTAAATTTTATATTATTTTGAATACAAGCACCATAATATAAACAATACAATACGCTATTTTCTGTTAATTTTTCTAATCTATAGACAAAACCCATCAATTCTAAACGAGACAAACTTAAAGTTCCTTCTTGAAGTTTTTTTTCATTAACAATGAAAAAACCATTTGGTTTATCATTAGTTTTTTTTTCCATGACCTGAATTAAAGTATCAAATACAATTTTGTCAATTTTTAGATCAAGTTCAGAAAAATAGTAATTTGATTTATCCCGTTTTAATAAAGATTTAAAATAGTCCTTATAAAAAAAATCTTTGAAGATTAAACTTGAAACCTTCTGAATTCGATCGACAGAGAGTTTCATCTTCATTTGTAAAGTCATTATAATTTTTGGATGGGTAAGAATTAATCCTAGTAATATTGGAGTACCCATTGTCAGAAAAAATAGTTCCTTTAGGAAAATATTAAAATCATCAAAAATAATCGCTAAATTTTTTACTTCTCTAAATATTTCAGGTGCAACTGCATTGAGTTTCTTAAATATTATTTGAGTAGTAAGTTCAATTCCTTTTATTACTCTTTCTTTGTAATTATGCTTTAAATTTAAGTTATACCAATCTAAATAAATGAGTTGATAATCTTGAATTGGTTTCAATGAACTTGTATAGTATAAATCAGGATAACTAGCAACACAAAAACATAAATCTTCAATATTTCTAAATAGAGGTTCAATAAAGCCATCAATGAGAACTTTTTGATTTATAATAGAAATTTCTGAAAAGTCATCTATTAAGAAATGTATATAATTTAATGGCATCTCCTTAACTAACTTCAAATCATTCAAAAGCTTTTTGTATACGCTTAGATTCACTAAATTCTTGAATTCTTTCTCGTTTTCTAGATCTGATATAAGTATCTCATTTTGATCAGAAAAAGAGACTTTTTGAATGCTATTTTTTAACGATGCATAAAAATCTTGCATATTATCATTTTCTTCAGAGAATTGAGGCTTTAATTTTTCTAACTTTTCTATCTGGTTCTTAAATATATTTTCGATTTTTAACAAAATAGAATTATCAATAACGCCCAACTCCCATAACTCATGGTAAGTATTCTCAATTTGCCTAAGGAATTCTATATTCAAATTCTTAACCAATTTATTTAAATCTTTAACCTCACTTCCGGTTAATAATGCTTTCTCAATTACATTAAAGAATAGAGTTCGTATATCAATATATACAGGCAATACCATTTTCTCGTCTTTTAGATATTCTAAATCTTTTCTAATAAAAAAGGATTCAAGACATTCTATTTTAGCTCTCTTTAGTGTAGTAGTTTTTCCAGATCCTCGCCTTCCAATCAAAAAATTAATTTTTCTCTCTATTTTTGGGTGAAAAAGTGTTTTAATACATATATCATCTGGAATGATTGGTACATAAGTTCTTTTTTTCTTTACTAGCTCATCATAGGATTCTCGTTCTACATTATTGTAACCTGCTAACTCCTCGAAACTTTTTATTACTTTTTCAATTTGCTCTTCATTTAGATTAGACAAGGACATTTGTTTCACTTATTGTTTCTCATTGAATTTTAATTTTGATAAGTCTAAAAGATTTATTAATTAATATTATTTATAATTAGACTAATATTTCTAATAAGAAAAATTTTAATTATCTAAAATAGTTAAAACTTAAAACACTATAAGTCTGCCATTTTGAAATAAAGATCTATTTTATCTTTAAATTTATCAAAAAAAGAAACGTCACCATCCCAATTATTTATATCTTCAAAACTAAACATATCATCGAAAATATCTGCAATAATTCTACAAATTTTTTGAATTTTCTTATCCTTTACTTCTATTGGTGATTTGCAAACGAGGATTGTACTATCTTGGACACATGTAGTAAAGGTATATTTATCATTTCCCACATTTAATGATTTAAGTTGTCCTTTAGATACCTCATTTACAAAACTTTTTATAGCAGATATAAAGCTACCTAACAGAGACTTATCTACGCCTCCAATTCTTGCAAAATCGATTATAGGTATTCCGTCTTTAGAAAAAATCCAAATTTCATCAAGTAGGGATGGCATATTATTATTTTATTTTTTATTTTTCCTTTTTTGAAACAGGTTCCATTAAAATTGTTTTATAAGTTTTGAAACTAAGGTTAATAACAATTAGTACAAATAAAGCTCCAAAAATATATACAATGGCAGTCATAATAGAGATAACTTCACTATATCCTTCTCCTAAGAATAAAAATACAATATTAAATACATACCCAAATAAAAATAATATAATTAATAACTGTATTATTATCCATTTCTTGTTAATCTTAGAACCAGGAAATAACCCTTTTATTTTAGTAATAATGTATAAACTAATTAAAAAAAAGGCTGCTCCAGCAATTGAACATATAAAACTAAAAATATAAATTATTGGATCCATTAAAATTCTACTCTTATTTTAAGATTTTTATTGATTATTTAATTAATCTTTTTTAAAAATTTTAAATTTTTTTATCTTTAATTTCTAGGTAAGCCTAGAATATTATAGAATGTAATATTGAGTTAATATATTAACTTAAAATTGCTAAACATGATTTTGCATAAAATTAATTTTTTTTTGTAATATTTTTGCCTTTTTTGAATTAGTCCATCCCAAATGTTTCAAAGTATCTAATGACTGAGTTGCGAATTTAATAGATTTATAATAATCATTTTTTATGTAATATACCCCTGCAATATTATTAAATAAATCTGCTTTAAGTTCAAGATTTTCAGATTCTATCGCTAGCTTTAAACCAGCTTCGAAAAATTTTAAGGCTTCAAAATAATCTTCTAAAAAGAAATATGTCTTACCTATATTATTTAGTTGAATTGATCTTAGTTCAATATTGTTAAGTAATTCAGATATTTGAAGAGCATCTTTATAATTTTCTAAAGCTTTAATGTAATCTTTTTTAATATAATGAATATTACCGATTTTATGAAGTAAAGACACTTCTTCGTCGAGATTACCAATCTGGTCATTAATTTGATAAGCTATATCGAATAACTTCAAAGCTTGACTATTATTTTCTAGTTTATAATAACATGTTCCTAGATTGTTAAGACTAATTGTCCTAGTCTTTAAGTTGTTGATTTGGTTTAATATCCCATAAGAGATTTCAAAGAATTTTAAAGCTTCAGGAAAATATTTGTTTTTAAAATGAATTACGGCAATATTGTTAAGATAAATTGCTTTATTTTCTACGTCCCCTAACTTTTCAGCAATTTCTATCGCTTCTTTGTATTTTTCTAATAATATTGTAAAATTGTCTTTAGCTTCATATATTTCTATGATCGCATTAATAAAGTTTATTTGTCCAACTAAATCATTTAAGCTTTTACTTAATTCAAGACCATTTTCAAGAAGTAATAGGCTCTCATCAATTTTATTTAGATTAAAATAGATTTTTCCGATTTTGTATAAATAAAGAGACTTTTTTTTTAAATCGTCAAATTCATCCGAAAGGTTAAACGCTTTTTGATACCAACTTAAAGCTTCATAATGATTATTTTGTTTGAGATATAACTCTCCAATATTACATATACTTAAAATTCTTGCTTCAAAATCATCTAAGTTGTAAGTGAGATTATAAGCATACTCAAATTTCTTCAATGCTTCAATATATTTTTTCTGTTTGAGATAAATTTTGCCTATATTATTTAAAACATAAACTTTGTGAGTTAAATTTTCGAAACCATCATTTATATCTAATGATTCTTGAAACTTTATTAATGCATTATCATAATCTTTTTGTGCTAAATAAACAACTCCAATTTTATTGAGTATTAAAGCCTTTAACTCTTTATCATTAACCTTTTTACAATTTGTAAGTATCTCATTATATTTATTTAATGCATTATAATAGTCTTTTTGCTCAAGATAGAGTTCTCCAATTTCATTATCAATGTCCATTATCTTCTTGACATTTCCCAATTTTACTTCAATTTGACTTGCGGATTCGAAATTTTTTAAAGATTCTTGAAAAACACATTGCTTTTTATACAAATAACCTAATTTCAAAAACAAATCTGCACTTCTCCTTAGATTCTTCAACTTTTGATTAATTTCTAATTCTTCTTCATATATCTTTATAGCTTCATTAAATTCTTTAGAATTTTCCTGAATTGAGCCAATTTTAGAGAGAAAGTACAATTTCTTAGTTATAAACCCGCTATCTTCGGCTAATATACAACCCTCCCTATAAAGTTCAAGAGCTTTTCCATACTCATTAAATTTTTCCCAAATTAAACCAATATCAGAAAAAAGGTTTAATCTTACGGTTGTATGATCTGGATTATCAGTAATTTTTAAAAGATTCTCTCCACATCTTAAAGCATCATCAAACATTTCATAATTAATATATATTTTAAAAGGAATGAATTTCTTAGTGATATAATCTGGTTTTTGGATATTATAGCGTATCCATTCTATTAGTTTTTTTGAAGAATCATCTATCAAGTTAGGATACTTAATGTTTAAAATTCTTTGAAAAAATCTTATAGTATTAACATTTAATCTATATATTTTTGTATTTGGGTGATTATTCTTAATTTCTAAAAGGATATTATCAATTTTATCATACTCTATTGTAAAATATTGGGGATTATTATCTAATACGTAAAAATCAATTTCAATTTGTTCTGGGATATGATTGATCCAAAAAATATTATGTATATTATTTGTTTCATCTAACATAGGTATAATATCTGAATCGTTCTGTCCAGAATAACCAATAACTATTAAAGAGCTACCGCTTAAAAGATCTGTTAAAATTTCTTTTTTAAAAGGTTCTATTTGGTAAAGTGATAACTTTTTTTCTGTTTCTCCAAGTTTATAAATCGTGTTAATCAGAGATGTTTTTGTATTTTCACCAGTGATAATATTTTTAATTGAACCATGCAACTTGTATACAAATAGATTCCCTTTTTTTAATGCCTTTTTATACTCTTCTACTTGTTCATAATCTTTTTCTATAATTAACGGCATTATACTTTTTTTTGAAACATTAGATTGAATTAAAGCTTCTTCAATTAAAGAATCAAAATTTGTGGTTGCAACAGAATGACCATTTCGAATCATCTCTGCAAGGAAGAAATGCAAATAGTTGGGGTGGGTAGAGCTAGCATAAAAATCACTTACTTTTAAATCTGGATCATATCCCTTCTGTATAATGTAAAAGATTTTTTCAAGCGTAAGATTGGGAATAGTTGCAATCCTTTTAATTTCGAATTCTTCACAAAATAATTTAAACATTTGCTGAAGGAATTCATTTCCATCGGGTAGATTGGATGGTGGACTCACAGAACAACCAGCACCAGCAAGAAACACTAATTTCTCGCCATTGTTTAACAGATTTTTAATAGTCTGAATAATCTCATCCATTTTATCCGAGAAAATATCCGATTTTATAAATAATAAAAGAACTTCTATAAATAATTTTCTTTCAAATTATTGTTTTCCTCTGATCTGAAATTTAAAACCAAGGATGATTTCTATAAGTCAACTTAAAATTGTGTAGAAGTTTTAATTTCATGGTTTTTTAAAAAGATATCGTTTTTACTGCAAAAATATACGGTTTAAAAGTGTTTAAATATTTTATATTACTAAAAAAGCGCTTGTTTTGTGATATTAATTGAAAATTTTCGTGTGTATTAAACAAGTTCCAGGTATAAGTGAAGTAAAAATAGATCCAAAAACAAATACATTGATTCGTTCTGGAATCCCATCAATAATTAATCCATACGATCGACACGCACTTGAATTAGGGCTTTCAATAAAAGAAAATCATGGTGGGGAAGTGATTGCAATAAGTATGGGCCCCCCTCAAGCAGAACAAGTATTACGCGAGGCACTTTCTATGGGTATTGATAAGGGATATCTGTTAACAGATAAAGTGTTTGCGGGTGCTGATACTTTAGCAACATCTCATACCCTAGCATTAGCAATTAAGAAGTTATTGCAGGAAACAAAAACGAAAAAAGATTATATAGTAATATGTGGCACTCAAGCTATTGATGGGGATACTGCCCAAGTAGGGCCTGAACTCGCAGAAGAATTAGATATTCCTCAAATAACATATGTTTTAAGTTTTCAGTTAGAAGGAGATAAAGTGGTAGTGGAAAGAGCTTTTAGACCTGATGAAGTTGTTATTATTGAAACAAAATTGCCTGTATTAATTTCGGTGCTTAAAGAAATGAATACACCAAGAAATCCAGGAATAAAAGGAATTGTAGATGCCTATGAAAAAAAGCAAGTAATATATTGGAATGCTGAAGATTTGAAAGCAGATAAAACTGAAACTGGACTTGATGGCTCAATGACAGAAGTCTGGAAAATATTTATACCAAGAAGAAAAGGAGAACATATAAAATTAGAAGGCAGTCTTGAGGAAATGACAAAAGAACTAATAAATCATTTAAAGGAAGATAAGGTCTTATAAGAGGAGAATGGTATGAGTATAATTATTGATGATGAATTGTGCACAGGTTGTGAATCATGCGTAAATGTATGTCCATATGCAGGTGTTAAGGTTATAAATGATAAAGCTGTAATTACAAAAGAATGCAATTTGTGTGGAGCTTGCGTTAATGTATGTCCAGTTGAAGCTATTACTTTAGAACGTGAAAGATATATAGATAAAGTGGATAAAAGTCAATTTCGAGGTGTTTGGGTAATAGCCGAGCACTTTAAGCACGAAATAAATAAAGTTGCTTATCAACTTTTGGGAAAAGGGCGAGAGCTAGCTGATTTATTAGATGTAAAATTGACTTTAATAATATTAGGTGACAGATTTGAAAACGAGGTAAAAGAATTAGGTAATCTTGGAGCAGATGAAGCAATTTATGTTAAGTCGCTTATTTTAAAAGATTATTATTCAGATTTATATGTTAGGATTTTAACAGAATTAATTAAAGAATGTAAACCAGAAATTGTATTGATTGGTGCTACTCCAACAGGAAGAGATTTTGCTCCTAGGGTTGCTAAAAGATTAAATGCAGGATTGACTGCGGATTGTACGGGTTTAGATATTGAAAAAGATACTCGAAATTTACTGCAAACTAGACCCACGTTTGGAGGAAATATAATGGCTACCATAAGAACTCCAACAAGTAGACCACAGATGGCAACTGTAAGACCTGGTATTTTTGAGATTAGCAGAGATAATCCGAAAAACGTAAATGTTAAAATTATTGAAAAGGAATATAAAGAGAAAGATTCTGTTTCAAAAATAGTTAAAATAATCAATAAGCAGAAAAAACAAGTAAATTTAGAGGATGCTGATATTATTGTAGCTGGTGGTAGAGGTGTGGGATCAAAAGAAGGCTTTAAATTAATTGAAAGTTTAGCTAAAGTTTTAGGTGCTGAATTGGGAGGATCTAGAGTAACCATCGAATTAAACTGGTTAGAACAAGACAGACAAATTGGTCAAACTGGGAAAACAGTATCTCCAAAGTTATACATAGCTTGTGGAATATCAGGAGCAATTCAACATTTAGTAGGAATGCATAATTCAGAAATTATTGTCGCAATTAATAAGGATCCAAATGCTCCAATTTTTAATGTGGCGCACTATGGAATTGTCGCTGATTTACATAAAATTATTCCCGTTCTTATAGAAGAAATCAAAAAGAACAAAGCTGAAGAACAAAATTAAAATTAATCTTTTTTCCAAATTAGGTAATATATAGTTCATTTCAGTTGTTTATTTAAATCTAAAGAAAAGGTTTCTTTAAATCATTATAATTCTAATTGAGTATTTCAAAAGAAGAAAAAAAGTTGTAATGGAATGATATTTTAAGCCGAATTCGTGGAGGAATAATTATGGCCAAAATTTGACATTCCACTACATTGATAGAAAAAACTTTTTTTCTACAATATTCACAATAGTGACCCAACTATAAAAAGTTTTCGTCGATTTAGTAAACGTTCTGTTTAAATATTTGATAAATTTACACTTTACAATTATATTTGAAATATTATATCCACTAATTTAGAGTCATGCTCCTATTTTTCTATAGAAAAGCTAAGTTGGCTCATAATTTTAATTAAAAAAAAAAATTTTTCTCATAATTCATAGGACATAGTGCAATTTTTTCTAAAAATATAATCCGAATTTACACCTAAATTTTCGATATTGAAGTTACTGAACATTTCAAAATACCTTTTTATTAAGATCTTAATAAGCAAAATCTCTCAATATAACATTCAAATAAGTTGATATGTTTACTAATCTCTCCTAGTTATTGGAAAGAAGCATATATTTCACAAAATACTTGAATAAGTTAATTCCCTTAAGAATGAAAGATAAAATGGGTTTCCATTAAAGATTGGATTGGTAATATTTTGAGAGATTTATAATTACCATTTCTATATTTCCACTTTCAACAAAAGCGCCCATTGCTCCACCAATAGATTCACTTTATACTATATAGTACTAAAATCGAATATAAATATTTGGAATGGCTGAATTTTATGCACTAACAGCAACAAAATTTCATTAAAATTAAATAGAGATTAGATTAAAAACCCGAAAATATTTTTAATTTAGCAGAAAACCACTTAAATTTATTAATTGGTAAGAGATGTAATATTTAAGTTATACTTATTTAGAATAACAAAGTCTTAATGTGGTTTGAGATGTCAAGTCAAGACTCTGAAAAAAAATACTATGTCCCATTTATAGGTCTTTTAGAGGACTATGTTGGACGTTCTCCTTTAGATTATTACAGTTGGGGCCATATTGCATTTGGAATTGCTAGTTTTACTATATTCTCATTAATCATTAATCTTTGGGAGCTTTTTATCGGACCTGCGCCTATACATTGGTATTATCTATTAATTTTTGTTATTATTGTTGCTGTAGTATGGGAAATAATTGAAAATACTATTCTATGGAAATTAGGATTGAAGTATGAAAATAGAAGAGATTCTTTCATTAATGCATTATTTGATATAATTTTTATGGCAATTGGAGGAGCCACCTCCTGGTTGCTTAAATGGATTATTATGAACATTATTGGAGCCTTAGGACGATTTTATTATTTAGCAGCACTAATTCTATTTATCTTTGTTTTAATTGCATACTTTATTGGCTTTTACATCACAAATGAGAACACAAAGAACGCAAGACAAGAACACCAAAAAATAATAAGTTAAATTTTTTTTTTTTTATTTTTACAATAAGGTTTAAAAGTTCCTAATATAATTTTCTACTATTCAATTATTTTTTATATTAAATTCCAATGAAGAAAAAGGTTAGATTATCTAAAGAGAAAATAAATCTGGTATTAAATTTCTTAGGCATAATAATTTTCTTATTATCTCCGGTTTATTACTACTTGTTTATCCAAATTCTAATTAATCCTTGGTGGGTCGATTCGTGGATTGTTGGAAATGCATTTTTTGGTTTAATTATTTATTTGTTCGTGATTGTTCTAAGAAATGGAATTTATACTCCAATTGAAAAAGTTAGTATAAAAATAATTTTAATAGTAATAATTGTTATTGGTAATATCATTTTTTCCTCAATACCTTTAATAATGATAAATCAATATCAGATTCTATCTCTAAATGGACTATTAGCCTTTTTTATAGGAAGTATAGGGATTTTTATAGCGGTATTGGGATTAGAGCGATTATTACAGCGATATTCAAAACATTATAGACGACAAAAAAAAATAAGTATAATACTTTGTACTATAGGTTTTATGATTTTCTTAGTTTTTATTTTTGTCCAAAATTTTATTGAATTTTCTTGGATCTTTTCCTTATTGGGGTTAATTTTAATATTTATTGGACTTGCAAATATACCACATAAAAGGGAAGAACATTCTAATTAATTCAAAGATTATAATTTTTCTTGCAATTATTATATAGGACATGTGTAAGTTTAATTTGACTTTAAATTATAAGATTTCAATAGGTATCTCAATTTTTGTAGATTTTTAACCTTTCCTTATTCTAATTAACTGAAATATTCTTATGAATGGGATGTTATACCCATTATTTTTTATCATAAATAATTTAATTAAGTTTTAGCAATTAGGTAAATTAGGTTATATAATCTTTGATTCAGTTTACTATATAGAGAGAATATGGGAATTAAAAACTACAATATACTTAGTGTGGGAGTTGGTGGTCAAGGTGTTGTCAGAGTCGTACAAATCTTATCACATGCCGCACTAAGGGAAGGTTTTAAGGTTAGAACTGCTGAGACTCATGGTATGGCACAAAGAGGTGGATCGGTAGCAGCCTATTTGAGATTTGGCTCCAATATGGAGGGGCCTTTAATTCCAAGAGGACAAGCTCATGTTGTTCTAGCTTTTGAAATGAGCGAAGCAGTAAGACATTTTGCATATGCTGGACCAAATACATATTTTTTTATAAATGAAATGTTGATTATCCCTCCTATGAATACTCGAATGAAAAAGGAATATCCTAATAGTGATGAGATATATAGTTTCTTAAAATCAGTTTCTCACCATATTTATTTCATAAAAGCAGAAGAATTAGCAAAAAAAAGTGGTAGCTATAGGACAATGAATGTGGTTATGTTGGGAGTTTTATTGGGAGCTAACAAAATTCCTATAGATAAAAATAATCTTGAAGATTCAATTTTAGAATATGTACCTAAGAAGACTCACGAAATTAATAAAAAAGCTTTCCAGTTAGGTATAGAAAAAGGAAATTTGATAATGAGTGATCAATATGAGTGAACCATTTTTTGCAAAAGATCAATTGGGAAAAAAAGGTATTTTGTTAGGAAATGAAGCTATTGCTAGAGGAATCCTTGAAGCAGGTGTGATTATAGGAGCTGGATATCCAGGTACACCCTCCTCAGAAATTTTAACTACCTTAGCAGAGATGCAAAAATTTCATCCGCATTTAAAATTAGAATGGAGTATTAATGAAAAAGTTGGTTTTGAAGTAGCTTATGGAGGATCAATGTCAAATGCCCGTTCAGTAGTCTGTATGAAACATGTGGGAGTCAACGTCGCTTCTGATGCATTCATGACTGCCTGTTATGCAGGAGCCCGTGGAGGGATGGTGTTGGTGTCTGCAGATGATCCTAATTGTTATTCATCTCAAAATGAACAAGACAATCGCTATTTTGGACCTCATGCCTTAGTGCCTGTTTTTGAATCATCAAATCCACAAGAAGCAAAAGATTTAATTAAATACGCTTTTGAATTCTCTGAATTATATCAATCTGTTGTTTTATTTCGAACTACAACTCGATTAAACCATGGTAGGGGTGATGTAACTCTAGGAGAGATCCAAAAAATTAAAAGAGATTATGGATTTGATTGGGATAGATCTAGATGGGTATGTTTACCATCCCATTCTCGCGTATTAAGAGTAAGGTTATTGGAAAGGATGGAAGACATTTCTGAATTTGCTGATGATTTTCCCTTTAATTCACTTCATATTGCTAAAGAAAAATTTAATGGTATTCGATATGGATTTGTTGTTGCAGGAGTTCCTTATGGTCATTTAATTGATGCACTAAATTATTTTGGAATAAGGGATAAAGTTTCTATTTTAAAGTTAGGGATGGTATACCCTGTTCCAAAGAAATTAATTAAAAATTTATTTGATTCTGTTGATGAAGTTCTTGTTATCGAAGAACTAGAACCGTTTTTAGAAAATATACTAAAAAAGGTAGCTTATGAAGAAGGCTTATCAAAAGAAGTTATTATTCATGGGAAGGATTACTTTCCTCAGAATGGAGAATTTCCAGCAGAACTTTATTTAGAAAATATCTCAAGGTGGATGAGTCTGAATTATGAAAAAGTTAAGGTTCCACATGAACTTATGATAATTCCACCGAGATTACCGATCTTATGTCCAGGATGTAGCCATAGAAGTACTTTTTATGCATTAAAGCAAGTTGAGAAGAAATTGAAAAAAAAATTTGTAAACTCCTCCGATATTGGTTGTTATACATTGGGAGCTTATGAACCACTTGAAGCAATAGATGCTCAAATATGTATGGGGGGGTCTATCGGTTTAGCTAATGGAATATCAAAAATTCAGTCTCAAAACAATCCAGTACTAGCAATTTTAGGAGATTCTACCTTTTTTCATTCGGGAATTCCAGCTTTAATTAATGCGGTATATAATAACAATAATATGCTTGTTATTATTTTGGATAATCGATCAACCAGTATGACAGGTTTTCAAGATAATCCAGGAACAGGAATTAAAATAACAAAAGAGCCAGGTACAAGAATTATTTTAGAGGATCTCGTAAAAGGATGTGGTGTTCCGCAAGAAAATATATGGGTTGAAGATTCTAATGATCTAAATCTATTAATTGAGAAGCTAGAGGATGCAATCAACGCAAGTGGAGTCAGAGTTTTTATTTCAAGACATGCTTGTTCATTAATAGAAATCAATCAGTTACGAGCCCAGAATATAAAACCTCCTAGTATAGAAATCGATCAAAATAAATGCATCGGTTGTCTTATTTGTATAAATAAGTTTGGATGTCCGGCACTAGACTTTAATGAAGAGCTCAAAAAGGCTAACATTGATCAATCTTTATGTAGAGGATGTAAAGTTTGTATAGACGTATGTCCCCAAGAAGCAATTTTTATGGAGACTAAATGAAAAATGTTAGACTTCTTTTTTTACCCTAAATCCATCGCAGTAATAGGTGCAACTGCCAATCCTAAAAAGTTTGGAAATGCAGTCACATTAAATATCATTAGTAATACAAATTTAGAAAGTGAACTATTTCTTGTTTCTCATAAGAGTAAAGATATTTTAGGATTTAAATCATATACATCTATTTTAGAGATCCCAAAAGAGATTGACTTAGCAATAATTTTGGTACCCGCTAAAATTGTTGAAGATGTTATAGAAGAATGTATTGAAAAAAAAGTTAAAGGGATAATTATTGTTACGGCTGGTTTTGGTGAAATTGATGATAAAGGGAAATTAATTGAACAAAGGATTGCTAAAAAATGTAGAGCTGCTGGAATTCGCATTATGGGCCCAAATTGTGTAGGGATTCAAAATCTAGATATAGGTTTAAATGCCTCATTTATACAAGCAGCACCTCCAGGTCACATTAGCATGATAAGCCAATCTGGTTCATTTGGATGTGCAAGCTTTTATGCAATGAAAATGGAAAATCTAGGATGTTCAAAATTTGCTAATATTGGTAATAATATTGATGTTTCTTTCAGTGAAATTTTAGAATTTTTCAACAATGATAAGAACACTCATATCATCTGCCTTTATATGGAAACCGTTGCTGATGGCAGAGTTTTCTTAGACACCTTAAAAAAGATTGTGTTTAATAAACCAATAATTATATTAAAAGGGGGAAGAACAACTAAAGGGATGAAAGCTGCAAGTAGTCATACCGGATCTATAGTTTCGAATTATAATATATTAAAATCCTCAATAAAGCAAGCAGGAGCTATTTTATGCGAAAATACTAATGATTATATAACAGCTCTTAAAACACTCTACTTTTTACCAACTCCTCAAGGAGAAAATATTGGAGTATTAACTAATTCAGGAGGAAGTTCAGTTTTATTGTGTGATAAAATAGAAGAATTTAAATTGAGTCTAGCTGTATTCTCAGAAGAATTAAATCTTAAAATGGCTCCTTATTTATATCCTTTGGTTAAGCTTATTAATCCACTCGACATGATTGCTGCTGCTGCCGAAAAGCAATATTATGAGATCACAAAACTAATGTTAGAAGACACTAGTATTGATATTGTAATCGCTTGTGTGGTTATACCTCCATTTTTAGAAATGGATTCACTTGAACATTTTAGAGGCATTATACGTGCTTGGAATGATACAAAAAGGAGGAAACCAATTATCCCACTACTTTTTTTTAGTCAAAATTTTCAAAACGTAAAAAAATATGCAAAAGAAGAGAAATGTACAATTTTTTTCACACCCCAAGAAGCTGCTTTAGCTGCAAAAATATTAATTCAAAGGTTAAGAGTACTATCTAAAAGAAAATTTTTATAATTCATAAGATTCTCTCGAAAATAATGCAGCTCCTAAAGCCCCTATATATTGCGGATTTGGTGGAATTAAAATACTTGATTTAATTTTTTTTTCTAAAATTTTAGCAATAATATTGTTATATGCAATTACTCCACCTGTAAGCACAATTGTGCCTTGTAACTCTGCCATTTCTATTATTCTATTTACTACAGACCCAAAGACACTTTTTAATAAGTCTTCAACTTTCTCTCCTTGTTTTATGCGAGAAAGTATCTCTGTTTTGGCAAAAACTGTACAATAGCTTGCAAGGGGAACATTTAAAGCTGATTTTGCAGCTAAATTGTTTAAATCTTTTAGTGGAATATCGAGTTGGTATGCAATCTCCTCAATAAATGCTCCAGTTCCCGCAGCACATTTTCTGTTCATTTTAAACCTAACTATCTTGCCATTATTGTCAAGTCTAATTACTTTTGTATCCTGACCTCCTATGTCAATAATAGTTATCTCCCTAGGAAAATAATGATAAGCACCTTTTGCATGACAACTAATTTCAGTTTTATGAAGATCGGCAAAAAAAACCTTACTTTTTCCGTAACCTGTAGCAGTAATATGGCATATATCCGACTTTGGTAATACCGCACTTGAAATTACAGCTTCAAAAGCATCTTTGCTTGAATCTTGAATGGAAATACCAGTTCGTTTAACAAAAGAACTTAAAACTTCTTTTTCAGTGTTAATAATAATTGCTTTTGTATATGAAGTTCCTGCATCTATTCCTACAAAATTTGCTTCATTTTTCATGATTTATCGGAGGAAGCTCACAACCTTTAATTAAAGAAACAAATATTTTATTATATGGCGTCAGAATTCCTTTAATCTTTCCGTACTCAACTATTTTTCCATTAAGAAAATCAATTTCAGAAGGATTTCCGGAATTTATATCAGCTTCCATAGAAACTCTGTGATGCCCTGCTTTATCTAAATATTCCATAGCATGGTCTAAAAAATCAGGTTCATAAGTTATTCCTTTTGCTTTTGCAACTTCAACACATTCATATAAAATTCCTCTGCAAATTTCTCTTGTTTCACTAAAGCTCATTGTTTGTTTCATTGTTGTATGAGTAGTAGCACATACAGGACTAATACAATTCAAAATGCATTTCTTCCATTCAAATTTTTTTATATCTGGAGTAAAAATCGTATCTAATCCAGAAGAAGTGATAATTTCAGCTAATTTTTTGGCCTTATCTTCAGCTTCCGAAGATAAAACACCAATATAATTTGGAGGGTTAAAAAAAGACATCCTAATTACACCATCTTTTACTAAGTTTCCAGCATAATTAACTACTACACGCATAGTATTTTCTACTCCTACGTATTCTGCTATTAGTTCTTCTGTATCAAATCCGTTTTGAAGACTAATTAAAGTAGTACTTGGTTTGATAACACTCATAATTTGAGGTAAGACTTGATTTAAACGAGATGCTTTTACAGCAATAAATACGGTATCTACCTCTTTATTATGAAGTTCATCTACGGAATAACAAATATTTTCTTTCGGGAATTTGGAAATAAATTCTTTTAGATGGACTATTTTTAATCCTTTTTTTTTAATCGTATCCATATGACTTTTATATACGTCAACGAGTATCACATCATGACCAGCTTTAGCAAGATGTGCAGCTAAAATTCCTCCTGTTGGACCTACACCAATTATTCCAAATTTAAAGGTTTGTTCCATAATTCATCTTCTTTAACAATATATTTAAATTGATATGTCTAACAACTTCTTCATCAATTTTGATAATTTTTCTGCTGCTATTCTTCGTTTTTGCAGATTAAAGGTATTTGCATCTATAAATTGAAGAGCCCTGGGAATACAAAACTTTACACAAATAGGATCTCCTTTGCAAAGATCACATTTAATTATCTTTCTATTCTTATCGATTCCTACTCCACCTAATGGACAGAACATTACACACATTTTGCATCCTACACATAGTTCTTCATTTATGAGCATGGCTCCTGTCTTTTCGTCTCTGGTTATTGCATTCATAGGGCAAACAGTCTCACAGATAGGTGTTTCACATTGCTGACAAACCATAGGGATATACAATCCTGCATTATCCCACTTTACAATATGTATTCTTGCTCTATTTGGATTACTTACTTTTTCATGAGAAATTGAACATACATTCTCACACAATCGGCATCCAGTACATTTTTCGGTATCAACAAATAAAATCTTATGCAAATTTAATCCCCCCAAACTATATAATGTGAGATGGTTCTTCTTCTAATTCAAGTTCCTTAAGAGTTAGTTGAGTTGGAGTTCCTTTATCATCCCATCCGTGAAGAATATAATAATCGTCTAGTAACGTTTGAAATTTGTCTCTGTCAATCTTTAAACCTTGAACTCGTGGAAGCCCTATTGGAGTTGATTCTTCAAAATAACGGTCTGGTAATATATCATCACTACGTGTAAATCCTTCTCTATTATTAAACATTCTTTCAATTGTGTAAATCCTTTCTCCTATTTGCATAAGTTCTGAAACAGAAAACTCCATTCCTGTAGCTAAATAAATAAGTTTTGAAAATTCTTCCCATTTTGGGGCATGAACAGCCAAAAAGACTGTCTGAAATTTACATGTACCAAGTGAATCTGTTACCGCATAAAGGAGTTCTTGCCACCAAACCATTCTGCTCTTTCCCACATAAGAGCGATAATCTGAAGACATCTTACCTCCATAAATTTCTTCCAAAAAATCTTCTGGTAATCCATAAAGATCTATAGCAGGCCTTCCTCTTAGATGATCAGCACCTCTTGTTGAGGTTGTAATTCCTAAGGCTAAGCTGGGCGTAGGGCGTTCATCTGAATGTAGATTACTCATGCCTTTTACTTCAATCGCGTAATATTTAGAGTCTTCACCTATTTTTGTAATAGCACTTTTAAACCCATCCGCTAGGATATTACCAAATCCTTCTCGATAAGCAATTTTTTTAATTAAATCAAAAAGGACTTTTTCATTACCCCACTCAAGTTTTAACCCTTCTGTCGTTCTATCGTCTATGATACCTTTCTCATAAAGTTCCATTGCCCAAGCAATTAGACCTCCTGTTTCTAATGTATCCAAACCATATTTGTTAACAAGATGATTTGCTACCAGAATCGTCTCCATATTTTTGCAATCTACCATGGTACCAAATGCTCCAAGAGAAGTATATTCTGGGCCTTCAGCAAATATCGGAGCAAAAGCTCCTTCTTTTAATGTGTAACGATGACGACAGCTAACTGGGCACCCATAACAGCCAGACATGCCTATAGTGTACTTATCCATTTCTTCGGGTTCAATATCCCAACCCTGTTCCAACTGATTTAGCTGGAAATTTCTAGTTCTTATTAATCCAGTAGTATTAGTGGTACTATATATAACAAGAGTACCCCATTTAGAAGCTGCTCGAGAATATCGATTCTTCATAACCATATCGATTATTTCTTTGCAATAACTCAATAATTCATCGGGATAAGAAAACTGAATATCCAGAGTCCCACGAGCTGCTATAGCTTTAAGATTCTTGGATCCCATTACGCATCCCATACCTGTTCGTCCTGCAGAATTTTTCATCCCAGTCCTTACATTAGCAAAACGAACAAGATTTTCACCCGCTTTACCTATTACTAATGATTTAATTTCCTCATCTCCTTGTTCTGAGCGTATTAAGCTTTGTGATTCAAATGTATCCTTCCCCCAAATAAGAGACGCATCTCTTATTTCAATTTCTCCATCATGTATGAAAAGATAACTAGGCTTTTTAGCTTTTCCGGTAATAACTAAATGATCAAATCCAGCCATTCTCATTTCTGGAGCAAAAAAACCTCCTATATTCGAATCACCAATAGCGCCTGTTAAAGGGGATTTTGCTGCGATGTCACATCTTCCACTCCCTAGTGCTGGTATACCTGTAAGCAAACCCGTCCCAATTAGTAATACGTTATCAGTACTTAATGGATCAATCCCTGGCAAAAGATGGTTGTAAAGAAGATACATATTTATACCTCTTCCACCTAAAAACTTTTCCCGAATTGACTTAGGAATAGGTTTTATATTGATTTCTTCGTTCGATAAGTTGATATAAGCAATTTTTTTATTCCATACTATAGTCTTCCACCTTTTTTAGCTAATCTTATTTACTCAAAAACTATTATGTTTTTAGAGTGATGGGAAAATTTACCCGCGGAATGTCAAGAACTAAACTCCAAAGTAAACTTAATAATAGTATCCACTTATTAAATTAATATATTTTACCTTTTATTTAAATCATCCATTAGATTTAAATAATTCAACATAAACTAATAAGTAGAAGAATACTTTAAAATATTAAATATAATAAGAATCATATAGCATTAAGCTGACTTAGAATTATAGTGTAATAAGGGACATCTAGATGAGTGAAGATACAAAATGTAGATGCATGAATTGTCTTAAACGTTTTACAGTTACAAAAGATGCGAAAGAGGCTACTTGTCCTTACTGTAATATCAAGTATAGAATCTCGTGGCCTTGGCCGGGACAGCCAAAAGTTCGAGGACTGGCAAAATAAGTAGGGATTATTCAATTTGCATTGCTGATTCAAATAATTCTGTTATATCGTAGATCTTTAATGACCTATTAATGCTTTTTTTAGCATGTGATGCAAATCTGAAATTAATTTTACATTGAGGACAAGCTGTTGTTAATACATTAACATTTTTAGGTAAGTCTTCTTTTAATCTTCTTTGTGTCGATTCCAAACTTACTTTGTTATTAAAAGACCATAACCCGCCTCCACCTCCACAACATCGTGCACAATTTCTATTCAATGGCATCTCAATCAAATTTAATTTAGGAATTGCTTTTAATACATTACGCGGAGGTTCATATATATGACTATGCCTTCCAAGGGAACATGGATCATGATAAGTAACATTAATCTCTAATGGTTTTAGTTTAACTTTTTTATTTTGGATTGTTTTATCAAGAAATTGAGATGTGTGAAGTATCTTACAAGGTAACCTTACATTAAGAATTTCGGGATAAAGTCTTGTAAAAGTATAATAACACCCAGAACAAGGTGTTATAAGCGTATTAGCCTTAGTTCTTTCAATTCTTTTAATAACCGCTTCTGCAACTATTTTTGCATCCTCCCATAATCCAGATGAAATTAGAACATAACCACAACAGCCTTCATTATTTCCCAGCATTGTGTAGTCAACTTTCATTCGATTCAAAATATTAATGAGAGATTGTGCAGTTTTAGGAGCTCGAGTTGCAACTGTACATCCTAACCAACAAAGAATTTCTGATTGTTTTGATAGATTTGATTTAGAATAATTATGTACTCTAGAAAGCCGTCGATCAGTAGGTGTACCACTAGGATCCCCATATTTTATGATGTTCTCAGATGTAGTATGAAATATTTCAGGTGTTAAATTTTCTTTAACTAATTTGTGTCTTAAATAGAGTATAGCCTCGTGGAACTCTAAATTTTGAAAACATTGAGCAAAACAAAGACCACACTTTGTACAATTATATAAGATATCAACAACTTTTTCTGAAAATGCCAAGTCTCCCTTCATAATTCCTCTCGTTATAAGAAATCGCCCTTTCGATGACCAAGTTTCAATTCCTTTAAAAGACTTACTAACGGTACAATAACCACTACAAGTGGTACATTGTTGGCATTTGCTTATATTTTTGCCTAGAAACAAATTTTGTACAGCTAAAGCAATGTTTTTATATGTCCCATACTTCTCTATATGATTATTGTTTAATCTATTGTTAGTTTCTGCTTTAGAACAATTTTCAAGGTTTGGAATTTCTACATTATCAAATAAAATCAAAGGTCTGGGCGATTTGCCTATATCTATTAAATTATTTTTTCCTCTCTCTAATAAAATCAGATCCTCTTCTTGAACAAAATCTTTTATCTTATTTTCATCTATTTTATTGCAAACTCTGATTACAATATCTGGTTTCACTTTATTCTGATTTAGAAAGACTTGTTCAAAAGAATATACATAAAGGTCTTCTGAATCAGTCAATATTTGATCAATTTTTACTATCTTATTTAATTTCTCGATGATTTTATCTTTAATACTCATATGCGTTGCTTAAATCAAGAAAATCTTAATTATTTAATTGAAAATATATATGATATTTTTAAGCTTGTGATTAATCTTTATAATTCTATTGAATAAAATTTTTAATCTCATTAAAATTTTTAAGATTTAATGGCAAATGTCGTACTCAAGTTAATGACAACTTTCTCAACTGACGTTGGTTTAACTGAGATCAATTATCCGAATGTTGAAACATTAGGGGAAGTAATTAAACAGTTCATGCATGAACATGGGAATAAAATAAGAAGAAATTTTATAGATAAACATGGAAATCTGGAGTCTCACGTAGTTATTTTAGTAAATGGAAGAAATTATTTATTTTTAGAAGATTTAAACACAAAATTAAAAGATGATGATAAAATAGTAATTTCTCCTCCACTTGTTGGTGGATAAAAATCGTTCTTTAGAAAAATAACTTATAAAATTAGTAAATTAATCCATTCTGCGAAAAGAGCAGGCTTTTCTTGACCACGAATTTCTATTGTATGATGTGAAATGAATTTCATACCTTGTTTTACTAATTCTACTTTTGAAATATAAGATACGTCTCGAATATAAGCTCCCACAGGTACAGGAGAAATAAATCTTATTTTATCAAAACCATAATTGATTATTGCTTTTGCATCTGTAACATAAAACTGCATTGAATCTCTTTCACCATCTTGTAAAGTAAAAAAGCCTAACATAGATAAGACAAAAAATCCATGAGCAACAGTTTTACCATAAATCGAAGTTTTTGCTTTTTCGGGATTGATATGAATATATTGGTGATCTTTTGTTAGATCCGCAAACTTATTTATTTCGACTTGACTTACTTTATACCATTTTGTTACAAATTCTTGACCAAGATAATTTTTTATATCAATTGCTTTTATCTTATTAACCATTTTTGATTCTCATTTAATTTCGAGTTTTTTATTAAATACTCTATTATTTCAAGGGATTACACCCTAGTTTTTTAATTCTTCTAGTTGTTCAATAAATGCTTCTATACTTGTTTTGGATTGCTCATCAGAAAGGCACCGTAAATCATTTAAGTCACCATTTAGAATTAATGAAGGGATTCCTGCTTGGGTCTCAATTCTTTGTGGCATTCCATAGCGACTATTTGTATTATGCGGGCAAGTTCTTGCGTCATGAAAGATAATACCATCAACTTTGAAGAATTTTACCATCTTATCCAGATAAATTTCTTTAAATTCGTCTGATCGTACAATAAATAGTTCGGTATAGGCTTTTGCCATACTTTTAATTGGATCATGCTCATCAAAGGCTGCAAAAATCCAACTATTACAATAAGTTGATGCGACTATGCATGTTTTGAGGCTAGCAAATAATTCAGAATAGTGTTTTAATCTACCCCAGATCGGCATTCCTTCCCAATATAATCTAAAACGTTCATTATCCACTGCTCCAATATGATTTTCGACTCTCTGTTGGAGTTCAGCTAACAAAATTTTATAATATTCTACAGCTGTTTTAGTTCCTCTTAGAACCACAGCGGGAGCCATGTGGATTGTACCATCAAAATAAGTTAGTGGTGAGGGTATCGTAGCTGCCGTATCTAAAATACTCTTCCATAATTCAGAACATTCTCGAGAGAGAAAGACTACTTTTTTAAGTTTTTCCTGCTCAAATTCAACCATTGAAATTTGTTCTAACTTTTTAATAAGCTGTTCCATCTGTTGTGCTATAAATTCAACATGAGCACTTGTAACTTTCCCAACTGTTCTTGGAGTGGAAATACCTATTAAGGGTGCTTTAAATTCATTAGCAAACCAACTAAACCAATCTTGCACTTCTCGACATTGATTTGTATTAAAAACTAATACATCTGGTTTTGGTATGCTTTTAATATCAGGATAGGCTTTCGATAATGCCGTTTCTTGCCTTAAATAAGCCCCTATATCAGCAGTAAGGTATGAGCATATTTCAGGCGAATAACCAATTGCATTAGCATATGGAATTAAATCTGTTGCCATTCTAGAAGCCCCTAACATAGCGCTGTGATTCTCTGGAAAATAAACTTCAAAATCTAGGGCTCTTAGAATTTCTGCTGGGCCAACGCTCGAACACCAAGCAACTTTTTTCTCATTTGTTCTCGAGGCTTTGTCTAAGTTATGATAATATTCCGACATAATTTGGTTTAATTCTTTAACTGCTTTTATTTTCTTTCTAAGCATTGCTTGTAGCCTATTGAATATAATTTTGAACTTAAAATAAAAAATAAATAATTAGATTTAATTCAATCAATTTTTACATCTAGAATTAATGCAGAAGCAGCATCACCAGCTGCACACCCATCCGCTAAACCGTAACCTCCACCTTTCTCTACTAATTCTTCAATCATTTCTATAATAATTCTCAGCATAGTAGGTGCTTGAGGGTGTCCAAATATAAGTGAGCTTCCATAATTATTCATATCTTTCCAATCCACATCCATTTCTCTAGAGAAATAGATATCATTTACAGCAAAAGGATTATGGGTTTTTATCACAGATACATCTCGTATTGAAATTTCAGCTCTTTCTAAAGCTAATTTGGCTGCAGGGACAATAGCCATAGCCATATAGCCCTTCTTGGTTTTATATTCTCCATATGATATTACTTTTATCTCAATATCTTCCCTCTTTCTTATTTTTGATGCTTTTTCTTTTGTGGTCACAATCATACCACAATTACCATCAGCTGGATGTGTTTGGGTTCCATATGTAATTGTTCCTTCTGGAAGCACAGGTTTAAGTTTAGAGAGCCCTTCTACGGTAGTTGGGTAAATTCCTTCATCTCCATCTACTGTAGCTAAAACTTTTCGCCCTGAGCGATCTTTTACCTCAATATGTCCCATCATATATTTTTTTTGGAATGCTTTATCATCCTTTAATGAATCTTGGTATTGTTTATAACGTAAAAATGTTACCTCATCTTGTTCCTCCTTCGTTATCCCTATTTCTTTTGCAACATTCTCACCTGTTTGAATCATTGAATTCTTTGCATAAGGATCATAACCAAAATTATCCCAAACCCAATTTTCGGAGTCTAAAGTATTCCCCGGTGCTTCTGGGTTAGGATACGCTAAATGAGGTCCATTTGAACACCTATCTGCACAAACAATAAGAGTACTTCTATTTAGTCCCGTTTCTATGCCTTGAGCCGCGATTGAAACAGAATTAGTTCCCGTAGCACAGGCTTGACTAATCATGGGTGCTGTTATATGCTCAGCTCCAATTAAACTTGTTAACCATGGTCCTCCATAGAAGCAGTTGAGTTGGGGAATGGTAATACCTAATATTATTTCATCGAATTCATTAGGTGAAATTTGGTTTTCATTCAAGAACTTGGAGGTTAACTCTGCTGCAAACTTTATTGCATGAAGGTTTTGGAAACTTCCTTGCCATCTACAAAAAGGAGAACTCCAATATTGACCATAGGGTATATAGGCATTTTTAAAAGGCATGTTTTATTCATCTAATTTTAATTTTTTATTATTATATTAATTTAATTATAGTTTGTTAAATCGTTCTCTCAATATCCGATGAATAACCTTTCCTGAACCGGTCCTAGGCATCTCATCAGAATTGATAATAAAAACTTCTTTCGGAACCTTAAATCGCGCCAATTTAGTTTCGCAAAATGTGCGTATTTCTTTATTAAAGTCATCGGGAACTGGAAGTTCTTTATTTAAAATACAAAATGCAGTTACCTTTTCCCCCCATTTGTAGTCCTGTAATCCAATTACAGCACATTCAATAACCAGTGGATGAGAAATGATAATTTTTTCAACTTCAGAAGGATAGACATGTTCTCCTCCCGTAATAATCATATTTGCTTTCCGATCTACTAGATAATAAAAACCATCCTTATCCTTCTTTGCCATATCGCCCGCAGTAAAAAATTCTCCTCTAAAAGATTCTTTAGTCTTTTCTGGTAACTTATAATATCTATCAAACATTTGAGGACCACGAGAATAAAGTTCACCTATTTCCCCTAATGGAACAGGGTTTCCATCTTCATCAAGTATTTGGATGGTATCAGTTCCAATACATTCTTTTCCAATAGAACCTAACTTATTCATTTGATCCTCGGGTCTGAGAATTGTTACTAATCCCGCTTCAGTGGAGCCATACGCTTCGAAAAGCTTTGCTTTGTTAAAGAGTTCCATTACCTCTAACTTCATTTGTTTAGTTGCTGGAGCAGAAGATGTTAATAGAGTTCGGATAGAACTAAGATCATATTTTTTCTTTACATCTTCGGGAAGACTTAATATCAAGTTATAATGAGTGGGTATCATCGATGTAAACGTTATTTTCTCCTTATCAATAATTTGTAGTACTTCCTCGGGATCAAACTTATATTCAATATGAATATAAACAGGAGCTCCTAAATAGGTAAATACAAATGAATAAAATGTGGAATTGACATGAGACAATGGCATTAAGATCATTCCATAATCTTGAGGTGTAAAAGAGAATTCTGTTTCGTTAATTAAAAAAAAAGCAATATATGAACGATGGGATCTTACAACACCCTTTGGGACTCCAGTAGTTCCTGAAGTATAAAGAATTACCCATGTATCTTCTGGATTGACTTTAGTAGGGGGATAAGAATTAGAGCCCATTTCTATTATTTTTTCATAAAGTAACCACCCATCAGCTGGCTTATCATCGATTAATATTCGTTTCACTTTATCTAATCCTAATTCTTTAGCCCTCATCCAAATTTGTTCCGTCGCCTCCTTGAATCGTATATCTACAATCAAATAAATTGCATCAGAATTATTAATAATAAATGAAATTTCTTCAGGATGTAGGCGAAAATTTAAAGGAACGATTATGTACCCCGCTTTTGCTGCTGCAGCATAAGTTTCCATGAATTCGATTGAATTATTTGATAATATTGCAACTTTATCACCCTTCTTTAATCCTAATTTAAAAAAACCATTAGCAAGTCTATTTGTTCTTTCATCCAATTCCTTGAATGTTAGTTTACGTTTTATATCTTTCAATGCAAGTTTATCGGGATATTTAGCAGCATTAACCTTAATCATTTCGCCAATATTAAGCCATGACATTTCCTTATCCTCTATAAGTTTTTATAATATCAATTGAACAATTAAATGCAATGTTTTGAAAGTATATTTAAAATCTCTCTCGAAATGAATATTTACTCAGTATAAATGATTCCGAACGATTTCTATACATATTTTAATTTGATTGATTACATTTATTTTAAATAATAAGTTTTTCCTTTTCCCATATTTATGGGAAACATCATCCGCTTCTTAAAGTAAAAAAAAGTAAAAAAAAAATTACATGATCAAGACTTGTGCCTCGCCATCTGTCACAACTTCGTTTTTCTGGTTAAGGACTTTAGTTTCTACATCGAGAAATTGTAGTTTTCCACTTTTTCCCTCTTTAGTATATTTCTTTGTAACCGTGGCAACAGCAGTCAAAGTATCTCCAATAAAAACCGGCTTTTTAAAAATTACTTTTTGAGAAGCATAAAGAGCTCCAGGACCAAATAAGTGAACCCCAAGAACTGCTGAAATTAGAGCTGAACTAAATGCTCCATGAACTACTCTTGTTCCGAACATTTGGGTTTTTGCAAACTCTTCATTGACGTGAAGAGGATTAAAGTCTCCACTGATTCCTGCAAATAAGGTTACATCCGCATCAGTAATAGTTTTGCTGCAAGAAGCGGAAGTTCCTTCTTCATAATCTTCAAATTTAACGATATTAGTTTTCGACATAAATTAATTTAATGAAAAAATAGATAAAAATATTAACTAATTTTCTTTTCGCTTGATATAAATAGTCCGTAAATTATTAAAATCAGCTTTAAAACATGATTGACATTCTTCTTGCTTATCCGGAGTAGCGAATTCGACACGTACTTCATAACCAATTGATTCATACAATTCTACATATTCATTTACTCTATCTTCTTCTACTGTAAACCCCCGTTCCCACTCTTTTCCTCTAAGCGAAAGATTCTCCTTTTTTTCTCGTTCAGTTTTTTCCTTTTTTGATACCAAAAGCTATCAGTTCCATTCTATAAATTCTTTCTTGGTTATACACTAAATATAATGATAATGTCAAGTTTAAATCTTATTCTTTTCAAATTATAACTAAATTTATTGCAATGGTATTTTATTCCCACTTAGCATATCCTATTAACAAATTTTAAAAGAATTTGTAGAATTATCTAAGAATAGAAATAAAAATAAAAGAAATCAAGATTGATGTGAATATAATGACTTATACAAAAGAGCCAAATTTTACTCCTAAAGACCCAAAAGAATTTGATTTTAAAGAAATAATTTATGAAAAGAAAGATTGGAAAGCAATTGTTACAATTAATCGTCCAGAAGTATATAATGCTTATTCAACCCTTACATTAATGGAAATGATTGAAGCTTTTCATGATGCTGCTTGGGATAATAAAGTTGCAGTTATTATCTTAACAGGCGCTGGTGATAAGGCTTTTTGTACTGGTGGAGATGTAAAAGAATATAGAGAAAGGTTTACTGTGAAACCTGTGGAGTATTGGAAATGGATGTGTATATTTCAAGAGGCTCATGATGTATTTCGCAATATCGGAAAACCAACTATTGCAAGAATTAATGGGATTGTAGCAGGTGGAGGTAATGAATGGCAAATGGCTTGTGATTTAGCTGTATGTGCAGATCATGCCACTATTCAGCAAGTGGGAACAAGGGTGGGATCTGTTGCATGTGGAGGAGCTACACAATGGCTACCTATCATAGTTGGTGATAGAAGGGCAAGAGAAATTCTATATCTGTGTGAACCAATTTCAGCAGAAAAGGCTTTAGAATGGGGATTAGTGAATTCAGTTGTACCCTATAACGAAATAGATAAGGAAATTGATAAATATTGTCAGAAATTAATTGATAAATTTCCAGAATGTATGAGATATACAAAACAACAGGTTAATTTTTGGAAAGATTTGGTTTGGCATCAAACAATTGGTCATGCAAAAGATTGGCTATCAATTCACTATGCTTCATGGGAACCTCTAGAAGGTATGTCAGCTTTTGTAGAGAAACGTCCTCCAAACTATAGAGGAGTGAGGAAAAGTCCTCATCCCGAGTTTCTATGGGGGCCACCTTCTATAACCTGTCCATCTTGTAATGCTAAGAATTTACCTTCCGATTTCGAGTTTTGTGGTAAATGTGGGGCAAAATTAAAATAATATTTTTCAATAATTAAGGAAAAACGAGCTTTAAAAGAAAATTAGAGTCATAGTGAGAATAGAAATTTTGAGAAATGATTTAATTATTGTTGAAAAAACTAACAATATAGGGAAAATTATATTCAATAATGGCCCATTGAACATTTTAACAATTAATATGATGGAACAAATTAATGAAGCGTTGAAAGGTTTCATCGAAGATGAGTCATTAAAATTAGTTATTTTTGATCATAATGGGAAAGCATTTTCAGCAGGGGTTGATGTAAGTGACCATATTGGTAACAAAGCACCTCAAATGATCAAGGAGTTCCATGGAATTTTTAGAAAACTTAATAAACTTAAATGTCCTACTATAGCAAGCATTAAGGGAGCGGCTTTTGGAGGGGGGTGCGAAATTGCAGTATTTTGTGATTTAGTACTTACATCAGATAAAGCAAAATTTGGACAACCTGAAATAAAAGTAGGAGTTTTCCCCCCCATAGCTATATTAGCTTTCCCTCATGTTATTGGAAATAAAAAAGCATTTGAACTTATCTTGTTAGGTGAAATTATTGATGCGAATGAAGCGTATAATTTGGGGATTTCAAACCAAATTTTCCCATCTGAAACATATGAACAAGAATTTACCACATATATCAAGAAATTTGAGAATTTAAGTACTATTGTATTACGATATACAAAAAAAGCACTTAATAAAGCTTTAAAGCTCGATTTTGAGACTAAACTAAATGAAATCGAAGAATTTTATCTTAAGGAATTAATGTGTACCAATGATGCAAATGAAGGTTTACAAGCATTCCTTGAGAAAAGATCACCCAATTGGCAAAATCGATAATTTTATTAAATTTAATAAGAATTATATTTAAATTGTTATAATAATACAAAAAAATGTAGGAATTTAGAATGAAAGCCGCAATATTTGAAAAAGTTAAAGAACCCTTAAAATTAGATAATAATTACCCTGATCCCACTATTTCTGAGGAGCTTGGTCAAGCTATTATTGAAATAGAAGCATGCGGTGTTTGCCATACAGATTTTGGTTATTTAGAGCATGGTGTTCCAACCGTTAAACAACCACCCCTTATTTTAGGACATGAGATTTCAGGTTGTATTAAAGAAGTAAGTGAAGATGTGAAAACTTTCAATAAGGGAGATCATGTCATCATTCCAGCGGTACTTTCTTGTGGATATTGTGTCAATTGCAGAACAGGCAGAGAAAACATTTGTCTTAATCAGATAATGCTTGGAAATCATATTGATGGGGGATTTGCTCAGCAAATTAAGGTTCCTATAAAAGATGTAGTCCATCTTCCGGTTGAAATGTCATTAGAAGAAAGTTGTATAATTTCGGATGCTGTTTCGACACCCTACCATGCTGTAAAGAATCGAGGTCAAGTAAGACCTGGAGATTGGGTTGTAGTTATAGGATGTGGAGGTATTGGATTAAATGTAGTCCAGAATATAAAAGTAGCTGGAGGATTACCCATAGCCGTTGACCTAGTTCCTAAAAAGTTAGAGATTGCTAAAAATGTTGGAGCCGTAGAAACTATTTTAGCTAAAGATAAGGATGAAAGAGAGATTGTGAGTACTATTCGAAAAATCACCGGAGGAGGGGCAGATATCGCTTTTGAAGCGATTGGAAATCCAGCAACAATGAGACAAGCATTTAATAGTTTGAGAACTGGTGGTCGTTTAGTTGCTGTGGGATATTCTCCAAAACGTTGGGATGAGTTTGATATTGGTCGTGTTATGTTTCGAGAAATGGAAATTATGGGTAGCCTTGGTTGCCGTCCAGTTGATTATCCACACATTATTGATTTGGTTAAGAACGGTTCCCTTCAGCTTAAACCTTTAATTACTCATAAGTTCCCGCTGTCAGAAATTAATGAAGCTTTTGACGTAATGCGACGAGGAGAAGGAATTAGAATCATAATTTTATGTCAAAAATAGAGATTAATAAAATTTTTAATTTAATTTTTACTTTCAAAAGTAATGTGAAATAAAGGCATGAGAAATGTTTGATCAGTTTAAAGATTGGTATGAAACACGCCATGATTATGCAAAAAAATGGAAAGAACGTACTGGTGGAAAAGTAATTGGTTATTTCTGCACATATGTTCCCGAGGAAATTCTTTACGCGGCAGATATTCTACCAGTACGAATTTTAGGAAGCCATGAGCCACAAGATGTCTCTGAACCACATATATTCGCGATGTTTTGCCCTTTTTGCAGAGATTGTTTAGCACAGGGTTTAAAGGGTAGATATGATTACCTTGATGGTATTATGATTGCGCAAAGTTGTCTCCATATTAGACAAGCGTTCACTAGTTGGGATTTACATATTCCAGTAGATTTTTCCTATTATTTACCTCACCCTATGAATGTTCAAAGTGCTCATGCAATTCCTTATTTAACAGAAGAATTAAAATTATTTAAGAAAGCAGTTGAAAAATGGACTGGTAAGGAAATTACAGATGATGACATTCGACGAGGAATTGAGACAATGAACAAGAACAGGCAACTATTACAACAAGTATACGAATTTAGAAAAAATCCAAATCCTCCTTTAACAGGTCTTGAAGCTATGCATATGGTGGTTTCCTCACAAATAGTAGATAAGAGAGAACATAATAAAGCATTGGAGGAACTTCTGAGAAAACTCCCTTCAAGAACTTTAGATGAACCTGGTGAACGATTAATGATTTTAGGATCTGAAAATGATGATACTGAATTTGTATCTATGGTAGAGGACTTAGGAGCTAGGTTTGTTATTGATGACCACTGTACTGGCACTAGATATTTTAATACTATAGTAAATACAAATGGAGATCCATTAGGTTCAATTGCTGAAAGATATGTGAAGCGTACACCATGTCCAAGTAAGGATTGGCCTCAACGCACAAGGCTTAAAAATATTCTCCAATTAGCTGAAGAGTATAATGTACAAGGAGCTATAATAATGCAAATGAAATTTTGCGACCCTCACGAACTTGATACAGTTGCAATTAAAGAAGCATTAGAGAACGATCTTAATATTCAGACACTCTTCCTTGAATTTGACGTTACCGTACCGATTGGTCAGTTTAAAACTCGCGTTGAAGCATTTCTTGAAATAATAAGAGAAGAAGATCTTTTTTAAAAAATGGAGGAATATAAATGAAAGATACAAAATACCCAACAGAACCACTTAAGTGTTGGAATAAAGCTAAAATTCTTAGAGAAAATTATTATAAAGATTTTGCTGAGGCTCATGAGAAAGGTGGAATCAGATGGGTAGGAGGAGCATGGTCTTTTGACGCTATTCCTGCTGGTTTAGGAGAGGATGTTTATTCTTTAACTGGAGAACCTTATGGTGCAACTGTAGCATTTAATGATAAATTCGCTTTAGAATGTCATGAGGCAACTGAAGCGAGAGGTTTTGCACGAGATTTATGTTCTTATATGCGTAATTATTGGGGTTCTATCCTGCTAAACAAGTATGCATGGCCTCAATTTTCGGATGAGTTCCCTAAGCCTGATTTTATTTGGCAAGACCATATTTGTTGTTCACATGCTAAGTGGTATCAGGTAGCAGGTGAACTTGAGGGAGGAATTCCTATGTTTAGTATTGATGTGTCCGTAGGACCATATGAGGAAATAACAGAACATAAAATAAATTATATTGTTGGTCAAATGCATGATGGTATAAATTGGTTAGAAAAAGTAACTGGAAGAGATTATGATGATGAATTATTAATTAAAGCAGTAAAGAATGAATTTCGCTCATGCCATTATTGGGCAGCAATTTGTGAACTTAATAAAGCTATACCTGCGCCATTAGATGAAAAATCAATGTATTCATTATATGTTCTTGGGACTCTTAGAAAGTCAGCTCAATGGACAGCAGATTTCTACGAAAAAGAATTATATCCAGAAGTAAAAGATCGTGTTGAAAGAGGGATTGCTGCTGTTGGAAATGAACAATGTCGTATTATGACAGATACTCAACCACCTTGGGCATTTTTAAGGATTTTCCGTTATTTAGAACAATATGGTTGCGTTTCTGTGGGAAGCCTTTATACTTTTGGTCTTATTGGATTATGGGAAGTAAAGGATGATGGAACATGGGGGCCAAGATCTATTCCTGATATAGAATTAACTAATAGAGACGAAGCTTTACGAGCTCTGGCTGAATGGAATTTGAGTAAACCAGAATGGCAACATTTCTACCATCCAAAACTTAAATCCGATATGATGATAAGGATTGCAAAAGAATGGAAGTTGGATGGAGTTTTTCTGCATTTTAATAGGGGATGTGAGGGTTTAAGTCTTGGAATTGCAGAAAATCGTTTGGCTATTCAAAAGGCGGGGATTCCAACAATGCCTTTTGAAGGGAACATGGGAGATGAGAGAGAATTTGATCTTGAACGAACCATGAAGCGTGTAGATGCTTTTATGGAATCATTAGGCATCGAAAAAATGAATTTACAATAAATTGAATTATATTAATAGAAAAATTTATGATTAAAAATTAAATAATAGAGATAAAATAGGGTTTTATATGATAACAGCAGGTATAGATTGTGGTTCTAAAAATACTAAGGTTGTACTTTTGAATGAAAAAGGCGTTTTATCGACAGCTTCTGTATTAAGTGGATTCGATCAAGAAGAATCAGCTAGCAATGCCTTAGATAATGCTATTAAAAAAGCAGGAATTAAACGTGAAGATATTAATCATATAACTGTAACCGGAGCAGGAATGGAAGCAATTTCTTTTGCAAATGATAATGTAACAACTGTTACTTGTGATGGTCGTGGGGCATTCTTTTTATTTCCCTCAGCTCGTACTATTATTGATATCGGAGCTGAAGAAGGCTTAGTTGTAAAAATCGATGAAAGTGGAAAAGTTAAAGATTTTGGAATAAATGAGAAATGTGCTGCTGGAGCGGGTGCATTTATAGAAGCAATGTCAAGAGCACTAGAAGTAGATGTTAAAAATATGGGAGATCTTTCTTTGAAATCAACAAAACAAATTCCAATGAATGCACAATGTACAATTTTTGCAGAATCTGAAGTCGTGTCATTGATTCACCAGAAAACTTCTAAAGAAGATATAATTCGAGCAGTTCATGATGCAATTGCTGATAGAAATACAAGCATGATACGTCAAATAGGAATAGAGAGAGAGGTGGCATTGATAGGAGGTGTTGCTAATAATATTGGTTTTGTAGATGCAATGAATAGGAATTTAGGTTTTGACCTTCTAGTACCTAAAGATAAAGTGGCTCCAGAATATATTAGCGCACTAGGAGCAGCATTGGTAGCTCAAGATAAACTTGGAGGTTAATATCATGTCAAATGCAAAATCAGAAAAAGAATATTGGAGATGGACTGAATCTAGATACACAAACCCAGATTTGGATTGGCAAAAAGGTAAGATCATATCAGCAGGAGTAGATGTTGGATCAGTTAGTACTCAAGCTGTTATTATGGTAGATGGAGAAATATATTGCTATTCAAGTATGCGAACTGGATCGAATAGTCCAGATAGCGCAAACAATGCGATGGATTGGGCTCTTGAGGATACTGGTTTGACTTTAAATGAAATTCAATATGTAGTTGGAACTGGATATGGGCGTGTGAATGTTCCTTTCGCAAAAAGAGCAATTACTGAAATTGCATGTCATGCCCGAGGAGCAAATTTCATTTATGGCCCCGAAATAAGAACGGTTTTAGATATGGGTGGCCAAGATTGTAAAGCAATACGGTGTGACAATCGGGGCAAAGTTACTGCATTTCTTATGAACGATAAGTGTGCTGCCGGAACGGGGAGAGGAATGGAAGTATTTGCAGATTTACTTCAAGTACATATAAATGATGTAGGCAGGATGTCATTGGAAATTGATGAAGAACCTGAACCTGTAAGTAGTACTTGTGTCGTATTTGCCAAATCAGAAGCAGTTGGATTACTTAGAAAAGGATGGCCAAAAGAAAAAGTTTTAGCAGCATATTGTTCCGCTATGGCCCATCGAGTTGTGACTCTACTGTTACGTCTTGGAATCGAGGAAAAGTTTGCTATAACAGGAGGAATAGCAAAAAATATTGGAGTTGTTAAAAGAATAGAAGATGAGTTGAAAATTAAAGCTCCAGAGCCAAATATTGATCCTCAAATTGCAGGTGCTATAGGTGCTGCTTTGTTTGCTAAGGCTCTAATTGAAAAAGAACAAAAGAAAACTTAAGGGATCCAAATGACGAAAGCAAATTATGGTTATAAGGATGGTTCAGGAGAATATTTTATTACCATTGATACAGATTTGTGTAATTCATGCGGAAAATGTGTTGATGCATGTCCTGAAGGTGTGCTTGAAATGGGTGAAAATGAGTTAGATCCACTTGGTGATGAGATAATTGCAATTGTTTCTGAAGCACATCGCAAGAAAATAAAGTATTCATGCGCTCCTTGCAAACATGGTAGTGAGACAAGAGAATTACCCTGCGTTAAAGTTTGTGTGCCCAAGGCGATTGTTCACTCATGGTAATTTTTATAATTTTTAAATTCATGATATAACTTGATTAGCATATAAAAGAATATCAAGTAGATGGATAATTTTATTTAGAGAATGGTTATCATGGAAACTATATCATTAACAATTAATGGTATTAAGATTGATGCTAAGAAAGGAAGTAATATTTTAGAAACATCATTAAATTCAGGTATTTACATTCCTAGCCTTTGTGCTCACCCCGATTTGCCCTCTTTAGTAGGTTTAAAGCCAGTTGATGAAGTTTTTCAAGGAGAATCTAGGTTTAAAAGCTCTAATTCTCAAGAGCACCAAGGTTGTCAACTTTGTATAGTAAAAGTAGAAGGAATTGAAGGTTTTGTGACATCTTGCAGTACTGAAGTGCAGGAAAGTATGAACGTTTTTACTGATACACCCGAGATTCAAGCAGTTCGCCGTGAGAAATTAATGGATGTTCTCTCAAAACACCCTCATGCCTGTTTAATGTGTGCACAACGCGAAGGTTGCAGTCGTGAACCATGTTCCCCTAATGTTCCTATAGAAGAACGCTGTTGCCCAATTTTAGGAAGATGCGAATTACAAAAAGTTTCAGAATATATTGGAATACGAGAAGATATACCTCGTTATAAACCCCAAAGTCGTGCAATTATAGAAGATGACCCACTTTTCATCAGAAACTACGAGTTATGTATTGGATGTACTAGATGTGTCAGAGTATGTCGCGATATCCGTGGAATTGAAGCGCTGGGATTTGTTTACTCAAATGGTGAAACCATAGTTGGAAGCCTTGCTCCTTCACTTAAGGATTCTGGTTGTAAATTTTGTGGAGCGTGCGTCGAAGTTTGCCCTACAGGTGCTTTAACAGATAAAAACATTCTCTGGGCAGAACGAGAAAAGCTATTAGTACCCTGCAAAGATGCTTGTCCTCTAAATATTGATGTCCCAAGATATATAAGATTAGTCGCGGAGAATAAATATAGTGAAGCAGCAGCAGTTATCCGTGAAAAAACACCTTTTCCCTCAGTTCTTGGGAGAGTGTGCTTTCATGAATGTGAAAATGAATGCCGCCGAAATCAACTTAATGATCCAATTGCAATATGTGCAATAAAGCGATTTGCAATGGATCACGATGGAGAACTATGGAAATCAAAAATTAAAATTAAACCTTCTACTGGAAAGAAAATAGCCGTCATAGGTGCAGGTCCTTCCGGATTGACAGCAGCATATTACTTAAGAAGATTGGGGCATTCAGTAACCCTATTTGAAGCTGGATCTTATCTAGGGGGCATGTTAAGATATGGAATTCCGAAATACAGATTACCACGAGCAGTTCTTCAAAAAGATCTTGATCACATATTAAGTATAGGAATTGAAATTCAAACAGATCAAGTTATAGGAGAACACTTTTCACTGGATGATCTTAAAGAACAAGGTTTTAATGCAATTCTTTTAACAATTGGTGCTCAAAATACAAAAAAACTTAATATAGAAGGTTCAAGCTTCCCAAATATCCTATGGGGCCTTGATTTTCTAAAAAGAGTTAATCTTGGTGAAGAATTAAAAATATCAGACAGAATTGTTGTTATTGGTGGAGGTAATGTGGCGATAGACGTAGCATTAACAGCTAAACGCCTAGGAGCCAAAGAGGTTCAATTAACCTGTCTAGAAAGTAGAGAAGAAATGCCTGCGCATGAATATGAGATTCAAAAAGCGATAGATGAAGGTATATCACTTGATTGTTGCTGGGGTCCTAAAAAATTTGTTGATAAAAATGGTGAACTTTCTGAAGTTAAATTAATCCATTGTGATTCTGTATTTGATGATAATAATATTTTTAATCCTATTTTTGATGAAAATAAGACAAAATCCATTAATACTGAGATGGTAATTTTAGCGATAGGTCAAATTCCTGATTTATCTTTATTAGGGAGTGACAATTTAATTAAGATTTCTAAATCAGGATTAATTCAAGTAAAAGAGGGAACTTTTGAGACAAATATCCCTGGAATATTTGCTAGTGGGGAAGTGATAAATAGTCCCAGTTCTGTAGTTGATGCAATTCAAATGGGCAGAAAAGTAGCCTCTTCAATCGATATGTATTTGGGAGGAATTGGTGAACTTGAAGAGAGGTTTATTGATCAAGAAGAACCGAACCCTTTTTTAGGGCGTGATGAAAGTTTTTATGATAATCCTCGCACTCAAATGCCCCTTCTGTCCATAGAAAAACGTCGAAGTACTTTTAATGAAATTGAATTGGGCTTTAATGAAAAATTAGCTGTTGAAGAAGCAAATCGATGTTTACAATGTGATTTACGCCTTGAAATCTCATCTGCTGTATTACCACCGCAAAAATGGTCAGATTTAAACACTGAAAATATTCAAAATGTCCCTGAAGCAGAAGGTGTTATTCAAATCTTAAATGAGAACCATGAAATAATACTCATTCAAGGCACTCAGAATATGCGTCTAAGTCTTGAAGAGCAGTTAAGAATAAATACTAGTGCTTGTTATTTTGATTTTGATGAAGATCCTATGTATACAAAAAGAGAAAGTGAATTATTACAACAATTTATGCAGATATTCGGAAGATTTCCTGAAGGTAATGAAGATTTAGATGATGATCTTTTTTGAAGTATGGAGAATTAAAATTTTTTATAAATCTTCAATCACGGAATAACCATTCTGTTTAAGAATTTCCGTGCCATTTTCATTATCATTTAATCTAAAAATGATTAAAGGTTTATCATCTATTATACTTGTATAAAGATATTCTATATTAACATTGTTCTTTCCTAACAATTTAGCAATTTTATAAAGGGCAGAAATATTATCTGAAAGTCTAACAGCGACAACCTCAGTGATTGAAAATAAGATATCTGATTCTTCTAAAAGTTGAGAACATTTCTCAAATTGATCAACTAGAAGTAATAAAAGTCCGTATTCCTCTGTCTCTGCTACTGTTAATGACCTAATATAGATTTTATTATTCATTAATACTTCAAAAAATTCCGCTAGTTGCCCAGGTTGGTTAGGGAGGTATACAGAAATTTGATTTATAGTCATAATTCGAAATTAGCTAATTATTGTAATAAAAAAAATCCAACTTAATTAAATTAAAAATATAGATTGTATAAAAATAATACTAAAAAATATAAGCATAGTTATTAAGTGTCAGTAAACTTAAATTTAAGTAGAGTGGTTAAATTTTTGTTAATTAAGTTGAATATAAATAAAGATTTTTCAATATAAAAATTCAAATGATGGAATGGGATTTAAAGTTTAGTGAATGGTTAAAATGGACAGCTGAATTGCGGGATAATTTATATAATAAAGCATCTTTTTCACAGAAAGATAATTTATTGGAAATAGGATGTAGTACAGGAGAATTACTAAAAGAAATTGGAGTTAAGTTTGGTTTAAAATTATACGGTATCGATAATGATGAAGTTAAAGTTGAATATGCCAGAGTAAATCTTGAAAAAAATATGATTAAAGCAACAATAAACAGAATCGATATTTCTAATAACACTTTTAATGATAAAATATTCGATATTGTTATATCGTATTTTAGTTTTCTCTGGATAAAAGATTTAAAAAAATCAATTTCAGAGATTCATAGAATTTTAAAAGAGGATGGGGTTTTTTTAATATTAGGGGAACCTGATTTTGGAGGCTTAGTTGAACATCCTGATACAAGTTTGAGAATGGAAATAATTTACAACCTAAAAAATTTAGGAGCAGATCCAGCAGTGGGAAGAAAATTAAATCAATTTTTCTCCAATAAATTCAAGGTTGTTGAACATCTTTGCGTTAGCTTTCCCTGGATTCCTAATATTGATAAAGAGAGTATGCATAAAGAGATCGATTTTTTTCAAGAGATATTGAAATTAAAACAATTTGATTTGGAACTAATGAGAACTAGTATCGATTCAGGTAAATATTTCTTATTTATACCAGTTTTTTGTTACTATCTGAGGAAAGTTTAGAAATAAAATCTAAATTATTAGTCTATATATGATTCTTTTAGCTTTTCAAAGAGTTTCTTATATTCATCAATATATTTTTCATCATTTGTTTCTTTTATCTTCTGTAAAAGTTCAACTGATTTCGTCATCGCTTCTGATCGATTCTTGATCTTATCTTTAAAGAATTCTTTTCTATATTGTGATTTCGCTAATTTTAATTGATTTTTAATTTTCTCAATCGAAATTTCAATTTTTTTTTTAGATTCAATTATTGAATCTGATAATTGTCTCTTTCTTTGTTCTAATTTAATACAATTTTCACATATTAATTCACCCGCCCTTTTTTCTCCTTTTTTAATCATAAAAGGATTGCCACAACGAGAGCATTTAATAAGTTTAACAACAAATTTATTTTCGTCGGAATCGGGCATAGATTGAAACAACTATATTTTGAGATTATAATCTGAGATAATTCTCTTATTAAATTAATAATTCTTTTAGAATTTAATTTTTAATTTTTTGTTTTATTTATCTTTTGAGAAGATTTATGATAAATCGGGTATTTATTTGTTTATGGATATTTTACAAGTTATTCTCCTATTACTTTTAGGCTTTTTTGCTGGCACAATTAGTGTTATTGCTGGAGTGGGAGGGGGAGTGTTTTTTGTCACTTTTATTACATTATTATTTTTGATTCCTATCAATATCTCAGTTGATACATCTACATTTGTGATTTTATTATCATCTTCAGGAGGATTTATCACTTATTTAAGACAAAAACGTACTAGCATTAAACTTTCATTAATTTTTGCAGGATTTTCTATTTTAGGAAGCATTTTATGTACAATTTTATTCTTATTTATTCAAATTGATAATTTTATTCTGAAAATAATATTTGCATCAACGCTGCTTATTGCAGGAGGAAATATGATATATAAAGCAATAAAAACGACTAAATATTTTCAAGAAAACGATCTGACTCCACAAGATTTTTCATTAGAAGAACATGATTATAAATCAAATCTTAAAAGCTCAATTCCATTATTTATAATGGCTGGTTTTGCAGCCAATTTATTAGGGATCGGAGGAGGTATTATAAACACCCCTGCGCTAAATATCATTTTGGGTTATCCCATTCATAACGCCACAGCCATATCAACGTCTATTATTTTTTTTACAGCCATCTATAATACGATTATAAAGAGCATTCTTGGACAAATAAACTATATAATAGGTTTACTTATTGCAATTGGGGCTATTTTAGGTTCAATCTTCGGAGCTAAAATATCTAAAAAAATGCCTAAAGTTTACCTTCAATTTTTTGTAGCTATAGTATTGATAGGGTTAGCAATAAGAATGTATTTTTAATTTAAGTGTTAATGCTAAAATTCTAAAAATCTTAAATTTTAATAATATTTAAAATTAAAATATAAAACCAATTTTTTGGTGTATTTTTGATATGAGTAAGGGGTTTAAATTACTTAGAATTGAATATCTGTTTTCTGTTCTTATACCATGTTTATTATGCATTTATCTTAATAATTATAATATTATCTCTCATATTTGGATTCTAGCTGGTTTTGGTTTTTATGCAATCACAGGAAATACTATCAATGATGCAATAGATATGAAGGACCCAAATGAAAAGGAAACTCTAGAGAGAGTGAAGGGTTATCAACGTAAGGAAATATTAGTTCTTGCTTTAAGTTCTTTTGCTTTGGGAACTCTATGCTTTATGAATGAAATTATTGGTAACCCGATTTTAGCTGTTTATTTAATAATAATTATACTCTTGGTTATCTTCTATTGTTTTTTTAAAAAGTTGGTAATCGTTAACCATATAATACTCGGTATATCCCACATTTTCTTACCTTACTTTATGATAAAAATAAATGCAGGAGATACAATACTGAATTACTTTCCGGCTTTAACGCTCTCTGAGTGGCTTATAGTCACCTCAGTAGCTGCTGCGGGATTTCTTGGACAAATGTTGCACGAAATGATTGATGGAGATGCTCTTTCCAGGTTAAAACCAAGATCCTCTCAGATTGTTATGTTGATTTCTTCATTGTGTACAATAGGGATAAGTCTGTACTCAATAATTATTACAACATATTTATTTATTCTACCAGTTCTAATCTTTCCAGTTGGTGTTATATATATCTTCAGAAAGCCTAGAAGGGATTTATTAGGAAGAACATCATTGAAAGACACTGGGATAATTTTAGGGAATTTGATTTTGGTTTATCTTCTAATATTGATTCTTGCTTCTTAAAAATTGATACTTAAAGGTTTATATTGACGTTTACCAATATTAAATAAAAGAATTCTCTTATAAATAAAGTGATAGATGGGAGGTATAATGTAAGAATGACAATAATTAAACCTATCAATTTTGATTTCTTTTCTGCTTTTGATGAAAAAGCATGTTCTTTATGTGGAGAGTGTTTTAACAAATGCCCTATAATGCTACTTCCCATTGATTTAGCAAATGAAGAGATCAAAAGACTAATTGCTGGAGAGGATACTAAAAGAGTTTTAAGTGAATGTCAGAGCTGTTTTGCTTGTAATTTCTATTGTTCTGAGAATGCTCATCCAACTAGTCTTATTTTAAAACGATGGAACGAACAATATAAGAAAAAAGGGTTAAAGAAGAGAGGAAAATTCTATATGACCCTATTCCCCCATTATCCTAATTTTCGTTCTTATGTTATGCAACATCTTCCAAAAATTACAAAGGAACTTGTTAAACAATGGGCTTCTTTAGAACCATTAAGAGGAGATACTCTTACCTATCCGGGATGTAATATTATCACCTTTGCAGAACTCACTCAAACAAGTTTTTTTAAAGATCTTGATATCCGCGGAAGACTCGAGTACTGTTGCGGGGAAACGCTATTTCGAACAGGATACAGAGACGAGCTATTTCAAATCACAAAAAGGTTAGATAATTGGTTTAATATTTTAAAACCAAAGAAATTACTTGTTTTATGTACTGCTGGTACTAATGTATTTAAAAATGTACTTCCCCATTACGGTTTAACGTATAAATTCGAGGAAATTAAATCATATATTCAATATCTATGGGAACAAATAGAAAATGGGCACATTAAAATTAAAAAGAAGCTAGATATGACTGTATCAATTCAAGATTCTTGTTATTCTAAGATGTTTGGTGAAAACTATATGGATTTACCACGAAGAATCCTACACAGTATTGGTGTGAAGACAATCGAAATTGACTCTTGTAGAGAAAATATGCGATGTTGTGGAATAGGTGCTGGCTTTTCAATTGATTCTGCATATCAACCTTTCAAGATTAGATCATCAACACTTAGAAATTTTAGAGAGTTTAAAAAAGCGAAAGTTGATGCTGTTTGTGTGTATTGTGCTGGATGTTTAGCAACATTTCTTGCAAATAAGAAACTTTATTTAAAAAAAATTAAAATTTATCACATAATTGAATTATTGCAAATTGCACTAGGGGAAAAACCTTCCTTAACGAAGAAATTGAAGAAGAAACGAGCGAAACATTTTTTTTGGGGTACAATGAGGAAACAAGTTCCGAAAATTTTCTCTAAAAAAACATTTAAGATTGCCGATATTCCTGAAATTCCTCCTGAACATGGCGAGGCTTGGTAAAAAATGAGTAAGATGAAAAGAATATCTCGTTTTAAAAAGGAATTATGTAATCTATGTGGTGAATGTTTCCACTTATGCCCTGTTTTAGAGTTACCTATAGAAGAAGCTAAAATAGAAATTAAAAATTTAATTGAATCTAAAAAAACTAAGCATGTTCTGTATAAATGCAATACTTGTTTTTCTTGTAATATATATTGTCCTCAGCATGCAAATCCTTATAATCTAATTCTGGAAAGATGGAATGATTTGTATAAGATGAGAGGGGCACCTCCATTATATCGATTTGTTTGTCCTACTGAACAATCAAATATATGGCAACTTCTTAATGTATTTCTATCAGAAAAGGAGAGAAAATGGATTTTTAGATGGATGCATGATGTCCCAAAACCAAATGAAACTATACTACTGATTGGAAATTATACCCATTTATTTCCATTTATAATTGGTGGAAGCAAATTATTAGATTATTTCAAGCCAGTTGATCTAATTGATCAGTGGGAGGGCGGAGCCTACTTATATCAAGGGGGTTATTTAGACGTAGTTCAAAAAATCGCTCAAAGAACCAAGCATGATTTTGATAAATGGGGAGTTAAAAATGTGGTTACCACTTTAGATGCTGTTGAGTATATATATAATGAGGTCCATCCTAAAGAGATGGGTGTAAAACATAATCAAAATTTCATTAACTTTAATCAATGGATATTAAACAATATTGCCTCGAAAGAGATAAAATTAGTGGAGAATCTCAATTTAAAAGTAACTATCCATGATAATTGTTATTCTAAAGCATTAGAGGATACTTATTGGGAAGTGCCAAGGGAAATATTAAAGAAATGTGGTTGCTGTATTATAGAGATGACACACAATAGAAAAGATGCATTATGTTGTGGATTTGGTTCAGGAGCATCATGGACAAAAAATATTTCGATAGTGTTCGATATTATTACTGAAGGTATTAAAAAGTTTAAAGAGGCAGAGAAAACGGGAGCAGATGCTTTAATCTCCTACTGTGGAGGATGCCTTTATTTATTATGGGCTACTCGAGAGTTAATAAGAAGTAAAATAAATATTTTTCATATTATAGAAATTGTAAGAATGGGAATGGGTGAAAATCTAAATTATCCAAGAGATCATATTAATAGAGCATGGGACATAATAGCAATTATTACTTATTCTCTAATTTTATCATTTTTTAAAAGAAATTTCTTTATACACAAAATAACTTATGATAAAAAATTAAGTACTTTTATACCCAAAGAGTATTTGTTTCTAAGAAGTATTAGGTATATATTAGATTTTCCCTTAATGAAAGGTTTATTTTCAAAGTTATTTTATTTATTAAGAATTATTTTGAAATCTAAGAGGTGAAAAAGCATGTTTGTTCATATGTCAATTCATCATCCGAAAGAAGGAAAAGAATCACTTCTAATTGAATCTATGCATCGCTTTGGTAAAGCAATGGAGGGAAAAAAAGGTCTTATTATGGCGTGCACTACCAAAGATGAAGAAAAAAATTATCTTATTGGACTTGCAATCTGGGATTCAAAAGAAGATTGGTTAGCAGCAAGACCAGTAATGATTGAAGCTGTAAAAGATGATCCTTTTGATGAATGGGAAGAAAAACCTCCTGAGGTTTATCATTCAGTTAAAGTATAAAATGAAAGATTATGGATGGATTTAATCCAAAATTTCAAATACGATCAAAATATCAAGAAAGAATAAATGAGAAAATATCTCGATGTTTAATTTGTGAACGTAAATGTAAAATTACAACTGGTAACTTAGGATATTGTCAAACTCGCATTAATCTTGATGGAGAGATTTATAGTATAGTTTATGGTTTAATTCCCGCTTTATCTTACAATCCAATTGAAAAGAAACCACTATACCATTTTTATCCTAGATCAACTGCGATTACGGTTGGAACATATGGATGTAATTTTAGCTGTTTTTGGTGCCAGAATTATCATATTTCACATCCCAGTGAAGAAATTCATCAATTAACGAAAGAGTTTAAAAAGTATATAGACCCGAAAAGCTTAATTGAGATGGCCATACAGCATAATTGTCGAGGAACTTCAATTTCTTTCAATGAACCAACGTTGCTTTTTGAATATTCGTTAGAAGTTTTTAAGTTAGCTAAGGCACAAGGTCTATACAATACATATGTAACCAATGGATATATGACTGATTATGTTTTGCAAGATTTAATCAAACACGGATTAGATGCTATGAATATTGATATAAAAGGAGACGCGGATATGGTTAAGAAGTATTGCGGAGCAGATGTTGAGTATGTATGGAGAAATGCCAAAGTTGCCAAAGAGTTAGGTGTGCATGTTGAAGTGACTACCCTCCTAATCGAGAATTTCAATACGAGTAAAAAGGTAATAGAGGAAATCTCTCAGAGAATCTTAGAAGATTTAGGCAAGGAAACTCCGTTTCACCTAACTCGATTCTTTCCACATTATAAATCACGTGAATATAATTTATTTAACCCCACCCCTGAACATCTTCTATATGAAGCTTATGAAATTGTAAAAGAAGTAGGTTTAGATTATGTTTATTTAGGAAATTTATCAAAATCCAAATATGAAAATACATATTGTCCTAATTGTTCTAAATTGGCAATTCAACGTTCTGGGTATACTGTTGATGTCTTCAATCTAGATACTGATGGTAAATGTAGGTCTTGTGGTAAATTCATTGCATATATCTGATGAAAAAATCAATTGAGTATTTTAATCTTTAACTTTTAAATAGAAACATTATTTTTTAATTACCAATTTCAATAATTAATGACTGAATTATTCGCTGATGTAAATGGAATAAAGATTTGTTATGAGATAAAAGGTGATGGTGCCCCTGCTTTTCTAATTCATGGTTTTGCATCTAAAAAGGAAAGCTGGTTACCTCAATTCGGTCCTTTATCTGAACATTTTAAGGTGATTAGATATGATAATCGTGGATCAGGAGCATCAGATCGCCCAAATCAACCATATACAATGGAATTGTTTGCTGATGATCTCGATGGTTTAATGAGTTTCTTAAAACTTGAAAAAGCGCATATAATTGGACAATCTTCAGGAGGAATGATTGCACAACACTTTGCTGTAAAATATCCTCATAAAGTAAATAAACTTGTTTTGATTAACACTATCGCTAAATTTCCAGAGGATAGGTCAGGTATAGAAGTTTATATTAATAGTCAAATCGCAAGATATGAAGCAAGATTAAAAGATCCAGTTAAAGCTTTCTTTGATTCTGCACCAAGTAGCTATACTTTAAAATTTAGAAAAATGATGAAAAATGATATAAAAAAAAAGTTTTTTGGTCTTTTTTCAGCAGAAGATTTAATAAAAGAGCCAACTATTCGACCTGCAAATCCCCAAGATATTAGAAATCAAGCAAATGCACTCCGTACTCATAATATATTAGATCGATTACATGAAATTAAATGCGAAACCTTAATTATGTGTGCATCAAATGATAGACAAATGCCAGTATCTGGGAATCAACAAATTCATGAAAAGATTCCAAGTAGTAAATTTGTAGTGATTAAGAATGCGGGACATGGTTCTCCAAAAGAAAAAGCGCCTGAAATCAATCAAAACATCATTAATTTTCTTAAAGGATAAATAGGTGATAAATATAACAGAACAATTTGCTGCTGTAAATGGAATAAAAATTTGTTATGAAGAAGAAGGGAAAGGTTACCCTGTTATTCTAGTGCATGGATTTGGAGGCAACAAAGAAGGATGGATAGGACAATGGAAACCTTTATCTGAGCATTTTAAGGTTATTAGATTTGACAATAGAAATGGGGGTAAATCAGATCGTCCAAACAAACCAAATAGTTTAGATATACTCGCTGATGATATTAAAGGACTAATAAACTATTTACAAATAGATAAAGCTCATATTATTGGCTGGTCAATGGGAGGCATTATTACTCAAAAATTTGCTATAAATTATCCTAATAGCTTAGAGAAACTAGTCTTGATAAATACCGTGATGGGATCTCCAGACGAAAAAGGTATTGAGATAATCAGGAATAATACTTTAGAAGAATTAGAGCTAAGAAAGGAGGATCAAGTAAAAGCATTTTGGAAAAGTGCACATTTAGGTTTTTATTTTAAATTTAGAAAAGAAATGAAAGCAAATCCACGAAAGGAATTTTATGGGTTATGGTCAGTTGAAGATTTAATTAAATTTCAGAATTTAAATTCTCCAACTCCACAAGATATAATAAATCAATCTTATGCACTCTATCCGCCTATCACATATGAGGAATTAAAGCAGATTAACAATCAGACATTATTGATTGCATCCTCTCATGATAGATTAACATCTAGTAAATCAATGATTGAAATTCAGCATGCAATCCCAAATAGCACATTAAAGGTAATTGAAAACGCTGGACATAATTCACCTCTCTCAAGAGCTCCCGAAGTTAATAAAGCAATAATTGAATTTTTGAAACAATGATATAGTTAAACAATGACTGAAGCTTATGCTAAGATAAATGGAATTAAAATTTGTTATGATGTATTAGGTAAGGGATATCCTGTCATTTTAGTGCATGGTTTCGGGGACAAGAAGGAACATTTTCGTGCACAAGTAGGCGATTTATCTGGATATTTCAAAGTAATACGTTTTGACAACAGAGGTGCTGGAAAATCTGATAGGCCTCCAGGACCATATACTATGGAGATTTATGCTGATGATGTAAATGCATTAATGGATGATTTAGAAATTGAAAAAGCCAACATCGTGGGTCATTCATTTGGGGGTATGATTGTGCAATACTTTGTGTTAAAATATCCCCATCGTGTGAATAAGGTTGTTTTAATAAATACTTTTCCTGGATTAAGTAAAGCCGATGTATTCAATGAAAAAGGGTTTGAAATGTATCAAAATAATGCTATTGAGGGGTCAAAGGAGTTTATGAAAGATCCTCTAAAAAATTTTTTAAAAGGTGCTAAATATAGCTACTCACGTCCATTCTGGAAATTAATGATGCAAAATCCCAAAAAAAAATTTCATAATATATGGTCAGTCGAGGATTTAGTAGAAGAAAAACTTACAAATCCCACCACGGCTAATGATATAAAAAATCAACTAGCCGCGATTAAAACCTATAATGTATATAATAAACTTCATGAAATTAAAAAAGAAGTATTAATTTTATGTGCTGAGAAAGACAAAACAACTCCCAAATTAGTTAATCAAAAAATCCATGAGCAAATTCCAAATAGTAAATTAGTAGTTATCAAAAAAGCGGCTCATCAATCTATTTTAGAAAAAGCTCCAGATATTAATAAATATATAATAGACTTTTTGAAGGATTAGAAACTGTTTATGATGATGAGCATTAAATTTCGAATATTAATTCTTGAATTGTTGTTTCTTTCTTTTTCTTCTCGATTTTTTTAAATCCCATTAGAAAAGGAACTAAGGCTATAGCACCAATTACAAAACTTAAGGAAAAAGGAGCAAAAAAGTTAAGCATAGAATAACCCATTAAAGGTCCTATAATTTGTGCGAAACTGTCTAATCCAGATGAATAGCCATTAATCTTACCCTGTTCTCTTGGTGATACAGATTGACTAATTTTACTATTTAGAGGGCCTCGAGTTAAAGAAGCCGCAAAACTAATAACTAATATTAAAATAAAAAACATAATTACTGAAATAGAAAAACCTACAATTAAAAAAGAGACTAAAAACATACCTAAACCAAGCAATATAGCTCTATTTTCTCCTAATTTATTGATAGCAGGTTTAAAAAGAGTAAATCTTATTGTAGCTCGAAATATTCCAGAAATCATTAATAAAATCCCAATTTCAGAAGCTTCCATGCCAAATACAATTTTGGCAAAAAGTGCTAATGATGACATTGCAATCATGAATGAAACACTATGAAAGCCAAATAATGTTAAATAAAACATAGCGCTCTTATTTTTACTAATTTTAATTACGATTCTTGTTTTTAATTCATGAGATTGATGGCGTTTCCATTTAGGCCAAGTTTCTTTTAATATAAAAATTGTAATAATCATAGTAAAAACAGATAATCCTGCAGCAAGTAAGCCAGGGAGTAAAAGTCCACCAAGACCGTAGAGGATTCCCCCAAAGGCTGGTCCAATAAGAGAAGCTAATACATGGGCAACACCTACATTTGCCATTTGAATACTTCTATCTTTTGGTGGCACTTCATCACCAATAATAGCTTTTGCAATCGGAAAGTTACCGCCGAAAACGCCATCCACCATGCGTGATATAATAATCATCCAAATGGAATTAGAAAAAGCTAGCATTAAAAATCCTGCAAAAGTGCCTCCCTGGGAGATTAAGAGTAAAGGTTTTCTCCCATATTTATCACTTAATTTTCCTAATAGCGGCCCAAAAATGAATGAGAACATGGCATTTACAGAAAGAATCATCCCCATTAAAAAATATTCTAGATGAAAATCGTCAGCAATATAAGGTGCCATTGGTAAAATCATTGAGAACCCTATAATATCAATGAATACAGCAATCCAGAGTGGAGCTAGGGTTCGATATTTAAATATTTTCCTATTATTCGGCGACGTAATGCTATTTGGAGACTCTTCAATCATAAAGATTAATCCAATAATAGTCGATAAAATATCCTAAATTAAGTTCATAAAATAAATAAAGAAAGTTGATTTTAATCTTAAAGATTTTTGATTTATTCTAGTTCGATAGTATACTTTTGAGTAGCAAAAATTATTCCGTTTTCATCTATATTTCCACTATCAGTCTTTATATTATATGGTTTAATTGAAATTGTAAATTTGTCATCTTTTGTCGTCCAACATGCAAGATTTAAAACATTATCTTGCTTTAGTAGCTTATCCATAACATAGAAATCATGTTGCGGCCCAAATTCACCCCAATATTTGCCAATATAAAATCCATTAAGGAAGATATGCGCATTGTGTTTTCCTTCTAAATGAATTCTTAATGGTATTCTAGTATTATCATCAACATTCAATTCAAAGGTGGTCTTAAACCATAAAATTTGATCTTTAGGTGTAATCGACGGGTTACCTTGAAGTTCAATCCAGTCTTTAATTTCTCCCAGATGATAACCGAATTTCTCTCCTGGTAATCCTGCTGTATTATAAGCTTGTTCTAATTCAGTAACATCTACTCCTGCAATAAACCATTTCTTTTTAGTAAATCTTTTAGAAAATTTAGCAGAGATTATCCCCCGAGGATTTCTAACATCACATATTAAGTGAGGGATACGACTATGTCCTAAATTCTCTGTAAGAATATATAAAATATTACTTCCACGTTTTAATGCTTTTCTAAGTTTATATTTTTTCTTTCCCAAAAATGTTGGATCTGGGCCATTTTTAGCTCCTGGAAGTAAATAAATAATACTATATGTATTATGTCCCCCAATGAAGTGATCATTTAACCATACAGCAGCTTTATTTCTAATATTCAATTTTAAATTGAGTTTTTTTACTCTTGAGATAACAAATTCACATTTGTAAAGTATATGTCCACTGGTAAAATGATGATCTATAGGATCATTTTCTTGTTTGATATCAATTTCTTTCCAGATTTCGGGATAAGAACTCCAGTTTGTCCTGATATAATACCATTGCTTCAATTCTATTGCAGGAATTTCTAATTTTGGAACGAATGTTTTTTCTTTTAATCCAGGAATGGGTGAATTTTCAATTCTTTTAAATTCTGAAATATTATTTTTCATAGTTAATAGATGGACAGTTTGAATTCCTAAAGTCTCAATTTTGAGTCTCTTATTCTCAAAAAAAACTGAATATGTCCCCCATGCTACTTGTAATTCATTATTAGAGAAATCAGCATTTATTGTTAATGCTTCATGAAGAGAGAGAACTATAATATATAAATTTTGATTTTCTTTATTTGTAATACAAAAATAACCTTCATTTGGGAATAGAAACCGTGTAAATCTACCTTGTTTATGAGTTTCACAATTACCCTTAACTTTAAAATCAGCACCCTTCAAGATTAATTCTCCACCATTTTGATAACTTGTAATTAACCATCCATCATGATATTTCCCTTTAACTATAATAGGTAAAGAGCAAAATACGACAAAAAAAGTCCCTAGTTTATGATCGCCAACTGCTATAAATGAGTCTCGAGATTCTAAGTTATGAAGTCCTTTATAAGGAACTTCAAAATTTTCAATCATTCGAACTTTAAAGTTTGGATTTTTATTTTTATTTAAATTTCTAAAAAAGAAAAATCGTGCACCATCTAGACTAATTCTTTCTAGGTGGAAGATTTCCTTCTCACTACATTCTAGACAAGGAGAGATAACTATATCAGTAGCAACGAGACTTTCATTAAAACTTTTAATGAAGAGATTAAATAATCGTAAATGCCTAAATCTATTTGACATATAACCATATTCTCTTATACTTGCAGAATAGTCATAACTAGAATAAACATCCAAGTCTGGTACAGAGCCCCAAGAGGTCCCACCATAGAACATATACAGAAGCATCATTGTAGAACCTTGTGCAGCTATACTTTGCTCTAATAGTTTCTGGTATGTATGTCCATAATAATTATATAATTCATCATATCCATACTTAATACTCCAATGGTTAAACCAACCCCCTTGTAATTCTGGTATAAATAATGGAGAGTTAGCTGCATTTTCCCCAAATGATCTTACCTTCTTCTCAAGCTTATCTACTTTCTTTTTAAATTTTTTAGGTGACCATTCCGGAATGGGTAAAGATTTGGGGAATTTGGGGGCGAAAATTACATATTTATCAAAACCATATAAGTCTACTATATCTTCCCATGAGCCTTCTTCACACCTATCATTATGAAAAATAGGCACAGTTATACCTAATTTTCTTGCTATAACTATAAGTTCTTCTATATACCTTTCAAGGCCTTTAAAGATTACTATTTTTTTATCATATTCATTTTCAACTTGAAACCCTAACACACAACCTTCGGGATCTTTAGTTATTTGGTGCTTAGAAATGATAGGAATGAATTCTTCATACCATTTTTTGCAAATCTCCATATATGTTGGATCATACTTAGATTTAAATGTTCTCTTAAGATTTCTTATTAAAACTTCTCGTTTTGCTAAAAGCCATCCAGGAAAGCCTCCTGCATTTGTTTCAGCACATATATAAGGACCAGGAGCGACAAATACATATAACCCTAAATCTTCGCAAATGTTTAATAGATATTCTATGTCTCTATTATCAGTAAAATAAAACTTATTTTCATCTGGGTTGTGATAACCCCAATGAAAGTAAATTCTTACGCAATTTAAACCAGCAATTTTATACATTGTTAAAATATCTTGCCAACGGTCTCTATCTGGGCAACGCCAATAATGAAATTCACCTCCTATTAAGAAAATTCTCTTTCCATCTATTTTCAGGCTATATTTATCCCATGTTATTTCTGACATAGTTCCAAATTATTTTCATTTTATTGATTCTATTTCTGCTTGAAATCTGCTTAATGAAATAATCGAAATTAATATCAAAATGATTGAAACGAAAAAGAGTAAAGTATTCTCAAATATTTGGTGAAATATAAATAACCCCGCTAAAACTGGTACTAATAAAGTAATAGCATTATGAATTGGAACAACCACAACTGCTCTGATTTTTTGAAGTGCCGTTTGAAAAAATACAATACTAACTAAATTAAATATAACCATCCCCCAAAATCCAATAAATAACCAAATGTGCAGATAATCTAACCAAAAAATACCAAATATGATTTCCCAAAAAAATAATGCATTAATATGTGCATCATTATAGGCTTGCGCTAAAACATTAGTAAAAGTAGCTCCGAGTGAAAATAATAAGGATCCAATTATCATAATAAAAAATCCTTCCCATTTTGTACCTCGTGTCTTTTTAGAAAGAAAAAAAGAAAGAACACAAATTAGAATAATTATTGTTATGAATAGCAGATAAGGAGTTAAAAATTCAGTGAAACTAATTCTGATATCAGAAATAATTGCTAGTCCAATAAGTATTGGTGAAATAACTAACATACCAATCGATATAATTTCAAAAAGAGAAACTTTCTCCTTGAGTATCCTAATAGCTGAAATAACAAAAATGATTAAGCCAATGGTAGATACCGGTTGTACGACAACAACTCCTACCATTCCCATCGCAATTACATAAGGAATCAGACCAATTAAACCAATGATGGTCCCGGTAAGCCAAGATTTATTTTTACTGAATTCAATAAATGTTTTCAATAAATTTTTAATACCTTTTTCAATTTTTATTTCAGAAGATTCTTTAAGACCCTTCTTTTGAAGAACCATTGAAAAGTTAAAACAACACGTGGAAATGATGGCTACAAATATTCCCAATGTTGTCGTCAGAATATCAATCATATGTTAATTAAAAGTCATACTTCTAAATAATCTTTTATAATTATTTATCAATAGTAATATTATGGTAAAAAGGAATACAATTGATGCTTCAAAATCACTAGAACAAGAAGATAGAAAAGTTGTAAAACTTCCTGCACTAGATTTTTTTAAAATAAATTTCATTAGCTTTTTAATTCCCTTTTATGCATGTCTGGGTCTTTTTCTCCTATTTGAATATGGATTTATTAACCTAGTTTTTGGTTTCTATAGCATATTCCATATAATCATTTTGCCTGGATATTTATTTCTCCTCTATTATATCTATCTTATCCTAATAGTTGAGTTTACTGCTTTATGGGTAAGACATTGGAATAAGAAATCTCCCCCCCAACAAGGTGTGTTTGCACGCATTCTTGATGATCATAATAGTCCCGAAGGAAAAATGATAAAATATTATCATAAAAGGGGATTTATAATAAAGTTCCCGATGTGGATAACATCAAAATCACCATTTCCTTGGTTGGTTAATCGAACTCTTAGAAGAGTTGGTCATAATAAAATTGGGAAGAACGTGATTTACTGTAATGGATATGTGGGTTTAGAATTCACAGATTTAGAAGACAATGTATTTTTTTATCCATCATCCGGGTTATCTTCTCATGAAGTCAATACCATTTTTGGAAAAATAACCATGATGGAAATAAAGATTGGTAAAAATACAACTTTTTATCCAGGAGATATTGCTGGCCCAAATGCTCTTACGACTGATAACAGTGTAATATTTCCAAATACAGTCCTCCATAAAAATTGGAGAGGAAAACCAAATAAATTTTTTTACCAAGGTAGTCCCGGACATCCAATAGAGATTAAACACTTAAAGAAGTAAATAAATTAATTTCTAGGATACTTTCCATATATTTGTAAGAATTCTCTATATTTATTCATACTATCAAGTACTTTTCCAGCAAGATCAAAATTTTCAAAAACAGGAACATTTCTATTAAGTAACCTAAGTTTAAATTTATAGCGGCTTTTATATTCTTCAAAACCCTCTGATATCTTTAGCATTACACAGATCATAGGTTTTGTACAAATTCTTTTTGCCTTTCCTATATATGTAATAAACAATTTATTTAGATCAGTTCCTTTTTCAAAGCCTAATTTCCCGACCAAGGATTCTTCCAAATTTTTAAAACGCTCTGGATCTTTTACAAATATTATAGCAGAAATATTTGGATCCTTATCTAATGTTAATATGGTACGATAATAAATATGAGGTAATGCCCCTTGTGCTCCTAGATCTATAGGATTATTAAAGTTAGTATTTACCTCATTTAAAAAACGCCCCATTTTATTAATTGTTTTTTCTGTCAATTTGGGAATTTTTAGATTATATTTCTCTAAGCTATCTCCCGCCTCTATAGTTGATCCTCCACCAATCCCAATTAAACCAATGTTTCTTGAACTAGGTAAGTGAGTCAATTTAAATGCAGATGCTAAAGCTGCCAGTTCTACGGAATTACTAACAAGTAAACAACCAGTTTGCTTTGCAACAGCATTCCATATTTTACTATCTCCTGCTAATCCTCCTGTGTGAGACAAAATTGCTTTTCGTGTTGCTTCTCCGTAACCAGCTCTCCATAATATTACAGGTTTACGGTTAAGACTACATTCTTTTGAAATTTTCATAAATCGGCGCCCTTGCTCTTGACTTTTAAGATTTTCAAGATATAATCCTATAATAGCGGTTCGATGGTCATATAAAAAATATTCCAAAAAATCAGGATAAGTTAAATCAATTGCATTCCCAATAGATATCATTTTTGAAACTTCAACACCATAAGCATCAGCTAATTGAGCAACATTCACCGCCAAACCTCCTGATTGTAATATAGCACCAAAATTTCCTGCTTTTTTCGATTGAGCTCGACCAATATATAAACCTGCTTCAGGATTATAGACTCCCAAACAATTAGGTCCAATAATTCTAATTTGATATTTTTCTGCAATATCTAATACTTCCTTCTCAAGGTTTTTATTACCAGCTTCAGAGAACCCCGACGCGAAAATCGTCACAAAAGGTACTCTCTTTTGGCCCACTTCTTTCAAAATGTTAGGAACAAGATGTGCAGGAACTCCAATAATTACATAATCGATTGGTTTATTTTCTGGAATATCTAAAATTGAACCATAAACGTCTAATCCATAAAGTTTCTGACCTTTTAAATGGGGATTAAATAGATAAATGGGATTTTTGAATCGATCGCTCATAATTTCGACAAAATATCCCCCTCCTGCTGGATTATACGATGCTCCTATAATTCCTATAGCTCTTGGATAAAATAAAGGTTTAAATCTCTTCAAGATTAGCTCTTTAGATTCTAACATTATGCTAAAAAAAGATTGTATTATAAGGATTACAAAGAGATAGTTGTCTACAACTAAAATATTTTGTTAATAGGAAAATTTCTAACGCCCTAGTAATTCCTTCGCTAATTGAATGTCATCAGTTATAATTCCATCAACTCCAAGAGCAATTAGTCTTTCTATATCATTCATTTCATTTACAGTCCAAACATTTACTTTTAAATCATTACTGTGGGCATAATTTACTAACATTTGATTGACCCCTCTAAAATGAGGATGAACAGCATAGAATTTCTTTTTAATCACTCTTTTTGTTGCCTTTTTTAAGTCTTTAGGGTTTGAAACCCTTTCAGAAATTAATGCACCTAATTTTAGTTTAGGTTCCAGTTTTTGAATTCTTAACAGTTCATTATGGATAAATGAACTAATAATACTTGATTCAATTAGCTTGGCATTCCTTAACATCTCTACAACTTTTTTTCCTATATCCTCACATTTTATTTCAATCTGCAATCCAATTTTTCCCATTGCTAATTCAATTACTTCTTGTAAAGTCGGAATTCTTTCACCATTTCCAATATCTAATTGTTTTAATTCTTCTAAAGTCATTTCTTCAATAGATCCTTCTAAACCAGTGATTCTTAAAATATCATAATCATGGAAAACTATGATTTCACCGTCTTTAGATGCTTGAATATCAAATTCGATATAATCCGCTTGGAGCTCTATAGCTTTCTGAAAAGCTATTAAAGTGTTTTCTGGCTTAATTTTACTTGCTCCTTTATGTCCAATAACTAAGATTTTAGATTTATTTTCTGCCAATCTTTAATGTATCTCCTTAATCCATTAAGATAGAAAAACTATCAATTGTTAAATAGTTTTACTTAAATAGGTATTTATGATAAATTAGGGCTGTCAAACAGTATTTTTGTGTCTATAGGATTATCAAAGAATTAATAATACAATCATCTTGTAATCGAGAAATTTATATATCTAATTGAGTCACAATTCTATTGGTTTCCAATAAATTTATAAATCAACATTATTTTCTATATATTCTGATATTAAAATTCTACTAAAGAGTAAAGTTTTTAAAGCATTAAAAGGTGAAACACTGAGTAATGAGATTTTGCCCCAACTGCGACAATATACTAATCCCCAAAAATAAAAAGCTGTTTTGCAAGGCATGCAACCAAGAGTTTGATTTAGATACAAATTCACCAGAGGATTATAAATTAGTCAAATCGATCAAACATGATGAGAAAGAAGTCGCACCGATTATAATTAAAGAAGGGCTGAAAGGAGAAAGAATTTCTGAACGAGAACGTAAAGCCTACGAGGACCTTTTCGACATTACTGAAGCTGATGGCTATTAGCGCTACAGATTAGGGGATTTGAGTATGCCTAATCCGTAACTTCTTCCTAGTTTTGGTACAAAATATCCAAAAAATTAATTAAAATTTAAACCTTTAAATTAATTAATTGAAATTATCATCTAGCTTTATTTTTGCAGGTTGATTATCATGACTGAAGAAAAGAAAAAAAGATTAAAGGGTTTTGCGGGGATAGTAAGTAAGCAGGTAGAACCTTTAAATAGTATTGAGAAGTTTAAGGAAGATTTTAAGGATAGAGAGCTTAAAATTCTTTTAAATGCAAAAGATGGAAAAATAGCTGCGCTATTGATTATTGATAAAGGAAGGATATATGTGGAGGGAATTGAAAATAAACCAAAAGAAAATATAAAGAAAAAGAATGTTGAATGGGATGGTCTATTGCAAGCAAAAACGCAAGTGTTCGTAGACTTATTAGGAGGAGAAAACGTTTCAATGGGTAATATTATTGGAAAAATCTTAACAGGTAGAATCAAAATTAGAGGGATTAAGAAAGTCTTAGTTTTGCTTGATTTATTCAAATATTAAGCAAGCTTATACTTATTTTTTAATATTAAATCTCTATTTTAAAAACTTTAATGATTGAGAGTAATTTTTCTTTCAAATCTTCTGGATTTTCATCTTGAATGGATTTTATTATTGCATTTTTATTTTGTTCATTGATTTCGTTTTCTGGAAATTTATCGAGAAATGATCGTAAATAAATTATCTTTTTTGACGGACTTTTTTTAATATCTGAAATTAAGTTATCAAGAAATAGAGAAATTGAATTTGCATCCTCAGTTTCTGTTTCACAAAAATCCTCTTTTGAAAACCCTTCATCTTGCAAAATCTTATGTTTTTTAATTATATCAGTTGTTATTTCAACGAGCATCTCATTTCGTGTTAAACTTGTTAGTTCTGAAAGATTCTTTTCTATTTCTATATACTTTTGCCTGATTGATTTTATAATTGATAAGGTTTCTTTGAGCTTATCGTTTTCCATATATTAAATTACTTTTATTTAAATTTTTAAATTTTTCTTAATTTGATTCTAGATAGTGTTATGAATTATCAAACTAAACATAAAATAAATGAATTTCAAAAATTCATAGATTATAAATTTAAGGAACCTAAACTTTTGATTCAAGCAATGACTACACCGCAATTTGGAAATGAAAACAATCTACCAAATTATGAGATTTTGGAAACTTTGGGCGATGCTATTATCAAATTAATTTTTAGTTTAAAACTTTATAATAAAGGTGAACATGAGCCAGGTAAATTAACCAAGACTAAACAGTGCTTAGAAAGCAATCAAACTTTTTCTAAAATCGCTTCAAGTATGAAGTTAGAAGATTTTATACTTTCTTCAAATAATCAAAATATTAAGGGTACCTCTATTCCTGCAGATGTTTTTGAAGCGATATGTGGAGCTATTTACCTTGATTCTGACTATAATTTAAGGGTTGTAGAAGAGAAAATTATTGATAAGTATATAAAAAGTTGGGATTTATTTATTGATGAATCATCTGACTTTTTAAAAAATGAATTAATGGAATTTTTACAAAATAAATTAAAATTTACCCCTAATATTGAATATGAATACGAGAAATTTGGGCCCGATCATGACCTTCGATGGCTTGCAAAAAATCCTAAGATTCTAGATTCTAATAATAAACAAGCAATTAGGGTCCCAACTAATTTAAAATCTGGTAAATTCAAGACAAAAAAAGATGCTGAAAAAGATTTAAGCGAAAAAATTCTTAAAAAATTAAGATAAGCTTGAGAAAAACATCAAAAAATCAAAAAGCATCGAATTAATAAAACGATTATGTTCGTTAATTATTTGTTTTTTTAAGTTGTATATAATGGTTTAATTTTCTAACCAGTTAGAATCTGAATATTTAAAAAATTAAAAGTATTCAGTTTAATCTAAGGATAGAGAAAAAGATAAGATCAAAATTTCATTATAAGATTAAATAAATATTTATAATTAGTGGTATCATCGATATTTAGTAGAATTAGGTATAAAGTTATGTCTGAAAACTCAAATGTTAAAAAAATGGCTGAAATGGATGAATATGAAGAAGAAACGGGCAAGTTAGCGATATGGAAAGGAAAGGTAAGCAAAGATTTTAAAAAGTGGTTGGAGAAAAAGCAGAAAGATGAAATCAAAAGTCAAAAATTGGAAGCCTTATCTATATCTCGTGTAGAAAAAAAGAAACTTAAAGAGGATATCAAACACGGGCGAGAACTTGGGAAGGATTATGACCATCTAATCGTTGCAGACGGTTTACATAAGACTTATTTACTCGGCCGTACAGCTGTAGCTGCATTAAGAGGTGTAGATCTAACTATTGATAAGGGAGATTTTGTTGATATTATGGGTCCAAGTGGAAGTGGAAAAACTACATTGCTTAATTTAATCGGAGGTCTTGATACACCAACGAGAGGTAAGATTTTTTTAGAGGGTCGAAATATATCTATGTTAAATGATAATGACTTAGCTGAAATTAGGAAAGAAAGGATTGGTTTTGTATTCCAGTTTTATAATCTTTTACCTCAAATGACCGCCTTGGAAAATGTTATGGTTCCATTGCATTTTTCTGGAAAGTTAAGCAAGAGAGGTAAGAAAAAAAAGGCTCTTGATTTATTAAGATTGGTTGAACTTGAAGAAAGAGCACATCATGCTCCTTCAGAGCTTTCAGGTGGTGAACAACAAAGAGTTGCTATAGCGAGAGCTTTTGCAAATGATCCAGCTATAGTCATTTTAGATGAACCCACAGGAGATCTCGATAGCAAAACAGGAGTCATGATCTTAAATCTTCTCAGAGATTTAAATAAAAGAGGGGCGACTTTTGTAGCAGTAAGCCATGATGCTGCAGTATCAGAATTCGCTACTAGAGTATTCCATATGAGAGATGGAAAATTAACTCATGAGGGAAAAGTTGGTGGTTTAAAGGAGACTGAGGCAATGGAGACAAGAAGGAAGCAAGCGGCTGAAATAAATAAAGAAAAATGTAAAAATATGATTTTTAAATATTTATTCGCAAATCAAGGGAAAGTGGAGATAAAGATAAATGATATAAAAAATAGTATCCCTATACAAATAATCACAAATTTACCAGAACATTTTAATGATATTTTATCAGAATTATTAGAAGAAAACAATATTAACGGAAATTTAGAAGGAGACTTATTAATACTTCAATAATAATATATTCTAATATTTTAATCTACAAATTTTTAAGTGAAATGCCAAATATTAAAAACGTTTTCAAGTATGCATTTAAAGATTTAAGTAAGCAAAAGGTAAGGACTAGCGTTGGTATAATTGGTGTTATGATCTCAGTGGGATTATTAGCGATAGTCTTATTTTTATCTGATTCTATCTCGGTAACTTATGTTGATTACATGGCGATCGATGCTGGAAATGCTGATATGAAAATTACTGTGAGGCATTATATCGGTGAACCAGAAGATAGATCTGAATACTTTAAGTACAATCCTCTAATAAGTTCTATTAAAACTAATTTTCAACAAATTGGTAATTATATTCCACGGATGAATCTGTGGGGGAATACGAATATCTCAGAAAGTGAAGAATCACCCATCCTCACAAACCAGAGAACACAAGTATTTATTTCAGGGATAAACTTTACTCTAGAAAATCAAATAAATTTTGGAGCATTTGTAAAACCCGAAACAACCCAACTATTAAATTTGAAAACTTTACCATTAAATCACTGTTTAATTTATTACAAATTTAATGATGTTATTAAATATGCAGTAAATGATTCAATTGAAATTCGAATGGGACTACGGTATGGTAATCAATCATTAGATAGGACGCAAAATTTCACTGTTGATGCTATATTTGATTTTAACTTAAAATTCCCATTATACTATTCAAATCAACCTTTAATAGTAGTGGATATTGGTACCCTCTATTCCATTTTCGGTTCAGAAATATTTCAAGGTAGATGTAGCGAATTAATATTAACTTTTAAAAATGGAAATGAATTTTATGATGCGCGGGATCTAAGTGGATCCAAAGATCGCGTTAGAAGTTTAGCAGGAGATATTCGGTTATTAATAGGAATAAATCCTTATGATATTGAATTACCAAAATTAGAAATTCTTGGATTCTCAGAAATTTTAAGTGTTGGTATTACAATCATATTTGTATTTGTATCAATGATTGCAATGCTAATATCTGGAGTATTAATAAATGGTTTACTGCAAACCTCCGTTGAAGAAAGAATTAGAGAATTTGGAATATTTAGAACGCTTGGAGCCACTAAAAAATATAATTTATCAATTGTATTAGTACAAGGTTTATTATTATGTAATTTTGGAACTATAGCGGGTATTTTAGGAGCATATCTCGCAACTCAATTTCTCATTGTTCCAATCGCCGAAGGTGTTGCATCAGAAAGTATTCCAGGATTGGCGGGGCATTTTGCTTTTTCTATAAGTTTTTGGTCAATTTTAATATCTTACTTAATGGGTTTAATTGTTGGACTAGTAGTGAGTTTATCTCCCGCATATAAAGTAATGAAACTTCAACTTATTGAATCAATTCATCCTTATCGTCATGAAGACACACTTTATCATTTACAACAGAAGGCATCAATAAATTATAAATTAGTAATAATGGGAATTATACTAGCTGCAAATGGTGCTTTTGTACTTTTTGTCATTCCAAGAGTATTAATCTTAGCGGATTTAGCTTTAATGTCTGGAATTTTGATAGCTCTTTTAATAGTTTTCCTTATTGGAACAACGTTAGCAGGATTAGGATTAATGCCTTTAGTTTTGAGATTATTTATAGTTGTTTTTCGTCTCTTTTCTAAAAAATTAGCCCCAGTTTACAAAATCTTTATTTTTCGATATGCTAGAAGAAACGCAACTACCACAATTATTTTTGCATTCGCCTTTTCATTTGTAATTTTTACAGCAGCAGCTGTTCAATTCCTTACTAATCAAGTTGAAATTGGAGCAAATTTATCATATGGATCAGACTTATTTATTGAAACAACTGGTTGGGAAGAAGAATCTGATCAAGGGGGATCTTTTGGATTTCAATCTAGTGTTCAAGAAAACTTTTTTCCTAGAGATGCTGATTTCAATTTAAAAACAGCTGCATATTCGATCGATCCTAATAGAATCCTAACTACTGATTTTGAGGAAAATCTTTTAAGTATTGATGGTATTGAAAAAGTTTCATGCGTTATTGCTAGCCCATCACATTTAACACAAATATATTCAGTGGAAGGAAAAGAATTCACGGCAGAGATTGGAGATTATGCAGGGTTGTTCACTCAAGAAGTAACCTTATTGGGAATAGATGAGGAATATCCATCTACTATAAACACAAACTACATAGAATTTACTCAAGGAAATCTAAATTCCTTTGATCAATTATTTGCATTAAGCATGGGAGATACTTGCATTATATCAGAAGGATTATCAGTGAATTTAGATTTAGGCATTAATAACATTATAAGAATGGTAATTCAAAGAGGAGATGAGAGTGAGATATATACTTTTCGAATTGTAGGAGTTGCTGCTACTATGCCGGGATTTTCTCAATATTTTAGCAGATCAGGTGGATCTGCCAATATGGGAGGAGTTATGATATCACATACAAATTATTTAGATCTTATGAATATCCCTCCTATTCCTTATGTCGATAAAATTTTTATTAAACTTCATTCTAGCGCTTTAAGTACTTCGCGAGCCATCGGAGAATTCATCGAGGATAATTACGAACCATACTATGATTTTGAATTAACTGATCTTAAAAGCACAGTTAGCTTACAGCAATCTTTTTTTTCAATATTAAATACTTTTTTTAGTATTACATTGGATGCAACAATTATAATTTCTCTGTTTGGATTGTTATCTTCTTCTTACTCTACTATATTGGAAAGAAAGAAAGAGATTGGAATTATACGGACTTTGGGATTAAAAGGAAAACAAATCAATCATCTATTTACAATTGAAGCTTTAATAATAATGCTAAGTAGCGGAACTGTGGGGGTAATTGTGGGTTGGTTAACAGGACTTCTATTGTCTACATCTATAAATGTGCTATCAAATTTACCCAACAACCCAGTATTTCCCTTAAATAACATGATCATTATTTATGTTGTCTCAATTATCGCCACTTTAATTGGTATGAAATTATTGTTGAGGAAAGTCCGTAAACAAAAGATAGTTGATATATATAGAGAGACTATGTAGGAGGTATTAAAATAAAAGATGTTAAGACATATTAATCGAAAGGTATGGATCATCTTTATTTCAATATTGTTTATATCTCCGATTTCGATTTTAAATTTTATAGCAATTGACTATGAACAAGTGTCAGAAGATATCCAAGAAGATATTAATTTAAAGGATTCAGATGTTGCTGGGACAGATCTTTATGCTGAAAAGATAAATGCATATGTAGCTGGTAATCAATCTGTAATTAAACAATCACTTTTTACGAATGATACAAATATATTACCAAATTTTGACATTCGTGATCCTGCATTTTATAAATGCAACTTTCTGATAAGTGCATCCAATGGAATAACCCCAAAGATTTTTCCAAGGATCTTAAATGAAAATGGCTTTTCTAATCAATATTCAGTCAGTTTTAATGGATTTTCTGGTTTTCTTTATTATGATGAAATTCTTTCTGAACAAGAAGCGAAGTTAAGAGCTTCTAGAGCTCTTGAAATTATAAAGAGAAAATTCGCAATTGATTTAATAATGATTAATGTTTCAAATCCAAATTTCTTCCCTTTTGTAGGATATTATCCTGATTGGGCATTATTTTTTAAAGAAGTTACTGAAAATCTTCCCATGGATGGCTATTGGAAAGCGTTGGATTTAAACAGATTAACATCAAAAGAATATCTCTTAAATTATCATATTTCTTCCACTATTTTTACTCTAAATTCGTTTGATTTTTTCGAAAAAGATATTTTAGCTTCAATTAAACAAGTAAATTTTAATTTAGATTCACTAGATTTATCTTTTGTTTATTCTTTAGAAATTGAAAATTTGTTTGAACAATTAACAGATTTAATTGTGGATTATGGAAGTATCTATGGCAATATTTCCCAAATTATAGGGAATAATCAAACTGTTACACAAGAAGATTTTGAACAATTTAGCACTTTTTTTGATATGTTATCATTATCTAATAAATCACAATATACTAGTTTAATGATACAATATGAAGGTAACGAGAGAGCTATTAAGAAGGTCGGCAAAAATCAATATGAATTTAATTTGTGGGATGCTCTAAATTACAATGGAATTTCATTACGTCCAAGTGAAAAAATATTTATAGCATTGATAGGAGCTTTTATGAGTGAAATTAATATAAATATACTATGTACTGATATAATTGATGTAACACCAAAATACTTCAGTCTATATGAGTTTCTATTAGAACAGGTTGAAACCTTATTATTTTACGCTGGGGTGGACTTTGATTTAGATTTGGTAAGAGATTATTCTTTTAATTTATTTTGGGTAGATCAAGGTGGAATTAAACAGAGTTATATCAAACCTGTCAATTTAAATGATGACACAGATTTCATTAACTTTTTACCTGTTTTAGGGTTTCAAGGACTCCCCGGAATCCCAACCGGTATTTTTAACCCTGTTAAAGATTTTAGAGTTAAATATCTTACCAATACTTCTGATTCAAATATGGTCATTAAGAAAGAATTATTAAATGATAATTCCTCCTTTGGAGTATCTAAAGATTTTTCATTTAACATTACTGCTCAAAATTTAAGCAATCATTCTGTTTGGGGTGTTAAAACATCTTTTCCTTTAAACCTTGGGGATATTTTTACATTTCTTGCTGGACCATTCAGTGAAGACCTTATGGATGATATGTGGGAAATAGTGAAGATAGAATATCCAAATCAATACAATTCTTTAGAAGATTTCTTTAATTTTGATGAGGATCCACGAATCTTCTATTTTGATTCATTAGGGACGGGTTTAATTGATATGTATTATCCTAATATCAATAATATTACAAATCTTTGGCCATATAATAATGATGCAGATAATGTTTTAGATATTTTGTTTGATTCATACCCAATCTATTTAACAATTCTCAATCCAGGTGAAACTAAAGATCTTTTTACGAATGAAAATAGCATTTGGAATAAGAACAATTGGAAATTAAACCCTTATCAAAAAATTTCTTATATCTATTCGAATCTTTCCATAGAAAGTTTTGATTCTTATACTGAATTTTATCGATTCAACTTTACTATTAAAGAAACGCCTCCTGTACTGCCTGTTATGATTTCAGGTAATTCTATTATGAATACTGATCCCTATATGGCATTATTAAATGATAAGGATAGTTGGGTAATTGAATCAGAAGAGCAATATGTAGATCAGTATGATTTAGAACTTATTTTTATGTTTCAAAATCAAACTAATATAGACTTAAATAATAACTCTATAGAAAGAGTTTCTATTACGATCAATTATACAACTCCCCTCAATGTTATTTCCTTTGAAATATTTGATTATTCAATTGAGGAGTACATCGATATGAGTCCCAATTTAGATTCAAGAGAAAATGAGACTTCAACTTTTTCTTATACAAATGTAAATACAACTTTAAATTGGATGTTTGATCCATATGATCAAAATAATTACACTCTTATAATACGCATAAAAGGAATGGATTCAAATCCTTTTAACATTTCTATAAATAATTTTGATGTCTTTTTCTCTTATAGAGATATTAATGAATATAAGAGTTCAAGTTCAAGAGTCATTTATTCGTCACTAGCTGGGAACATTCAATATATCCGAAGGTCTAATTCAGTTTCACTTAGCACTGATAATATGAGCTCTATAATATCTTTTGCATATTTAAATAATTACAACTTAAAAGCAGGTGAAGTAAATACTTATAATCTATATTTCCAAAATATTGGATCTGCTACTGCTAATGAGATTAATGTTTCAATTTTGATTCCAGGAATCATTAAGGATGGTAATAAATTCACAATAAGAGATAACTATCTAAATTATTATCTGCCTAGCCTTGCTCCATTCGAAAAAGAAGAAGTCAATTTCACTTTCTATACTCCCAATTCAGAATCTATTTTTAATGCAATAATTAGTTATGAGAATCCAACATTCATTAATAACCTAAATAGCTCTGAATTAAGTTCAAGACCAAATGAGGTTAATATATTTGCTTTTATTGATTATATAGATTACTTTCCATTTATCCATTCTTTAAGTATTTCTTATAATTTTTCAGATTCATATCCTTTAATTGGAGACTTGTTTAATTTATCGATTAACATGAAGAATGTCGGGAGATGGGACATTCCTATATCTCAGATGAATATAACATTAGGTGATCAATTTGGAGATTTAATTTACAAGAATCCATCTCCCATCTTATCGTTCAATAATGTAAGCTTTAATAGTGTAAAAACAATAAAGTTTGTATTAAAAAAGCTTGATTGGAAAGGTTATTTTTGCCCTTCTATTAACTTTATCACCAATAAAGACTATAGATTATTTCAAATTGCGAGGTCGTCCCCAATTATTCTTGGAAATATTTCTTTATTTATTTACAAAACTATAAGCAAAAATCAAATGGAAAGTGGAGAAGTAGTTAATGTAGAAGTAAAAGTCAGGAATATTGGGAATATTTGCATCAAAAATCTTACATTAAGTGATGTTCTCAGCTTTAATCAAATTTATTTTGATCTCGTTGAAGGGAGTCTTATTAAAAAGATTAGTTGCCTTAAACCTAACGAAACTTTATCAATGTTGTATAAAGTGAAAGCTAAGTCTCAATCTATTATTACATTAAAAGCAGCGAGTATTGAATACTACTTTTTAAGAAAATCAATTGTCATCTCGAATGAAATTGATGTAAAAGTGATAATTCCTAAGATAATTCAAATGAATTTTGTCCTCATACCTTTAATAGTTTCTTTGGTTGTTCTGGTTATTTCTTCATGGCAAGTTAGTTCCCAGAGATCAAAGAGACTTGAGCTTCGAAGGCTTGAGGCGTCAATTCTCAGAGCTAGTCCAAGAGATTCAATTATTAAAATAAAAGGTTCATTGAAAGAGGAATTCGATAAAATAGGGCAAAGAGAAGAACGTAAATGAAAGTAGGAAAGAGGTACATAAAAGAATGAAAGTTAAGATAAAATGCATATATCTGTTAATTGTATTATTTATTTCTAATATTGGGCTATTAGCTCTACATTTTAATATATATACCCCATCTACTCAGCTTTACTCTAATTCTAGCTCAGATTATCCTCAATTATCCGATACAGATAAAAAACCTGTCATAATTTTCCTTAATCAATCATCATATGATCAAAATGCAAAAATTAGATTCCAATCTTATGGAGGAATACTAAAAAATGACAATGATTGGAATAATGTGTTTAATGGGATTTCTGGATTTGCTGGTATAATTCCTATTTCAAACTTAACTGCGTTTAGTAGTGAATTTCCAGAAATGAATATTGAAACAGATGAAATTATTGAAACGCAAATGAATTATGCCAGCTTTCAATCGGGAGCTAAAAATTCAACTTGGTATCTTAATGGATATAAAGGAAATACAGATTCTTCAATTGCTGTCCTAGATAGCGGTGTAAATGCTGAACAAATTTATCTAAAAGATAAGATAGTAGGAGGCCAGAGTTTTGTTGATAAAAACTCATTCTTGGATGAATATGGTCATGGAACATTAATTTCTTCAATTATTGCAGGAACGGGGTCAGAACATTACAATTCAAATACACCATCAGTTATAAATTTGCATGGAAATTATACCCATGCAGAATTATTCGGTTATGATCCAAGTCCCAGAAATTTTACGTTAAAAATTTGTTCATTCAATACCTCAAAATTAAACTCAAAGATAATTCTAAATTCATCATGGAACCTAATAAAGCCCGGTATTGATAAGTTTTGGTTTGAGTTATACTGTAATAATGACTTAGTAAACATTTCAGAACAAGTAATTCCAGATCAAGAAAATATAATTAGACACCAAGTTATTGAAAGCGGTTTAGGTGTATATGACTTTTATCTAAAGTATCATCGTCAAACTAACAAATTTCCTGAGTTTTCCTTTAATTCTCAGGCTTCAATCTTTCCTGAAGTTTATATAAAATATAATAATCATTTTACCGGTATTGCCAATAGTACTCAAATTCTATCTTATAAAGTAATAAATAGAACAGGTATAGGATATACTTCTGATTTAATTTCTGCTTTAGGTAGTTTAATTCAGAATCGAAGCAAGTATCATATTGTTAGTGCTTGTTTAAGTATTGGTATGACTGGAAATGATTTTGGAGCAATTAGTAAGGCAATCAATGAAGTAATCGATAATGGGATCATTGTTATAATTGCTGCTGGAAACTTAGGCGTAAAAGGTACAGAATCGACGTTAAATAAACTAGCATTGAAGAACAATGCAATCATTGTTGGAGCTATTAATGATGATGACCAAATTTGTTCGTATAGCGGAACTGGAAATGAATTAGATATTGTTGCACCTGGTGGTAGTAGGTTAAAGAACCACAGAACGATTATTGGGGCAGATGCTCAATCCAATTTCTCAACTTCGGCAACTGGAACATCAATTTCTACAGCTATTGTAGCAGCAGCAACAAATATTTTAATTGAGGTTTTATGGGGTAATTGGAGTGAGTGGGAGAATCAAAATTTTCAAGAGAGAGTAAAAATTATTAAATCAATCCTTTTAATGACTGCAACTGAAACAAATAATCAAAGAGAAGAAGATCCTAGTACAAGTATTAATGAGAGTCAATACTCTCCTACAAGCTTCTCAGGCATATCAAGTAGTATAAAAGATGAGCATGAAGGTTATGGAAGAGTCAATATTCAAGTCGCAATTGATGCAATAAGTAAATCTTTAGAAGTTAATAGTTCCATATATGATTATCTTTATAGTTCTCAAGAAAAACCACTAGGAAAACATGCTTTTGCAAGAAGAGTTAATTTAGTGCCGAATAGACAATATGTCTTCAATCTCACTAAAATTGATAGGACAGCTAATTTTGATTTATATTTATTTTCAAATCAATCTAAAAAAAATGGAGAACCAATAATTCTTCAAACTTCAAGGAAATGGTATCGAAATTCACACTATCTTTATTTCACTCCTAAAAATAATCAAACAGAATGTATAATTATAGTTAAAGCCTCTTATGGGTATGGAAATTTTACTTTAAAAATTTCTGAAGTGAATAATATTTATTTTCCTCAATTGAAAATACCTGAAATCTCTTATTATGGAGGGTTAAAAAATACGACTGTAATGGGATTTCAAGAATTTTTAGGAAGTAATCATCCCAAAAATTATTCAATAGATCGATACAGGTTCTATATTAATTATTATGACAATGATTCTTCTAATATACCTCCTCAAGAAGTATATGTGAGTATTGTGGAGCTATCAAGGAATTTTACTATGTCTCAACTAAATGAAATGGATACTAATTATACCGATGGAGTTTTATTTGTTAGTGAATATGTTGAGCTAAAAAAGCCTCGAACCTATCATTATTTTTTTATTGGGAGTGACGGTTCTCATAGAGGGAGATATCCAGAAGTTGATGAATTATTTATTTCAATAGAATATCCCTCTGACACTAAAAAATTCCCTTATAGTCATAGCTTTAACAACGGTTTAGACAATTGGATTTATAATGGTACTGGATGGGGATTATTATTCCAAAATAATTTTATTGATAATAGATCAGGAATCTATGCAAATAACTGGAGTTCAATGTATTTTGGGGCGTTTCATAATTACCCCTCAAACTATTCTTATCAACCAGATTTAATTACAAAACCTTACCCGAATGGAACTCTTTATAGTCCCTTATTCGATCTTACTCAAATAGACAATCAATCGACAATTCCATTTGCGAGGTTTGGTTTGAGGACTAGTATTAATTCTGGAGATTTTATAATATTGCAGATTAGCCTTAATTGGACGAATTGGATAACTTTGCGGATTTATACTAATGAAGAGACCGAATGGCATATTGAAAGTTTTAATTTAACCGAATATTTGGGATTTTTTATCCAATTTAGACTTATATCACTTTTAGATGACAATTTTGATCCTATTAATTATAAAGGTATCATTCTCGATTACTTTGAATTAACAAACTATACAAATTCATATAGTCCCCAAATCAATTTTGATATTAATAGAGATATTTCTTCAACAAGTGGATCAAAATTTGATGCTTATAGTATTACATGTACTTATAGTGATAAAGACAATAATTATCCTGAATTTATCTATATCGAGCTTGATGGAACTAATTATTCTATGATAAACTTGATTGGAAAATGGGATGCAAATTCTAGCATTAAATTTACTAGATCCTTATTATTAGGAAATATAGATAATCGTACTTTTAGATTTCATACATCTGATGGACTACATTTGAATACTACTCCATGGTACAACGCAAATAACAATCTTTTTAATTTTATTAACCCTGTGCCCAATCAATTTAATACTTATTATTATGAAAAGCAAATTGGATATAATTTTTCAAGCATGTCATTAGCCGAGTTCTATGTTTCAGGAAAACCAAATCCAAAAGAAAATACTGCTTGGTTTGGTAGTGATAATACTTGGCACCCAGTTTACCGTCTTGGTCAATATTATCTTTACGGTGGTATTGGGGAAAGCTTTGGTAGTTCGTCTCAAGGTTATGGTCCTAATTGGAATGCTAAATTAATAACCTATCCACTATACTTGAATGGAGAATATGACACTTATTTAAAATTTAATTTTGAAATCTCCTTACAAAATGAATATGGGATTTCGCAAGAAAATTTAGACAGTTGTATTGTTTCTCTATCTATCGATTATGGAGAAAATTGGATTATATTGAAGAAGTATTTTTATGATAGTGAGACTTTGTCTGGAAATGAGTCATTAGATATTTCAGAATATGCAAATAAGGTTATTATGGTAATGTTTAGTTTAAAATCTAACGGTAATACTGTAGGGTTAGGATATGGATGGTTAATATCAGATATATATATAGGGTATGATAAAAATACAGATTTTATAAATCCAGATATCTATTTTATTAAACCATTAGATCAAGAAATAATTAGCTCTATCTATCCCCTAATGGTATACATTTCTGATAATAACAAACTCGACAACTCAAGGATTTATATCTATATTGATGGAAACTTAATAGATAGACAATTGTATAGTTTTGATATTAATACAGGAATTTTAGGATTTAACTGGGATACTACTTATTACTCTGATGGAAGCCATCAAATAAAAGTAGTAGCTTTTGACGAGGAAGGCAATAAAGTTGAATCATCCATAGGTATATTCATACAAAATGGATTTTTCAATTGGAGATCGTGGGGCCCATGGACATTAATTATTATAAGTATAATTATTATTAGTTTTATTTCCTACAAAATAGTTAAAAAGAGAGTTAGGATTAGAAAGAAAAGAATTATAGATAGACAAAAATTAAAAATTGAACAATATGAAGTTGAGCAACTTTCGAAGATAAAACAAATTGATCTAGAGAAAGAAATTAAACTGCCCTTGACGTTACACTGCAAATATTGTAAATCATGGTTCGAATCAGACAAATTTGATTATATTTGTCCTATTTGCGAACATGATCAACTATATGTGGCATATTATTGTACTAATTGTAATAATTGGTATTTTAAAGATGAACCTTCTGGGAATTATTATTGTAAAAATAAAGCGTGTCAAGGAATCAGATTGGTAAGGAGAGAAAGTGAGGAAGTAAAAGATTTATTAGCAAAAGAAGGGATTTTATTAAGAAAATTTAAACATAAAAAGAATAGATTTAGTATTTTGGATTGAGTTTAGAATAAACAGGTGATTTCTTGGGAATAAAGAAGCTTCTATACATGGTTAAAAGTAGAATTAATTTAAAGTTCATTAAACATACTTGGTTAAGCTTAAAAAGAGACAAGACCAAAGCGGTGTTTGCTATACTAGGAATTATGATTTCAATTACTCTTTTAACAGCAATAGGTATGGTAAACGATACGATGTCCTATAATTATATGCAGATAATAACTAGCAGTACAGGAAATGCCGATATTATGATTTCAAAAAGAGTACAATCAGATATTAGTTATGATCCTTTCTTTGATGAAAATCTTATAGATAATGACTTACAAAATATTGAAGGTGTTCAAGAATTCTTTCCTAGAATAATGATGTTTGTGAGAGTATCAGCTAATAACACAAATACAAATGCAACTTTAGAATTATATGGTTTAGATTTTTTAAAGGAAGCATATAATGGTCATATGGGAAACTTAGCACTAGTTGATCAATACGGTCTAACAACTGGAAATCTATATTTAGATGAACCAAAAGCAGGGGAATGTGTGATCTTATGGAAAGTCGCAGAATTATTAAACGTAACTACAGGCGATTATATTCATCTTGAATACATTCAAAATGAAATTGATCTAGAAATTGTAGCAATTTGCAAGCAAGATCTTAAATTTTCGGAATTTGAAAACTCTTTGATACTAGTTAATATTCAGCAAGCACAATCAATTTTAGATAAACCAAATAGCATTAACTTCATTTATGGAACTTTAAAAAATCCTGAGTCTATATATGACATACGAGATGTAGCAGCCACACAAAGTAAATTAAGGGTAATTGGAACCAGAATTCAATTACGCTTAGATATCAATGAGTTTTCTGTTGCAATGCCGAAGTTAGAAGAAATTGGAGCGCAAGAATTTATGTTAATCGCAATGACAGTAATTTTTTGGTTTATCACACTTATTGGAATGTTGATAACTGGTATATTGATTAATTCAATATTATCCACTTCATCTGAAGAAAGACAAAGAGAATATGGAATTTTGAGAGTTGTTGGAGGGAAAAAGACATTTCCAATTAAAGTGGTGTTATTTGAAGGTGTTTTAATCGGAACAATTGGAGCAATTTTAGGGATAATAATTGGATTATTACTAACTCCACCAATAGTTAACTTTTTATTTGTTATGACTGGTTTTCGACTTCAAAATGTAGTATATATTATCCAACCTCAAACTGTACTTCTTGCTTTCGCTATAGGTGCTGGAGGAGCGACGGTTGTTGCATTATTACCCGCTTTTAAAACAGCTAAAATAAATTTAATTAAATCTATTACTCCTTTTCGGGCAAAAGAAGAAGGATGGGAAGTTAAGAAGGAAGGGAGTATGAATGTCAAAAGCTTTCTTGTAGGAATCTCAATAGCAACAATTGGTATGGTTGTATTTATACTTCTACCAAATATAGTGGTTACTGGTGAATTTATGTTAATTGCTGGTTTATTTATTGGTTTGCTTTGTGCAATTTTAATTGGTCTAGTATTCGCTTCCGTAGGTATTGTACCGCTAATTCAGCAAATTTTTTTAGGAATAATTAAACCATTTATACGCAAGTATGCTAACATAATTAGTATCTCATTAAAACGCAATCGAAGACGAAATACTAGTACAATTGTTATGTTTGCAATTAGTTTTTCATTTATTTTCTTTATCACGAGCGTCACTCAGATGGAATCGGAAAATACATCTTTAAATTTGCAGTTTCAATATGGTTCAGACCTAGTTATTGTCAATCAAGGATTAGAAGGAGAGCCTAACGCTATAACATTAGAAATGGCAGAAGAAATAAAGGATCTTCAGGGGGTTGAAGATGTTGCTATTACTTTATTTAACATGTTTGATATTACCTCTGCTATATCACTCATCTACAGCTTTAGTGAAGGTGGTGGAATGTTTGATGAAGAGTCAATTAATGAAGCATTTCTTAATATCTTTGAGTTCTATAAGGAACAATCAGAAAGAAAGTACAAAGTAGTAGCTTCAGATATCCCTGAATTTGAACCTCTTGAAGTAGGCTTCATCGGAATTGAAGAAAACTTTATTAATTTGATTGATAAGGACCTAATTATCTGGAATAGTCCTGGGAGTGGGACAGAATATTCCTATAATCGACTTTTTAGTCATAATGATACTTGCGTCATTTCAGAAGCAATCGCAACAGTTCTTGGCATTAAAGAAGTAGGAGAAAAAATATTACTTTCGTTCTATGAAAATGAGACTAAGGAAGTCAGAAATCCTTTAATATTTACAGTTTGTGGAATATCTGGTGGAATTCCCGGTTTCTTTAACTTTAGAAGTTCTGTTTCAATGGCAGAAGGAGGGGGAGTAATGGTTTCTTTGGAGAATTATATTAGATTAATGGGTATAGAAAATCCGGGAAATCCTGAAATGACTGTAGACAAAATTTTTTTAAGTTTAATCGACAAATCAGAAGAAAGTATTGAACAAACAAAGGAAGATATTCAAGCTTCATACGAGAATAAAGCCTTTTTCATTGATGATGCTGTTTCGAAAATAAACTTTCTTAGTGATATGTACAAACGACAAAGTACTTTAATGGAAATTATTAATTGGTTTGCTATTGCAATAGCAATTTTTGGATTAATAAGCTCTATGTATGCTGTTATGCTCGAAAGAAAGTTTGAAATTGGAATTTTAAGATCGCTTGGTATGAAAGTTAAAAATGTAAGGAATTTATTTTTAATCGAGAGTATGATTTTAATGCTTTCAAGTGGAACTATGGGAACATTAATCGGAACCTTTTGTGCATATATGTTAGAATCTAATTTGGGATTAATAACAGAGATGCCAATTGTTTTTGATATTCCATTTGACATTTTATTTCGAGTTTACTTTATTTCAATAATTGTTGGCTTTATAGGGATGTATATTATACTAATTCGGTTAAGTAGGCAAACAGTAATGGATATATTTAGACAAACCTTCTAATAGAGCATTTATATACTTCCCAGGAATTCAATCATTTTTCTCCAAGCTATACCTCTATGAGAAATATGATTCTTTTCTTTAGTTGTTAGTTCAGCAAACGTTTTATTCTGAATTCCATCGGGAATAAAAATTGGATCGAATCCAAATCCACTAGCACCCTTTATTGACTCCGAAATTTTTCCATTTATCCTTCCCTCAAAAAAGTAGTCTTTACCTAGAGGTTTGAAAAATAATGCAATAACAGTTAAAAAATGAGCTTCAGTAAGTTCAAAGTTATCAATCAATCGCAAGATTCCTTGATTTCCAATCGTTTTAAAAACATAAGAAGAATAAACACCAGGGAACCCATTAAGAGGTTTATCAACAAAAAAGCCTGCATCCTCTATAAAACAAGAGCCTTTAACAGATAATTTTACGCTATTTAATTTAAAAGAGGCATTTTCTTTAATTGAATCTGCTTGAATTTCAGTAGTTTTAACCTTTAACTGTTTTAATACAAAGTTTAACTTCTCACTTTCAAACATTTTAGAGATTTCATTAAATTTATAATTATTTGTGGTGATAAAATAAATCAGTTTTTCTTCTTTTCCCATAATTATTATAATTTGTTAGAATTTATTTAGGTATAGGACATATCTCACTTAAAATAAATTAAAATTCCAAAATTTTATTTTGATAAGTTCATTTAGATTTATATCTAGTTAATAGTTGACTGAATATATCTGTGATATCATGGCTAGAATGCATAGTAGGAAAAAAGGAAAATCTGGTTCCACAAGACCAGCAAGACTTGATCCCCCCCCATGGATTGAGTTATCAGGAGAAGAAGTAGAAAATGAAGTAGTGAAGTTAGCAAGAAGAGGATTTTCTCAATCTAGGATTGGTATTATGCTTCGAGATTCATATGGTGTTCCACTGGTAAAAGTCGTTACAGGCAAATCCATCAGCCAAATACTTGAAGAAAATCAAATTGAATCACCATTACCAGAAGATTTATCCAACTTAGTCAAAAAAGCATTAAGTATTAGGAAACATTTGGAAACTAATCATAAAGATTTGGAAGCTAAAAAAGGGCTTAATAGAACTGAGTCAAAAGTTTATAGATTGATTAGATATTATAAAAAGAAAGGATATCTCGAACCAGATTTTAAATATGATCCCGAAAAGATAAGAACAATAGTAATGAGGTAAAATGTATTGAGTCAGAAGACAAAAAAAAGAAAAGCTAAAGTCAAAAAAGTAACTTTCAAAGAAAAGAATTGGTATCCTGTAATTGCTCCCAAAAGTTTCAACTTTAGAGAAATTGGTGAGGTAATAGGATTACCAAATAACTTAATCGGAAGAACTCTTGAGATATTGCTTTATGATATTACAGATGATTATTCTGATATTAGTCTAAAGTTAAGATTCAAGATATCGGAAGCGAATTCTGAAAAAGGTGTTTGTAACAGCATATTTTGGGGACATCAATATACCAATGATTATGTACGTTCACTAATAGGAAGAGGAAGTTCTAAAGTTCAAGTAATATTAAATTTGGTCACAAAGGATGAGTGGGGGTTTCGATTAACTGTGATATGTACAACAATAAGGAGAGCACGGAGTTCACAGCAGATTGTTATTAGAAAAATTATAATGGAAATTTTAAGAGAATTTGCCAAAAATCTTAATCATGAAAAATTCATTAATGGAATTATATATCACGAATTTGAAAATCAAATTAATAGAGTTGCTAAAACAATATATCCTTTATCCAATTGCTCGATAATTAAAAGTAAAATAATTTCTATACCTGAAGGAGGGGAAGATAAAGAGTACATATCTAAGGAAGAAGAATTTGATATCGTTGAAGTCGAGGTAAAACGTACTCGAAAAAGCGAAATAAGAAGAACTGAAAGGATTAATGTTGCCAAATTAGCAAAAAACAAAACAGCACCTGCAGAAACAAGCGAATCTGAAACTGAAAATTCAGAAACAGAGGAATAACATTAAATATATCTAATTTGTTATAACAATTTTTGAACGAATCATTCTATTTTTTAAGCATTAATTTTATTACTCTCAAAGTTTAATTATTTAATTGTAATCAATTATTTATTCAAGGTTTTCAGATGTCAAATAAAGAGGGAAATCAGAATAATCCTTATTCATTTGATGATTATCTCTATGTAAGAAATAACTTTAATTATTATCGAGACGATCCATTTCTACAAGCTCTAGTGAAACATTATTCTCCTAAAACAGAATATGACACCATTGATCGTGACCTTAACGCTCTCTCTGATTATGTCTCATATAAATGGAGAGATTTAGCTGATAAAGCGGCAGAACTTGAAAATCGATTGAAGGTTACTAAAATTAAGCATTATGATGCTCATAACCATCGAATAGATAGAATTGAACGCTGTTGGGAAACAGAGACTTTAGAACGCGAAATTTTTAGCCTTGGACTTTGGGATCCAAATAGGAATTCTGCTTGGAGTCGCTTCATTAAAATGCTTTTGCTATATGAAAATGGAGAGTTTGGGGTTATGTGCCCTATTGCCTGTACTCATGGACTTATTTGGATTTTGCAGAAATATGAAAGTGAATTGTCTCCTGAAGCTCATGAGATACTCAATCATTTAAGAGAAGGAAAAAATGATGAATATGGAAAAGGAGCTCAATTTGTTAGTGAAATCCAAGGAGGTAGTGACGTACCAGCAAATCTTGTTGAAGCTGTATTTGAAGAGAAAAAAGGTGAAGATGGATTTTCAAATGTTTGGAGAATTTATGGGAAAAAGTTCTTCTGTTCAGCAGCTCATACAGATTATGCTCTTGTTACTGCTAAACCAAAAAATACCCCTTCCTCGACTCGAATAGCTGCGTTTGTAGTTCCATCATGGCTTCCAGATAATAAAAAGAGTGAAATAAGAAATTCTTATACTATAGATCGATTAAAACCAAAATTGGGGACTGCTGAATTACCTACAGCAGAAATTACTTATAATGGAGCAGTTGCATATCCAATTGGTCCTCTCGAAAAGGGTTTAGCTGATGTAGTAGGTATTGTTCTTTCATTGTCTAGATTGCACGTAGCATTTGGTATGGCAGCAGGAGCCTTGAGAGTAGCAAGAGAAGCAATTTTATATACTCAATTTCGAAGCGCGTTTGGAGTACCAATATCATCCTTTCCAATGCTAGTAAATCAAATCAATGAATTAAATCATTTTGCAAAAAGATCTGTTGCAGGTGTATTTAAAATTTTTTCAGAATTTATTCAATTTGGGGAAGAATTAATTAGCGGGATAAGAGATCTACAAAAAATTGAAAATATCGAAGAACGTAGGCGTAGATTCCGCTTAAGAGAATTGATTATGCTCCAAAAGATTGTAGTAGCAGATGAATCCCCTAAAATGATTAGAAGAGCAATCTCATTTTTTGGAGGTCATGGTGTAATAGAAGATTTTCTCTCGTTATCTCGATTTCATAGGGATTCTATGATTATGGAACTCTGGGAAGGTCCTAGATTAGTTTTACTTACTCAAATTCATCGAGATTTTCAGAGGGTGAGAGATTGGTATTCACCGGATGAATTTGTTAGAGATCTATTAAAAGGAAGTAATACTGAGTTAATTGAAGATTATGCCAATAGATTTTCACGAATTATATCCCATGAAAGCTTATTAAGAAATGATGAGAGAACTCTGGAAGTGTGTCAGGAGTGGGAAGATTTTTCAACTAGGCTATTCATCGCCTACCAAGAACAAGCTCTTACGGAGATAAATTACAAAGAAAAACCTTTTAAGTTTTCTAAATTATTGCGTCAATTTAAGGAAAGAGAAAAGTTAAAAGGATACTAATTTATTTTGTTTTTTCATTGTAGAAAGGATTTGTTTTTTTTATTAATTTTCCGTTAGAATCTTGATAAAAAAGTGTATTTGATAACAAATTTTCATTTACAAGAGTATGAGCTCCTATAATAGTATCTTCTCCAATAATTTTTCCACACATTATACTTGAATTAATTCCAGTTTGAGAATTAGGACCAATAATAGCCCCCAATTTTCTTCTACCTGAATCTATTAATTGATTATTAATTTTCATCTTGATATTTTTGTTGTCAAATCTTAAATTCGATATCTTTGTCCCAGCACCAAGATTTACCTTTTCACAAATTATTGAATCACCCACATAATTGAAATGAGGAATAGATGTATTCGAAAAGATTATTGAGTTTTTAATTTCTGACATACCAATATGACAAGAATCTCCAATCGATGAATACGGCCTTATAAATGCGTTTGGTCCTATTAAGCAATTAGTTCCAATAAAGCATGGTCCTTGTATATATGTCCCTGAGCGTACCTTAGTTCCTTCTCCAATAAATACATTCTCTGAAATAAAGACATTTTTTTCTGCGTTACCTAAATTTTTTGCCTCTTGTGTGTCTAATACATGCTTATTAGCTTCTAAAAGCTGCCATGGTAATCCAATATCGTTCCAAAATAAATTTTGAAGATTATATCCATAAATTGTGCCTTTCATCTCATTGAGAAGAATTTTCATAGAATCAGTAAATTCATATTCTCCTCTAACTGATTTTTTCGTTTTTTCAATCGCTTCAAATATATTAGATTTAAATAAATATATTCCAGCATTCGCTAAATTACCGGCATGTAACTCTTGAGAAGGTTTTTCGATAATGCTTTTTACAAATCCTTTTGAATCAAGTGTAATTACTCCATAATTTTGGGGGTCTCCCACTTCAACTAAGGAAATTATTCCATCACATTGAATTGATTTAAAATTTTGAATCAATTGACTAAAAAGATTTGAATCTACTAAGATATCTCCATACATAAAAAGGAAGTCATCATTCTTCACAAATTCTCTGGCATAACTAGCAGCATGAGCAGTACCTAGATATACTTCTTGGGTCACATAATTTATATCGATATTAAATTTATCCCTACTTTTTCCAAAATAATCTTTAATCATTTCTTCTTTATATCCTACAATTAGCAGGAGTTGGTCTATTCCTGAATCTATTAAACCCAAAATACTATGTTCTAATATAGGTTTTCCAGCTATAGGTATAAGAGGTTTTGGTCTTGTGGCAGTTATTGGTCTAAGTCTCTTTCCCTTTCCAGCTGCCAAAATAACAGCTTTCATACATATTATAAAAAGAGCATATTATTAGAAATTAATGATCAAATTCATGAATAATTTCAGTTAAATAATTAATTAAGGAACGATAAGGTTTAAGATCTCCAGAAAATTCTTGTCTTAAAGCTTCTTCTTCAGAAATTTTATCCTTTAATTGAAGAAAAATATCTTTAATTCTATTGAAATCTCCTGAAGCTACAAAATCAAGGGAATAACCATTAATATCTTCAAATAAAATTAACTTTTTATTTCCATTCTCCGCTAAATCATAAAATTGAATTTCTTTAATATTCATATTTGCTCTAATTTGAGTATTCATTGCTATGGTAGCCAATCGAGCTGATAAATTTGAACTAAATAAATCAATATTTTCGTGAGTCACTTCACGACGAAGATCATTTAAAAGAGTAGTATCATATAACTGAGAGATAATGGGCAATCCTTGAGCAGAGATACCGCAATAAATTATTTTATTTTCAATTTGAGCATAAGAATTATCTAGCTTTTCATCTTCAAGAGGAAAACGGTACTTCTCCCATAAGTATGCTGTAATTAATTTTATAATCTTTGAAAACTCTGATTTTTTTGAATACTCATTATATTTATTTGGATTATTGTAATTTGCGATTACCTTTTCATAAAACTCATTTAACATGTTGTCTGCAGCCTCAGAATTAGATAAAAAATCACCAGTTATACAGTAAAACAGATTTTGGAAAGCATCATTGATTTCATGTTTAATAATCATACGTTCCCTTCCTTCCTTCCCCTCAAAAAAGATATTTTTTAGACGCCAGACATTTTTGGGATTGATACTTCGAATTAATTTCTCTACAAAAAGTACAATTTCAAAAACTGGATATTTATATTCATTCGAAATGTAGAGAATTTCATCATCTAAAATAATAGCAAATCCAGTAATCATAAGAAAAATCTTAAAGTTTTAATTCTGCAATAATAATCGTATATCTACAGAAATTTAAAATTATTTAAATTTTTAATTTATTATGATATTGGGGTAACAAACGAACTAAAGATTATGTTTTATATATCTAATAGTGAAATTTTAAGGGGTTCTTCGAGGACTCTTATAACAATTAACTTTTAATAATTCATAATATAAATATAAAATAATTCATCTATTAGAGATGGTTTTAGTAGAGCTATTCTGTAGAATATATCAATGAAATTAACGAATTTAGAGGAAAAAAAGAAAATTCAAAAAGCGGCAGCGTTATTAATTGAATCAAAAGAAGCTATTGCCTTAACAGGCGCAGGGATTTCTACAGAGTCAGGAATCCCAGATTTTAGAGGAGATGGCGGGATATGGGAAAAGTACAAGCCCGAGATTTATGGCAATATTCAAGCATTTTTAAAAAATCCAGCAAAATTTTGGGAATTAGCTCAGAAGGTTGCTCCAAACTTACTAAAAGCAGAACCTAATCCGGGTCATTATGCTTTAGCAGAACTTGAAAAGATGGATATTATAAAGGCTGTGATTACTCAAAATATTGATGAACTTCACCAAAAATCAGGTTCTGTAATAGTATATGAAGTACATGGAAATATAAATCGATTTAATTGCTTAGGTTGTAAATCATCTTACACTAAAGATCAAATAATGAGAAAGCTTAAGAAAGAAAAAAAAGGAGCGCCTTTATGTGATTATTGTGGAGCACCTTTAAAGCCTTCTGTCGTATTATTTGGGGAATCTTTACCGAATTTCGAAATATATCAATCACGAGCATTATCTAAAAAGGCAGATGTTATGTTAGTTGCAGGATCATCATTAGAAGTGGCTCCTGCGTGTGACTTACCTTTATACACATTAAGAGACGGAGGTAAATTAATTATTGTAAATGATCAACCTACACCTTTAGATAAAAGAGCTGAAATTGTAATTCGAAATAAAACTGGAATCATTCTACCTTTAATTGTTGAGGAAGTAAAGAAAATAAAGCAAGAGAGAAAATTAAATAATTGATTTTTAGTATTTATCTATAATTTTGGATTTATTTGATGAATGAACGAAACATAATTAAGAAAGATTGGAGAAATATAGATGTATCTTTTGGTTTAATATTTCCAAACCAATATGAATTAGGGTTATCCTCATACACAATTAGACTCCTTTATTATTTTATTAATTCTCATGAAAATTATGTTTGTGAAAGAATTTTTCTTCCAAAAAAAGTAAAATATCCTGCTTCTTTAGATTACTCTATTAAAGATATAAGAAGCATGGAGAGTAGTAGATCTCTAATCGATTTTGATATTCTAGGATTTTCTATTCATGATGAACATGATTTTAAGAATGTATTATGGATATTAGAAAAGGCAGGCATTCCAATCTATTCAAATGAACGAAAAAGAAGCTATCCTTTATTGATTGGTGGTGGCCATGTAGTAACTTCAAATCCCCTACTGTTAAATAAAATGTTTGATCTTTTTTTTATTGGAGATTGCGAACCAAATCTCAATAATTTTTTAACCAAATTCCTTGAGTTTAAAGCTAAAAGGACTGATTTTAACACATTTCTAAAGGGATTATCATCTATAAGGGGAATTTATATCGCTAGCTTAAAGAATAATGCACATAGAGAGATTTTAGAGAATCTAGATAAATCACCTATTCCAATACTTCAATTGATTACTAAAAAGAAAGAGGAAAAGAAAGTATTCGAAGAAAACTTTTTTCTTGAAATAAATAGAGGTTGTCCTTTTCAATGCAAATTCTGTATATCATCATATCACAATTCTCCATTTCGTAATAGAAGTTATGAAAATATCTTAAAAACCATAGACGATGCAATTGAAAATTCTTATTTTGAAAAAATTTCTTTAATTGGCTCTTGTGTATCGTCTCATCCGAAATTTTTTGAAATTTGTGAATATATTGTGAATCATGGAAAGAAGTTAAGTATTCCATCAATTAGGATTGATCATATAACACCAAAATTAATTGAGATACTTGAAAAAGTCAACACAAAATCAATTACTATCGCACCAGAAACAGCTACTGAATCTTTGAGATTTTCATTAGATAAAAAAATTTCAAATACGAAAATATTAGAAATCCTTACCCTAATTAAGGATTCAAAAATCAGAAATATAAAATTTTATTTTTTAATTGGTTTGCCTGAAGAAACTGATGAAGATATTAACCAAATCATCGATTTATTAAAAGATGTTTCTAACTTTGGATTTGAATTTAATTCACTTAAAGTTAATATTAATCCTTTTGTACCTAAATTTAATACTCCCTTTGAGAACAAAATAGATTTCTATTTATCGCAAAATTTAAAGTTATTAATTAATAGGTTTCAAAAGATTGAACGCGGATTAAAAAAAATACCTGCAATCAAATTAAAATTTCAAAATCCAAAAGAAATCGTAAAGAATGCTAGAATCCAAACTATCTTTTCTCTTGGAGATGAGGATATGTCTCAACTATTAATCAAATATTACTCTTATGGAGCCACGCCTGGAGCATTTAGAAGATCTGAAAAAGAGCTTAAAATTACTCTAGACGATTATTTACTAAAAATAAAAGCCGGATATAAACCTTGGAATATTTAAAAAAAATAAAAAAAATTATACTTTTTGAAAGGCTTTTTTTGTAGCTCCGCAAACAGGACATTTGTCGGGTGGTGCTCCTTCGTGAGTATAACCACATACTGAACAAATATACATCTCTTTAACCTTCAAATCTTTTCCTTCTTCAACTAATTTTAATGCTTTTTCGTATAATTTATGATGAATTTTTTCTACTTCATTAGCATAATTAAATGACCTCTCCGCATCTTTAATTTTTTCTGCTTTGGCATAGTCGATAAATTGTGGATACATCTGAGTAAACTCATAAAATTCGCCGCTGATGGCTTCTTTTAAGTTTTCTTTTGTAGATTTAATACCACCAAGTGCTTTAAGGTGATTATGAGCGTGAACAGTTTCAGCAGCTGCAGCAGCCCTAAATAGAAGTGCCACGCCAGGAAATCCATCTAACTCTGCTTTCTTTGCAAAAGCTAAGTATTTTCTATTTGCTTGCGACTCACCAGCAAAAGCCTCTTTCAATCCATCTTGTGATTTTGTCATATTAGATCTTCTAATATTAGTTAATTAATTTTAAGTTTAGTACTAATATAATTTTAATTTCATTTTTATAATTCATAAATTAATTAATAACTATTTAAAATTGTAAAAGAAATGAATATTAAAAAATTAATTTAATAGTGCTCTAATTTTACTAACAATCTTATGTAAATAAAATTCAGCTATCCCAAATTTAGTTTTAGAATCAAATATCAAAATAATTAGATAATTTTCATTAAAGTATTCTGAAAAGATAAGCTCGTTGTCTTTGGAAGTATAAAACATTTTTAAAATAGAATTATTATAGATTTTAATCCTGAAATCTATTTCTTTCAATGCCTTTTTTAATGATCTTTTGTCTTTCGTAGTAGAATAAAGTATTTTTCCTCCATTAGTCAAAAAGATAATTTCACTAATTTCATCACTCAATTGAATAGTTTTTATATATTTGATCACTTTATCTTCTTTTTCTAAATTGTATTCCTTGCTTGAAATTTCTTTAATAACGTGTTTTATATCATCATCTAATTGGTTATCGTAAATGTATTCTAGCTCTGTTCTAATCTGATTTTTTTTAACATATTTCATGAATTTTATATTTATACGGTTTATGATTCTCTTAAGTATAATCGAATTCTCGTTAATATCACATAATAGAGCATAAAAAAGTGTAGCTTTCTCAAAAATAACAAGCTTTATTCCTCCACCCATTTCCAAATTTTTTATCTTGTTTCCAATTAATTCTTTTGTAAAAGACATAAGAGCTGTAAAATAAGAAGATATTAATTGTTCTTGTTCTAATCTAAAAACATCTGTAAAATTAATTCCATAAATGCAAATTCCTGACCTATTAAAGATAAGTAAATTATGAATACTATAAATTTCCGATGATCTTTTAATTTTTGAGATAAATGGAGAGTTCTCCTGTATTGTCATATCATTTCTTTAGTACTAAAATATAAAAAGCACTAACTTTTAGACACACCAATTTTTAGATAGAGCTCGAATTAATTCTAATTAAAATATTAATGGTCCGACACTCAAATAAAAAAATGTTAGAAATTATAATAATGAAACCGTTTAGGGAATTAAACTTCCATTAATTCATTTTTTAATAGTTTCCTTTAGACTCTACCAATAGATTTTAAAAGCTTTAAAATAAACTCATCTAGAACTCAATTAAATCAGACTAATTAGCTATTTTACTGAAAAATTTGTAAATGTTTAAAATTTAATAGTATACCACGTAAAAGATTGATTTTTTTAAAGTAAGGCTAGACTGATAATATTAACCTTCTATGATGGTTTTTCAACTAAGTTTAAATATAAGCTAAGAGAATTATATTTTAAATACAATTTATTTTAAAAACAATTTAGAATAATAAAAGGAGGAATAAAAAATGGCTAAAAAACCTGCACAAGATACTCTTTTCGTGAAAAGCAAAGTAAAGGAATACATCAAAGGTAAGGGCTGCAATACCGCATCAGAAGTCCTCGATGGAAAAAAATTGAATGCCATCTTACTTGATTTATTAGATAAGGCTGTCGAACGCGCTAAGGCAAATAATAGAAAGACTGTTCAAGAGAGAGATCTTTAAACGGAATTGGTTGATTAAGTAATTTATTAAATCAAATTTTTTTTACTTACTTATTAAAAAAAAGAAAGAAATTTAATTTTTAAGTTTAAATCAATATAATATCTCAGTTTTCCTCCAACATCTGCATTAGAATAGCTTCCATCATGATACCAGTTTGTACACCCACGGACATTGATTCCTCGTACTGAGTGTCATCCCATTCATCTTCTGGAATTATATAGCCTAATTCATCATTACCTAAACCAATTTGAAACTTATATGATGCAGTCATCGCTTCTCGTAGGCGAAAACCTATACTTGGTAATACTTCTCCTGGCATTGTAATTATTTGAGCGTTTCCAATAGTAATAAGATTTACTTCTGTGGTTATAATCCCCAAACCTGGAGAATCAACATACCAAGGTTGTTCTCTAGAAAGTATACCCATTTGTAAAGCACCAAAAAATTGCATATTTTCTAATGGGACTGAGAATGTTTCTTTTTCCACGTTAAAAGCGATTTTAGGTAGAGACTTTTTCACAGATCTATGGGGTTTCAGAGCATTAATTGTGGCTTTTGCGAGAGCATAACCTATTTCTTTTGCTTTTTCAAATGTATGTTCTTCTACATCTGGTGTAATCATCCCTCCTAAAGCTCCATTGAAGAAGATTGCAACACCACCAAATTTCTTTTCAACTTTATTACGTAAGTACCCCACATAATCTGAAGATATGGCATAATTATCTGACCAAAGAACCTCTGGATGCCCTGCAAAATTAATTAATGTAGCTATTGTATGACCTCTCTTATCCTCTACTTTCATTAGGCTTAAGTCGGGATATACGCGTCCTGGATCTCGTGAATTTTTCATCAATCCCGGAACAGAGGCTGAAGCAAATCGAATTCTAGCCTTTTCCAAATTTTTATATGATTGACCAATACAATCCATAATTTGATTTTTTATATATCCCATATAAGCTAAATTGACGCCCCAATCTGGGATTGGAGCGGACCAAAGTCCAAGAGTGTCAGGTCCAGAATGAGTATGAGTACATGCTATAATAATATTATTTGCATTGATACCGTATTCTGCCTCAACTTCTTTTCTTACCTCATCTACTTGATCAATAAAATAACCAATTAAATCAAGAGCTACAAGTACTATCGATTTTCCTCCATAATTTAAGATTAAACACCGAACAAAAATATCATCATGAACTGCCACTGCAGGACGATCTCCAATATCGCCAAATCCAGCAAGGAAAACAGGGTATCCATCTGGATATATAGGAACACCCTCCTCTGTAGTCATCGGAGTTATTGGTAATGAAAATGCTCCAGCCATTAATTTCAATGTAGGTTTTTTACATGCTGTAGCTCCCACGGGAAAAGCAAAAATTGATAATCCCATGATTAAGACGAGTGTAAATACTTTTACTTTCGTTTTATTCATTTTAAAGCACCTCAATGATTAGAAGAAAAGTATTTTTCTTAAAATCATTTTAATTGAAACTTAATTAGTTTTTCTTAGATTTCTATACAATCTATGATAATTAAAAGATATAAAAATCTTACCTATATGTCAAAAAATTAAAAATTTTATACTGTATTCTCATTTAAATTACACTTTTTATAATTTATAGTCATTACACACACAATTTATAGAATAAAAAATTCTAAAACAAATCGCCTTATCCGTTAACCCTACCCTTTTTAAGTAGAATTTTTTATTCTACATTCTCTCCTTTTCCTTGAATCTTTTAGAAAGAAGGATTAGATTATTTTAATCTTTTTTTAATTCTTTATCCACTATAAAAAAACCTATTGATAAAACACTTCTCAATCTCTGTAAATCGTCCTTTAATTTTTTTACACGTTGATAGGGCCCTGAAACGGCTAAAATCTCTAAACATTTTTCATATTCTAAATGAACATGCAGAGTAGAAATAATAATATCATTAAAATGATGTTGAATATCAGTTTTTAAGATCTCATCAGTTTGGTAAGTACTAGCATAGATAGGTCGTGAACCAAAATCATGAGTATGATGTGATTCATCGTGGTCAATCACATGAGAATGATCATGTAAATCGTGATCTTTTTCATCATCTTGGTTAGTATTTTTTTGCTCAAAATGTTTGTGTATCATGACTATTGAAATACAACCAACTACATTTCCAGAAATTATAGGAATGTTTTCTTCGGCCACCATCAAAGCTTTCATGGCTTTTCTAATAGCATCAGACCTAGATATATTGATAGCCTCTCTAAAGGTTTCAAATTCTTCATAAAGATCTCTAGGGAGAGAGACTGTGAATCGTTTATATTCTTCCATATTTTATAAAATATTATAATTAGATTATGTAATTTATTTCTTTATAACAATCGCAATTGGAACCGATGCTTCACGCCATTGTGCTATCTTACCTGAATATTCTAAGTCTAATTTTACACGTCCATGGTCTCCGAGGATAATCATTAAAGAGTTAGGTCTCAATTGCTTATAGTTGCTTAAAATCCATTTATCTGTGCGAAGTATCAACTTCTCAATCAAATCTTCAGGTGTTCTTTGCTTCAAAGCCTGTTGTTGTTTATGGAGATTTTCAAAATCTAGATAGTGCATTAAAGAAATATCAAAATTATTAATAGTTTTGGCACTCTCAATCCAAGTCGCCATATCTGTTTCTTTAGGAACTGAAAGTGTTCCAGCAGCATATCGTTCCACATCTTTTTTTCTACCAATTAAACATGACTTTTTTCCTTTTTCATTAAGATATCGTAATAGATGAAAATGGTTGGGTTCCATAGTAAAACCCCCATAAAATATTTGGTGAAGTACTCCTAATGTATATGGATTTTTAGTAGATAACAACAACATCATTTCAGATTGGCGTATCATAAATTCGGGTTTATGATAAGTAATTTCAAAAAGACCAAAATTATCAATAATGTTAATACTAATTCTTTCAACACCGTGATAAGCCTCAATCATAGAATCTACAGGTTCTGGAATGATATCAAGGGGGGGATCAATATCAAGTAATTTTAAAAAGGTAGCCGGTAATTGGTTTAAATAGCATTTAATTGTTTGAAGTTCACTCATTCTATAGTCCTAAAATTATTAGTTTAATTTAATATTATTAGTTCTTAATTATTATAATAATTATCATAAAATAATTAGAATTTATTATTTTTAGTACGAAAATTTTACACCAATTCTCAATGAGAAAAGTATTATTAAATTTCTTGAAAAGTGAATAAATGAATGAAAATATTATATATTGATACCTCTAATTCTGGAATTTCTGGAGATATGTTCTTAGCTTCCTTATTAGATATAATACCTAATCCTAAGGAATTATTAGATGAGTTAAAACTAATAAAGAACTATGCTAAAGGAGTGAAAAAACTTGAAATTGCTTGGGAAAAAGTTAAAAGAACAGGAATTATGGTTAATCACCTTAAAGTGGAGATTGAAGAAAATAAAAATGAAAGATCATCTAAGAACCTAAAAGAATCCTTACAAGCATTTTTAGATGAAAGAAAGTATTCTGAATTAGCAAAAAAGTATGCTATTAAAGTTTTAGAATCATTATTTCAAGCAGAAGCAGAGGTTCATGATTCTTTAATAAAAGATATTCATCTGCATGAATTAAGTTCAGTAGACACATTAATTGATATTTTAGGAGTTTCAAAAGCTCTAGATATATTAGGATGTTTTAGCGAGAGTTTTGAGATATACTGTAGTAAAATTCCATTAGGAGCTGGCAAAATCAAGACTGCTCATGGAATATTAGCTATTCCAGCCCCTGCCACGATAAAAATATTAGAAAATTCCAAGTTAATAACTGAATCTGGTCCTATAGAGAGTGAATTAGTTACTCCAACTGGTGCAGCTTTATTAGTTAATCTGAACCCAAAATTCTTAAGATATTCTGATGAAATGGAACTTAAAAAGGTAGCATATAGCACAGGGGATAAAGAGTTTAAAAGATTCTCAAATATCTTAAGAATTTTCTATGGCAAAGGTCCTGATATTAACATTCAATCAAATCAAATTTCTTTGAAAAAATATGTAGAAGACATAACTGTTATAGAAACTGATGTCGATGATGTGTCTGGAGAGCTACTGGGAAATTTAATTAAATGCTTGGAAAATAAACAAATTCTTGATATTCAAGTTATTCCAAGCATCACTAAAAAAAATAGACCAAGTCACATTGTTAAAGTATTATGTCATCCTGAAAACAGATTTGAAATAATAAAAACTCTGATAGACGAATTAGGAACTCTTGGCGTAAGATTTAATACTATAAAAAGGGTTTGTATAGATAGAAAGATAATTAATTCAGAATTGCAAATTCTTGATAAGATTTACCAAGTTTCCTTCAAGATAGCTTATTATGAAACTGAAAATAAAAAAAAAATTGTTAACATTAAACCAGAATATGATGATCTTAAAAAAATTAGTTCTGAAACAGGAATATCATTAAAAGAAATTCTTACTTATGCGCAAGAGAAGTTAAAAAGATTAGCAGATGAATTTGAAATTAAATTCTAATCAATTAAAAAAAAGAAATTTAAATTGATTTTTTCTTTCATCTTTACTTTAAACTAAAATTTATCAACATTAAATTTGTGTAGAAGATACTCGTCCTCTGTGATTTCCTTCGAAAATTCTTTCAATCGAGAAAGCTCCCTTCTAATATCTTTCTCTTTTCTTAGTTTACCTAATTCATGATATATTCCTGCAGCTTCATTGAAAGTTTTTATACATTCATCATAATTACCTGAGACTTCAAGATCCTCTGCTAAAAAGACGAGACTTTCTGCTATATCTAACTTTTTACCAAGTTTTTTCTGTATCTTTAATGATTGATATGAATATTTTAGACCTAATGGATATTGTTTAAATTTTGTATAAGTCCGTCCTAAAGCTCTGAGAACCATTGCCTCCTCGGTTTTAAGATTATTTTCTTGACAATACTTCAAAATATTATTCAAGAAATTGATTAACTCCTCTTTCTGCACTGTTTTGGAGCGTTCTATATGATTAATAGCTTTTTCATAACTCTCAATAGTACTAAGTATATCGCCACTTTCAAAAAATTGTTTTGATTTTTCAAAATCTTCAATGGTTGCGACCATCGGTCTCAACTCTAGTTACAAAATTTTTTTTCTGTAGATTTTATATAGAATTAGTTTCAATATTATCTATATTGATTTACCTATTTATACTTTCCTATTATTTGAATGAATGTGTTTTACACCCGAAAACTACCTTTTTAGCTTGGTGATGTGAAAGTTAATAAAATATGGTTTAAATCTTAATAAGTTTATAATAAGGTTATATGTAATTTTGTTCAAATAATCGTTTATACAAATCCAACATTATGAAAAAAGAAATAAAAATTAGATATAAAAATAATCTTTTTTTAATTAGGATTTAGGGACTGTATTTATAAGAAAAAAAAAAGAAAATTAATATTTATATCAAACCAAGTGGAACGAAAATACATAATGCAACTATTCCAATGGCATAAATTATTCCAACTATCTTTATTTTATCCTTTAACTCAGGTTTATCATATACGTAAAACGCACCTACGAAGAAATAGAAGTATCCAATGAAGAAAATGGGAACTAATGAAATCCCCCACGTCCAATTCCACCAGGGATATTCCCAAATAAGATACCCTCCCAAATTTAGAAATATTTCCACGATTACACAAAATAAAGAGAAACCAACTGCCATAGCCCATCTATTTGGTATTCGTCCAAATAATTTTTCATCCTTATCTTTAGGAAGAAATTTCGCAAATACGATTCCTGCGATAGAAAACATAAAAGCAATCTCAATATTCCATCCAACCAAAATAATATAGGCACTTGCTCCTGGAGTCGTCCAAACTGCTGAATAATTTGAAAAAGCGAAAACAAGAGCATTCCAAATTTCATTGATTAAATCTAAGCCCAAAACTGTCAACCCTGCAAATATTGTACTCCAGTCCTTTGTTTCTCTTGCTTTTTTAATCTCTACACCATAGATGTATAAGACAATAGCAAGGAGAGGGATAATATACCAACCAAATTCAGGGTTAAGAACCCTTAATTTTGACCATGCTTCTAATGAAGCAGGAGTCGGAACCATATTAAATCAACCTTTTTTTAAATCTTTTTTGTAATAAATTGTTTATTGAATTCATTTAAGAAGTATTTATAGTTTTTTATGTGAGTCCTTGAAAAAATTATTTGGCCATTTGATTTGCAATTAAAGCAGCAGAAGCTCCAGCTCCAAAACCATTATCAATATTCACTACTACTAAACCTGGAGAACAAGATTGTAACATGGTTGTTAGAGCTCCTAGGCCTTTCTCTCCTAGGCCATAACCACTTGACACTGGAACACCTATAACTGGGACATCTACAAGAGCAGCAACCACACCAGGTAAGGTTCCCTCCATTCCAGCACAAACAATAATAATATGAACCCCTTTTTTTATCATATCACTAAGAGGATTAAAAATACGATGGATTCCGGCGATGCCTAAATCATAACTGGTGATAACTTTACAACCCATTGATTCGGCGATTACTTTTGCTTCTTCGGCAATCGGAATATCCGAACTTCCAGCAGTAATTATTCCAATAATCCCACCTTCTTTTTGGAATTCAAATCCCTTTTCTTTAATAATTATTGTTTTAGCTAATTCATTGAAATTTAACACGTATGTTTCATTATTATCGAACTTATTCTTGATAACTTCCTTTTGATCTTCTGTATATCTTGAGATTATAGCAAATCTTTTCTTTTTTAAGAATGTTTCAGTAATTTGTAAGATTAATTGAGGATTTTTGCTTTTAGCGTATATTACCTCAACTATTCCAGTTCGAGCTTTTCTATAAATATCTAGTTTAGCGCTATCTCCTACTTCCTCGATCAAATTGGCTTTTAATAGTTTCTCTGCTTCCTCTATAGAACATTCCTTATTCAGTAATTTTTTTAAGATTTCTCTCATATTTTCCATATACATTCACTATAAATTAATTATAACTTCTAATTATCTTTATCTATTATTTGTTCTGGATAAGGTTTATACTTTTTATCGAATTTTGTAAAGAAATAGGATATATTTAGATTTCCTTAAGTAGATTTATCTTATGTCTTTTTCCAAAGGAAAAAAATTAAAAACCATACTAAAGATTTAAAAATTAATAAATTAAGAAAATTAGGAAATTAATTTAATTACGAATTGGTAATAATTGAGAGATATTATCTTACTTTTTGAGAATCGTTTAAAAACATAAGGCTTAAATACATAGATTGTATTTCTTATAATGGTCAAAGAGGGTGACCTATGAAAAAAAAAGAATTAAGTTTGCTAATTTTTATTGTTACTACGTTCCTACTGAGTTTTAATATGTTGATTCCTAACATTAATTGTAATCCTTTACCAGCACCAGAAGATCATTTTGTGGGAGGAATTGTCTCTAATAAAAGTATTTCTCTAAATCTACTTAATGCTGACGTACTTTTTAATATTGACTCTACAAATTTTTCCAATAATATTGGTATTGATTTCTCTGGAAATTATACTATTTTTAATCCTAATGAAAAAACTAATATAACCTTATATGCCCCTTTCTCTTTAGAGACAGATGTTGTAAGTTCAAATTGTGTAGTTCAAGTAAATGAAACAATAGTTCCATTTAAAATAATTAACATATATGACCTTGATTATAATGTTTATTCATATATAGAGGATTATTTATCATCTTCAAGTTCTATTTGGGGTATAGCTTTAATTATATGCAATTTAACAATCTCAGAGAATAGTACTAATACTATTAAATATCAATTTAGTGGTATTATAGAGAGAAGATCAAATGACTTTTCTATCAATTATGATTTAGGGACAGCAAGAGCTTGGGAAGGAGATTTAAATGAATTTGTTGAATTTAAAGTGATAGGAAAGATTCCTGACAGCTATAGAGAATATACAAATGGCACTTCTGAAGATCGCTGTGAAATAACTGACATTGATAATGGTAAAGTATATACATGGGAATGGAATAATGAAAAAACAAATATATTACAAGTAGGAATAATTTATAGGGAAAGACTATTCAGTTTTGAATTTATAATCTTAATAATTATTCTCGTAGGTATTTCAGCTATAATAGCTATCCCAGTAACCATAATATTGATAAGAAGAAGGAGAAGAACTCAAAAGGAAATATATACTCACTAAGAATTAGCTTAAAATTGTGAAAGTTAGTATTAATTGGATAAAGATAGAAAGGAAAATATCTAAAAAGTCTTATTGGATATATAAAATGAATATCCAACATTAGTTAATCCAGTTTGTAAGATATATCTTTTTAGAGGGATTTATGTTCTTATCCATAATGCATGTGCTTCCTCAATCACATTGGCTTTAATTACTGCTCTGGTTTTTCAATAGAAAATGCTTTATTCAATAACTTCTTTAATATATTAGCACATTTTCAGGATTATCTTCCCACAAATTAATTATCGTTATGTATTATATGTTCAGGATAAGGCTTAATATTTTTAAGGGAAGTGCGTAAAAATGATGGGTAAACCTCAAACTTTTCAAGATCAGTTATATTGAACCATCTAAAAATAAGTTTAAGTTCTCTTCCATAAAGTTCATCTTTTTCAAACCTTAATTGAGACTCTTTCCCATAGAAGGTATCTTTCTCTATAACTTTTTTAGATTCTGGAGGAAATTCCATCAGATAGATAATAGATACTTCATGGTAATCTCGGTTTTCAAATTTAAAAAAACTTTCTACGAAATATAAAGGTCTTATAATCTTTATGGCAATCCCGATTTCTTCTTTCATCTCTCTTCTAAGAGTTTCCTTAGAATTTTCCAATAATTCACATCTTCCTCCAGGTAATGCCCAAAAGTCATCTTGTTCACTTCTGTGTAATAAAACTTTATTATTTAAAATAGCAACCCCCGCAATTCTAAATGCAAATCGTTTTTTTCTCTTTTCAAAAGTTATCATTTAATATATCTTAATGATTAATTCTAATTAAATGAAGTAAATAAGGCTGCTTATAAAAGATATACAAATTAAAATACGATTTTTAATTCGAATACAAAAAAAATATTAACTTATCAAGATTTTTTTGTTAGTAAATATTAAAATTATTTAAAATCTACTTTCAAATCCTAAATAAAAGTGATAACTAAAATGAAAATCGATTATACATCCTATAAAGATGTAGATTTAAGAGGAAAAAAAGTAATAATGCGCGTGGATATCAATTCGAATATTGATGTAGAAAAAATGGAAATAAGAGACTCTCCTAGAATTCGTGCATTAGTTCCTGCTTTGGAAGAACTAAAAGAAAGCGCAGTAATATTAATGGCACACCAATCACGCCCCGGTGAAAAAGATTTTATAAACTTAGATCTTCATGCAAAAGAAATTGAAAAAGAATTAGGACGGCCGGTGAAATTTGTACCCGACATTTTTGGTGAAAAAGCAGTTCAAGCAATTAAAGAGTTAAAACCAGGAGAAATCCTTCTTTTAAATAACGTCCGTATGTGGGAGGGGGAAATGGCAAAATATGAAAGCTTTAAAGATGCTGAAAACACTGAGATGATCAAGACTTTATACCCACTAGTTGATTATGTTATTGTAGATGCATTTGGAGCCGCTCACCGAGCACATGTTTCTATTATAGGGTGGCCTAAAATGTTAGCTGGTCCAATTACTACTAATGAATTAAATGCATTAAAAAAAATAATGCATATCCCAGATAAACCCATGGCTATGCTAATTGGGGGTGCGAAGGCAATTGATAAATTTAAAGCGATGAGATATAATTTTGATAATGAGAAGCTTGATTACGCTCTCTGCTCTGGATTAACTGCTATTTTAATTTTTGAAGCACTGGGTAAAAATATGGGTGCCCCAAATCATAAGATCATTGCTAAGGATTTAGAGGAAAATAAAAATATGATTAAGGAAACCTATGCAAAGTATGAAGATAAAATTGTACTTCCTAAAGACTTAGTAATAGATGATAATGGCAAAAGAAAAGTAATTTCAATTGATGAGGCAGGTATATATAACACTACAACTGGAGATATAGGCCCTAAAACAGAAGTTGAATTTAAAGATATAATTATGAAATGCAAGACGATTGTAGCCAACGGACCTCCTGGAATTTTCGAGCAAGAAGTTTTCAGAGAAGCTACCGATGAAATGGTTAAGACAATGGTCAAAGCAACTAAAGAAAATGGAGCACTAACAATAATCGGAGGCGGTGAAATGGGTGCTGCTGCTTCAATGGCAGGTTTAGCAGATGAAGTTTCTTTTATTTCCACTGCGGGAGGAGCAATGCTGGAAATCCTTTCAGGAAAAGATCTTCCCATGATTAAAGCTTTAAGAGAAAAGAAGGTCTAATTAAATCTAAATTTTATTTTTTAATTTTTTAAGTAATCTAAATGCTCTTTCACATTTATTAAATCGAGTTATGAAGTTAGATTATTTAAGTAATTAATCCCGAGCTCCAACTTTATTCTTTGTGATAACTTTTATATATCAGTAAATCCAAATAGATTTATCCAATATTTGGTGATTTAAATGAGTATAACGTTCGATTTCTTTTTACCGTTTGGATTTCTGTATTGGAGTTGGTTAACATGGATTCTTTTTATCATTTTCGTCCTTACATACTTATTCCTCATTTTAGGAAGTAGGGATTTAAAAAGGGACAATTTTGCATCTACAAAATTCTTGTTTGTCATTGGGATCTTACTTTTAGTTTGGTATATTCTAGTACAACTTTTTATTCCTTCAATGTCCGTTACTTCACCGACTCCAATGGAATTTATCATTTACATTATCTATACTTTGTTTCTAGGATCCGGGATAATCTATCAAGTTTTACATATTATATTAGGAATTGGATTTATTAAAGTTGGAAGCAGTAATAGAGACCATGGTGGAACTGTCGCATTGGTTGGTGGTATTTTATATCTTATAGCATGGATACTTATTATGTTAAGTGACATATTTTTTTCGTTTATTCCAGTATATCTTTCTTCACTACTATTTAGCGTTATTGGTTGGCTTATAATTATCACAAGCCTTGCAGCGGCAATTTTAATCTTTATCTTCAGTATCTTTACTAAGAGACCTTTGTTTATAGTATTTGGTGCTTTATTCTTAGCGATTTACTCTTTCCAATTCTTATATTTAACTGGAATTATATGACATTAATCAATTTCTTTTTTTATTTCTTTATACTTAATTTTTCTCTGTTTTCCTCAGTATCTTCATAAATGTGCCACTCAGCGACTAAATCGTTTTCAATAGTTGCTGTCCATATTGCATGATCCTCTTCTAATGAATCTTCTGACCATCTAGCATAACCGATTAATATCACTAAATTTTCTTGAGATTCCACCTGTGTAAAGGTATTTTTGTAAGTAGGGAAATTCTGGAAGAATTCTTTCCAACCATTTATCATATCTCCAAAACAATCTCCATGGCGATCGATAAATACATGGTCCTTTGTCATGAGATTAGTAATCCCTTTTATATCTTGATTATTAATGCAATCATTAAATAGTAATGCGATTAATTTTGGGTCCCTAGAGTTCATAAAACCACCTTAGAAAGAAGTATTCTAACGCCTTGTCTCTTTATTCAAAAACTAATAAAATATTTATTTTTTAATAAAATAAATTACATATTATTATTTTAAAAATATTATTAATGAAAATAGAAAACATTAAAGGGCCCATGGTCTAGAGAATTCGTTATATATAGAAGATTCGGAAATTTGGTATGACGTCCGCTTGACGTGCGGAAGGTCGGGAGTTCAAGTCTCCCTGGGCCCATTAACTTATCAAAAGTTAAGAGGAACACCAAAAGCTATGCCAATAAGAATTCGTTGGAGATCAAAGGAAAATATCCCTTTTGCTTTAATGATTTTAGGAGGATGTGGTCTTTTCCAAGTATTATTTATTTTTATTGCTCAATACTTATTAAGAGTTGGAAATTATATAATGATCATTTTAATCCCATTTGGAGCAATAATAGGGTTATACTTTGGAACTACTATGGTTTTTGAAGCTTTTGCCCAAGAACAACGAAGAAGGAAATTAAAAAGGCAGTTTCAAAAATTAAGATTCGACTTTTCGATTATTCAAAGATTTTTAGACTTTCCTGTAGTTAAACCATTACTTATTATATTTATGATTTTCACTCCTTTGTTCTTTATTACATATTATGCAACTCTTTATTATTTGGGTAATATAATTTCCTTTTTAGTTGCTGAAATTTTTTCGACTTTAATCTGTTTACTTATAGCAAATCTCGTTGAAAAGAAATATGGAAAAGTAAAAAGATACTAAAAAATCAATTAAATATTTTTTTTTGATCTCGTAATTATTAAGAAATCATAATAATTTAATACCAAAATAGTTATTATGTATATAACCATAATCGCAATAGGATAAATCTATAATTAAAAGTTCGATTTCTATCATGGCTAAACTTCAAGTTCGATGCCCTTCTTGTTCAAAGAGTAATTTCATTGAGGTTTCAGATGAAGAAGTTAAAAAAGCGTCAAAAGGTCTTTTTGCTGTAAATGTTGCAGAAGGGATAGTATGTAACCATTCTTTTGTGGCTTATGTAGATAAAAATTTTACTGTAAGAGATGCTTTCATAGCCGATTTTCAAGTTGAACTTCCGAGTACTAATACTGAAAAAGTTGTTGAAGTAAAAAAAGATTTTTCTGATTTATTTGACATTGATTTGATTAAATTAAATATTACCGCCTCTTTATTAGGATATGTTCTAAGAGCTATGATATTTAAAAAGAAAATTGTACTAATTTCTAATCAACAATATATCTTTAATCAAGTTTCAAACTTTTTTCATTACATCACCGAAAATTCTTTTGGGATAGATCTTATCTTAATTGATGAGAATCAATATAACAAGGACTCATTTGGCGATCATTTCGCTTTTAAAGGTCGAGAAATTGTTACTGATTTTAACGGTAAGCTCGAATCCACAAAGATAAATGTTGAGAAAACTATAATTCAAAAATTCTTAAATGAATATGATCCTATGACAAGCTTAATCATACTAAAGAATGAAATTCAAAAAGCATTTCAGCTGTCTAAAACAATAGTAGAGATAATTAACAATTTAAAGAAAAATGAAAAAATCTATTCTAAAAAATTAATAATTGAATTAGAAAAAAGACATAATCTAAAAATAGTAATACCCTATTTAGAGTTTCTTTATGAAATTGTAGAAAATTATTTTGACGTAAAAATCCCAAAATCGTCAGGTATTTCCAATTTCCTCGGGACCTTATAAATTTAGATCAAAAAGCTAATATAATTACTTTGAATACTTACCTAATAATATTAACTACTTATTCTGATCTAAATATAGGAAATATTAAATTAATTGATTATTATTAGACAATCATATTAATAGGATAAGGAAAACGTGTTATAAATAAGGTGATTGATAAAATGAATGATCTCATATTTTTTAGTTTGATTATGTTAATATTTTTGAGAGCTGTAGGATTAGGAGTTTCTGTGGAATTCTTTTATAACACGAGAGATCGGAAATTCATATCTTTCATTTTCTGCTGGATTTTTTGGATGATTGCGAACATCTTTCCAATATTAGCAGATATTGTCTTAAATATGAGTTTAAAAGAAATTTTTCTTATAGTTAATATATTATTTTTTATTCTTGGAGTTATTTTTTACTTTTGGGGATTTTGGCAATATTATCTAATAATATCATCAAGGATATTGATTGCTTTAATAATTATATCTATTATAACCCCTCTTTTATTGTATATTCTGATCGATTTCAATATTGCTATGACATTTTCGACAATGATTATTATGCTTTTATTTCTGAGTGGATATATAATACCACCATTAAAAAAAAGGGAATTTGTAAAATATATGGGTAAAACAATAAGATGGTATTATGCGGCAACAGTAACATTTGTTCTTTATTTTCCAATTTCAATTATAAGTTACACATTAGGATACAGATATGGCGTGTATTTCGCTGAGGAACCCCTGATTATAATATTATACTATATTCCTAGCCTTGGTATTACGCTATTACTCATTGTTTTACTCGTTCACATCGAATACTCTATTTCCTCTCGTCATAAAAATGATTTGAAGGATAAATATTCTCATGATTTAGGGAATATAATGCAGGCAATTAGTTCTGCTTATGAACTTTATAGCTTAAAGCTTGAAAATATTAAAGGATCTGCCGAATTGGATAATATGTTAAAATCAAAGATTACTGAGGCCGGTAAACTAATTAAAGATATACGGGAATTATAAATCAAAATTATTATAATAATAATTATTTCATAGTTTTCGTAAAATGTCTGTTTCACGAAAATTCATCTAATTAGGATAGCTTATTATAATACTTATATTAAATTAAGTATGTAAAATGCGTCGTCCGGGATTTGAACCCGGGTCCCGCGCGTTCTGCTTTCAATTAGAAAATGGCAGGCGCGGATTCTACCACTATACTAACGACGCTTTATTTAAGATTTAAAAAACTGCTAAATTATACTAAAATAAATTAGTTTAAAGAAAAAAAACTTTTTTAATTAATCTTTTAAATCAAATATTATTTCAACTGAACTGACAATCCCCAACTTACGGGCAAATCTTCTAATATATTGAATCCTATGTTTTTTAATTACATCTGAGACAATCAAAGTTGGAATAAAAGGAAGGATCATAAAAAAAGGGAACGGAATGAAAATTGCCAATAAAATGGAAAATAAACTTGTAAAACTAGCCGTTTCTACTAAAAAGATAGTAATAAATTCAAAATAGGAGAATATTACTGATACACCAGCGTAACCTTTTAGAAATTGCCCATACCATCTCCCTATAGAACGAACCTCAGGTGGATTAATTGTTTTATCTAATTTATTTCTATTAGAATAGATTATACCAGAATCACTTAAAAACCATGTAGTAGAGAAAAGTATTGTTGCAAGAAAAAAAGTTAGTACTAATAATACTACAAAGGTAGTAGCATAATCTGCTTGAGTAGTCGGTATGCTCCCTCTTGAGAAGGTGACAATTTCAGGAGTAAGTAAAAATAATGAGAAATTAATAGCCATTAATGCAGAAAATAAACCAGAAGAAAAATATTTAAATTTGGGAAATTCTGGTCTATTGAAAAGTCCATATTCCATTTTGGTTTTAAAGATTTTTTTATGGATATAAAGAAAAAACGGTGAAAATCCATATCCACCAACAAATAAACCAATTAAAGAAGATACGGGTAATATGATTATAGAAAGTAATCCTGTTTCTAATCCCATATCAGAAATTGGAATTAATTTAGTTAAATCATCGGTTCTTCCAATAATTAAAGAAAAAGTAATAGAGATCCCAATCCAAAATAAGCAATAAAATAAAAAGAACAATAAAGCTCGTTTATATTTCCCAATTTTCATATTATTTTACCATAATTCTACTAATTATATCAAATACTATATCTATATTTTCTCCAGTTTTGGAAGAACACTCTAAATATTCTAAGAAATTATTTTCATTGGTAAAATTTTTAGCTTCTTCCTGGGAGATTGTTCTATTCTCCATAAGATCTAATTTACCACCAACTAAGACTTTAGGAACTTCTTGATTATGAGTTTGATTTGAATTATCAAACACCGTTAGCCAATCTGTTAAATTTTTAAAAGTATTATATCGGGTAAGATCATACATAAAGATAGCCCCATGTGTGCCTACTAGAGTGCTAGATAATAAAAATCTGAACTTATCTTCACCTGCAAAATCCCATATATGAAGAGCAATCTTATTACCATTCAAATGTAGTTTCTTTACATAAAAATCCATGCCTAATGTTAATTTGTATGACTCTTTAAAAACACCAGAAAGATATCGATGCGTTAGAGTAGTCTTTCCAACAGCAGAATCCCCTAAAATGCAGACCTTATACTGATTATCTTCCATGTTTCAGATATGAGATTAAGTATTCGTTTTAATAGTTCGTAATTTCTTTACAATATGATATAAAGCCTACAATTTAAGTATTAATTTATCAATAGATTTAAAAAGAAAAAATACATAGCAATTTTTTAAAAAATAGAGGAAACATTGATTCAATTAATAGGAAAATTCAAATGAAACACGGGTAATATCATCAATCGTGTAATATTTTTATTAATCTAATAATATTATAAGAAAAAAGTCTATTTGTATTAATATTATCCTACACAATTTTTGAGATTACTTGTTTAATAGGATTACTTTTAACAAAAGTTTCTAATTCATATGAACTATTAGGAAGTCCTTCACGAACACCAATTTCTTTACATTCTAGATAGGACATTGCTGTAGCCATTTTTGAAGCCTTTTGTAAATCAAAATTATTTAATTCTGAAATTAGGAGCCCGGAAAGGAACGCATCTCCCGCACCAGTTGTATCTTCTACAGAACCTGGATAAACAGAACTATTAACAATATGATTACCATCAGAGATAATGGAGCCATTGGGTCCATCTGTTATAGAAATTAATTTTATCCCCATATCTAAAAAATGATGGATCATATGGGTTGCATCCTTTTCATTTGTGAATTCTTCAGCTTCTTCTTTATTTAAAGAAACTACATCAGAATTGGATATTAATTCTTTGGCCCATTTCGGGTTATTTTTAATTATTGACATGCTAGGAGCAGCAAAGATTCTGCCATTTTGGTCTATTGTGAGATCTATTGCTTTTTTAATAGCTTTACAGCCATTTTCAGAAGTTAAAGAAGTCCATGCAAACGCTTTTGCATTGTTAAAAATTTCATCTTTGATATTAGAAGCCTCCAATAAGTTATTAGCCCCTTTATAAGCAAGTATACTTCTATCTTTTCCCCATTCTGTCTTTAAGATCACTGAAAATGCTGTATTATCTTTCTCAGTCTGAATAATGTTAGACATATCGACTCCTCTATTTTTCATATCTTCTAGACATATATTTGCTGAAAAATCTTTACCCATAATACCAATATATGTGCTTTTTAATCCTAGCATAGCACAATTAGTTGCAATATTTGCTGCAGAACCCCCTGGGACAAATCTAACTTTTTCAACGTTAAGTTTTCGACTATATTCAATAGCAGTGTATTTTTTAACTATATCTTTATCTAATAATTCGAATCTAAGAATATCATTTACTTGAATCATGCAATCAAGGGTGCAACTTCCAATTGTAATTACATCAAAATTACTGTTCATTTTATACCACAAATATTAAAAAGTTGAAATCGATGAATATGTTAAAAATAAAGCTTTAACTTAAATAGTTTTAGCTAATAAGATAATTGTATTATTATTAAATGTTTAAAGAGCTTTCTAAATCAAGAATTAAAGCCTTTAAACATTAATTTTTGATTTTAAACTTAATTTTCATTAATTAGATTCAAACTGTATTTTAACAGAAACTTTGAATTAGGAATTGAGTAAACCTACGTTTTTAAATATCTTAGACAAGAGAAGAAGTAATAAGTAAATTTCCGGAGATTATTTGGGCCTTTAATTTCTTTCCTCTTCTGGGGGTTTGATATTACGAAATATAAAATAAATTGCTATATCATACACAATTTTAATACTTCCACCAAAAACAAATGGTAAAATAAAATTTCCCGTATCAATTAATGATGTAGCTAATGGAGGACTGATAGATGAGGATACTGTTCGAACAGTATTAGTAATTGCTGCAGTTGATGCTCTATCTTCAGATTTAACTATTGCATTTACATAAGATTGCCTTGTGGGAACATCCATTTGTGAAATTGATTGCCGTAAGAGTAACAGTACTACCGCAAATACCAATGTAGGGGCAAAAGGTACGGCTATTAAAAAGATATTAGAAGGAATGTGTGTGATAACCATCGTTTTTAATAGACCAACTCTTTTTGCTAAAATTGGTGCTAAAACTATAGAGATTGCCGTGATAATATCTGTAAGAGAGAAAATAATTGATAAAGATATTAATTGCACATTGAATCTTAAATAGAACCATGTTGAAAGCAAGACTTTAACGATGAATCCTCCTCCAAACGCGTCAATTGAAAACAAAGAAGATAATTTTAAAACAATTTTTCTTGAATCGGAATGAAATATTATTTTTTCAGATTTAGCAAAAATTTCATCAATATTTTTGAAACTCAAATATATGATCATTTGAAATATACCGATAATTAAATATGCATAAAAAGCAAAACTTAAAGATAAGCCAACTTGTGGTAAAAAATCTGGTAGCCCACTGAATAGAGATCCTAACGACATGGACACGTAACCAACGAAATTGTAAAAGCTAAAAATATGAGTTCTTTTTGTGTCATCTACAGACCAAGAAATTATTGATTGTTCAATACTTTGAAAAGGTCCTGTTTCTGTTCCATGAGCACTCAATAAACCGATAAGAGCCGCAACAATGATCATAGTTGAATTTAAGTTCCATAGGAATAGCGATGCAGAGACAACCATTAAGAATGAGAGAAACACCAATATCCAGCGTTGACCTATTCGTTTTATTACTAACGTTAATATGATATTAAAGGGGATATTTGATAAGATCATCAAAGAAACAATAATACCTACAAAAGTCAGGTTATAACCTTGACCAAGTAAATATAACGGTAAAATGATACTCATAAGTGAACTTCCAAATACTCTTATAAATTTTACTACCATTAATTTTTGAATTAGCATAATAAAATTACTAAAAGTAGAATTAACTAAAAAATCATATTATTTTGAAAATCTATTTAATAAAGGAGAACTGAAAGCTAAATAAATTTAGTTTCAATATAAAATTTTTTAGGAAAAGGTAAATTTTAATCTCTCGATTTTAATTTATTGAGTTCTTCTTCTAATTCCTTAATCTTACCATCGGGTTCTACAGAGGGTAATGCTCCCCCTACTTCAGCTCCAATTTCTGCATCTATTTCACCTAAAACATCCTTAACATCAGTATCAGTAACTGCAGTATCAATCATTAAATCATTTATTCCATCAGTAGTTATTTCTTCCGTAACATTAAAGTCTTCGATATCTACTCCAATTTGAGTCATAAGTTCGGTAATTTGTGGAATTGATAATGAATTTTTTAGCGCACCAAGACTCATTGCTATTCCTCTCATAATTTCAGCAACATCTTTTACAGCACTAGCTTGTTCCAACTTAAAGACCATACCTTCAAGGTTTGTCCTGAATAGGTCTATTGCTCTTGCTTGTTTCTTAACTTGTAAGTAGTTACGAGCGTGAAATTCCGAACCCTGCATATCACCAGCTTTTCGAAGATTGACAGCTTTGTCCCTTGCAAGTTTTGCTGACATCTCCATTTTTTTTGTTTGCCTCATTAATCGTTTGTTAAAAACTTTTAATTTTACGGTCGCAGATCGTACAGTATCCTTTTTACGACCTCCGGATAACCAACCCGAAAGATCTTTCAAAAATCCCATTTTTCATCAACTTTTAGTTAATTTATATAATATAAAAAAATTCGAGATTATATAATTTTTTGTAGACCAATAATTAAGATGATAAATCTCGAGGAGACATCATACCAAAAAGAAAATTTGTATTAACTTTTTTTAATGTTTAATAAAAGTGAAGATTGGTATTAGATTAATTTAAATAACAATTGAAATATTATAAAATAAAATAAGCTAAAAATAAGAGGTTTTAATTATCTCATCAGTAGACTCAAAACTATATCAATATGCAGTCCAAGAAGCTCAAGCTGCTGTAAATTTAGATGAAAAAGGTCATTTACACCAAGCAATGAATAAGTACTTTAGAGCAGCAGAAATACTTATTCAATTTATTAAGTATAATAAAAATCCAATTATGATCAGAAAGTGTAAAGATCAAATTGAACAATACATGACTAGGGCTCAAGTTCTTAAAGAGCATCTAAGTGGTCCAAGAGCTAGGAGGCCACATCCAAAGGCAACTCCTAGTGAACCACATGAAGGAGAACCAAATGCAGAGGAAGGAAGTCTATCAGCTGAGGAGCAGGAACTCATGGACTCTATTTCAGACACAATCTTAACAGAATCCCCTAATGTTAAGTGGAACGAAATCGCAGGTCTAAGCGATTGTAAGCAAGCAGTAAGAGAAGCTATTGTATTACCAATCATGAAACCGGATTTATTTACAGGTGCAAGAAAACCATGGTCGGGAATATTGTTATTTGGACCTCCTGGATGCGGAAAAACATTATTAGCAAAAGCGGCTGCCACGGAATGTAAAGCGACATTTTTTAGTGTCTCATCAGCAGATTTATTAAGCAAATGGTTAGGTGAAAGTGAAAAATTAATCTCATCGCTTTTTAAGTTAGCCCGAACAAGAGCACCAAGCCTAATTTTTATGGACGAAATTGATTCCGTAACCACGACTAGAGGTAGTGGACATGAAGGAGGAGGAGAGAGAAGAGTCAAAACTCAGTTATTACAAGAAATTCAAGGCGTTAAATCAACTCATGATAAGCCAATGCTTGTGCTGGGAGCTACAAACCGACCTTGGGATATTGATATAGCAATGTTAAGCAGATTTGAAAAGAAAGTATACGTGCCACTTCCAGATCAACCAGCAAGAGCAGGTATTTTTAAGATTCATACTTCAGGAGTTAATTCTGCCTTAACAGAAGAAGATTATATTGAATTAGCAGTTCGTACTGAGTCTTATTCTGGTAGAGACATATCAAATATTTGCCGTGAAGTCATTATGATTCCTGTAAGAGAATTAGATATGGGTGGGTTACTGGAAGATCCGGAAAAAGAAGTTGTTGTGAGAGATATAAACCTAAAAGATTTTTTAAAGACTATAAAGAAAGTAAAGCCAATGATGACTAAGGCTGAATTGAAGAAATATCAAGTATGGGCAGAGGAATTCGGAGAATTTTAGGATGGAGAAACAAAGAGAAAAACCAAAAGAAATTCCAAAAAAAGTTGAAGAAAAAGCAACAATAGATCTAGATGAATTAAGAAAGGAGTTAGCACGATTAAAAGAACTGAAGAAACAAAGAGAGTCAGAGAAGCCTCCGGAAGACATTGTTAAGGAAGAAGAAGTTATTGAAAAACCAATTTCAGAAAACATTGGAACTCGGTTAGATAGAATTGAGGATTTCTTGACAAGTAAACTTGGTGATGTAGATTTAGAAGCATATAAGCAACATTCTGCTCAAATAGAAAAAGAACTTAAAAGCATAGAACAAGAATTAGTAGGTGAAGAAGGTGTTATAGCTAAAGAGATCTCTACCTACGAATTACTACTCAATGATTATCCTTGGCTTGAAGAAAAAAGATATGTATTCATGTATTCTATCCCTAATAAAAAAAATAATCTTAAAGATTTCGAATCATGGAAGAATGAATGGTCAAAGGTACTTTTTGATTATGCAAGATATGCAATTCTTCACATTTTATATTTAAGAAAATTAGAATCGGAGAAGCCATTCTCTAAATTTGAAAACAGAAATACAGCTTTAGAAATAATTGCGCAGGAATTAGTCGATAGAAACCAGGCAGAATGGCTTACAAAAAGCAAAGAGAAATTAAGAATATATTGGAAAACTCTTGACAATTGGGCAGAGGAAATTTATGAATGGGCCATGGAAATATCACCTCTAGAACCCATTTTGATATTTGAAATAAGAGAATCTAATAGAGCTTTCAGTACATTACCAAAAGAGGATTTGCTTGAAATTTTCAAAAGACTTGAGAAAAATGAACGTGGAAGGATTATTAAGTCAGAGGATGGCCAAATATCTTTCAAAATAAAGGTAGAATAGATTTTTATATCGAGGGAAAATACCATTGCTTCCCCTTTAAAAGGGACTCTCTATATTTTGCAATACCACTTTGCTCAAGAGAATGCAAAGTCTCTAATGCTCGATCCTGAGCCCAATTTAACCCCACACATACATCCTCTAAAGACAGAAAACCCTTATCTTTAGCAATTTCTAAAACTTTTACTTGATCACTAGTATATTGTACTGGAAAGAATCTAATCATTATAGTGCCTGAATCCAATTCAATTAAATCATCAATTACTTGATTTTTCTTTAGTATCTTCAATGCTTTATTTAAGTCTTTAATATCAACGTTTCCTTTTAAAATTCCGGTATTTATCATGTCAAAAACTTCTGAAATAGGAATTATTCCGGCTCCAATTTCTTCTTTTTGCATAAGAACTCTTTGATATGCTAACATACCTAACTTCTCATGATCTACCTTTGAAGACCTTTTTAAAACATCATGTTCATTAATTTGCTCGGTGATGATTTTAGAAGTAGGAATTTTATATTCTTTTTGTAAATATTTTACTTCATCCTTTAATTCTGGTGTTAAAGCTAAAACAACTCCATGTTTCTTAGCTAATTCTCTTAATCTTTCCTTTGTAAACTTTTCTGTTTCTGCTTTAGCTTGAATGTCTTTTATTCTAAGCTCTGCTGCCTTTTTCTTGATCGCTTCTTTTAAGTCAATTTCATCTTCTATTTTTCGAATACCCATCCTGCCTAACACTATTTTTTAATATCTTACTTGATTAATATTAATAAATCTACTTATTTCTTTTGATTTTTCTCTGTTATGAATATTTCAAAAAAAGTTAGACGAGTTAATAACTTTGAAAAAAAAATTATAACTAATACTTTTAATCAAATTTCACCAAAATTCAATGAATTGTTAGAAGAAGATAAATTTTCTATGTATATAACCTTAAATAAAGAACCTGAAAAACAGCAAATTTCAATTTACTTAATTCACAGAAAATTAAATTATTTAGAGCAATTGATTAATTTTGCTGATATACACTCATTTGGTCTTTATTTTGGTTTCATAAAAAAAGGAAAATTCTTTTTAAGCTTAGAAGGAGCTGATTTTCTGTATAAAGGAAACTTTATTTCTAAAAAAGATGAACTCATAGTTAATAAAGAAGGAGAGAAGGCTATTCTTTATGGAAATAACGTACTAAAGAAAATGATATTACATTTTCCCCTAGAAGCAAAAAGTGAAAGTCTAATAATGATTTTAAACGAATTAGAAGAATTAATAGGTATTGGGTTTACTAAGATTAAAGGTGATGATTTCAACAAATATTTTCCAGAGGATCTGATTACAGTAAATTTAATCGATAAAGGGTATTACCTAAGAAGAGAAAATTAATTATTAAGTTATTCTTTTAATCAAGCAAAAAAAGAATCCAATTGTATTATGAAGATGAGGATATAGCCTCTGAGAATATTTAAGGTCATCCAAAAGGTGTTTTTTATAATAAGATGTTAATCCTTGCATTCCATAATTTTTATTAATTTTTTGAATTTTAAATTTAGACTGATTTCTCAAAACCTTGTCTATTACTAATTCATTCTCTTCAGGACTTATAGAACAAGTACTATATAATAATAAGCCCTCTTGCTTTAATGAATGGAGTCCAGCATTTAATAATTCTTTCTGGACTTTAGCCAATTTTTCTAAGTCATGCATAGTTCTACTCTTTTTTCTACTTGAATCCTCTCTTATTAAACCCTCACCGGTACAAGGAGCGTCCAATAATATTTTATCAGCTTTAATGTTTAATTCTAATAAATTTCTTGCATCATTTTTTAAAATAATTGAATTGTTAATTCCCATTCTGCGTATATTCATTTCTAAAGACGAAATTCTCTTAGAATTTTTTTCAATTAGAATAAGAGTTCCTTGATTATTCATAATTTGAGCTAAATGGGTTGATTTGCCTCCAGGAGCAGCGCACATATCTATTACAATTTCATTTATTTTGGGATTGAGAATCATTGGCGGAAGCATAGAGGCGGTATTTTGTAAATAATAATAACCTTGTAAATACTCATGAGTAGAACCAAGATTAAATTTAGTTTTTAAAACCTCGAATCCATAGGGAATCCATTTTATATTTTTTAACTTTAAACCTTTCTTTGTTAATCTGTATTTTAAGTTCTCTGTAGTTATCCTTAATGTATTAACTCTCAAAGATGGAATCAATGGTATTTCATTTGCTTCTAATAGCTTTATAGTATCTTCCAAACCTAAAATTTGGATATATCTCTCAATCATATAGGGGAGATAACCAAACTTTTGGGCAAGTTCTTCGCTTCTTTTTAGGGGATTAGATATTTTACTGTCAACTCGATCCATTCTATTAATACTTAATAAAAAATAATGAATTATATTTGTTATTAGTAAAGTAAGTTGAAGGATATGATTGAAGTCGAAATAAAAGTAGCTATTTCTAATCCAAAGTTGATATTAACAAAAGTAAAAGAACTAAATGGAAAATATATTATGTCGTTGAATCATGAAGATACATACTATAATATGCCAAATGGTTTAAGAAATTTCAAAGAAACCGATGAAGCACTCCGAATAAGGAAAGTTATCGAATTTAATAAATATAAAGCTGATAAATCTTACTTGATCAAGGGTTATATCACTTATAAAGGACAAAAAATCGACCAAACAACCAAAACTCGTGAAGAAATAGAGATTGAAATAGATGATTTCAAAAGTATGAAAAGTATGTTATTACATCTTGGATTTAAAGAAATAATTACTGTAAAGAAAGAAAGGGAATTATATGAATTTTGGTTTAAAAATAACAAAATTGAATTATTACTGGATTTTTTACCCCTTCTAAATCAAAATTTCATAGAAACTGAAATAATAATAAATGATAAGAAAAATATCAATAAAACTAAAGAGATTATGTTCGACTTTCTTAAACTATTTGGAGTAACTGAAAAGGAATCAATAAGAGAATCTTATTTAGAGTTAATAACAAAAAAGCTGCATATTCTATAATAAAGATTTTTAAGTAGAAAGATGAATGCTTGCTTAATTTGATAGCAATTCAGCGAACTTTTGGATCTCCATTTCTAATTCTTTTTTAATGATACATAGATTATAGTTTTCATAAACGATTTTGGCAGCATCAGTTTGAATTAATTTTGCCTTCTTAGAAATTTTATTTACAAAATCTAAAAATTGATAATAATCGGCATTATTCTCCATTTCTACATTCGTCTCATACTTTTATATTTTCTTAATTCATTATGGTTTAATGTTAATTAATAGATCATCAATAACACTTAATAACAATCTGGAGTCCAATTATTAAGAAATCATAAGTTTAATTGCTAAGCACCTACGTGATTAAGACTTATTCTAATAAAGAGTGTGGGAATAAGCACCCATTTCTTCTTAAAGTTATCTCCAATATTTTTAATGAGTTTTTTTTACATTTTAACTATTAATTGGATATAGACTTTCTCTTAAACAAACAAGCTTCAAATAATTGACATCATTAAATAATAAAGAATTATGAGATTTAATGATCAATTAGATAATTATTGTAATCTCATCAACAATTTGTTCTTTCTTTTTGGGTTTTATATCTGTTTTAATATCTTGTAATTGAATTTTAGTTTGAGAAAATTTATTTCCTCTATTTAATCTATTAAATGTATTCTTTTTTTCATTTGAAAATGTTTTAAAATTGAATCCCATGAGGTTCTCTGCTTCCTTGTTTTTAAATTTCATTAGCCAATTGAAATCATCTAAATATAGAACTATCTCATCTAATAATGTAATCTTTTCCAATTCAGTTGTAAAATACGTATCTCTGACCTTAATTGGAATGGGTCTGCCCCACTCTTGAAGTTCGTCTATTAGTAATAAGAAAAAAGCTAATGGATGTTTATCAAATGTATATTCTTTTAGTTGTGCTTTAAAATTGTGGATCGCCATTGCTTTTGCCACTAAAATATAGCCTGAATATTCATCATTATTTTTAATTTCATCAGGTGTCCCCAAGCTATTCAATAAAGAAAGAGCAGAAATTACACCATGGTCTAGGTTTATTGGATTTGTATATTCATATTCTGGATGACCTTTTTCTCCTTTAAGGTAAATTTGCGGTTCTTTAGGAATTAAACTTGGATGATCAATTCCCGTTCCGATTCTTATGAGTGACCGTGCTTCCTTTGAGAGCCCTTCTTCAATTATTTTTAAGTAAGCTTCTTGAGATCCTTTCCATGATAATCCAATTTCAAGAGGTATAAATTCAAGATCCAGAGTAGGATAACATTTTAGCAATTGATTTACTAATGAATAATTAATAGCTGTCGTCATTTTACTTAATGGGTAGCCAATATCATGGATTAACCCTGCAATCCACCAAAATTTATCTTTAATTACATTCTTTTCTAATTCAGTCAAATCTGCAATAACACCAGCTAACTCGCCTTGCCCTAAATCTTGCTCTAAAAGAAAATCTCCTAAAACTGCTACTCGAAGCGCATGCTCTGTATGATCTCTATAATATTTTTTAACACTAGTACTATATAAGAATGCTTCTAGGTCTGGTAAAGCACGAAGTAAATATAATATTCCTTCTGAATCAATTCCACGTTCTTTTGATACATCATAAAGAGCAGATGATAGATTTTTTTGCTTTCCCATTAAAAAGTCAAGATCAAGCTCAGTTTCTAACTGACTCTTAATTTCCTTATGAACTGAGCTCACAATTTTATTTGCTAAATCTGTACCAAATCCTAAAGCTTTTCTCTCTAAGAATCCTATATTACCCAATTCTTTTTGAATATTAGGTAATTCTCTTCGGAGAATTGCTAAATTACGATCAATATCTTTAAGAGAAGCTATGTCTCCATTTTGTTTTACTTTTTCAAGACTCTTAGGTGTTATTTCTTTTACACTTTTTTGGACTGTATCAATTACATTATTTAACCAATCAGTAAAGCTTGAGCTTTGAGAAGAAATTCGATCTAAAACCCATTTATCGTTAATGATGTGTTCGCTCAAATTTAACACCAGTATTATTTCAATAAGCAACAATAGTAAGCATTAAATTTTATCTTTTCTCTATTACATTAAAAATGAAATATGTGGTATTGATGGAGGATATAAAAAAAAATGCTCTTGTTATTTACGAAGCAATTTTTGAAAGAAAAAAAAAAGTGATTATTGATGAAATTGAATATCCTATCGAAAAATTCTCAAGCGGTGTTAAATATTTAGATTATTTTGGTTATCGTTATATTCAACAAAACTGGAAAAAAAAGTCAGAATGGGGTAAAAAAGCTCGCGAAGGACATAAAATTATGTGGATCATTAAAGGAAGACGTTATATAGCTAGAATTATGGATGGAGAATATACAGATTTGTTAAAAAAAGAAAATTGAGAAAAGTTGCTTACAATTTCTTTTAATTTATAACGTATAATTATATAATTTGAAGTATCAAAATCTATATTTTCAGCGATTTCAAGGATTTAATTGATTCGGGAATATTTTTTATTACATTTCCAGTAAGATCTAAAATTTTGAGATTTTGTAAATTAATTATATGTTCAGGAACACTATTAAGGTTTCCTTGATCCGTTTTCAGATAAAAGTATTCTAACTTTTCTAAATTACCTATAGAGGCTGGAATTTCACCGATTTTATTATAATTCAAATTTAAAATCTGTAAGTTGGTTAATTCTCCAATACAATTAGGAATAAATCTAATATTTTGGTTTACCATACATAACTCTACTAATAACTTTAAATTGCAAATCTCTTTCGGGAAAATTCCAATAGGAGAAAGCTCTGAAGATATATAAAGAGTGTGTATATTACCATTATTATTAATTTTATAATAAAATAATAATGAATGAGAAGCAGAGCTATCTAATTCTAATCTAATAAAAGCTTGACCAGTTAGAATCTCCAATAATCCTAATATCGAAGCCTCTTTAAAATTTACTCCATCTTTAACATATTTTTTAGTAAAATAATCTTTTGAGGCTACTTTCAATACCCAATTCGGAATGCTTTCAATCTGATTGTTATTTAATATAAGATTTTTAAGATTAGACAAATAACCAGAATCATCTGGTATGGATTCAATTTTACTACGTTTAATTACTAAATTCTCTAATTTAGAGAGGGTGTGAAGAGAATTTGGTATTTTTGCAAGATTTTCTAATACCAATCCCGTGATACATCCATCTTTTGTCGATTTTATCCTCCCTAAACCTTTAAATCCTATTTCAGAATTCTCCTTAAATAATTTTTTTCTTTCAATTTCAGATATTTTAAATTTATTTGAAAATTCACTAAAGGTCTTGATGAATTTTTCATAATCAAGAAAATCTAATTCTAATATAAATCTAGAATCTGCTTTTCTTAGATTGTAAATCATTTCTAATTTTTTTAGAATTTTTTCTTTAAAGATTTGAAGTTTTGAATCTTGAGATTCATCTATAAAATCCAACATTTTTTTATAAAATAAAATAGATTTTTCATTGTTAACTAACCAATTTAATGCATTTTTAGTTTGATCAAGATTATTTTTAAGAGCAAATTTTGCGGCACTAAATCTTACTAAAGGTGATTCATCAGTGATTATACATTTTTCGACGATTTTAACAACTTTTTCATTAAAAAATGATAATTTTTCGATTAGGTTAATTGCTTGAACCCTAATTTCTTCCTTATCACTTTCATTGATAAACGATTCAAGATTCTTTAGGGCTTCAATTTTATTAACTTTATTCTTTATAAAATCTTCATAAATTCTATCTGGATCAAAATTTTTATCCATCTTCAAAAAATCGTAAATTATTTAGTTAAATTAAACTTTCCTTTACCACTTCATGGTGACAAAAGTTAATTGATTGCATTTCCTTAGTATATAGCCTAATATCTTTTAAAACTTTAACATAAGAAGCTAGTATAACTAAATTCTCATTTTGTCCCTTTAATTGAACATTTTCTTCAAGAAGACAATTATCAGAAATTATTGACTTTTCAATCTTAACTTTTTTTGAGATATAAGATTCATTGTATATTAATGTTTCTTTGATTTGGGTTTCTTTATCTATATAAACATTATCACCGATAATTACATTCGGACCTATAACACAATTTCCTCTAATAATAACTTTTTTTCCTATTACACAGGGATGAATGATTTTAGTAGTTGGATCAATATCAACAGAATCATCAATTAATGATTTCCTTTTTTCATTTAGATTATGTAAAATATCGTTCATTAACAAGATACTTCCTTGATATAAATCATATGGCTTTCCAATATCTTTCCATATACCTGTAATAGGAAAGTGAAATAATTTATTCTCAGCAGCTAATTTATGAAATATGTCTCTCTCCATTGAAAGTTTTTTATTTGGTTCAATGTAGGAGAATATTTCTGGTTCTAAAATATAGAGCCCTGCATTGATAGGTATTGGAGTATATTTACCGTTAGGAGGAAAATACTCTTCTTTTTCAAGAAACTTTTTAAGCTGATTAGTTTCTGGATTAATTATCAGAACTCCATAAGGAGAGGGATCATCGACGATTTTGCTAGCTATTGTACCTCTTGCTTGAGATTTTTCATGAAATTCAAGCATATCTTTAAAATTAAAATTTAAAATGATATCTCCATTTAACATAAAGAAATTCTCATCTTTCAGATAAGATTCCGCTAACTTGATTGCCCCTGCTGTTCCCATAGGATATTTTTCATTTGTGTAATGAATTTTTACTCCAAACTTACTTCCATCTTTAAAGTAATTTTGTACTACTTCAGACATTACACTTACAGCCAATATTATTTCTTTAACACCTGCGGATTTCAAGAGTAAAATCTGTCTTTCAATAACAGGTTTATTAACAATAGGTATCAAGGATTTAGGAATAGTGCAAGTTAAAGGTCGTAACCTTGTTCCCCAACCACCAGATAAAATTATCCCTTTAGTCATTTCATAAGTCCTTTATATGAGTACTTGTATGTAATTAATATTTTCTAAAAAAAATTTAGGTTTCTGACGATAAATCTTCTGGTTCATTTAATAATAGAAAAATGAATATGTAACTTAAATTAATGATCTATTTCTTATTATTTATCATATACATGTTCATATTTAACAGACGACACGTTTGTAACTAAAAGTGTAGTAGTCACTACAACAACAATTAAGTAGGCAAAGGATAAATAAAGAGGGATAATCCCTATTAACGCTGCTAAAGTACCAGCCACCAAACTCCCTAGAGGTATTACAAACCATGCTAATGAAACAACGATGGACATTACTTTTCCTTGTTTTTCTGCTGGAACATGTAATTGGATGATCGTTAGAAAATTTGTATTAATCAAGGGAGTCATTGCGGCACGTATCATCCCACCAATACCTATCATCGCAAAAAAACCAATTGGAGAAAGTGCAGATATAACATAACCTACAGCTGAAATCAGAATACAACTTGTGATTACTAATACTCTATTTTTATAGTCTTTTTTAATTGTCGCTATCACTGCCCCCACGATCATACCTATTTGCATTAACCCTACAATAAATGCATAAGAATATTGATTTCCATGATGAACATCTCCCACAAATACCGGCAATAATGTACCAAAAGGTACACCTAAAAAGTTTACAACTGAGATAAGTATTAATAAAATTACAAGTCCTGGAACCTTCCTAAGTCCTCTAGTTCCTTGCCTAAAGTCTCTAAAAAAAGAAAACTTTTTCGCTTTAAAGTTGTTCTGCTTAACTTTTGGAATCCTAATCAATATCAGGGGTATTAAAGCAATAAAAAAAGTTATAACATCCGCCCATAAGATGGTTGCAATTGGAAAAAACCCATAAAGTACCGCTCCAACAGCAGGTCCAGCAATTTGAACGAGTCCGTTAAAACCATAATCAATAGCATTCATTCTACTCAAATATTTTTTAGGAATCATTATTGGAATTATAGCTTTTACAGTTGGAAAATGAAATGCTTGACAAACTCCACGAAGACTATTAATAAGAATTACAATCGTTACATTTTCCATCCCAGACATAAAGATCAGTATTAAGCAGAACGTAATAAAAGCTTGCATAGAATCTGCAATCGCTATAACATATTTTCGATTCCATTTATCAATGAAAACCCCAGCAATAGGACTCAAAACAATTAATGGCAACATATTTAAGAAATTTGCAAAACCTAGTAAAAAACTTGCCAAATTTACATCAGGCGTGATTTCCCTAATCCACCAAACTATTACAAAACCTACTACAGAGGACCCAAGTAACGAAAATAATTGACCACCCCAAAAAAAAATGTAACTCTTAAAAGTATTACCTGTTGCTATAGAATGCATATTCTATGATTTTGATAAATAAAAATTCTTAATAAAATAAAAAATAAAGTTTTGTATTTGTAGTTTTTGTGCTTGAAGTTAAATTGAACTAGTTGTTTCTTAATTGAAACTTATTTTTTATATAATGGATCCGCTTCTTGAAGTAGCCTTCTTTGAACTTTTCCCATTACACTTTTAGGAATTTCGTCAATAAATTCTATATATTTAGGTATTTTCCAGTGTGTCATATTTTCTTCTGCCCATTTTAGGAGATCTTGTTCAGAGATTTTTCCAATATAACCTGATTTTAATGCAATCCATGCTTTGGTTATTTCTCCAACTTTTCCCTCAGGATCCGGTAATCCAGCAACTGCAGCTTCAGAGACAGCCTCGTGCTTCATAAGCATTGTTTCTATTTCAGTGGGAAATACAGAATGACCAGCAACTTTAATTAGTTGCTTTTTTCTATCCATTAATGTAATAGTTCCATCTTCTCGCATATATCCAATATCACCTGTTCTTAACCAAATTCTACCATCCCATTGTTGTAAAGTCTGTTTAGTTTCTTCTGGCTGATTCAAGTATTCTTTCATTACCTGAGGACCATAAATACATACTTCTCCTGTATAATGTTCTCCATATTTCGAACCAGGGAGTCCATCAGCTATAGGTCCATTATTTAATGTTGGTGCATTTGCATCAAAAATACTCCAATCTGTTCCTGGTAAAGGCATACCAATTGTTCCTATTGGAGATTCTCCGAATAGGTTACCAGCACTAACAATGGGGCTTGCTTCTGATAACCCATACCCTTCTACAATTCTTCCTCCGGTCTTTTTCTCAAATGCATCCCTTATAGGAGCATGAAGTGGACCAGCTCCAGAGACATTTAGTTTCATTTTTCCCATCAAATGAGAGAATTTATTTAAATATGGATAATCTGTTATTCGTTTAAATAGTATCTCTGCTGCAGCATAAGCAAGACCTTGAGGGGCTGGTAATTTATCTATAGTTTTAAGTAAATCTTCTGTAGAAGGGGGTCTAGCAAAAAGCATCATCCATCCTCCAAGACCAATTGCTACATGCATTACAGCAGTCATAGCAAAGGAATGAAATAAGGGTAAAACACCTATATCTCCTATACCCGGCTGTTCTCCTCCAAAAATTTCAACTACTTGTCTAACATTAGATACTAAATTGAAATGAGTTAAAACTGTAGCTTTGGGTACCCCAGTAGTTCCACCCGTCATTATATAAGTTGCAGTATGAGTCGAGGGATCAAAACTAACTTGTGGAACATTTGAGGGTGTATTTAAAAGATCCAAAAATTTATGTGAGGGAATAAAATCAACTTTTCCAGAAGGTAATTTTCCTAACATTTTTCCTAAAATCTTTTTAAGACCCTTAAATCCAGATGCTAAGTCAATAATATTGGTATATATAACTAATTCAACGTCTGTCTTTTCAATGATAGGTGCCGCTAGATCTTTATATAATGAATCTAAAACAATTAATACTTTTGCTTTAGTTAATTCGAGATGATGACGTACTTCTAGAGGTTTATACGTAGGATTTATCCCAGTAGAAATTACTCCCAACTTAGCACATGCGTAGAAAGCAATAATATATTGAAAACAATTCGGTAACAACAATGCTACTACGTCATTTTTAGTTATACCTAAATTGTGAAGAGCTGTTGCAAAAGAATCAATGTAATTTCCTGCTTCATCATAAGTCATCCAAGTATCTAAGAACCACATTACATTATAGTCAGAATATTTCTTCCTTTGTCTTTCAAAAAATTCTCCAAGGCTAATATTTTCGAAATCAGTATTAAAAGGGACTCCTTCAGGCCACCAACTATGAAACCAACTCTTTTCCTCGTTAATATGAAATTTTTTCATAAATAACACCCCTCTTACAAATTCTTTATATCAAAAATTAATTTTATAGTACAAATAATATTTTTAAGAGAGTTTAATATAAAAAGTTTATAAGTATTAATCAAAATTTCTATAAAATGAAGTGGTTTTAAATATCATCTGTCACTTTCTTTGAAAAGTAAAATACTCCTGGTTCAATCCCTCTTCTTTCAGCTATTTTATAGAATAATAGTTGAATAATAATTATTTCTAATATTGGTGCTAAGTGGTTATCCATAACATTATGTTTATAGACTAGCACTTTAGGATTATTGTGTATTGCTTCAAGTTCTTCATTAAAGTTTTGATTTGTTATATGCAGAAGTTTTTTGCATTTCCATTTGTTTATAAGGTGCTCCAAAAATGTTTTACTCAACAGTAGATTTTTCTCATCAGCAGTGATTAAGATTATTATTGTATTGTCATTAAGGCATTCAATCCCTCCATGACGGAATATTGATATTGAAGTAGCTTCAGAATAGATTTTTGTTATCTCCTTACAGTTTAAAGCTGCTTGATGAGCTGTAACCATTGAGGATCCCCGTGAGATAATTTCAATAAAGTTCATATCATATCCAACAAAATTCACTAAATTATTCCAAATTTTATTGATTAAATCATTTAGAAGGATAGTAATCTCTTCAATTAAGAGATCGATATGTTCATGCTCTTTTCCATTTATGAAGAATTCACCAGTTATTGTTTTTGCCATTACATAGAGTAATAATAAAGTACAAACATAGCTTTTCGAGGTCACAGAAGTTTCCTCATCAAAATTCATTAAAATTTGTAATTCTGTCATTGAAGCAAGATAACTATTAGGATTATTTGTAATGCCTATAGTGAGAGGTGTATCCTCAATTGAGTTAATTTTTCTTAATAACTCTCTAATTTCACCTGATTCTCCAGATTGAGAGATAATCACGATTCCAGTGTTCTTAAATATGTCTTGCTTTCTTTCTGGGAATAGATTAAAGAGAAATTCTCCAGAGTCTCTAATTTCTGTTGTTATTCCATATTGATTTAAAATATAGTAAGGTAAATAGGTACTGATAAAACTACTACCCATACCAGTGAAAATTAACTTGGTTATACCCCCTTTTTTAATAAAGTCCTTCACGATCAAAAATTGAGCCTTCCCTTCGTTTAAGACATAATTTAAAGTATCTCTTAACGCTTGAGGTTGAGATTTAATCTCTGCTAAAAACTGATTCATAAATAATAATAAAAAAAAATATAAAATAAAATTAATTTAAAGAACTCAAATAGAAAACTTTATTGAGTTAATAGTTTATGATTTGTAGACACGGTCTTGAAATAATTAATTGTCCGGTTTGTCGAATATCCATTAATACACGACCATTAAATGATTTAAAACCAGATCTAATTACTAAAAATTTAATTAAACCAATGAGTCCTGTCTTTAAGCAACACTTTAAAAATAATAATGATAAGCTAAATTTTGGTATTTCAAAGACTAAATTTACTCATACTGTTCCATTACCTAAAATGATGGGCCAAATACCCAATTTTGAAAACAGATTATTTCTTGAAAAACTCAAAGAAATAAATGTTAAGAAATTTAATAAATATGGAGTTTCAAAGAACATTCCTTTTTCAAAAAAGGAATTTAATCTTGAAAATATAGAGTAATTTTCATTTTATATTAATTAGACTTAAGTATTAATTTTTCACTTATTTAAATTATCATTACATCTAATAATTATAACTCAATTTAAATTAATAGAAGGTGGTATATTTTGGATTATCAAATGGAAATTTTTTGGTTAGATCATGCTGCTTTTAAGATTAATATGTTTAATGGTAAAATTATCTATTTAGACCCTTATAAAATCAAGGAAGCAAAAGAAAAAGCAGACATAATAGTGACGTCGCATACACATAGCGATCACTTTTCCAAAGCAGATATTAAGAAAGTATGGCAGGATAGCACAATTTTAATTGGACCTGAAAGTATTGCAAGCAGTTTAGAGAAGTATAACGGAAAAGCTCTCAGAATTGGAGATATCGTTGATTATAAAGATTTTAAAATAGAATTAGTTCCCGCATATACAATTAAAAAAGCCACCCATCCTAAGAGTAATCGATGGTCAGGAACAATTATTGAGGCTGGGGGAAAAAGTGTATATCATGCTGGAGATACGGAAAGAATCCCAGAAATGAAAGAATTAGCTAAAAGAAATATAACAGTTGCATTACTACCATGTGGAGGTACATATACTATGGATTTTGAAGAATCCACTGATGCTGCGATGGATATCCAGCCTGAAATTGTCGTTCCAATGCACACGTGGGGAGCTAATTTAAATCAATACAAGGAAATTATGAATAAAAAAGACCCAAACATTAAGGTCGAGATTTTAGAGAATAGATCCCTAAAGATTTAGACTTATTTATCTTTTTTACTTCTTTCTTTTTTTACTCCTATGCAAAATATTAAATAATACTTGAATATAATATTACACATTCAATTTATTAGGTGATCCAATATAGAAACAACAAGAGTATTAGATTTAATATTTAAAATCCTTTTATTGTCAATTGGGATTATCTTTGATATATTTATAATGTTATTTTGCAATGATTATACATATTTGGGCAGAGTATTATTTTCCACGGGTATATTTATTGGGCCTACTTGCACTATTTTTGGAATTTCTTTCTTATTGCCTAGTAAGCACTCTGTTAGGATCTATTGGGTTATTATTGGATGTTTGATTGGTGCAGGTTCGATATATTTGGGTACTTACTTCTTAGTTAATTCATTTTTCAAAATACCTCAATATGCTTACTCTATCTTACCTTATCTTTTGTACATTATACCATATATTCTTCTAGTAGGGGGAACACTTTTAATTATAGGTGCTCCATTAAATTTTGCAAGAAATTCGAAGAAGATAAGGAAATTGGACTCATTGTCTCAAGCAGATTTAGTTAATTTGTTCAGCTGTCCCAAATGTGGAACAATTGGTGCTATTTACTTTGTAAAGCCTGTTAAAGATCAACTTTTAGTAAAACAAAAATGTCCCTATCATGGAGGAAGACTTTTTAAACTCCCAATAAGATTAAAAGATGATTCAATTTCCCACTTCCAGGATGCTATATTTCGTTGTCTTAAATGTGGACAAAGGGCTACATCTTTTCACGTAAAATATTCATTACCTTGGGCTTTAATTACAGTAGATTGCCCAACCCATGGATTGAAAACCTATAAAATATGGTACACTGTCTACAGTGAAATTTCTGAAGGGATAATTGAGCGTTAGAAAACTTTTTTATTGCTCTTAGTACAATAAATTAAAGAAATATTCTAGACAATAATTTTAATCTACTTTACTAACTGTTTTAACATGACAAATTCAGCTTTTTTAGATAGAGTTTCCCTTATAAAACTTTTAAATCGATATAAGAACATATCTCCCGTATTAATCCATCTATCAGGTCTAAAAAGAGCGTTTTTCAAAATATCTGAAAGTTCGATTTGATTAAACAATAATGATCTCATCTCTATTGCCTCCCAAGGGTGCACGTATAATACTAATAACTCTTTTTTATATATCCACTTACGTAAAGGAGAATAACTCAAGGGTAATCTAAAAATTATATTTAAATTTGGATGGAATTCTTGAATTTCTCCATTAATTCCATGAGAATTTTTTAGTATATGGATTGAATTATGATTTATTGAAGAATCATATTTAAATCCCTGATTCTTTAAAATAATAAATAAATAATTTGGAACCTTTAAATAAGGAGCTCTAAAACCTATAATTTCTGAACTTTGAGAGACTTTTTCAAGAATCTTTTTGTTTTGAGTTATTATTTCTTCACATTCTTCAAAATCCAACTTGGTTAGTCTCTCGTGATTTAAACCATGACACGCAATCTCATGTCCTTGACGAATAATTAACTTTATATATTTTGGCAAACGATTAGCGATATTTCCAGTACAAAAGAAAGTTCCTTTAATATTGAAATCATCTAAAATCTTAAGTATTTTTACCAAACCGAATTCTATCCCAAAAGATGTATCCAAAACATTAGGTATATCCCGTTCAATATCAAAAGTTAAAGCAATTTTCATTATTGTAATCTTTTATAGTAATTTTAGCTTAAATTATTCTGTTTATTTAAATTATTCAATTTTCTTAGCTAAATCATGATAAATGTCTTTATTGGAATAATATTGGTGAACTCGTCTAAGGCTTCGTTTTACAGTTAAATTACGACCACTAGTTAATACAGAAATGAACGTCAATGTTTTAATTTTTCCTTTCTTCAATTTACGAATTAAATATATCAGAGAATCCGAAAAAACTTTATCAATTCCTAAAGAATATGGTGGTTGTTTAAATCCACCCGATTTAAAGAAAACATCTCTTCTAACAATCATATTAGTTCCAGATAATTCAGGATATCCAAATAAACTTTTACAAAAATAGTATAAATGGCTCCCGAGATTTTGAAAAAAGTATTTAGTTATTGTGTATTTTGGGGTTCCGATATTAAATGAAAAGGCAATCCCGTCATAATATTTTATCCGAGCACTGCAAGCAAAAAGATTTTTATTTTTGTTAAAGATATGATATATTTTTTGTAAAAAGTAGGGGCCTATTAGTGTATCAGCATCTAAAAACAACAAGATATCTCCAGATGTTTTCTGTGCAGCATAATTTAACTGATGAGTCTTTCCTTTTTTAGGTGATACAAATACTTTTGCAAAATTTTTAGCAATTAAAACTGTTTTATCAGTACTTTGTCCATCACTTACGATAATTTCATAAGGAAAATTACAAATTTGTTTTTCAACAGCTAACAAAGTTTCTTTTATTAATTTTTCCTCATTATAAGCCGGGATCACTACTGATATTTTGGGATTATGCAACTGGTTAATTGCCTTCATTTTATTTTATATAAAGTAGAATGATTATTATACTTTAATTCATTCATTTGAGAATATATGATTTTGCAATATTTAATATGAATTTAATTTTAAAATTTGAGTAGTGACAAAAATGAAAAAAGCATTTATAATACCCTTTCTTTTTCTTATCTTTAGTTCTACACTTCTCATTTTATTCATATTGTCACGTTTGTTTTTCTCAATTCCTTGGATTAACATCCTATATGACTTTATAAGACCTTGGATGGCTCTGATTTTTTACAAATATAATATATATATCTATGGTGGAATTGTAATCTGTTTTGTTGCTTTATTACCTTTATTTGTTTTAGGATATAATATAGCAAAGTCTAATCAATTACTTGGTTCAATTATATATATTTTTAGTTTATTGGGTTATGTAGTAATTATCTTATTAGCTTCCTTATTCACATATTTCAGTATTCTATTCAATGAACAACTAACAATCAATACTAGATTAATGCTATTTCTCCTTTTTTTACCAGTAAATTTTACGATAACTCTAATTCTTTTTTTAGTAAACATCGATTTCTACCTTTTTTTAAAGGATTTGATGAAGGCTAGAAAAGTTTGGAAACATAAAAAACCTGAGTTTGAGGTCGTCGAGAAAGGTAAAATGACTTATATTAACATTGAAACCGATGAATTTATTTTTACTCCTGTACCAATGTTAATAATCGCAAAACATCTTCAGCAAAAGCGATATTCTATTGCTTGGTTTGTAAAGGGAGCATTTAATCATTTATTTTCACTTGTTATTTCATACTTAATTGGGTGGCCGACAGCCAGAAATATGTTATTTCGCTTCTTAGGAATGAAAATAGGTAAAAATTGCCATATTTCGCAAAAAGCTATACCTGATCCCTTATTACCAGATTTAATTGAATTTGAAGACGGGAGTGGGTGTGGGATTGGTGTAAAGTTGTTGACTCATAATGCAATGAATATTAAACATGGAAGCTTCAGTTTTGGACCTATCAAAGTCTGTAAAAATGCGAGAATAGGAGCATATTCTATTATTCTCCCCGGTGTCACAATTGGTGAAGGATCTATTATAGGGGCTCATTCTGTTGTTGCAGAAGATATTCCACCATATAGCATCGCATTGGGATCTCCAGCGAAGGTTATCAGGGAATTAACAGAAGCCGAAAGAGAGGAAGTAAATAAGAACTATTGAATTATTTCTCAATAAACTTTTCAATTAATTCATTTATCTCTTTATGATTGTCAACCATGACTCTATGCGTTCCATTATCAATAACAATCATTTCTGAATTCGGGATTAAATCCTTTAAATTATTAAGCATTGATTTGTCAATAATTTTGTCTTTATTTCCGTAGATTATAAGAGTTGATTGATGAACTATTAAGTTTTTATTATATAAATGATATTTTCTTGTCATATTTTTAAATGTACTTAAAACTATTGATTTGGGTAATTTTAGGGCATTTAAGTACAGTTTTTTAAACTCAGTATTATCATTTGTATTCGAAACTATTTGGTGAACAATAGATTTTAAAAATTTTTTATAGAGGATTTTAAAAATTAAATTTACCAAAAAGAGTATTATTTTATCTTTATAAGATGACGTGAATGAAGCACTTGTACTAATTAAAATTAATTTTTTTACTAAATCCTTATTTTTTATGGCAATATTTAATGCAATCATTCCCCCTAAAGAATGGCCTACTAGTATAACTTCATTATATCCTATAATTTTAAGAAATTCTAAAATTTGATTTGAAAAGAACTCTATAGAGTATTTGGTATTTGGTTTACTTGATTTACCAAAACCGGGTAAATCTAATATAATAATATGTCTTTTGGAATTAAAATAGCATATTTGATAAATCCATTCATTTGAACTTCCTAACCAACCATGTATAAATAAAATGGGAATACCTTGAATAGTATTTTCAGAATAAAAAATTTTTAAATTAGTAATACTAACAAATGGCATTATTGTTTAACTTTTATTTTAATATATTTTGATAGATAAAATTTCTAATAGGATGTTTAACAAAATTAGAAGGATTCCAATAACAAGGTTTAAAACAGTTGCAGTAATCAAATTTAAACGCTTTGACTGTTTTGACTCGTTTCTTATGATGTAATGTAATAAAATCATTAAATTGAATATTAGTATTTACATCTTCACAGAGCATTACGGAACCATCATTATCTATTGAGTAATATAAATCTCCAGCATCGCAATTCCAATAGCTTCCTTTTTGATACCATTTATTCATGTAATAATAATAGATATTCGGGGAGAAAATTTGGATACCTAATCTTTTGAGATTTTGAATTGTTTTCCTTAATCTCTCCATTTGTTCTTTCTTTAACAATAAATCAGGACAATAATTTCTATATTGATATTCTTCAGAGGGCTTTAATGATGAGTGAACAGGATCTATTGAAAATCGACAATCTATTTTTGAATTGATAATTTTTATTAGAGGAATAAGCCTTTGTATATTCTTTTTAGTAGGTACAATATGAATGCAATAATCAATATTATCAGGATACTTCCTTTTTATGTTATGAAGTAATTCAAATAATTCTGGACGATATCTTTTCGGACTAAAACTTGTTTCTCTTAAATCATCAATACTAATTCCTAAAAGGAAGTAACCATATGACGCAAATTCTTCAAGTAAAGGTTCAGATAATAAAGTACCATTAGTAACTACATGAGTGAATGTATTTAAATTTATACAATATTTCAAAAGTTCCCCTAAGTCTGATCTAAGGGTGGGTTCTCCTCCATATATTGTAATAAACCTGCATCCTTGATTATAAATTTGATTTATTATTCTCTTCCATTGATTTAACGATATATCTGCTTTTTGATTTCTTTTTGAAGCAGCACAATAATTACAATCAAGGTTACACTTCCTAGTAAAAAATAGGCTAACGAATACAGGTCCTTTTATTATTCTAAAAATTCTCTTTAAATAACTGACTCCAACTTTTCTTAAAATGGTGTTTTTTTTATTTGTCATCTTTAAATTTTCTTAATCGAATGATTAAAATAAGTAAATATACTAAAAAATATTAATGACTCAAGTTTTGCAACCAGTGTCCATTGTTGTTCCTATAAAAAATAGGGGTAATTTTCTTCCCAGTTTAATTAAAAATCTCCAAGATTTAAATTATCCAAAATATGAGATCATTATTGTTGATGATGGATCAACAGATAATACAAAAGATTTATTAAAAAAGTCTCAGATCAAATCAATTTTACTAACAAAATCGGTTGGATCTGCGGAAGCAAGAAATCTAGGGATTAGGCAAGCAAAATACAAAGTTATCGCTCTTACAGACTCAGATTGTTTTGTATCAAGAAATTGGTTAAGAAACTTAGTTCCATTTTTAAATAAGTATGATATAGTTGGGGGTAAGGTCTTATTTTGCGATAAATCTGAACGAAAATTAAATCCATTTAGTCAAAATGATGAGGTAATCATACGTAAAGATTCAAATATTAATTTTCTTAATACAAGTAATATGTTATTAAAAAAAGATGTTTGGAACTTAGCAGGTGGATTCCTAAGTTATAGAATTGAAGATTTAGAATTTTCCTGGAGATCTATAAAAAAAGGATTTAAATTAATCTACGTTCCAAAGGGCTTAGTAATTCATTATGGAAAAAGAAATCCTCTTCAAAATATTAAAAAATATTTTCATTATGGGAAAGCTTATTCAGAAATTGTATCAATCCATAAGATGGAATTTATATTTAAATCAGAGCCTATTTTTAATTCTAAATCAATTAGAGACTATATTCCAATAATAATCTATTCAAATGTCGTATTCTTAGTGTTTTTTATAAGTGGTTTTTTCCTTTTTAATAAGATATTTGGATTTTCATTTTTAAACGTTGCATCCTTTCTTTTTGTTTATTTATTTTTTCGATTCATAATAAAAGTTGATGTAATTTACAAATTATATAAATTTAGTATCACATTTAGCATAATATTATATACTCTAATCTATATGCTAAAAAATAAGAAAAAAAGAAGACAGTTTAATAAAGCCAATCAATAATAGAGGAACAACTTTTACCTTGTACGTTTTTTAATCGTCCAATGATTCTAAAAGTGGCACCTTCATACCCACATTCTGGACAATTCTTTTTTGAAATAAGTTCTACAATATCATCGACTAGAACCGCTTGATTAATGCTTCCATTCACACCATATGGCGTAATTACTTCTAGAAGGCCCTCCATTCCATCATTAACTGGTTCTAGACTTTCTATATCTCTTACTATAATCCTAGATGTATCTGGACAATGTAATATGAAATCTTGATATTTTTCAGACCAATGCCCTCCAAAAAGTGTAGGTCCTTCAGTGAATGCATAAATATCAGCTATATCCTTTGGCTTGATATTAAAAACCTTTTCATAATTTTGAATAAACCTAAGTTTATCAACAGCATTTAATTTTGCCTCCCCTTTAACTCCATCCCATCCTCCTCCACCACAACCAACGAAGGACATACCATCAAGATCATAAAAAATATTTTCCTTCAATAATCTATTCTCAAACATATTATTCATTAATAGAGGACTCCCACCAAATAATAATTTGCATACTTCAGTATTTTTCCATTGATTTGTTTTCACAATTTTTTTTATTATTTTTAACATTCTGCTTACATCTACGATGAAACCACCTTTCATTGAAAGAGTTGACAGAATCGCCCAGATTGTTTTTAAAAATTTGGCTTTTACCATATATTCCTCAAAACCATAGTATTCCCATGGTTTATTCATACACGCCGTAAAGTAGCGTGTCTTTTTAACATATTCAAACCCTTTAACATTTTTTCTTGCCATCATTGCCATTAAGAAACGTCCAGGTGCAAAGTTAAAGATAACGCTCTTCTTATTTTCTGTTCTTAAATCTTTCCACCTGAAAAATTCATTAAATACTTTAATTGAATTATATTGGATTTGATCGAAATCTTCTAGTGTACGAGGGACTATAGAAGGATCTCCTGAAGTAGAAGAAGAACATGAAAAAAGAACTATATCATCTAGAGGTACTTTTAGCAGGTTTAGAGTTCGGTTCTCACTTTTTTTATATAAATCTGAAGGGATATAGGGAATATTATCCAGATTATTACTATTTATTTCATCAGGAATGGAAAAGTCGAACTTTTTACACAGATCTTCTCGATAATACCTACAGTTACTATAAGAGAATTTTATTTGTTCTAAAACATCATTATAAAATGTCTTATCCGAATATTGATGCAATTCTGAATCAAAATATTTTCTCTTCAGTTCTTTGGGTAAATAATCATGTACTTTATATTTCAAGAAAATCACATTATATAAAAAAACCAGTCTAGTTGGTTTTTTAATTGATTATAATAATTTTAGTCTATTTTTATATATATTCCCTCTTAACTAAAATAAAAAGAAAAAAGAAAAAGTTTTATTTTGTAGATAAAGCTATTATTTCAGCTTCTTGTTTTTCAAATAACATAGGAGTTTTTTCCCAACTTAATTCCTTTGGAAGTTTAAATTGACGTAAAAACATGTATAAATGAATATAACCACTAATTAGAAAGACTAGCAAAACACTGTAATGTTTATCGCCATACTTTCTAATAGCATTGAATAGATAGCCAAACATAAAAAGTAGACAAGAAGTACTCCAAATTAGTAAATAATATTCCCCAATTAGAAAGAAAAGGACCATAAATCCAATGACTATAGGAATCCAAGTATCTATATTCCCTATTAACATCATTGTCATATTTCTCGCGATAATTAAAGATTTGCCATTTTTATGCTCGCTTTTCATTGCCATCAACTGAGGCATATCAAAAATAAACCCTGCAAGCCATCTTGTACGTTGTTGAGTTAATATTTCCCATGTACTTGGTACATATTCGTAAATTTTAGCTTTAGGAGAAAAGAGTATTTTAACTCCGTCTAAGTTTAAAAGTACAGATAAATAAAGATCTTCAGTCATAGAATCTTCATTAAAACCTCCATATTTCCTTAAAAATTTAGTTCTAACAGCAAAATTTCTTCCGAATGAATAAGCTGAAGACCCCAACCGATTTTTAATTTCAAAAAGCAAACCTCCACCCGAAACCATAGCATAATCAAGAAGAATTCCTCGGGTTAAATTATTTTCTTTCCAATTTTTAACTAACACTGGTCCTATAACCGCATTATTGTTATCATTTTGAAATGGTGAAATCAAATCTTTTAGGGTATCTGGTTCTAAAATACAGCCTGAGTCATAAAGTAGAACGATATCGTGTTTGACATATTTTAAACCATAATTCAAAGCTGGAGGTTTACCCTTCTTTGCTAAGCTATCTGATAACACCTCAATATCTATCATATTGTATGTCATAGCAAACTTTTGACAAAACTCTGTTGTATCGTCTGTAGAACCACTTGTGATTATGATTATTTGGATATTTTCTTTTGGATAATTTGAATTAACAATAGATGTTAATGTTCTTTCCAGAAGGATTCGCTCACTTTTAGAGGCAATCATTATGCTTATTTTTGGATAATAAGTTGTTTTAGTCTTATAACCACTTCCAAATGAGGCTAAAAAGTGAATTCCATAATAAAGAAGCAAGCCCCATATCATTACAAGCCCTATTAAAGGAAATATAAACCACCAATAAGTTAAAGGATCAGTAAAGAAGGCATTAATAGAATCTCTTACGCCTGAAGTCCAGAAAGATGGAAAGTATATATGGAAAATAACATATAAAACTACCAAAAAGAACCCATATAATATGATTTTTGACATTTTCATTGAGAATCACGTTTTTATTTTTTATTTTAATACTCCATTTTTTTTATCCATTTCCTTTAATCCTTTATAGATGTATCGCCCAAATGGTATTACTGATATGACCATAATTATAAATAAACTAATTTGAAAAATAAACATTGTCCATGTAGTTATCCATGTATGAACCGATGCCCATATTGTTGTACTAGAGGGATTGATTAAATATGTAATCAACATAGTTAGACTTGAGACTCCATACATTGCAAAAAATGTAGCAGTTACCAAAAATCGAGTAATTCTTTCACCTATAAAGGGCTTTGTTTCCTTCATTCCTAAACCTTCATGTCTCGCTCTCATATATTCATAAATAAAAATAAGGAATATATTTGTCCATACTATCCATCTAAAATTAAGACCATAAGCATTTATAATCATATAATTGGCGGGAATTAAGCATACAAACATAAGTATATCACAAATTCGATCAATTACATTATCTAACCAAGCACCTCGTTTTGATTTAATGTTTAGTAAACGAGCTATAGCCCCATCAATTCCATCAATAATACCCGTAAAAAGTACCAATATTGCCAAAGGAAGAAACCATGCACCATAAAAAGGTTGTTCAGAGAATAAGTTAACACCAGGTAAAGTCCCGTCCCCAAGCATAACAACACAATAAAAGATTAGGAAGGATAAAATTAAATTCATAAAAGAAACTTTATTTGGAGTTAATCCCCACCTTATGAAGATCTTTGCCCCTCTATATGTTATTGGCATATAAATCTTTCCAGAAGGGTCTTTTTTCATTTTGGTAAAATAATCTTCTAACTTGTGAGCTGATCCATGATCTCTAATCCAATCTTTAATGAAGTCATCTAAACTCATAAATTCTTGATTTGGTTTCCTATTAGGAATTCCACTAATTAAAATAATTATAAGTAACAATATCAAAATTAATGGAAATATTACTTCGAAAATAATTTCTGTCATCTAATACACCTATATTAACTAATTTATTTGTTTAAGCAATAAATTTTGATTTGGTAATTAAAGTTAGAGTTTTCAATATATATAAATTTAGTGCAAATCCCTTTTTGTTCTAAAATAATTATTTTATCTTATCTATCTTATTTATTAGAATTCTAAATTACTTTAAATATAATACACAGTATTAAATAATCACAGATTCATAAAAAATTAAACAATAGATAAGATGATTAAAACTGGAAATTGATGATAATCTAAAAAATAATACTTCTGTTGCTTATATATCAATGGAAATAGGTTTAGATTCTAATATCCCAACTTATAGTGGTGGTTTAGGAGTACTATCAGGAGATACAGTAAGATCTGCTGCTGATTTAGAGATCCCAATGGTAGCAGTTTGCCTATGTTACAGTTCAGGATACTTTTTTCAATTATTTAATGAAGCTGGTGAACAAAAGGAAAAAGAAGTCGAATGGAATTTTTTCTATGAATTTGATAAAGTTGAGAAACCCATTTCTGTTAAAATTGAGAATCGAGAAGTTAGGGTCTCTGCATGGCTTTACAAAGTCATTGGTCAATCAGGTCATGTTTTACCTGTCTATCTTCTTACAACTGATGTTGAGGGAAATGAACCATGGATGAAAAAGATGACAGGATCTCTATACGATTCAACTTCGCGATGGAATCGCATTGTCCAAGAAATAATCCTTGGAATTGGTGGTGTTCGCCTCCTAAACTCCCTAGGATATGAAAATATTAAAACTTATCATCTTAATGAGGGTCATGGAAGTTTTGCTTCAATTGAATTATATAATATGTATAAAGGGGACATTGAAAAGATTAAGTCAAGTGTTGTTTTTACTACTCATACACCTGTAGCTGCTGGACATGATAGATTTGATCAAAGTTTGGTAACTAAAGTTTTTGAAAATAGAATTCCTGAACGAATTCGAAAGTTTGGTGAGGATAATGGGCAATTTAATATGACATTTTTGGGGATGAACCTCTCAAGATATCGGAATGCAGTTTCAAGAAAACATGTTGAAATAACTAAACAAATGTTCCCAAAATATGAAATTGACTATATTACAAATGGAATTCATTTACCCTTCTGGGTATCAAAACCATTTAGAAAAATGTTTGATAGAAAGTTTCCTAATTGGAAGGCAAACCCATCTTTACTGCAAAATGCAATCGAGTTAGATGATCTAGATGTTTTCGATGCTCACATTAAAAATAAATTCAATCTTATTAGCTATCAAAAGGGCCATTCATGGAATTTATTAGATGAAGAATTAATAACAATCGGTTTTGCAAAAAGATTTGCTACTTATAAAAGAGGTACTTTAATTTTCCATGATATTGATAGATTAGGAAAAATCTGTAAGGGAAGTGTACAATTTATATTTGCAGGTAAGGCTCACCCTAAAGATGAAATGGGGAAGGATTATATCAAGAAAGTTTATGAATCAGGCAACTATTTGTATGATAACTATGGAGTTAAAGTCGTTTTAATGGAGAATTATAATATGGATTTAGCACATATGTTAGTTTCAGGGTGTGATGTTTGGTTAAATACTCCTGAAAGATATCGTGAAGCAAGCGGTACTAGTGGCATGAAAGCAGCATTAAATGGTGTATTAAATTTCAGTATTCAAGATGGATGGTGGTTAGAAGGTTATAAAAAAAATGCTTTATCAGGATGGGCTATTGGGCCTAATGATCAAAATCCAAAAGATCCAGGGATCTCTAATAATTGGGACATTGATTCGAAAGAAATTTATAAGATTTTAGAGAACAGTATAATTCCAACCTATTTAAATCATGACGAGTGGCTATTTAAATGTAAAAATGCAATATCACTAGCTGCTTACTTCAATACGCATCGTATGATTGAAGAATACGCTGAAAAAGCCTACAAATTAAGAAAACAAAGACCTTGGAAATATTTTGAATAAATTAATTATGTATTAAAAATGGTCTTATTTTAACATAATCTTCAAATGCTTGTTGTTTTAAGTAGTCTTCGAATGTTTGAGTAAAGATTTCTTCAAGAACGTTTATTCCAGACACTAATCCATCCATATCCTTTGCAATTAACAAAACATATTCAGAAGTTGATTCCAAATAATAGCTTCCAGATTTATATTCCATCTTAACAAATTTCTCAACTATTTTGTTAGTCTTTCTAACGATATCATTAGTGGTAAAAAGAACAATTAAAAATTCTTCACTGAATTCTTCCTTTAGATAAGAATCACGAATTCCAGCCGCTATTAGAGGATTATCAGTATAATCCTTGAATAAAAATTGTAATTGATTCAATTCTTTTCTAAATTTATTCTTATTGTGAAAAAAGCTTAATTCATTACTTAAAATTAAAGGAGGACCCTCTAGATATGAAATATTTTTAGGAGATTTTTTAAATTCAAATTCTTGGAGATATTGATACATAGTAAATCTTTTCACTTTTATAATATTCTGATTAAGAATAAATCTTCAAATAATAATGGTATTATTTAATTAAAAATCATTTTTTATTAAAATTTCGTGCTTATATTTTGAAAAATTAGACGGCATTAATATTATGAGATTAGGAACTCTTCATTTAGAAAATAATTTACTGTTAGCACCAATGCAAGAAGTGACTACTGCTCCATATAGGAGATTTTGTAGAAAGTTTCAAGACATTGGTTTAGTTTGCGTTCCTATGATATATACTAAACGAGTTATAAAAAATCCAGATACTATCACCCCTGATCTACACAGAATTGAAGAAGAAGTGCCAATAAGCATCCAATTAATTGGATCGAATCTAGACGCATTGAAAAATACTATATTATTTCTTGAAAGTTATAAATTTAGTGTTATTGATCTCAATGCGGGATGTCCTTCTAGGCGAGCATTCAATTCTCAAGAAGGAGCTTATTTATTGAGAGATTTTAAGTTCTTAAAGAAACTTGTTAACACTGCCTTGAAATACGCTTCGAAACCAATATCCTTGAAGATAAGGACGGGTATTAATGATAGAATTAATTTACATGAATTTTCAACTTTAATAAATAATTCTGATATAGAATATTTAACAATTCATGGTAGAACTGTTAAAGACAAATTTGATGACTCTAAATTAGATCTTGATACGATAAAAGAGTTAAAGAGCCTTCTAAATATACCAATTGTAGGAAATGGAAATATAGATGATCCCCTAAATGCAAAAAGATTTATAGATTACACAAATGTAGACGCAATTATGATCGGAAGAGCTTCTATGGGAAATCCTCAAATTTTTAGTCAAATTAACGATTTCTTGAAAACAGGAAAATTTATTCCATTTCAAAATGATAAAGATAGGATGCGAAAATATCTCAAAATTTATGAAGAATGTCTTAAGGAGTTTATTGATGATGAGTTATCAATTCCATATTCAATAGAAAAATACAAGTTTAAAGAATTAAAAAGGAATGCTATCTGGCTATCAAAAAATATTGATCATTCCAATGAAATTAGGCAGAAACTCTCAAGAACAAGGGACTTAGCACATTTAAAGCATTTATTAAAACTCTTTTTTGAAAACCCCATGAATTAGTTTTTACCTCGATAAAGGATAGCTATATACATCATAATATGAACTGCAAGAATTATTCCAATAACTATAGCTATTAAATTTACAATTTGAATGAGAAGGCCTTCAATTGTCGTTGTTAGTTCAATAGTTGACCATGAAAAATTTCTAGCTATTCCTGAAATAACAAAATAATAAATCAAGCATAGAAATTCAATAATTACGAGTATGAATATTCTGAAACGAACAGACTCTCTTTTAGCAAGCTTCATAATCAGCACCTTACTAGCTTATTTATTAAATATTTGAAATCTTATATTTTTTTAGTAAATCTTCGGGACTAAAAACACCATCTTCAGTAATTATTGCTGTTACAAGTCGAAATGGTGTTATGTCAAAAGCATAATTTAAACACTCTACATTATCAGGTACTATTTGAATTTTACCTAATACACAACTGACTTCCGTACTGTCTCTCTGCTCAATTATAACATCATCTATAGTTTCTAGGAGTGACAGTGTCGATGTTGGTGCTGCTACATAAAAGGGAATGTTATTATCGTTTGCAGCTAAAGCCACCAGATAGGTACCAATTTTATTAAATACTGCATCTGAAGTTACCCGATCTGTTCCCACTATTACTTTATCAACTTTTCTTAAACGCATTAATAATCCAGAGGAAGTATCGGAAATTACTTTAACAGGAATTTTATCATATTGCAACTCATAAGCGGTCAATCTAGCTCCTTGTAATCTTGGGCGTGTTTCGTCTGCAATTACGCTAATTCTCTTTCCTTCCTCAATAGCAGCTCTCACAGGAGCTAAGGCTGTTCCATATTGCACGGTAGCAAGGGAACCGGCATTACAATGAGTAAGAATAACATCCCCATCTTTTAATAACTTTGCACCATTCCTTCCTATTCTTTTGTTCACATTAATATCTTCTTGTGCCATAATTTTTGCTTCTTCTATAACTAAATTGGATATATTTACAGGATTATCTGGGTACGTTCGGATAATATTTATAACCCTATCCACTGCCCAAAATAAGTTAGAAGCTGTTGGCCTTGTTTTTCTTATAATCTTTGCTGCTTCTTCCATTTTTTCTATAAATTTTTCTTTTGGTAATTGGTTATACTCAATTGTAGCTAAACCAATACCCATAGCAGCCGCAACTCCAATTGCAGGAGCACCTCTGATATTCATCACTTTAATCGCATTGGCAACATCTCTAAAATTGTCAAATTCAAGAAATTGAAGAGTATGAGGAAGTTGAGTTTGATCAATCATCTTAACCTTGTTATTCTTCCATTCAATTGAAGGGATCATAATTATAAGAGGCGAAAATGTTAATTAAAACTTATGAATAAATAAACTCAGAACAATTTAACAATACGCATAGTAATTAAAGAAAAAGTTATAAGGATTATAATAATTTGTAAAAATTAGTTTTAGACTATAGAAAATAGATTATTATAGGATGAGGGTATAAAAAAATTAAGTTCCAAGATATTTCTAGAAGAGAGTAAAATGATTCTTCATAAGATAAAAAGTGAAGGTATTGCATCTATATCATATTTTTTAGCGTCTGGGAATGAAGCATGTGTTATAGACCCGAGAAGAGATGCCAAAATTTTTCTTAAATTAGCTTGGGATGCTGAAGCTAATATAAAGTATGTATTTGAAACCCACCGTAACGAGGATTATGTCATTGGATCCAGAGAAATAGCAGATGTAGTTGATGTGAAAATATACCATGGACCTGGTTTGGATTGGAAGTATGGTAAAACCCTTAAAGATGGGCAGGAATTCACATTAGGTGTTTTGAAAATTAGAGTTATCCATACTCCTGGTCATACTGATGAAAGCACAAGCTATGCTGTGTTTGATACAACTACAGGAGACCAAACTATAATGGTATTTACGGGAGATGCTCTATTTGTTGGAGATACTGGGCGGATTGATATGTATGGTCCTGATAAATCAAAAAAAAATGCTGAAAATCTCTATAACAGTTTATTTAATAAAATTTTACCTTTAGGGGATCAAGCTGTTATATTACCGGCTCATGGTGCTGGGTCTGTTTGTGGAGTTGCCATAAATGAAAGAGAATTAAGTACAATTGGACTAGAACGTATGCAAAATCCAGTATTGCAATTGAAGGATAGACAAAAGTTTGTAGAATTCAAATTAAATGAGAAACATTATTTTGCACCTTATTTTAGACAAATGGAAAAATATAACTTACAAGGACCTCCATTATTAAAAGATTTACCGAGATTTAAGCCATTACTCCCAAATGAATTTAAAAGTAAATTAGAAGAGGGAGGAATAATTGTTGATACCAGAAATCCAGCATCTTTTGGTTCAGTGCATATTAAAAATTCATATAACATATGGTTGAAAGGATTACCATCCTATGTGGGGTGGGTTCTCCCTTATGATAAACCAATATTGCTTGTTGTAGAAAATTTCAAAGATTTAAAGAAAGCATATAAATATCTTCTTAGACTGGGTTATGATAATATTATGGGATATTTGGTCGGAGGGATAATTGCCTGGTATAGCAATCATCTTCCCATCGAAACAATTGGTATGATGACTGTTGATATATTAAAAAGAAGATTGGATCAAGGTGAAAAAACCTTTTTAATTGATGTTCGGGCAGCCCCTGAGTTAAAGGAGGGATATATTGAAGAAGCGAAGAACATTTATGTAGGTGAACTGGAAGAGAAATTAGTGGATTTACCTAAAGATGTTCCCATAGTAACTATTTGTGGAAATGGAGCTCGAGCTAGCATGGCAACAAGCATTTTAAAAAGAAATGGATTTAACTATGTTTATAATGTGTTAGGGAGCATGAAAGCATGGAAACAAGCAAAATATCCGATTAAAAACTAATAATTACATTTCTCAGATTTATAATCTTGATTTTTAATTCATAAAGAAAATTTTTATTATTTCTCAAATCGTGTATAATTTAATAAAGAAATTTTGGTGAAACAGAAATGGATGACGATATGAAAGAATATTTCAAAGCTGCCCAAGCTAGTCTTCAGAGACTAGGACAAGCACATCCCGATGCCATGAAAGGATTTCAACAATTTTTTAGAGCTGCGAAGGCTGATGGTGCTATATCTGCGAAAGTAAAAGAATTAATAGGAGTTGCTCTTTCAATTGCTTATCAATGTAAATTTTGTGTAGCATGGCATGTTAAACATGCATTAGATCAAGGAGCCACGAAAGAGGAAATAATCGAAGCAAGTATGGTCGCTGGAACTTTAGGTGGTGGTCCTTCATTAATGTTTACAAAATATGTGTTTAAAGCTTTAGAGGATTTTGCAAAATAGAATTTTTTAACCTAAAATATACTTAATCAAAAAAGTGGAAGATATGGTTGATATATTGAAAAAAGCATTAAGTATGGATTTTAATGACGCAGTGGAGCGTGTTGAGAAAATTATTGTTGAAGAAGGCTTTAGTCATATGCTAACAAAATCTATAGATGAAATTTTCAAGAAGAAATTAGGAATAGATTACGACAGATATACTATAATACTAGCTTGCGGCCCTGAATTTGCTAAAGCGGCACTAGATGTATCAAAAAACGTTGGTTTGTTATTTCCATGCAGTTTTGTGATCTATGAAGAAAATGGAAAGGTATATGTAAGTCACACTTCAATTATGAAAGTAGCCCCTGAAGCTGGATTAGCTCCTGCTGATAAAATGAAAACGGTTATAGAAATGACCAGTAAAGCAGTTCATGCAGCTTGGGACAGGTTTTAACTTTTTTTTTTTTTAATAAAAATTTTTAGATATCATATTCTAGTCTAATTAATAACAAAACTTCAACAATCTTATAATGTACAGTAAACAAGTTCTTGAAAGAGATACTTTAAGACTAATTATAGATGAACATAAAGATTTTACTTCTGAGGTTATTGAAGTTAAATATAATGATTTTTGGGTACCTATTCTTGGAAATCATTCTGGTTTTAGTACATTAAATTATTGGGAAAGAGGTATCCGAAAAAGTAAAAAAACATTTTTTCTAAAAAGTAAAAAGAAAAAATTATATTATCAGATTAATGATAATGATTTTTTACTAAATTTAGACTACTGTTTTGAAGAAGATAACATATTTCATATTAGATATAAATTATCTAATAGAAAAGAATTAAATTTATCTAAACTTCTTGTAAATTATTCCGTCCTTCTTGAAGGTGAGCCAGACTTTACATGGGTTCCTCATCTTCGCCCAGAAAAGGAATATGTTATGGGGGATCATATATTTCGGTCTCCAGCGATTGTTTATAAGAAAGGCGCCATAGCTTTTGCCTTCATTCCAGATTTAAAGACTCTTGGGAATAATCGCCCTTTTCAATCATTTATAAATTTAAATCTAAAATCTGAAAATTCTGCCAATCTACCCCAAATAGATTACGGTTTTGGGAACTATCACTCAACTCCTCACACATTTTTCAAATACGACTCGTCTAAAATATGGAAAATTGAAAAGGATACCGATTTAACCTTCCGATATTATATTATTATTTTTATTAAGAAAAAGGTATCCGAAATACTACAATCTATTAATAAATTCTTCTGGCAGAAATACCTTAGAAAATACCTATATGAAAGCTTAAAACCTCAAGTATTACCATATGAAGAAAATGTTAGAGAAGGTTTTAAAGCAATTTTTGAAAGACATAAATATTGGGGAACGTTTTGGATTAATGGAATTGAATGTGGAGGAATTTGGCAAAGATCATGGGCAGGATCTAAAAAGAGATTGATTGAATTTATAAAGCCTGAGGATATCGAAAATCATAAACAAAGAAACACTACCGAAACTGCTAGCTCTGATGAAGGCATTCACAAAATGATAAATGAAATGATTTATGATGCAGAACAAGTGAAATGGTTTGATAAGTATAGCCTCAGACTTGCATTTGTTCCTAGAACTGCTGAAATCTGGAATAACGCGTGGTTTCTTAATATAAGGACTGCATATGGCTTGAGATACTTCGGAGAAGAATGGAAAGAAAATTCACTTATAGCAAGAGGAAATCTTATTTTAAATACAATTTTAAATTTACCGAGAATTAGTGGGCTTTTTCCGAGTATAATTTTTCCGGCAGGGCAAGATTCATCAATTGTTTCATATATAAATGGTTCTAAGGCTTATCTCTATAGTGATGAGTATAATTTAGTGGACATTTGCCTCGGAATGTATTGGACTCTTATTTATTACCATGAATTTGAGAAAAAAGATGAAATCATTGAAAAATGCAAAGATTTATTTAAATTTATCTCTAAAATTTGGCAAAAAACGTCTCACATTCCTGTTTTTATCAGTATTTCTAAAGATAAACAAATAGTAATTAACCATGTTTTATTAGATTCTGCTAGTTCTGGAGCCATATTACTATTCCTAACAAAATTATATAAAAGTATGAAAAGTCGAGAAATTATTGAAATAGCTAAGAAAATTGCACATTATATTCAAACAAACATAATCCCACAAAATAAATGGCACGATTTTGAACCGTTTTATAGTTGTACTAAATTCTCTCTAAACTTCTTTGATAATTATACTAATAGCCATGTTATGAATACATTAAGTATCTATTGGTGTGCAGAAAGCTTTAAAGAACTATATAAAATAACAAAAGAAGTAGAATATCTTGAAGGAGGAGAAGATATTTTAGCGGTACTATCGTTATTTCAGCAGGTTTGGCCTATGCCCTACATTAACTATAACACATTCGGAGGTTTTGGAGTTCAAAATGCTGATGCTGAATTAAGTGATGCACGGCAAGCTTTATTCGTAAGAACATATATGGACTATTACCTTATAACTGAAAATGAGGAATATATGGAAAGAGGGCTTGCTGCATTACGTGCATCTTGGGCTTTACAATTGCTTAAACAATATGAAGAAATATGCCCTGGTAATATAAAGGGAATCTCCACTATTGATAATGTTGATAAAGGAGCCATCTATGAGAATTATGGTCATACAGGTAGTGATTATAGAGTTCCAGGTCAAATTACCTTTGATTGGGGGGTTGGTACTGCTGCAATGGCAACCGCCTATGTTAAAAAACATTTTGGTGATTTGTATATAGATTTTAAAAGAAAATTTGTATTTGGAATAGATGGGATTTTAATAAAGTCATTTGAATTTAATAATAGTGCAATAAAGATAATTTATGAAAAGCTGCCAGAAAAAACTCAAATTATAGTTAGAACCAGAGGCACTCCCCTTCCTGGAGTGAAATTATGCTTAAACAATGTCTCATTTGGAGTTATTACGAACAAAATGTTAAAGTCTGGATTTAAGGTTGATATCTAGCAATAATTTAAACCTTAAATTTATATGAACCAATATTAAATTATTTAATAAAATCAATTATCTAATATGATTAAATGTTAATTTATTGGTTAGGCGTTTTATTAGCAATTTTATCAGGCCTTTCACATTTCACTGGAATATTAATTGAAAAAATGATAATCAATAAATTAAATCCTGATGCAAAATTAATGAGAAGTCTGGTAAGAACTCCATTATGGATATTTGCATTATTCCTTCGTTTTGGATTAGGAACTATTTTTTTTTTGATGGCTCAAATCTTTATTGGCCCAGCAATCATTCCAGGGTTAATGGCTTCTGGATTAATAATATTGGCAATTGGTTCAGTAAAAGTAATTGGTGAGAAATTAACATTTTCAGAAATTCTAGCTATCTTCATGATGGTTTGTGCTATTACCTTTCTTGGATTAAGTGAATTGTCAATAGAGTTATCTGAATTTAATTTATTACAATTTGATTTCATAATTAGGATGAGTGTTTATACGCTAGCTTTGGTTATAGCTGCGGTAACATTTCATTTTATTCAATCAAAATATGGAAAATATAGAGGAATTTTGTTAGCATTACTTTCGGGATGCATGTTCTCATTAGCAAATTTTTGGACTGGAATTTTAATGGGTGTAATCGCTAAAATATTTAGCACAATATTTAGTCTTGGAGATATAATCCTATTTATAATCTCGGCAATAATTCTTGTTATAGTAAATTTGCTTGGAGTGGCTAAAATGGCCGCTGCGTTAAGATATGGAGATGCAAGTAAATTAGTTCCGATACAAAACCTACCAACACAAACTACCCCTTCAATAGTATACTTTTTAGTGTTTTTATTAATTCCTCCAACTACTTTATCTGTTGTATTTTTTATAATAGCGATTATATTAATTATAACTAGTTCATTTATATTAGCAAAGCGGCAAGCAGAGTTAGATAAGATAAAACAAATGAATTCTGAAGAATAATAGACTTAAATATTTAATGAATTTGTTATGATATACAATGGAGAAAAATAATATTATCAAAAACCTTCAAAATGAATTACCTTGGGATAAATTTTTATTAATAATGGAAAATGAAGGTTTTATAAAAACAGGTTTTCCTAATCTTTCTCAAATAGCAAATAAAAATGAATATACAAAATTATTTCTATCTGGAAAAACGATATTTGTTGACAATAAGCTCCAAGCTGCAGGTCTTAATGATCCTTCACATCTTTTTTTAACACCATATATAATTTTTAGACCTAAAACAGAGGAACAGTTAAAAAGTGTTATTATCCACTCACAAGAGTTAAAAATTCCAATAACATTTGCTGGTGGAAAAACTGGATTATCGGGAGGATATTCAAATTATGGAATAATAGTGGATCTTGCAGATCTACATACTTTTGAAAAACCTTTTTATATAGATTTTAATAAACAAGAAATACTAGTTGAACAGGGCGTAATCATCTCAGATTTAATCAAATATGTTCATTTTCTTAGTAACGGGAAGTTTATTTTTCCTATTCAACCAGCAAGTGCTTTAAAGCTTCCAGTAAGGGTGGGGGGTATTATAGCTTCAAATGCAAGTGGAATTACATCGGGAAAGTTAGGTTCGGCAGAGGATTGGATTAAAAGTATGCGAATCATGAACCCTAATGGTAAAATATTTCAATTAAAGAAAACTGATCCACTTTTCAATAAAATTATTGGTACTAATGGATACTTTGGAGTGATTTTAAGTGCTCGATTTAAATTATTTAAGCCATCCTTAGATGTAAAAAGAGCAATTCTCTTCGGAGATAATATAGAATTAGCTTTTAATGGGCTTCAATCTATTTTAGAATCTAAGATTTTTCCTCTAATTAGTGAATTTGTAGTCTCAAATCAAAAACTACCTGGATTATTTAATAATCTGAAATTTTTAAGTAAAGTTGAATCTAAAATTAAGTGGGGAGTGATGATTAAAGGAACTACCGCGGAGGTAGATTCCTTTATTAATTTAATGATGAGACAAGGAAATTTAGAATATTTAATTTTAAATGAAGAAGATTTTCAAAATTATATTCAGGAAAGATCTGCTTTTGCTCTATTAGTACAAACTGCAGATTCATCTGCAGATTATATCGCATTTCCAGGGTTTGAAGATATTTTGAGCGAGCCTAAAAATTTACCAGAAATTATTCATACCATTAATGAGATTTTTGAGAAATTTGGATTTCATAAAGTAATTTTTGGATATGGTCACATTAATTTTCGTCGAGGTCAAGGACTATTATTACATATGCGTTTGCCCGTGCCTATTGAATATTTTTACAGAGAAAATAATGAGAGATTGAAATTAATATGCAAGACTGTTTACAATGTAATAATTACACTTAAACGGAAGTATCATATTAAACATAAAGCAGAACACAGTTCAGGACCATTTAAGATTTGGTTAGATGACAATTTTAGGAAGGTTTTACGAAAAAAAATTGAAACTAAGGATGCGTTTGTTAACCCACATTTAAAAATTTATGAAGAACTTCAGAAAAGACATGGAATTACACCAGGGGAATATCTTTCAGAAGAGGAGCACAAACGACTATTCTTGGAAGCTATGAACTTATATCTCTCATTATTTTAATTGAAATATATATGAGCTTCCATTATAAACATTTATAAATTAGATCAGAGAATATTAATTATTTAATTAAATTATATTAATTAGGGTGGCTCTACATAAATGTCAAATGGTTTCTTTGGGAAGATCCTTTGGGTTGATTTAGATAATAGTTCCTTTAAAGAAGAAAAGCTCGAAGAAAATGCATATAGACAATTCTTTGGAGGATACGGTTTAGCATGTAAATTAATATATGAACGACTTCCTCCAAAAATAGATCCTCTTTCTCCAGAGGCAATTCTGGGGTTTTTCCCCGGATTACTCACAGGTACTATAACGCCTTTAAGTGGTAGGTATATGACAGCTGCTAAATCTCCATTAACAGGAACTTGGGGAGATGCTAATTCAGGAGGATATTTTGGTCCAGAGATAAAAAAGTGCGGATATGATGGAATATTGTTAACAGGTGCTTTTGATACTCCAAAATATATCTCAATCATAAATGAACAGAAAGAGATTTTAGATGCTAATGGTATTTGGGGGTTGGATACAGTGGAAACTGACATAAAGTTAAAAGAGAAATATGGGAATGTGCACGTTTCATGTATTGGATTGGCTGGTGAGAAGCAATCTTTAATTTCTGGAATTGTCACTGATAAAGGAAGAATTGCTGCTAGATGTGGATTAGGAGCAGTTATGGGGGTAAAAATGTTGAAGGCTATCGTACTTAAGGGAAACAATAGAGTTCAAGTGGCAAATAAGGATGCTTTAACCTCTATAACTCAGAAATATAATGAAGGAATTAATAATTCTGGAACAGGAACTATCACTGTTTATAAAACTTTGGGTACAAGTGGCTTAAATGATGTTAGTATTCAATCAGGCGATGCTCCCATAAAAAATTGGGGAGGTAACTTCAATGATAACTTCCAAATGGAAAAAACACGAAAAATAGGAGGTATAGAATTAAATAAGTATAAGATTAGAAAATACGGTTGCTTCTCATGTGCAGTTCAATGCGGAGGAATTGTTAAGGTTCCTGAAATCAACCTTGAGGAAAGTCATATACCCGAATATGAAACTTGTGCTTCATTAGGAGCACTTTTACTTAATGATGATAAATTATCACTATTTCAAATTAATGATTTATGTAATAGAGCGGGAATAGATACAATATCGATTGGGGGTACAATAGCCTTCGTAATTGAATGTTATGAAAATGGGATTATTGATAAAAGCCAAACCGATGGTTTAGAACTAAGCTGGGGAAATTCTAAAACAATCATTGAATTAGTTAAAAAAATTATAAAAAGACAAGGAATTGGCAATATTTTAGCCGATGGTTGTTATAGAGCCTCAAAGCATTTCGGTAAGGACAGTGAAATATATGCGATACATTCAATGGGGCAAGAATTAGCTATGCATGATCCTAAATTTTTTAAATCTCTTGGTATGAGTTATGCTTTTGACCCAACACCTGGTAAACACACTAATCCAAGTATTGATATAATGGCTATAGGACCATTGATTAAGCCAAATGGATTGATTAATGGTCTAAGTCTACCAAAAAGATGGAAACGCGTTGGTAGTGAAGATAGAGCTACTGCTCAAAAAATAGTCGTTGGATTAAAACAAGCTACAAATGCTTTAGGATTGTGTGAATTTCTAAATCTTTACCAAGAATATCCATTAACGGAAGTAATAAGTTCAGTAGTTGGCTGGGATCTTTCTATTGAGGAAATCTTCGAAGTTGGATACCGTATTCACACTTTGCGTCAAGCATTTACAATTCGAGAGGGTATAATTATGGTAAACAACTCACTTCCAGGAAGAGCAGTTGGTGATCCTCCTTTCGAAAGTGGACCTCATAAAGGAAAAATAGTTGATTATAAAGAGGATTATCAAAACTTTTGTGAAGCAATAGGATGGAATCCCGAGAATGGGTATCCTTTAAAAGAAACTCTAAAAGATCTAAATCTAGATTTTGTTACAAAAGATCTTTATCCATAATGTATTTCATTATTTATATCAAGATTAAAATTCTAATTCAAAAGAGTGACAAAAGGTTAAAGATTTAGTAATTGAACCCAAAATAGTGAAAACACCAATCATATCTTGTTCAAGAAGAACAGATATTCCAGCATTTTTGATGGATTGGGTCATTCAAAAAATAAAAGTGGGATATGTTGACGTAAGAAATCCATTCAATAGAAATCAGATTTATCGAGTATCCTTAAAACCAGAGCATGTAAAATGTTGGGTTTGGTGGAGTAAAGATTTTAATAATTGGATTCAATCTTATAAGAAATATCCATCTCTTTTCAATTCCTATAAAGGACACTCTTTTCAATTTACAATCAATTCTCCTTCAGAATTAGAAGCTAATATTACTACTTCACTAGAAGAGAGATTCAATCAATTAGAGTCGCTGATAAAGAATTTTGGGATCTTGGCATTAAACTTTAGATTTGATCCAATAATATTTTATAAAAGAAAAGGTTCCAATCTTATTAAAAATAATCTTGATAAATTTGAATATATTATTGAAAAGATTTCTTCCTTAGGACTTAGAGAAATGATTTTTTCATTCGCAACGATTTATTCTAAAGTAAAATATAGAATGATCTCGAGAGGATTTATTCCAATTGACCTTACCTATGAGGATAAAAAAAGAATTATAACACGTTTAATATGTTTCTGTCAAGAGTATAAGATTAAAATGAAAGCATGTTGTCAACCAGACTTACTTGAAATACCCGATCTCGAACAAGCACATTGTATTGATGCATATAAGATTGAAAAATTAGTTGGTGAGAATATTCCAAAAGTTAGAGACTCAGGGCAAAGAAAAAGTTGTGGATGTTATAAATCGAAAGATATTGGAGGTTATACAGGAATTTTTCGTTGTAAACATAACTGTCATTATTGTTATGCATCTCCAGCTAAGAGATGATTACCTATTTTCCAATGATGAATTAAAATCAAAAAGATACTTATACAATTCATGGAAAGGTGGAACTACGCCTAATTCTTCAAAAATATCATAAAAGCAAAAAGCACCCCATTGATCATACACTTTTCCTTCTGAATTAATATAGAGAATTGTAGCTCCTTCGAACTGAACTTTTTTATTTGTAGGCTTAAACCCCCATCCCGATCCCTTATGAGTGGCTTGAGCTTGATATCGAATCCAAACTTTATTTTCTTCACTAACCATTTCTAAGATTTCATACTTTAAATCTGGAAAAATCGACCTAAAATGCTTTATTTCATGCTGTACTTGAGACGGCCCTACTTTATCTATGTGAATCCAACTAGGATTATATTCTGAGTCCACAATTTCATTAGCTAGATGAACATCAGGTTTACTCCACATAATTTCAAACCACTTTCTGCCAATTTCTTCTAAATTATTCAATTTTACTCATCTTTTTTGTTTTGAATTAATTTATTATAATGTGCTTTAATTTTTAAGATCAATCAATAGGCTTTTTAATGGAACATATTTGGAATAATTGGGAAGTTGGTACAAAGATCGAGAGTTCTGGTCCAGAAGGTCATTTTTATTACAAACCGCTTCAAGATTCAAAATATATTATGGAATTGTAGATAGTTCAGGTATCACTCCATTTCGTTCCATGGTTAAAAAGATTTCATAAGGATGCACCAACGCAAATTTAACGATACTTTATGGCAATAATGAAGGGGTTGATATTATTTTCTATAAAGCGATGGAAGACGAGCTGCTGATAAGCTATTAGGTTTTATACATCCATGTCCATTGTATTTTATAAGTGATATTGAATTCGAAGTTCCCAGAAATTAAAAATCTCTAAATTCAAATTCCAAAAATATTTCTTTAATTCTTTTCTTCTGATCTTTTCTTAACCAATCACTATGATTATACAATGGTTTCATTCCTAATTTATTATATTTAGAAAGATATAAAGGATTATACGGAATTAGTCCAATCTTTTTGATATTTAAGGATTTAAGATAATTTTTCCAATCAAATAAATTTTTTTCTGTAGATGTAATGCTTGGAATTAAGGGAATTCTTGGTAAAACGTCTAATTCCTCTTTATCCAATAGATATTCAAAATTATTCAATATCTTTTCATTTTTTATTTTACAATATCGAATGTGTGATTTCTGATTAAAGAGCTTTAGATCAAAGTAGATTAGATCAACATAGGGTAAAATTAAGTCATCAAATTTAGCGTTATCAAAATAACCGCATGTTTCAATACAAGTATGAATATTATTCTCCTTTAATTTCTTTAAAAGTTTGTGTAAATAATCCATATGATAGAGTGGTTCTCCTCCAGAAAATGTTACACCCCCACCAGAATTATCATAAAATATTTTATCTCTTAAAATTATTTCGAGTAAATTCTCAATACTGTACTCCTTTCCTACATAACTTATAGCTTTACTTGGACATTTTTCTATGCATTTACCACATAAATTGCATAATGCTCTATCTATTCGATATTTATAGGAAAAAGATATAGCACTTCGATCACATACTTCTATACATTGTTTACATTCAATACAATCAGTACCATCAAATGAAATTTCTTGAAAAGGACTTTTAGCCTCTGGATTTTGACACCATACGCAAGCCAATGGACATCCTTTAAAGAAAATCAATGTTCTTATGCCAGGGCCATCATCTAAGGCATTTCTCTTAATGTCTACAATTAAAGTTTTCTGGGTCATTCTAATTAAAGATTAGGTATTTAAGATTAAAAATAAAATATAATAGCTATTTATTTTACTACTCATCACGACATATATTCGTGGCGCTCAATTAGTTCCAATTGCATATTTTTATTTAATTTTACGAAATAAGCATTATAACCTGAAACCCTAACCAAGAGCCATCGGTAATCTTCAGGAGATTCCATCGCATTCCTTAGAGTATCTGAGCTTATAACATTAAACTGCCATTGCATTCCATTTAAATCGAAAAAGCTTTGAACATAACTCATGAATAGGTCTAATGTCTCTTTGTGTGAATCTCCTGGATGTGGTATTAACTTTACGTTATAAGAAGCATTGTTTGGCATTTTTAAATAGTTTAAACTTGCAACACTTTGAATGCTGGGAAGCAAAATATCTGTTGTTCCTGGAGCTGGAGTTAATCCAGGTGTCAGAGATTTCCCTTTTTTTCGACCCGATGGTAAGGCTCCTGTTAGCATTCCAAATCCCGCATGATAACTTATTGACCAGTAACCTACTAAATATTTGCCTCCTCTGTAATTATTAATAGCATGGTATGTGTCATAACAAAAATTAATCAAATCTTGAGCAAGCTCCACAGCACCATTTTGTCCAGATCCAAATTTTGGGACTTTTTCTATACTTTTAAGAATTGAGCTGTGTCCATTTTCAAAATTATGTTCAATTGCATCCATTAAAGTAACAAAATCTAATTCCTTTCTTTTATAAATTAAATCTCTTATTACAACTAAACTATCAATTACATCTGTAAGAGCAACCAGGGCAACTCCAGAAGTATTATAAACAGCACCACCTTGTACTAGATCTTTGCCTTTATCGAGTGGACCATTAAAAAACCCTGATAATAACGGAGTGGGATGGATATATTGATGTGACGTTCCTAAAAAGTTATTTATTTCAATAGATTGTTCTGCTAAATACTTTAATTGCGTTTTGTAAGCATCATAAAAGTCTTCAAAACTTTTAAAATCATCTCGGGGATTTCCTGTAGAGGGCCCTACTTTTTCTCCAGTTAGAGGGATGATACCATCATTTAATACCATTTCTAAAGGAGCTACCAAATTTAAGAGCATACAATTCGTATGTCCATAATGCTTTCCTACGATTGTTGGTTCAACACATCCAGTAGCAGCCCAGTCTCTTGCGTCTTCTAAAATAAATCCTTCATGAACTAATGCTTCAATCATGGTTTTATCATTATGAATACTTGGTGAAGCTCCCATATTAATATTAACTTCACACAAACGTCGTAGATACTCCTTAGAATTGATACCTGGATAATATCTTGCATTCATATTTGGATCTTGAAATCCTAGCACTTCATTAGTTTTCAAAATAATAAAAGTCATATCATTCACAGCATTATTACCATTTCTATCAACTCCACCAACAGTTACAGTATCGTCGGAAGAACTCCCACCAAATAATTTCCAACCAACATTTGGCATGAGAGGATCGTGATCATTAATTCTTATGAATAAAGATCCTATTAATTCGATGGTTCTTTTTATGATTTTATCTTTTTCGGCTTCAGTTTTAGCTTGATTCATTTCTTTCAAAAAGAATGGTTGTAACATCTGATCAAGCCTGCCAATTGACAAAGCCGAATTTGCATTTTCACAGTGAAGACATACAAAACTAGTCCAAATTGATTGGATTGCTTCTTGTAAAGTTTCTGCAGGTTTAGCAGGTACTTTCGCACATACTCTAGAAATTTCTTTTAACTCTTCAATCCTTTCTGCTTGTTTAGGATTAGTAGGGTCTAAATTATTCATAATATTTAATGCTTCTTCGCTTAAATGTTTTGAATAAGTTAATACTCCATCAATTGCGATTTGTACTGCTTGATAAAAGTTTTGTTTCTCGTTATTTTCTGCTTTTTTTTCCATTTCATTGGCTTTATTTTTTACCTTCTCCAAACCATCATTAATTATCATTGGGAATCCTGGAACTGTGTGACTAATAGCATTATTTTTCATCATAAAATAAAACACCCACCCTTCTTCTAATTGTTGTGAAACAGGATTATTATATTTCGCTCGATTATATTCTCTTACATTTCTTTCCATCCAATAAGGGAAAACTTCTAAACTTAAAATATCCGCATCTTTTTCTGATATATCGTTTGGATTAAGCTCACGTTGCCCTATTGTTTTTAACTCTGGCCAAATGGCAGTACCAATAAGTTCCGGGTAAATGGGAATTCCCACTTCTTTTGAAGTAGTAGATCCAGCTATAAGATGTTTTTGATGAATTATTGGTATTTTATTGGTCATTATATGATTAACAGCTCTAGCTTGACGTAATTCAGGATCTATAGGAATTCCTGAATTATCTATTTCAAATCCATTCTCTCTATGATATTCAGTAAGGAGTTTAGCTCGCTCAACGCAGATTGCGGGTTTTAATGCGAATCGTCTATTTTTCAAATATTTTAAACGTGGGAAATCATCTATAGAGTATTTTGATAAGTAAGGATCATCTAGGTAATGAACGTTATCTATTTTATAATTTAGAGATTCGTTTTTAATTGTTCTGCTCTTTTTTCCCTTATCAATATCTTCAATTGGATACATTAATTGGTTTTCAGGACCTTTATAATCTTTTATTTTAGCTCCCATTACTAAAGAAATGAGGTAAGAGAATTTAGTGAGATACGACATATTTCCAATATATCCCATCTCATTAGTTAATAAGTAATCAAGTGATTCTTCAGCACTTTTATCATAAAGGTTAGCTAAAGTTTCCTTGTTCTTATAATAAATAGTAATGTTAGGATTTTCAATTTTTCCCTCATGGACTGTCATTTTCCCATCTTTAAAAATTACATATACACTAACTTTTTCGTCTTTTGTAATGAATTGGTATTTTGCATTAAAAACAAATCCTGTCTTTTCATTATAGATTTCTCGACGCATCTTTCTTCTAGTATCAAATATCATAGCAAGGAGATTTAATTGTTCTTTAAAATTCTCAACCTTTTGATCAATTTCTAATTCATTCATTTTAACATTCTAATGTTATTTTAATTCACTGAAAAATTGATTAATTATTTCTATATTTAATAATTTTTAAAGATTTAATTGATTTAGTTTTCATATTAGTTAAGGGATATTTAAATAAAGAGAAGATTAATGCCCAAATTATACACAAAACATACGATATTGTTGTTATTGGAGAGAGTCACAGCAGATTGAGATAAATATGAGTCCAAGATCAACTAAGGCTTTTTTATACTTAACATAAACTTTATTTAAAATCCTTAATTCAAAATTTTTAATCTTCTGCTATAGAGAAACTCATTTTAAGAATGGATATTAAAATTAAATTCGGAATTAGTGCCTTCTTAATAATTTTACTCCAATCTAGTTTGAAAATATTAGGAGTGATTGTTACTGGAAGTTTAAGTTTTTTATCTGAAACAGTTGATACTTTATCAGATATTGTATTTGCTTTTTTGACGATTTATTCCATTTATCTTAGTCAACGTCCACCCGACTATGAACATATGTATGGACATTCTAAAATGGATTCAATTGGAGCGATGATCCAAGGTGCATTTCTAATAACAACATATATCTTCTTAATAATTAATGCAATAGAAGCTATAATTAACCAAGCTTTTATTGTCAACAATGCCGATTTTGGATTCCAGATTCTAATTATTTCCTTTTTAATCAACATATTCTATTCCAGAATCTTAATCTGGCAAGGAAAAAAAAGAAGAAGCTTATCACTACAAATACAGGGACTAAATTTATTTCAAGATTCTCTGAGGGCTATTATTGTTATTGTAAGTTTTATTTTGGTTTTATTTTTCAACATTACTTATTTAGATCCATTCTTTAGCATAGCAATTTCAATATGGATAATTTTGACTGCTATTAAGCTCTTGAGAAAAGGGGTGGCAGATCTTGCTGATGTTAATCCTGTTAGTTCTCACATTATAGAAGAATTAAGAGAAAAGATATTTAAATTAGAACATGTTAATGCTGTTGAAGATTTGAAAGTTCGTGCGAGTGGAGATAAACTTTTTATTGATGTTTGGCTTTCTGTTGAAGATCATATTTCAATAATTCATGCTAATGAAATTACTAAGGCAATAAGTTCAATGTGTAAGTCATATTTTCCACCATATTCAGTTGAAACCATAGTAGAAATGAATCCTCTTGGGGGAGAAGTTTCTATAGGTGAGAAGATCATTAATTTACTCCATTCAATGACAAGTGAATTTCATGACATTCTCGAATTCAAAGATTTAAATGTTTTCAGTATTGAAGATGAGTATTTTCTTTCGATAACTATAGTGGTCGCCCAAGATTTGTCTCTTACAGCAGCTCATGAAATAAGTTATGATTTTGAAAAAGAGTTGAAAAGAGAAGAACCTCTTATTTCTCGTGTAATTACTCATATTGAATCAAGTATTTTAAGTGGAAGATTATCAACGAAGCAATTAGCATGTAAAAGATTTAATCAAGAAGAATTAAAATTAATTCAGAAAAAAATTGAGATCATTCTAAAAACTGAACCTGAAGTCAAAGGCTATCATGGATTTGAATTGTGGTCAACCACAGATTTTTGTATACTTGAGTTACACATTTTTTTTGATGGAAGGTTAAACATCTCAAAAGTTCATGAAATTATTACAAAACTAGAGGAAAAAGTTTCTAAGTCTCTTAATATTGAAGATTTAAATGAAATAATCTTTCATTCAGAACCTCTTAAAGGCCGAAAAGATGGGATAATATTTTGAATGTTAGAAATTAAACTCATACTTTTCTAATCCTAAATCATTCCTAATGTATCTTATATCCTCCTGAAGGCTTTTATTTAGTTGGATTCCAGCTTTTTTTATTTCAATTTCAGTATTATATTCCTTTTCACCAGCAGTATATATCCTCTCGATTCCAGGCTCTTTTTTAGAGGTTCTTAAAGTTCTCATAATATTACCGGTTGTTTTTTTAAAAGATTTTGATCCCAAAAAGTTTTCTATGTTTATGGCTAAAAAGAAATGCCCCACGGGCAACCTTTTTTGGCCATTTTTATAAGTTCCAGCATTTTCTTTTAAGAAATTACCTTCTTGTAATGCTGATGAAAGAATTTCTACAAATGTCGCATACCCATATCCTTTATGGCCAGAAGTACTTTCTCCCTTTCCTCCCAAGGGTAATAAAGCTGCAGAAGCTTTATCTAAATCATGCAAAACCTCTTCTGGATTATCCTCAATTGTACCATTTTTAGTGATTATTAATCCAGAAGGAAGTGATTTATGCAACCTATTATAAACTTCAACTTTTCCTCTTTGTATAATTGAAGTAGCGCAGTCAATCAAAAAAGGAAATTCTTCATCAGTTGGAGCTCCCATGGTGAGAGGATTCGTACCTAATAGGGGTTCTACTCCAAAAGTAGGAGGGACCATTGGTCTTGTATTTGTAGTTGTAATTCCAATCATGCCCTCTTTTATAGCCATTAAGCTATAAAAACCAGCTATACCGAAGTGACTGGAGTTGCGTGTAGCAACAGCTCCCAATCCATACTTCTTAGCTTTTTTTATAGCTAGCTTCATAGATTTGTATGCAATCACAGGTCCTAATCCAAATCCCCCATCAATTACAGCTGTAGTTTTAGTATCTTTGATAACTTTTATTTTCGTTTTCGCATTATAAATCCCTTGTTTAACCCTCTCATAGTAAGTCCTTAATCTTTGAATTCCATGAGAATCTATACCGCGCAGATCAGAGGCAATTAACACATCAGATACTATTTTTGCATGTTGTTTGGGCGCACCTAACTTAATAAATACATCCTTGACGAACTGTTTCAATAATTTGTAATTCACATAAACTGAACCATTAAAATCTATCTTCGATTCAGGTTTAGAATTACTTCTTTCGGTCGTGTACATTAAATCATCAGAAATTTTATGATGATATTTATTTTACTTCCTTTCTATTTAATTAAAATCCTATTTAATATAAGGTGAAAATTAGTATATAGCAAGTAAAAAACCTTAAGAATCAATGATCTTCAAAATCCTCCATTTTGAAGAAAATTAAAATCGAAATTTATACTGTTTTAGACCAAGTTCTTTTTGCATGGTTTTAATATCGTTTTGTAGGCTTTGGTTTAGTGGGATTCCTGTTTTCATCCTTTCTACTTCTTTATAATATTCTTTTTCACCCGCAGTATAAATTCTTTCAGCTTTTGGATCTTTTTTAGAAATTCTGAGGGTTCTCATTATTGTACCTGCTGTCTTTTTAAAGGAATTGAGCCCCGCAAAAGATTCAATATTTATCGCTAGAAAAAAATGGCCCACTTTTAATCTCTTTTGCCCTTCTTCTTCGATTCCGAGTGTATCTCTCAAGAAGATTCCCTCTTGTAATGCAGCAGATAATAATTCCACCAAGGTTGCATATCCATATCCCTTATATCCCGCGGTTTCTTCTCCTTTTCCACCCAAAGGTAATAATGCGGCCTTTTTATGAAGCATTCCCTCTAATACTTTATTTGGTTCGGTCATTATTTCTCCTTTATCATCTATTACAGTATTTTGTGGCAATGATTTATTCACTCTCGCATAAACCTCAACTTTTCCACGTTGTATTATTGAAGTAGCACAATCTATCAAAAAGGGAAAATCTTCATCACTGGGAGCCCCTAATGTTAAGGGATTAGTACCTAACATTGGTTCTACTCCAAATGTGGGTGGAATTGATGGCCTTGCATTAGTTGTTGCTAAGCCTATCATCCCTTCTTTGATGGCCATTAAACTATAGTATCCAGCGATTCCAAAATGACTAGAATTTTTTACAGCAACAGCACCTAGACCATATTTTTTAGCCTTAGAAATTGCTTTACTCATTGCTTTATAAGCGATTACATGACCCATTCCATTATTCCCATCCCATAACGCAGTGGTTGGTCCATCCTTGATTACATCTATTTTTGTATTTACCTCATATATTCCTTGCTTTATTCTATCATAGTACATTTTACATCTTTGAATGCCATGAGATTCAATTCCACGTAAGTCAGAAGTAATTAAGACTTCTGCGATTATTGTAGCATCCTCTTTAGGAACACCAAGCCCAATAAAAACATCCCTCATAAAATTTTCAAGAGTTTTAGCATCAAGGTATATAATTTCTTCAGTCATTTTTCATTCCTAATTTTTGTAGTTAATATTGAATTCTAGAATCTTACTAATTTCAATTTTATTATTATATTATAAGCATATTATGCAATTTTTTGTACTTCAGTCCTTTTCTTAAGATTTATGATTGTAAATGATATGAATATAAAAGTTAAAGGTAAGTTTTTTAAGGAAGTTTCAATTGAAGATGACAATGACGATAGTATTACTTACGTTTTTCCTGATACTAGTGAATTTATCGCTATACTTAAAAGAAAATTAACTAAAGATTTGATAAAAGAAGATAAGATCTAATTTTAAAAGACCCGATTCTCGTTCTCCAATTTTTATTACTAGTACCATAAATATCATACCCCTCCGCTCCCTTACCATAAAGCGCGAGCAACTCAACTTACGGCTGCTCCATCCCTGGCCTGGCCGGGTTCATTATTATAGGCTTATACCTTTCCTACAAAAGATAACACCTAGCTACCCGCCATTATGGGGAGAGTTTCTCTGGAGTACAATATAGGCTAATAATAGCTCATGGAACCTTAAATCGGGCAATTTCCGTTAGGAGCGTTTTACGGTCCATCTAGCATGAGACTTCAGGCATGCCCCAGTTGCCCATTAGATATAAAATAACAAGAAATAAAAGATTAATGATTTGACTTTAAAGTGAAATAATTTTTTATTCGTTTTTTAGTTTTGTTTCTAAAACATATCGACAGTGTCTGTTACTATGTTCATCAAGAATACATTCCTTAATTTGAGCTTCAAAAAGGTAATTTGGAAGAAGTGTATTTAAAAAACTTCTGGTATATGGAATACAGAGATTATTTCGAATGATTTTTGCTTGTTTTGGATTTCTCTTTCCACCAATTGGGCAAAATCCTTTAGAATATTTAAGGATAATTTCATAAGTTTGATCACCGATTTTTTTTATTGAGGTTTTTGCTCCCAAGGCTTTATATATCTGATTCAGAGCTGGTTCTAAGCCTACAATTCCTCTTGCTTTAATTATTTCTGCTAATTTTGAACCTAATTTAGTGGAGACGGCTCTTGGAAGATTCTCTCCACCAACATCGATCATTTCGTTAATAAATGCATGAAAAAATTTTAGTACGTCTTTTACCATGATTAATATCCTACTAATTTCTGAAAATTTAATCTTATGTTAAAACCTACATCAAAAATCAAAATAATCTTATTTAAATTTATTTTTTTTTGTAAAATAAGAAAGACTAGATATACGTTATTCACTTCAGATGAATTTTTTTTTAACTAATTAGGTTATGTATTGAGTTTCTCTACTAGAGTATATCTTAGTAGTTTATCTTTATCTTCTTGAGCATAATCGATTCCAATCCTTTTTCCAAGAATAATATTTCTTGGATTTATTGATTCCCCATTACTAAAAAAAAGTAACGACTCCGGAGAACATGCATCCGTGCCATTGAATTTAATTTTAGTAATATTTAGAGCCATACATAATTTACCCGGTCCATCAACTAAATTTTTATAATGCTTTCCAACTTTAATTCTTCTGTTTTCCTTCATCATTTCAATTCCTTCAACTGGATAAAGTTTTCTTATCAATATAGCACAAGGCATACCTTCTGGTTCAGTAATCACATTTAAGCAATGATATATTCCATAGATTAAGTAAATATACAACGTTCCTGGTTTCATATACATTACATTAGTCCTATCTGTTTTTTTATAGCCATGACTATGACTTGCTTTATCATAGGGACCTAAATAAGCCTCAACTTCAATAATTTTTCCTATAATGTTCCCTCTTTTCGTTTTTCTTACAAGATATTTGCCTAATAATTCTTTCGTAACTTGAACCGTTTTTCTATCAAAAAATTCCCTATTTAATCTTTCCAATTCACTCAATTTAATTAAGTAAATTTTAATCTAAACTCAAAATTAAATTACTTTTAAGTTGTTTTCTTCAAAAAAAAACGTTTCCTTATCATACGTGTTAATTGATCGTTCACATGAGATAGATTTATAAGCTCAGCTACGTTGGCTTTTGAATTTTTTAAAGTTTCCCACTTGCTTCTTTGATTGATGAGTTCAGCTTCTTCTATTAGAATCCTCTCTAATAATTGGTTTAAACTGTATTTTTCAGCTATTTTTTTAGCTTTCTCTAAAAATTGTTGAGTTGCTTTTAAATCCAAGATTAATAGCCCAAATTTGGCTTGTAATAAGTGTGTTTCGGCAAGAAGTGAGTAAGATTTTTGATTTATAGCAATAACATGCATTTGATTAATGTATTGCTGGATTTCATCGAATAATTTAATGTTATTAGTGTTGGATATCCTAACTAAGAGTAAATCACTTAAGTTAAGCAGGATTACTACTTTATATTCGTTGTCTACTATCTTATCCCTTAAGGAGTTTTTAAATATTTCTTCGGCTTTCACATGATCACTAATAAGTGAACTCAATTTTAATATTCTAGCCATATTAACACGGTAAGCAAGATATACTAATTTATTATTTTCTTGATCACTGATCCGCTTAATTTCTTTTAAATACTTCTCTGCGCTTTTGAGATCCCTCTTAAGGAGTGCTAAAGGAATTAACTCATCAAGTGTCATTACCTTTGCTATCTGAGCACCAATCTTTTCTTTAATTGCTAGCGCTTTTTCAAAATATTCTTTAGCTTTATCTAACTCATCTTTTTCTTGATAAACCATTCCCATGAGATGAAATATTCCATACTTTCCATAATCATATTTCAATTCTTCTGGTAATTCCTCGAAAAGGGCCTTACTAAACTCAAAATAACCTAAAGCTTGATCCAATTCACCTTTGAATGAGTAAATCATTCCTTTTAGCATATAACATTGTTGTCTTTTAACTGTATAATTAATTTTTTCACAATATTCTATACATTGGTCTACATATTTTAAAGCAAGATCATTATCCCATTTAAAACAAATCCATCCAACTTGCCATAAAGATAATCCAATATCAGCTTTGAGTCCGAGAGCTTCTCGTATTTCCAGACCCTGCTTCGCACATTCTAAAGCTTTACTTATTTCACCTTGATCGTAATATAACCACCCTTTAATGTAAGATAGAGAAGCTTTCCTTTCAAAAAGTTCTTCTGGTGATTCTTCAGTAAGTATCTTGAGTTGTTCTTCAGATTTTCCCACAAACTCAAAAGAGTCCTCCCATTTAAACTTACGCATTAAACCCATAGCCATTTGAATATAAACATCAAGCAATTGAAGAGAATTTCCTAATTTTTGTCTTTCCTGATAAGCCTTTTGAGCGTATTTAAGGTATTCCGTTTCTCTAATTAAGTAAAATGAGAGAGAACTTCTAAGAATATAATATGAGACTCTTTCTGCAAGTGATAGGTCTTTCCTTTTCCCAAATTCATCCAGTAGTTTAAGAGCTTCTAATAGTTTTACTTCCTTTATGAGTCGTGCTGCTTGATTTAGTTCCTTAGGTTTTATACATGACATAAAACTTGAAGTACAGAAAAGCTTGAAATCTTATCAATTTTTTGTTAATATTAAGAATAAGTACATTTCTGTATAAAAATGCTTTTAACTTGAAAAAAAATAGACTCTAACTTTTTCTTGATTTTAAAAATTTATTTTTTTTTAGTTCAAATATCGCCTTTAGAGGTAATGAGGCATCTAAATATACAAATGCATTCTCTGGGTTCAACTCTTGTTCTCTCGCAAGTTTTTCCAATTTTAACAAATATTCTAATCTTATATCTAAAAATTTTTCATACCGTTGGTGATCAAAATATAAAAGATTAAACCATGGTTCGTTTTTACCCGAAAGGTATGTGTTATAGATGTTTTTTGCCCTATTTATATCATCTAGCTGATCCTCAAAGATGTTTAATAAAGGATTCATAAAGTCCAGAAGTTTATGAATATTATAAATGGCACTCCTATAATTTTTAATCTCTGAGATAAAAAATTCGCGAAGCTTTTTTGGATCTTTAGGGAATTCTTTATCGCTTAATTTCTCTTCAACTTTTGTTCCAAATTCTTTGTTTATACGATAGTATTTTGGGGGGATTTTTTCTCCTTCCCCTTCCTTGGTTTCACCTCTTCTTGATATAATCAATCTATCATTTTTCATCCCTATCAGTATCCTTGACACAGTAGATTTGCTCTGTTTTACCAAATGTGAAATTTCTGTCACATTCAATTCATTATATAATTTGAGTATAGCCCAAATCTCATATCTTAATTCATGTTTATCCATTAAGTTCAACCAATCTTCTTCCAGAATAAAATCATTGTACATTTCCTGCTTATTAATTTTCTTATTTGAATTTGAGATATCGTTTTTGTTAGTTTCTTTATACATTTTAATCTAATTTCCTTTTAGGGTGTTGTATATTAATATAAGGTAATTAATGTTTAAAATTAGTAAATAAAACGGTATTTTCATACTTTAATTTAAATTTTTAATTCTATTCTCTATAAAAATGATCACAATATTTAAATATAAATCTTTCCCATATATTATTGATTATGGGCCATCCCAAGATCACCATCTTATCGGGACGGCTCATGATCAAAATTTTAATAAAACAAGAGGAAAAAAATGGAAAAAATAAAACTAAAAAGATTAGTATTATCGATTATATTAATAACAGTTGTCTTCAGTTTAATTCCTGCAGCAGTGGCATATGGAGGAAAAGAAAGTGTTAACATTAGACCTATAGAGGATTGGTTAATTCCTGTTGTAGAGGGAGATCTACCATTAGGAGGAATGCCAGATTATGATAAAGGTCTAATCATATGGCCCTTCCTTGATGATCCAGCGACCTCACATTGGGCTTGTGCATTGGACTACAATCCTGAAGGTTTTGTACTTGAAAGAGAATTAAAAAATAATATAATGCTAATCACTATTCACATGAGTGTCAAAGATGCACCATTCTATATTACAAATTTTGTTACTCCGATTCCTATTGCTACGCTGATATTTAAAGGAACGCTGGATTTCACTTATGAGTTAAAATTTACTATTGACTTAAACACACTTGGACCTGATGACTATGATGAGGATGGAGACATTATATATCATACTTGGGACTATTATGTTTGGCAACTTGGCAACTTCGAATCAGTTTTCTTATGTGGTCATGGATCTGGTGAATTTTTAAACTCATTCGATGATTGGGAAGAAGGAGACACAGCAAAAATGCATACAGTTAATAATATCGTTAAAGTAGGTGAAGATTATACAGGACCTAATCCATATTATAACTTTCTTGGACTACTTGAGATAACATTAGCAGATAACATAAATTTTCATTAGAAAACTAGATCTAAATAGATAAAGATCAATTGAGGGTAGAATCTCTAAATAAAAGTATAGAATAAGGAGGATATCGTTTAGATAACTGGCTTCTCGATAAACCACACCCAAACTGATTATCCTCTATTCTATATATATTTTTTTTTAAAAATTTATTAATATGTTTAAATTCCTGAAAGAATAATTCATTTTATTATCTTATTTTTTTCAATAATCCATTTATCTACTATAAAAGATTGATAATTTTCTTTGTTATCAACATCATATTGCGAATGTATAGTTGATTTTGGAATCCAAAATTCTTCTCCTGTTTCGAGAGTAATTAAAAGAGCTTTGGGGCTTTCTACTTTTAGCTTTACATTTACTTCTACTGTATCAACTGAAACACCGTATTCTGTTGTTTCAACTACTTGTAGTCCGTCTCTCGCGGTAATATGTTCAGAAAATAAGCTATATTCAGATCCTTCATCAATCTTCTCTTCCTTTTCTTTAGATTCAAATGTACCGCTTGTAGCAAATTCAATTTTTTCAGATAGTATATGTTCTAAAAGCAATGTCATTAAATTTAAATTTGGAAATCGTAGCTTTTTTGTATAGTCACCAATCTTAATTCTGATTACTTGACGAGTTTCATCTTCCCATCCAACATAAATCTCAGTTTGACGCTCTTTAAAGACATGGTAACCTCTCCAATTTGCTATTCTTCTATTAAGAACTTCCAATATACATATAATTTCTTCAATAGAAATCTTAACAGTTTTTCCTTCTCCTTTGCTCGAACTCTCCCAAGTTCCATCATCTTTTCTATTAATACAACTTAAAAAGATATAGGGCACCATTTTTGTAGGACTAGTGATGATCATACTTGATTTTTGTCCATAGAAGGTTTTAGTGTGAAAATCTGCCATTTGAAACAATCTAAAATAATTTAAAAAGCCAAAAGTTTGCTATTTAATACAAAGTATAAATTCAATGATTTAAATATGTTCATAAACAAATTGGACTTTAATCAAAAAAGTAGATTAGTTACATTAATTCTATTTCTACAAGCACCGATTCTGGAATCTGTATCTTCATAATTAAGTGCATGCTACGTTCATTCGCAATAATCTCAAAAAGTCTCTTATGTATTCGCATCTCATATTTAGCCCAATTATTAGTTCCTTGACCAGACACATTCTTCATGACAGGGACCTTTAAATGCTTTGTAGGTAAAGGAATGGGGCCATGCTTTTTTATTCCTTGACTTTTACATACGCTTTCAATTTGTTCGCATACGGAATTTAGAGAATCTAATTGTGTGGAACTTAATCGAATCCGTGCTGCTTGCAACTTTACTTGTACCTTTATTTGATGATAAAGAATTTAATATTTTAATTAGTAATAAAGAAAATAGTTAGCAAAATAAATATTTTATCAGTCTAAAAGTTTCATATTATATTTTTGGAACAAAAAAAAAAGAAAGATTCCCTAAAAATAAAACATTAATCCTTATTCATGATTCTAAACTTAATTTTATAATAATTTTCATCAATTACAGCCATAATAAATAACATGAGAATAAAAATGAAAAATAGACATGGGAAAAATGATAAAAGACCAAGTTCATGACCCTTTGACTTAAAATCCACTAATAAAAATAAACCAATACTATAAAAAATGATAAAATTCATAGAAATCAAGAAATACTTATCCGTAATTAGAACTTTGAAACCCCTAGGAAATAGCTTTTTAACTTTAAATCGGTTTCTTTTAATTTCATTCTTATTCATACTATTTCTTTTAAAAAATTTTTCCTGTTTTACGTTAGTTCGCAACTCTTTGATTTTATTCAATTCATAAGCATCGTTTTTGCTCATCCAATCCGTTAATCGAATAATGATGCAATTTTTTAAAGAAACATCATTTGATTTAAAAAGAATAGTTTTCCTGATTAAACATTTTTCAAAAGTGACATTTTGGCATTCTTTTAGTTTTAAATCACGTGGAATGTTACATTCTATGAAGGTGATGTCTGAGCAAGAGCTCATTCTGATAAGTCCAATCTCACAATTAGAAAAAGCAAAATTTTCACAATTTTCAAGATATAATTTAACTATTTGAAGGCTTTTAAAGTTAAAGTATAGTTTGTAATTCTTAATTGATACTCGTTTAGGAAGGTTTAAGGAATTATCAATAATAATAGGATCTTGAATGGTTCCTAATCCATAACAAGTTATTTGCATTTTTCCATCTTCTGGAAACGTCCATATAAGAGGACTATTATAACGTCCATAAAATTCCCGATTCTGCTTTATAAGGGTAATTTTTGTCTTATTTATTAGAATAACGTCTTTTTGCTTAATTTTTGTAGGGGAAATCCTCTGCGTAATCTCATTCATGATATCTTTGTAGTTTAAAATCCATGAAATTTCGACGTTATAGACATCATTGACAAGTTGAATAGAAAGAGAATTACCTTTCTCGATGATAACTGCTTCAATTTGCTCATAAGGGATAAATTTTGGAATGAAATATGAGAAGATTTCTACTCTACTTAATGATTTTCGAACTTTTACTCCGTTCTCATAAACAATAATATAGGATATAAAACTCATCATTCCTGGAATTACAAATAAGATACCAAGAAAAATGACAAGAAGGTCTAGAAAATTGATTGTTGAACGATCAATGAATTTAATTACAAAATAAGGGATAATCATAAGATTACCCAAAATCAAAAAGATGTAAGTCACACAAACCTTAGGTGTTTTACTTTTTAAGATTTTTTTTCCTTTTTTCATTTTTATAAATCATTTATTATTTAGATTGAAATAAGTATTTTTATAAGAATCCTAAAAGAAATTTATTTCCTAAATTAACATTGTCTAAATATTTTTTAGCTACTTTCAAACAATTTCGTACCTGATCCTTTGGAGTAATAGGGAGGTCTTGCATTTGGTAAGCTCGGTGGAATATTAGTAAGCTATATGGTATTTTCCTGTTTATACCTCCTACAAATCTTGCAATTTGTTCTACTTCTTCATAATTGACATATCCAGGGACCATTAAGGTACATGCACTTATTTCTGGCATAGTTTCTCCCCTGGTGCCAAAATAATTTTCTGCTAAATATTGAAAATTTTCTAGGGTCCGCTTATTACTTACACCACATAAGGAAAGATTGAGTTTTTCAAAAAAAGCTTTTAAGTCAAACTTTATATTCCCTCCAGATTCTAATGCAATCTGCATGCTTTTTTCAGCTAAATCCCTTCTTCCGCTTCCATTCCATTCCCAACAAACTCTAAATTTTCTTTTAGGCTCTTCATTTTTAATTTTTTCCAAAATTTTATTTGCTAAATTAATTGAGAAAGGTAATTGAGGTTCAGGAGTTCCTCCAAAATAACATATACAAGTAATTTTCTTATTTTTAGCAATTTGAGTTGCTAAAATTTCGACATCAGTTAAGGATTTTTTTGATATGTACTTATGGGAGGAATTTTGACAGAAGAGACAATTGAACGAACATCCGTATAGGAATGCAGCATAAGAATATGTGCCAAATTCAGGTCCGTCAATGTTAGAATAGTGCGGATATCCAGAAGATGTACCTGCTGGACAAAACCACGCATTACAGCAATTGGTAGGATTAGGATCTAGATAACCATGAATATAACCCTTAGAATGTGTAGGATAAGGTAATGAGTCATCTTTATTTTTCGATACATTTCTTAATCCACAATAGCTAGTATCTTCAGAAGATAGAATGCATTCATTAATACAAAAGTCACATTTTAATCGAATATCTGATCCTTCTGCTTTTGGAGGTTTTTGGGGTAAGTTAATCAGATTTCTAACCTGACTATGTATTGAAAGGATATAGGGTTTGATAATTTCCCAGTCCTTATTAAAAATGCACTCACGACATACTGAAAGAACCTCTGAAATGAGTTGATCATTTTTTCCACAAAATTTGCATTGCCCTACGTTACATCACCGATTTTTTTAGCAAAAGGTAAGTTTGACCTTTTCTTTGTTTAGGATTTTTTTTAATCATAAATCCGTCAAATCCATTAGAAGTAAATGATGATTGAAAAAGTGATAATTCTTCCTCATTATTTGGGTAAAATTCTATTATCGTTCTCCCATTTTTCTTTAAGATTTTGTTAAGCGATTTAGTAGTACTATCTATTGAGATAGCTTTTTCTTTATAATGATTTATGTTATGTAAAATAAAATTATATGCTGAAATAGAAATTATGTGATCTATTGATTCCGTTCTTAAAGGTAAGTGTTTAATATCAGCGAGAATTAGATTTAGATTGGAACCTTGTTCTAAATAGTGTTTTTTATTTTTAGCTAGAGTTATCATATCTAATAAAACATCTATACCTAGAACTTTAAATCCGGAATCTATTAGCACTTCTGAAGAAAATCCAGTTCCACACCCTAAATCCAAGATTAGATAAGAATGGTTATCCAGAATATCCCCTCTTCCCACCATATCCAACTTTTTGTCAAATAAGTATCTGAGACAACGCATTGCAGTTTTCTTTTGATTCCTTTCCATCCATTTAGAGTTATCATACTCATATGATTTATGACCAATATAAGAATCTGGAAATTCTGGAAGCTTATTTTTTCGCGTCATACAGAACAACAAATATAAAAATCAGATAAACTATTTAAATAGGTAAACGAATATATATTTGTTAAAAATAAACAACAATCACCAAATTAAGACTGATTATAATCTAATATTGAAGATAGAGAGTAAAATGGCTGAGAAGAAAACTATACTGGTCGTCGACGATGAACCCGATATTGTTAACCTTACACAAAAATTTTTAGAATTAGAGAAATATAATACAATAACTTGTAACAACGGTAAGGAAGCTTTGAAGATTGTGGAAGAAAAGTTCAGCGAAATCATCCTAATCTTACTTGATCTTATGATGCCTGGAGTTAGTGGTTATGATGTATTACGAAACATAAAATCCAGTGATCTTTATAAAGATATATTAGTAGTTATTTTTACCGTTAAAAGTTTCAACGAAGATATTCAAAAAGGGAAAGCATTAGGAGCAGATGGATATATTACAAAACCTTTTTCAGGGAAAGATTTATTAAAGTACGTTAAAAATCTATTAAAGGAAAAAGGAAAGCTTTAAGATTCACTTTCTTTTTCTTGTTTTTTAATTAACATTAAGGTACCCTTTTATATCACCCAAAAATAATAAACCAAAATCAAAATAATTATCGAAAATACTGAAAGAATACAAACTGTTTTTCTAATCATGTGTTTAATGTGAGTTCGAGGCATTCTATCTTCTTGATTTAGCAATTTTGGAAATAAGTTATGATCATGCGGTTCAATTTGATACCAATATGATGTGGAAGACCAATCATCTTTTCTATGGTTGTCATGACCATGTTCTATGGATACAATTATTCCTTTATTGAAATATATTGGATCTTCTATATGGTAACGATAATAAGTAATTTTACCCCACCAGTTAAATCCTCCGGGTAAAATTGTACCATGATACGGTGCATGATACATAGTGCTCTGACTCCATGCTTGGTTAACATAATCTTCTGTTCCTGTTCCTTTTAAGGTAGGGCTTTTTTTCTGGATATCGTCATCAATAAATATCATATCATCACCTTCACCTGGCCAATTTAAAAACCATGGCATAAAAGTTATATTATCAATATCTAAATGACAACCGACATAGTGTCCTTTGCCTCTTGCTTCAAGGATTTTATAATTATACTTTAAGGGGTCTTGATTCTTACCAGAGAACATAAATTTAATTGGTTTTGTAATTTTAAACTTTTTCCCTGAGTGAGCATCTACTCTTTTTACATTTGGAGGATTCTCTCGTCGCCATTGTACATGGAATCTACCATAATAGTTATTACTCTCAATACCTTCTTCATAAATCTCATAATCAATATAATAATACATTTTAACTTTCTTTGATGTATCATTTTCAATCGTTATTTTAAATCCATTTGAATAAGGCATTGGCCACCAACAATTAAAACCTCTTCCATTCCTAGGGCTCATCTGTAACGGCAGTGAGACAAAGTTCTTTTGCTTCCCATGCCCCATTCCGAAAAAGTCTCCAATTGGCGCCTCTACACTTGGTTTATCATTAGGTTCACCATCCCAATACATTCTAATTATCACATTCCGTAAAAAATATTTTGCCTTACAAGCCATAGTGCACCATATGTGGGTAATACATCCAACTCCATTATCACTTGCTAATAATGGCCTTTCTCCAGGACCTATAGTAATCCAGTCTACATTTCCCCCTGTTTTATCATGACTAGATATTCTTCTTCGTTTCACGAAGTCTGGTCTAATTTTAGCAATATTGTTTAAACTTGATCTACCAATTTTCATAAATACTCATTTAAATTTTTAGGTGATATTAATAAAATTGTATTATAACTTAATTAAATATAAATATATCAATTCTTAAAAAAAGCATAATAAGACTTTTCATTTTTTTTCTTTAGTTGAGTTTTTGGTCGATATCCTTATTACAGAAAACTTCCCAATTATATTATCAAATCTAAAAATTTTTATATTTCCTAATTATTATTTAATAACAACCTAGATATGATGATCTATGGCGACTGGAGGGTTTGTTCCTGAACCAGCGGAATTTAACACAATAATCACGATGCTGGGATGCTTATGTGCTACAGTCCAATTAGGAACAGGAATATATGCGGCATATAAGAAGAGAAAAATTGCTTTAATCAAGACTAATGACGCTTTATTTAGAGCTCATAGAGCGTTTGGAAGTTTTGCTACAGTTTTTTACTTTTTAGGTTTATTTGCAGGATTATCTGGATTTATAGGTGCAATCTTATTAAATAACCCCCCCTTTGAAATCTTGGATATCAGTTTTAACATTCACGTATGGCCTAGTTTCTTAGTGATGGTTGTAATCATTTGGAAGACTTTGATCTCTTATTTCAAGAAACCTTTAGTTTATAAACAAGGTAAATGGTTAGGTATTGCAACTTTTGTTGCATGGGCTTATACATGGATCACATCAGCTGTTTCTTTTTATCTTAGGACATTACCTTCAAATCCGCAACATTCTGAGCCATTATATTTACTTGATATTGAATTAATTGTCCTCCAGATCATATTACCCTTCATAATTGGGGTCTTAATTAGTTATTTTGTTTTAAAGGCTGCGGATAAAATTGAAAAAAAAAAATTAATTGCTAGTCAAAAGAAATAATACTGCAATTATACCCAGATTAACTTAATCACTTCAGGATTATTCCTCTTTTTACTTTTCCTAATTCAATTCTAAGCTTTTTAAAGAAAGGGTGTAACGCAATAAGAGTATGCTTTATATATTAAATTGAATAGGTCAAATATTTTTGATGAGAAATTAGTTGAAGATAAGGGTTTTGTGTATAGAAAAGTGGGAGAAGGGATTAATAACCCTTTTTAATAATTTAAAATTTTTTGTCTCAAGCTTTCACTTCGCTTTAAAGACTAAATCCTAATATTTTTGATTTAGTCCTTGAGATCTTTATTAGAATTTATTTTTTTTTTTTGTCTTCTTCTTTTTAAATATCGGAAACATGAGACAACACCATCAATGATACCTCATCCTGAGCAAAATTGCTCGTCTGATTCCGTTTCACCAATTCTATATTTCCATTCAGACATAGATCATTCAATTTTATTAATTTATTATTTAGAGTAATAAGTTGAAATTATTAAAGCATATTTGTTATATTTAATAATTTTAGAAACTTACTAAAATTTTGAAATATTTCGTAAAATAATATAGAAAAAAAGTGAAGCATTATGGGTATAAAAGATGAACTCTCAGAAATGAGAAAAAGTATGAATCGAATGGCTGAGGAATTGCATGAGACAAATAAGGCAATCAGAGAATCATTAAAGCTAACCTCTGATACTATAAATAATATGAGTGAAAACTTTTCCAAAACATTAGAGGAATCTCTCAAGATAATGCGGGATATGAAGATTCAAATGGATTTTAAGGACACTATATTTAAAACTCTAGGAATCGATGGCTTATTAGCTGATTTTTTGAAGAGGAAAAGATAAGCGCTCTATTCCTTTCGCCGATTTTTAAATACAAAATACAATATTATAAGAGAGATTATGTAAACTATAGTTATAATAAACCATATGACAAAATCAGTCGTAGATTGATTAATAAGTGCTTCAATAGTTTTATATATAAAAAAAATACTAAAGAGTCCTAATAAAGTTATTCGAGAGCGTAATTGATTGTTCATAATAGACTAAATTCTCAATTCTTTATTAAATAAAATAATTTTTAAAATTATAAGTATAATACACATTATTAAATTACGTTTTAATTGAACAATAATATGTCAAAAAATCCTCCTTTTTGTTATATTTGTGGCAAAAAATGTGAAGACCTTCTAAATGAGTGTTATTACTGTATCTGTGACATTACGGTATGTAATGATTGTATAAATTCGGTTAAAAAAGATGAAACTACTTGGATTTGCCCACATTGTCATGAAAGCCATACTATAGAAAAAACTAAACTGTTTCGAGACATTTAAACATTAGATTCTTTCAAATTTTTTACCTTTAAATAAAGATATAAATAAATATAAACATTCTAATTTTCTATGTATTTAATAGATATAATTAGGTAGGACTATATGACTAAAATCTCGAAAATTTTAGAAATTGAAAATTGCAACAAAGCTAATTTATTAAAAGCAATCTATTCACCTAAATTCTGGGAAGAAATTAAACCCACTAAAAAGTTGGAAGCCCAATTCATCGCTCCTAACGTTCTTTTTACTAAAGTATATGATGAAATTAACATTATTAAGGTACCAATAGAAATGGAAGGGGAGTTAGTACTGGATGACAAAGGGGAGGAAGAAGGTAAAGGTAGATTAATTGAATTTAACGTAAGGAATAATAAAGATGTAAAAGAGTTGGAAGGAAGATTAAGAATTAAAGAGTTGAGTTCCAATAAATCCAAAGTGGGAGTATTTATCGAGAATTTTGTATTAAGTAGTGATTTTCTGAATTTAATAGGTGGAGCTGCTGATCTTACTCTGCAACTAAAAATAACTGAGATGTTAAGAAATCTAGAAAAGTATTGTAAGACTAAAAATCTAAACGATTTATTAGAAAAAAATTGATTTTCTTATACCAAAGAAATTTATTAAAGAAGGTTTATAATTTACTTAGAAGTAGTATCGAATAATTTTGGGGTAAACAGATATGAATATCTGGATTTTGGATTCACAATCTGGTATAACATTATTATATAAATCATATTTAGATTTGGTTCTCAATGAAGATTTAATTTCGGGTTTATTAACAGCAATTAATCAGTTTACTGTCTTCGAATTAAAACAAGGTATTGAAAGTATTGATATGTCTGGCTTACGGTGGGTATACTTAGAAGATCATGAATTAAATTTACTCTTTATAGCAGCTGCGGAAAAGGATGTTAGTGCAGACATTCTAAAAGCGAGGCTAAATATAATAATGTTAACTTTCATACAACAATACGCCCAAAATAAAGAAGAATGGAAAGCTTTATGGAAAGGAAACACAGATCTTTTTAATCCATTCAAAGATGTAATAGATGAATACTATTCCCAATGGTTAACAGCTGAAAATGTAAGCACTTTAGCCGAATATTTCGACATATTAGGAGTATTCCAACAGATTTTGAATTTACTAACTAATGTTATCGAAGCGCATTTTCATCCTGATAGTAAAGAAAGAATTTATGAACTTATCGAAAGAATGTTTGCCAATTATTTAAATCATGATTATGTGCAACAACATCAAGAACTAAGAAAGTTTTCATTTAATCGAGCTACAGGGATTAATATTATTAGTATAGATCCTAAAAATGTTGATATGATTATAGTTGAAAAACAGATTGTCAATTTAATCAGAAGGATTGTAGAGATGATTAAATCTGAGGTTGGGTATCAGAAATCCTTAAATTACTTTATAGAAGAAAATATTTTTGAATATTTAGTATCAAATTTAACATTATTAAACGAATTAAATCTCTTCAAATTTCTATTACAACTCTTCTTGCTAAATAAATAAGAATTTATCAAGATTTATTAAAAACAATTTATTTAAATTATTAATAGTAATCTCCTCCATAGCGTCGTTGTACAAATGAATGTTCCAGTTCTTATCATTCTATTCATACTTTTTATCTTAATAATATTAAGTTACTCTATTAAAAATACTGATTTTGTTGCTATTTCCTTACTTTGCATGTTCACGGGAGCAACTATTGCTTTTGTGGCTTTAAACGTTCAATTTACGGATTTTATTCAAATGGTCGAGTGGCAAGCAATAATCATAATTCTTAGTATGAGTTTAATAACCAAAATAGCTCAAGATTCAAATATCTTAGAATACGTAGCTGTTAAATTATTTAAACTTTCTAAAGGAAATCAAAGAATATTCCTATATCTTCTGTGTATTATTACTACTTTATTAGCAGCTATTATTACTGATGTGGTGGTTGTTTTGATTTTAGCTCCAGTAGTGGTCCGGTTATGTCATTTTTTAAAAATAAGAGCTGGTACTTATTTGTTGGGTATGACAATATGTATAAATATTGGTTCAATGATGACTCCCTTTTCAAGTGGAGAAAACATCATCATTACTACTTACACTTGGACGTCAGCAGTACCTGAGTTGAATACCCTATATTTTATCCAATATTATTGGATATTTGCCTTCTTATTGCTCTTTTTAACAGTATTTCTGATTGATAAATTCTTATTGTCAAAAGAACCTAAAATCGAAGAACAGCAAAAGCAATTTGTATTAGAATTAGTAGATGCTGATATTATGATAAAAAATAAAAAATATTTCTATTTCAATAGTATTGCCATAATTATTACAATAGCCCTATTTGCAATCCTTCCTGTTCTCTATTTAACAGCCATAATCTCTGCTTTAATTCTTGTAATTGTGAATAAGAGGTTTACTAAAAAGCCAATGGGAGAATTACTTAGGGATATTGAATGGGAAATTATATTTTTCTTCATCGCTCTATATGTCATTGTCGGTTCTCTTATACAAGCAGGATTTGATGAAATTTTTCAAACAATACCTTTTCAACTCATAGATCCAATACTACTTTCCTTTCTACTCCTCATTGCAATTTCTCTAATTTCGGGATTTGTAGCTAACACTCCAACCGCTTTAATATTCTTGCCTATAATTAATACTTTAATATCTCCAGGAGGATCTTTTGCACCTTTTCCTTATATTCCTCTCGTATTTTCCTTAATCGTTGCGATTAATTTAGGAGGTAATTTTATACCACAAGGAGCAGCAGCAGATATGATGACTTTAAAAGTAGCAAGAGATAATGATGTGGAAAATCTAAATTATAGAAGGCTATTAAAGATGGGTGCAATTTTTGCAACAATTCATTTATTATGCGCAATGCTTTATTTAGTTATTCTTATACCATTTTCAGGATAGTTTTTTCTTTCAAGGAAAAAAGCCTCTTAATTCTATAGCTTTAGCAAGTCTTCCAACAGCAATAATATAAGCTGCTGTCCGAAGGTTAATACTTCTTTTTTGAGAGATTCTATAAGTTTCCTCAAACGCATCCAAAATAATCCTCTTTAATTCTTCATTAATTCGATCTAATTTCCAAAAGTATGAATGAATGTCTTGGATATATTCGAAATAAGACACACAAACACCGCCACTATTAGCTAAAATATCAGGTAATACATGAATACCTTTCTTAAATAGTATCTTATCAGCTTCAGGAGTTGTGGGACCATTTGCTCCTTCCAAAATGATTTTGCAATCTATTTTTTCAGCATTCTTTAGAGTAACTTGATTCTCAATTGCTGCTGGAATTAACACATCGCATTTAGTCGTAAGTAGGATTTCATTTGTAATGAATTTGTATCTATTATCCTTATAATCTTTTAAATAATTACCTTGATTAACCCATTCCAAAAGTTTAGGAACATCTAACCCCTCTTCACAAAATATACCTGTTGAGACATCTGATATTGCTAGAATTTTACATCCATCATCATAAAGGATTTTTGCTATCGTTCCACCAACATTTCCACACCCTTGCACGACATAACTCAGTTGTTTGAAATCATAATTTAGTTTTTGACATAACCCTTGCAACACAAAATAGAGTCCCATACCCGTTGCAGATTCTCTCCCAACAGAACCTCCAATTTCAATAGGCTTCCCTGTTACTACACCTGGAATTGATCTACCTTTTTGCATTGAATATGTATCCATAATCCAAGCCATTACTCTCTTATCTGTGGCGATATCTGGAGCAGGAACATCAATATCTGGACCAATAACATTGATAATTTCCGCAGTATATCTTCGAGTTAACCTTTCTAACTCTCCAGGTGAAAGTTTTCGGGGCTCTACACAAACACCTCCTTTTGCTCCTCCTAGTGGTAAATTTAATAAGCTAGTCTTGAACGTCATCCAAGTAGCTAAAGCTTTGACTTCATCTAAGTAAACATTTGGTGAATATCTAATACCACCTTTTCCAGGACCTCTTACAGTAGAATGATGTACACGATAGCCTTCATATATTTTCAATGACCCATCATCCATAATGATTGGAATTGAAACGATTAAGGCACGTTCAACTCTCTTAAGATATTCAGCCACATTAGGATGTAGTCCTATTTCCTTTGCGACAATATCAATTTGCTTTTTAGCAACATCAAAAGGGTTAATATCATTGGGCATTGATGATTTCACTCTAGAAAACTAATTAAAAATTAATTAGGGATTATATATTTTAAATTTAAGAACTACATTAAATATAAAAGTTACGGATTAAATCAGTAAAGATCTAAAGGAATATGCTATTTTTTGAATTTTCCCAACATGTTCCCCTAATAAATTGAAAACTGTTTAAATAATTGCCCCCATTATATAGAAATATTGAAAAAAAATTCAAAAAAAATATTAAATAACTTAATTACATAGATTGAGATAAAAAAAATGTCTGAAAGTTTAGATCCATTTATTATTTCACAAAAACAACTAAGGGAAGCTTGTGATTTAAAAGAGATTGACAATGATATCTATCAAACGCTAAGTGAGCCTGAAAGGTTTGTTCAAGTTAAGGTTACAATTAAGATGGATGATGGAAGTATAAAAACCTTTAAAGGATTTAGAAGTCAATACAATTCAGCCAGAGGTCCAATGAAAGGAGGAATTCGATGGCATCCAGATGAGAGTGCTTCTTTGGTTAAAGCTCTTAGTGCTTGGATGACATGGAAAACAGCATGTGTAGATATTCCACTTGGTGGAGCTAAAGGTGGTATTATTTGTGATCCCAAAGGTATGAGTAATAGAGAGTTGGAAACTTTAGCTAGAAGCTACATTAGACAATTGGCAGACTTTATTGGCCCTAACATAGATGTACCAGCTCCTGATGTTTATACAAATCCACAAATCATGGCATGGATGATGGACGAATACGAGAAAATTGTTCGTAAACATTCTCCTTCTGTAATTACTGGTAAACCTCTACCTTTGGGTGGAAGTGCTGGAAGATCAATAGCAACGGCCAAAGGAGGAATATTCACTATTAGGGAAGCAGCTAAAGACATTAACTTAGATTTAAACGGAGCAAGAGTAGCTATACAAGGGTATGGAAATGCTGGTTCTTGGGCAGCTAAAATACTTCACGATGATTTTGGCTGCAAAATTATTTCTGTATCAGATTCAAAGGGGGGAATATATAATAATGATGGGATCGATCCATACAAAGCTGCAAATCATAAAGAAAAAACAAGAACTGTAGTAGGATTAGATGGAACAAAAAAAATTACTAATAAAGAACTTCTTGAATTAGAATGCGATATTTTAGTTCCAGCAGCTTTAGAAAATGAAATCACTGAAAAGAATGCGAAAAATGTTAAAGCAAAAATTATAGCTGAATTAGCAAATGGTCCCACAACTCCTGATGCTGATAGAATACTATTCAATAACGACGTATTAATAATTCCTGACTTTTTATGCAATGCTGGGGGAGTAACTGTTTCATATTTTGAAATGGTTCAAGGTTATTACATGTATTTTTGGACGGAAAAAGAAGTATTTACAGCTTTGGATAGAATCATGACAAACGCGTATAGATCAACTGTGGAACATGCTAAACAATATAATACACACAATCGAATGGGAGCCTATATGATTTCCATCGATAGAGTTATCGAAGCTATGAAATTACGAGGTTGGATTTAATAATTCAATAACCTTCACTTTTTATTTTCTCTTTTTTATTAGAAGATAATAATCTATATAGGCTAAACTTATTTTAATTCAAGTAATTATGTTTCATAATTAATTTGTATTTTTGTGTAATTATATCACAATGATAATCGTATTAGATTTTGGAAGTCAATACACTCATTTAATTGCTAGGAGGATAAGAGAATTAGGAGTGTATTCTGAGATCTATCCTTTTGATATTAATGTAGAAAGTATAAAGAAGATAAGTCCAAGTGCGATTATTTTATCTGGCGGACCTCAATCTGTTTACGAAGAGAGAAGTCCTCAGCTTTCAGATGAAGTATTTCAATATATCCTAAAAGAAAAAATACCTTTATTAGGTATTTGTTATGGATTTCACCTTGTCGCATTGAAAGCAGGAGGAAATATCATTGCTAAATCAACTAAAGAATACGGAAAGACCTCATTAGAAATAATCCAAAATGATCTTATTTTTAAAAATTTAGAAAAGACTCAGATTGTTTGGATGTCTCATGGAGATCAGGTAATAAACTTACCAGCTGATTTTGAAGTGCTTGCCAAAACAGACACCTGTCCTATCGCAGCTTATGCGAATCAGGAAAAAAAAATTTTTGGCCTTCAATTTCATCCAGAAGTGAGACATACTCTTAATGGACAATCAATTTTAAAAAACTTTATATTTGAAATCGCTGAATGTAAAAAAGAATGGGAACTAACGAATTGGATAACAAAAACCATAAAAAGTATTCAAGAGAGAGTAAGTAATAAACATAGGGTTATTTTAGGGCTTAGTGGGGGAGTTGATTCATCCGTCACGGCTGCTTTAATTCATAAAGCAATAGGGGATAGACTGCATTGTATTTTTGTAAATAATGGTCTTTTACGTAAGAATGAAGAAATAGAGGTTCAAAAGTTTTTTCGGGATCAATTACAATTTAAAAATTTTCATTATGTAAATGCTGAAGAATTATTCTTAGAAAAGTTAAAGAATGTTGAAGATCCTGAAGAGAAACGTCAAATTATAGGACACACATTTATAGAAGTGTTTGAAGAGAAAACCGTTGAATTAGAAAAGCATTTTCCAAATATGAAATATCTTGCTCAAGGGACAATTTATCCTGATCGTGTTGAAACTGCGGTAACAAGTAAATCAGCAGCTAAAATTAAATCGCATCATAATCTCACTCTCCCCGAAAACATGAAATTAGAATTGATTGAACCATTAAAGGATATGTATAAAGATGAAGTCAGGAAAGTAGGATTAGAATTAGGGTTACCAAGAGAATTAGTGTATAGGCATCCATTTCCTGGACCAGGACTTGCAGTAAGGTGTCTTGGAGCAATAGATAAGAAAAAATTAGGAATATTAAAAGAAGCTGATTCAATTTTATTAGAAGAAATCGAAAATGCAGGTCTCTATGAAAAACTTTGGCAGATTTTTTGCGTGCTACTCCCAATAAAAACAGTTGGAATTATGGGTGATTTTCGAACATATGAATATATATGTTCTATAAGAGCCGTAGAATCTATTGATGCTATGACCGCAAACTTTGCAAAACTCGATTGGAATTTATTAGAACGAATTGGAACTCGAATTATCAATGAAGTCAAAGGGTTTAACAGAGTCGTCTATGATATTTCAAATAAACCCCCAAGTACAATTGAGTATGAATAGTATTTTTTACTAGTAAATAAAAATTAATTTTTCTAGCAAATTTTAATTTCTTTTTTAATTAAACCAAAGTAAAAAAATAATTTTATTATTTGATCGATATGACAGCACAAAAAATCGCATGGGATTTAACAGGTTTATTTAAAAGCCATAAAGATCCAAAAATAGATTCTCTTATAGAAAATCTAAAAAAGGACGCTGCGAATTTTGTACAAAACTATAAAGGAAAAATAAAGAAACCAGAATTTACGAATAAAGATTTGCTTGCTTTATTTAAGAAAATTGAAGAGTTTGATGCAAACTTAGATGAGTTCGGGACATACGCTCATATTTTATACGATGCAAATATGAAGATTCCAGAATCTGAAATCTTAAAAAATAAGATGCTGCAATTCAGTACTGAAATAGCAAAAAAATTGGCTTTTCTTGAATTAGAAATAGGAAAATATGTATACCAGAATAAAGATTTAATTGATGATAATCTTTTACAGAATTACAAGCATTATTTGGAGAAAATTAGGAGAAGGCAGCCACATCTATTATCCGAAATAGAAGAACAATTAATCCTAGAAAAAGATCAATTTGGTATAATCCAATGGAGTCAATTACAAGCTAAATGGTTGAATACAAGAAAATTTGAAGTAAAAGTAATGGGAGAAGATAAGATATTATCATATAATGATGCTAATAGTTTATTAAGCCATCCTGACAGAGATACTAGAATATCTGCTCAAAGATCAATCTATAGCAAACTAGGGAAGGATGAATATATTTTTTCATCAGCTCTGAGAAATATTTGTGAAGATTGGATGAAAACTGTTAATAGAAGAAAATATGATAATGCTGTACATGATAGCCTTATTACAAATGACACTTCCCAAGAAGTTATTGAAAATTTAATGAAAACTATTGAAAAGAATGCCAACGTATATAGAAGATATATGAATTTAAAAGCCAAACTTCTTAAATTACCAAAATTGAACTATGCAGATGCTTTAGCACCACTCTTAGAAGCCCCAGAAAAAAAGTATACTTGGCAAGAAACTAAAAATTTAGTAATTGAAGCTTATAATAAGTTTGATGAAGAATTTGCTGGTTATGCTCACGATATGTTTAATAAGAATCATATTGATGCCAGTACCCGAGACGGAAAGAGAAATGGAGCATATTGCGCTTCCTGGTTTAAAGGAAAATCTGCATTTATCTTTATGAACTATACTGGTCAATTAAGAGAAATTTTTACATTAGCTCATGAAATGGGTCATGCAATTCATGATTATCTATCTATGAATACTCAAACTTATTTCAATATTCATCCAGGGTATTGTACTGCAGAGTGTGCGTCTATTTTTGGTGAATTATTATTAACAGACTTACTATTGAAAAAATCTGATTCTGATATTGTTAAACGAACAATATTAGCGAATGTACTTGATGAAGCAGGGATGGCAGTTTTTCAAGTAAGTGCTAGATTCTGGTTTGAACAAAATTTGTATGATGCAATTAAAAAAAATGAATATTTAGATGGTCAAACTATCGCTAAGTATTGGGTTGCTGGGCGAGACATGATATATGGAGATGCTGTTGATTTTTTCAATGAACTTATTTGGGAATGGACGATGAAACCTCACTACTTTAGAGTAGGTCTACGATTCTATAATTATCCTTATGTATATGCTCAACTTTTTGTATACGCGCTATATCAAAAATATAAAGCTGAAGGAAAAAGTTTTATTCCTAAATTTAAAAAGTTATTAAGTTCTGGTGGTAGCTTGTCTTCTGTAGATCTAGGAAAAATTGTTGGACTAGATATAACTAATGCAGAATTTTGGGAGCTCGGTATTAAACAATATGAAGAATTTGTAAATCAATTAGAAAAGTTAATCTAAATCTCTTTTTATTATTTTCTGCAATTTATTGAAGAAATCCTATTCGTATAAATAACTTATTCCTTTATCCTGACTTGAAGTTCTTAGTAAAGGGCTACAATTCCACTCATGAGGTCTTATTTCCTCGAAAATCAATTCATAATTATCTATATCCTTGAAATCGCTTGTTTTGATCTTTTTCTTATCTAAACTTGCTAAAGTTCTTTTTGTAACGCAATTCCATTGACGCTCAATTCGTTCCTTTTTAAGGATCGCCCCAAAAAATATACATTGACCATCACAGATATGACATATATTCCTGCCATAAGAATATTCAACTCCACAAGCTTGACATTTAATTATCAATTCTTTCCACTTCTTTCTTATAATAAAATTCAAAAAGATTTCTATGTAATTATGCAATTCCTAAACTCTACAATGCTTCATATTGCCGAGGTGACCTTTCATAATAGACTTTTAGTTTGTCAGGATACTTGATTTTGATCCTCTTTATAACTTTAGCAAGTGAACTTCTATGTTCATATCCCATCGCAGCAGACCACTCTGCCGCTGTAGACGTTCCTAATTCCTTAAGTTTCTCGAGACACATTAATTCATATGTCCTAAAAACGGCTTTCTTTGGTTTAATAATATTGTCCATACTTGAGATTATTTTATCTAATGCCATACTCAATTCACATGCTAAATTTTTTTTATTATTTTATGGTGGGACTTATCTCCCACTGAAATCATTTTAATATTAAATAGTTTATTTAAATATTTAAGTTTTATTATTGTGAAGAAGATAGACATTTTGTTTAGATATTTTTTCAAATATTAAAGAATTTTCATTATTACTTGAAATCCTATTTAAAGCTTTAGTTTTATGGTGAACAAATTCCTATTACATAAAAGCTGTATTAGAAAAAATCTAAAAAATCTTTAGCCAATATTTAAAAGGGCAACTTAATTTTTTTCAATTCTCAATTTAAATAATTTTTCATTATAATTATACTTAATTCGACAGAAATTTATTACAAAAAGTGGCTAGAAGTAAAGAATCAAAACGCTGTAAAACCGGGCTTATTTGATTTCATGAAAAATAATCTATGTCCTCTTGTTTCTTAGGATAATATTCAATCCCTATAATTTGCATAATCTAAAGTAGCAATTACTTTTTTTTCAAAATACAATCTTAAAATTTATAAGATTATTAAACTCTTTGAGCATTAGATAAAGAATGTCGGAATTATGCTTTTTTTACTTTTAGACTTACTTGTGACTTTTTTCATGTTAATCATTATGTTTCAGTTTGTTAAAGGATTTCCATAAGATTTATATATGAAAATAAATATTTGTTCTATATCGAACGTTCGGAGTAGAACAATTAATTAAAAAATTAAATTATGGATAAGTAAGTAGAGGTGAAGTTAAAATTTCAGAGATATTATCTTATCGAATTGTTGAATTAAATGAAAAGAATATTGATGAATACGACCTATTTTGCTTAAAAGAAAAAGATAAGGAAGGTTATAAAAATAAAGTTAACTGGCTTAAAAAACGTTTTAAAGAAGGCTTACACTATAAATTGCTAATGATTCAAGAAGAGGAACAAAATTATATGTCAGGAGGATTTATAGAATATATCCCTGGTGAATCAGTTTGGCGCGGCATTCTTGCTCCTGGCTGGATGGTCATACATTGCATATTAGTCAATAATAAATATCACCATCTCGAATTTGGTTCAAAATTATTACAGGAATGTTATAATGATGCTAAGGGAATGAATGGTGTAGTAATTCTAACATCACATGAAGGAGGTTGGGAGCCCACAAATTCCCTTTTTTTAAAACATGGTTTTCAGAAAGTTGATGAAATTTCACCTTTCGAACTTTATGCGAAGAAATTTATTGAAGATGCACCTCTTCCAAAATTTAATCGATCTCCAAAGCTAAATTATAAAAAATTTGAGGGAAAACTTCTTGGAATTAAAACTCAACAATGTCCTTATGTTGTACATATGACTGGTTTACTTGAGGATTTAGCTAAAGAGATTAAGATGGAATTGGTAATAGAAGATTTGAAAGATTCTAAAAGCGTCCAAGAAGACAGTTTGCATCCTTATGCGACTTTTTGTGTATATTTCAACGGAGATTTTATTACCCGAATGCCCTATTATAAAGAAGATATTACTAATCATATAAATAAGAAATAAATAAGGTAAAGTGTATATGGATTTAGATGAAGTAAAGAGATCATGTATAGAGTTAATAGAAAATTCCCTTGTTGCATATTTTTCTACAATTGATTCCGAAGGCTTTCCTATAACAAGAGCATTACTAAACACACGATATAAGGAACGATATCCTGAATTTTCTGAATTCTATGATGATCTGGAAGATAAATATGTAATTTATTTCTCAACAAATACTAGCTCTTCTAAGATAAGCCACATAAAGGAAAATCCTAAAGTTGCTGTTTATTTTTGCGACACTGAACAATTTAAAGGAGTAATGTTTGGTGGTGAGGCTGATATAGTTGAAGATATGGAACTAAAGCGACAATTCTGGTTAGAGAGATCTATTAGGTATTATCCAAAGGGATTGGAAGATCCTGATTATACTATACTTCGATTTAGGCCTAATGAAGGACGATTCTACTATAATTTAAACCAAGTTGAATTTAAAATTTAATTAATTAGGTGAATTTTAAATTGGTAAAAATTGAAAGAGGACATGTCAATGGAAGAGATGTCCGATTGGCTTATATTGATTTTGGAGGATCAGGAGAATCTGTTGTCCTATTACATGGACTTATGTCTAGAGCAGCCAATTGGTATGAGGTGGCACTCTGGTTAAGAGAAAACTACCATGTTATTGCATTTGATCAAAGAGGGCATGGAAGAAGTGAAAAATTAGATTCTGATTATTCAAGAGATATAATGATTGAAGATATTGCAATCGCCATGAATGAGCTAGGCATACATCATAGTATTGTGATTGGACATTCTATGGGGGGTTCGATAGCTTGGGGTTTGGCTGTCTTACACCCACACCTAGTTAAAGCTCTGATTATTGAAGATAAAAGTGCTCAAGCAGCCCCAATGGAAGCTCTTGATGAATGGGAAAAATTTTTTATATCATGGCCGGTTCCATTCAGTTGTTTAAAAGAAGCACGTTTATTTTTTGGAAATCTACATCCCACTTATGCAGATCACTTTATAGAACTACTTGAAGAAAAAGAATTGGGATATTATCCAATTTTCAAATTTCAACATCTCCTTAAAATATTAAGTTTAAGTTTTGGAAAATCAAAATGGGAAGAATTAGAACAAATAAAATGTCCTACACTGATAATTAAAGGGGGATCTAGTCAATTTAAAAGTGAACAAGCCGAAAAAATGTCAAAAATAATAAAAAATTGTCAACTTATTGAAATTCCTAACGCTGGCCATGTAGTGCACGATGATCAGCCTGAATTATATAAAGTTGCAGTAAATAATTTTCTGATGAGATTATAGATATTCGTAGAATTTAGGAATTAGAAAAATGCTTGAAAGTAAAGAAGAAAAAAAGGAAATGTTAAGAGAAGGAGGATTCTTAATGGTAAAGATCCGCAAATTATCAGAGCGGATTTTTGCAAAAATACTCCGAGATTTTAATGTTACTGAAATTACTTCTGCTCAAGGAAGAGTAATGTTTCCACTTTGGCAAAAAGATGACATTTCTTTCCAAGAGCTTAAACGGAAAACCTCGTTAAGTAAAGCTACCCTGTCTCATATGTTGGATAATCTTGAAAAATCAAACCACATAAAAAGAGTACCTGTTGCAAATGATAAAAGAACTATTAACATAAAGTTAACTAAAAAGAACAAAGTATTACAGAAAAAATTTCTTCAAGTTTCTTATCAAATGAGAGACATCTATTATAGTGGCTTTTTTGAAAAGGAGATTGATGAGTTTGAAATCTATTTAAGAAGAATTCTTGAAAATTTAACGAAATATACCGAGGAAAACAAGAAAAGATAATCTTGAATTTAGATCATACAACATAAGCCATATTATGATGCTCAAGATATGTATTAACTATTTTACACTTACAAGTAATTAGCCGGAAAGAATTTGTTAACGGTAAAGCTTTTATTTATAACAGTAATAATGTTTTTTATGCCAATATATATTCTTGCAACTAAATTGCAAAACCCTGATTTGGTCGAGAGAAGGAAAGAACAGGGTGAAAAGTTCCTAAAGTTAGTAAGAGAGAAAGTTCCAGAGATTAGATGGCTAGCCCATTATGCAATTCTTGGTCCTTATGACTTTATTGACATTTTTGAAGTTGATAATGAAAGAGAAGCTGCTAAGGTTTCATTATTGTCTCGTGCTGCAGGAGCAATGTTCGCTGAAAGCTGGACTGCTATTCCTTACTCAGACTTTTTAGGACTCTTGAATGGTTTAAAATAAATAGGTATAAAAAAGGATAAAAATAGGAATTTTACAGAAATTCTTTTTTCATTATCTTAATAAATTCAGGGTCTCTTTTTTCAAATGGAATCCTTTCTCTTCCGGTATAAATATAGTAGGAATTGTGATTTTTAAAAAACTCAGAGAAGGGAATGATTAGTTCAGAAATATTGGGGAATAATTTATCATAAAAATCCTTATTATTTACTTTAACTATTCCTATACTCATAAAGGTAAAATTATATTTTAGTAATATAAAAGAATAGTCCCGACAAATTTAGTAATTATATTGTATATAACTTCTATGACTCATTTTCAAGTAAATTTACAAGAGAACTTTCTTCTTTAATTACATTCAATACTATGTGAGTATTTGTTCTCTCAACATAAGGAGATTGATGAAATTTTTTAATCATTTTACTGAGATCATCTCTAGATTTGAATCGTGCAAACACTAATGCATCGTAGGTCCCTGTAATATCATAGACTGCAAAAATATTAGGATATTGAGCAATTTTTTCTTCAACATCAAACATCTTTCCTTTAGAAATAGTGACCTCAATTATAGCGATTATAGTAAAACCCAGTTTTTCATAATCAATCTGTACACCATAATTCTTTATAATTCCATTGTCTACTAAATCCTCGATATGTTTTTTGATTGTGACCGGTGATTTTCCTAATTCATCTGAAATCGCATGATAAGTCTTTCGCCCATCTTGACTTAGAATTTTTAAAATATCTAGGTCAACATCTTCAAATTTCAGTTTGTTAGATTCGCTCATAAAAAGTTTAATGATAAAATAATTTAATAGTTTTTATTTTTCTTTCTAAGTCTTATATAAAGAATAATATGTTTTAAATTTCTTACTTGCTTTTGTAATTTAGAATTATTTTTTAAGTAGTAGAGGGTAAGTTTATCATAGATGGTGAAAAATAAATATTTATCAAACAGTTCCATTATTCCAGTTCCTTTAAGATTGAAGGTGAAAAAAGGTTATTTTGTATTAGATTCTAAAACTAACATTTACTGTGATTTATCCTTCCAAAATTTAGGATACTATTTAAGAGACTTGCTAAAACCTGCTACAGGTTTTGATTTATCAATAAAACTACTCACTGAAATGGAAACAAGAAAAAATTCTATAACGTTAAAACTGAATAATGGAAGCAAGCATATTCCAACGGAAGGATATAAGTTGATGGTAACTCCAGATAAAATTGAAATAGAATGTAGAAATTCAAAAGGCCTATTTTATGGTATTCAAACTTTACGCCAACTTTTTCCTTCTGAAATAGAATCTTCACAACAAGTAAGTATAGATTGGAATATACCATGCGTTATGATTGAGGATTCCCCTCGATTCTCATGGAGAGGATTTATGTTAGATGAAGCACGACACTTTTTCGGGAAACAAGAAGTAAAAAAAATCCTCGATATGATGGCTTTACTAAAATTTAACACATTTCATTGGCATTTAACTGACAATCAAGGATGGAGAATTGAGATTAAAAACTTTCCTCTGTTAATTGAAATCGGATCAAAAAGAAAATCAACTAGGTTGTTTCTAAATCGCAGAAAGTCAGACGGAAGACCATATATGGGTTACTACTCTCAAGAAGATTTGAGAGAAATAGTAGCTTATGCTAAGGAAAGGTATATAAAGGTCATCCCTGAGATTGATATTCCTGGTCATATATCTGCTGCGCTGGCAGCTTATCCTGAGTTAGCTTGTAATCGAGCATCGTTTGAGGTTAGTACTCAAATAGGAATCCTTCCTGAGGTCTTATGTGTAGGTAAAGAATCTGTATTCAATTTTATCGAGAGTATATTTAAAGAGATAATAGACATGTTTCCTTCGGACTTAATCCATATCGGTGGTGATGAAGTTTTAACAAAAAGATGGAAAGAATGTGAATTATGTCAGAAGAGATTGATAACAGAAAATTTGAATTCTGAGAGAGAATTACAAACTTATTTTTCTAATAGAATTTCAAAGTTTTTAGAGAACAATGGAAAACGTGTGATTATGTGGAACGATATATTAGATAATAATATAAAAGACTCAATAATTGGACAATATTGGATTGAAGATATTAACCAAGTTATAGAACAAATAAAAAATGACAGAAAGATGATAATGTCAGAGATGGAATCAGTTTATTTTGATCATGGATATAATAGAACCTCCCTTTCAAAAAGTTATAATTACGATCCCATTCCAAAGTTAGGTGGTATAAAATACGATAAAGATATTCTAGGGATTGAGGCTTGTCTTTGGACGGAATTAATTTTAAATGATAAAGATTTAGAATATAAATTATTTCCCAGATTAATAGCTATTTCAGAAAATGCTTGGAGCTTAAAACAAAATAAAGATTTCTTACCATTTGAAGCAAGATTAACTCAATTCAAAAAACGAATGGATTACTTAAATATAAGGTATGCTGAACAAGATGAATGGTTTTAAATTCTTTATAGATAATTCTCAAAAAGCATTATATTACGTTTCTTATTTAACTTAATTTTTAAAAGCTTTATAAGTCTTAATTTTAAAGCAATTACAACAGTAAAAAGGAATCCTTATATACCAATCAGAAAATTTGGGTATACTCAATGGAGCAATCCATATTTTCACAAACTCCTTTAAACTTAAACTGAATTCTCTTTTAGTATAATCATATGTATTGGAAAAATATAATTTATCTTTACAGTCTTTATTAAAGCAACGATGAGGGAAGTTATTTGTTAAAATTAGGTTTAATAAATTAAACAATTCTCTTTGCTTTTCTACTTGATCATAATCTAATTTAATTAATAATTCATGGAGACTGATATCTTTATTTATATAAGCATAGAATAAATCTTCGCAATACCAATCATCATATCTAGAGGTAATTTTAGATCACTTAATCATTGAATATCTTTTCTTCTTTTTAATTTTATTCTGGAACAAAGTATTTAATTAACATATTCCAAATTAAGTTTATTAAAAAAATAATCGTTTTTATGCTTCTTTATGCTATTTAAATTTCCTATTTTTTTCGTTAATTATATTATATTCCATTAAGTATAAATAGAAAAAAGAGATTATTAAATGGAAGAGTGTTTTAAGATTAGAATTAAAGAGAACAGGATATGCTATGAGTTCCAATTTTAAAATTAAGATTACAATGTTAATTCTTTTTTTAATCTATGCTAGTTGCACTGCTTTTATGGTAAGAATAGAGTTAATTCCATTAAATATGGTCATTCTTGAGACTTTAGAAACTTTTGTTATTTTTATAATTATAATTATTTTTTTTCATAAAATTGAATCTATGAATGAAAGAAAGAGAAAATAAAGGAAGATTTTTCTATATTTAAGCACAGTAGTATATAAGAAGATTTTAATCATGAATCCAAAAAAGCTTGTAAATAACAAGAAATTAAAACCAAAATTGCAAGTAGCTCTAGATCTCGAAATTTTGGAAGACGCTTTAGATCTAGCTAACAAGGTTGCTCCTTTTGTAGACATTTTGGAAGCAGGAACTCCCTTAGTTAAATCTGAGGGAATCCGAGCCATTAAAGAATTAAAAAAGGCACATCCTGATAAATTAGTATGTGCTGACTTAAAAACCGCTGATGCAGGTTATCTTGAAGTAAAGATGGCTGCTAAGGCAAATGCAGATATTGTCACTATCCTTGCTGATGCGTATAATATTACAATTGAAGAATCTTTACGTGCAGCAAATGAATTCAATGTTGAAATCATGGCAGATTTAATTGTATCTCGATCACCTACTATAAGATTAGCAGAAATCGTAAATCTTCATTATAAAGACACATCATTACATTATGTCGCAGTACATAGCGGTCTTGATCGTCAAGCATCTCGACAGCCTCCATTTTTTGAAGTAGAATCTGTAGGTCGTATCCGTGATCATCCAAAGTTAGCAGTAGCTGGAGGGATTCAGGTTACTGATATTCCAAAGTTAGTATCATATCCTATAACTATCATTATTGTAGGTGGAGCAATAACCCATTCAGAGAATCCCAGTAGAGTTGCTGAACAGATTCAAAATGCAATTAATAAACATGCTTAAATTTTTAAAATCAGTCTTAACAGCTAAAAATAAATTTAAATATAGTAAGATACATAATTAAAATTGTAAACAATTTTACTTCAAATTATATAAAAGGAAGTGAAGTAAATAAAAATAAAAGTATGTTTCAAATGTCATGAATATGTAAATATTCATGAAACGAAGTATAACAATATAGAACAGTTAAAAATCTTTGATTCTAAGCATTCTGGGCATCCAGTTCAGATTGTAAATGAAGAAGAAATAAATAAAGAGCAATGGAAAAAAATTTCATAATTGTTAATCTTTTACTTTTTTTTATGAAATTATTCTAACTATCAGTCTTAATTTCAGCTTCATGTGTCATCTTTTTCATATTTCAATAATAGGTCTCACAAAGATTTATATATACGATTCTTCATAATATTAATAGAATTAAGAATATTAATAGTATTGAAATTATCAATTAGCTTTTTTGTAGGGTGTAGGTATCTATGGTTTTAACAGATATAGATTATTCGAAAAGGTTTTTGGAAGCACTGAGACATTTACAACACACTTACAAAAAGTTCCCTAAGTTTATGATCGAAATTATTGCTGAAGATTATGGAATTCCACCAAGAGAAATTAAGGAATTGATTTATTTTTATGTAAAGAATGGGATGCTTAAAATCATAAAAAATGAGGGTTATTATTATCAATTAAGTATTAGTTAATGTTAAACACTTCGAAAGCTTTTTCGGATTTATACGTAAATCCCTCATCAAAAAGAAATTTTTCTATTTCAATCATATGGGTTGCTCCATAAAAAACCATTATTTCGTTATTATTCTCAATTAAGTTCAAGAGAGAATCTTCAATAAGGGTATTTCTTGTTTTTAATAAAATTGTAGGATTTGAACTTTCAAACTTTTCATAATCTTGAGTCATAATATTAATAAGCCTTACAGCTAGTTCCCTCCTTCTTTGTGCAATTTCTGTAATTCGTTCAATTTGTAATAATTCTAAAATTGATAACATAACTATTTGCATTTCTTTTTGTAATTCTACAAGTTGTTCAGGGGTTGGGGATGTTAATAATTCTCTCAAAAATTCAGACATATCAACTTGCTCATTCAATTCACCTAAATTAAGATCAGCAAGTATCCAGTTTGAACGAAGCATTATGTCATTTTTATAATCTAAAGCAATGAATTGATGAATTAAATTTACTAATTCACACCAATAAAGTTGCATCAATACTAAATTAGGAAGACTGAATTTGGTTCTCTCACTTAGATCATAGATTCTTTTTATTTTTTCATTTGAATGTTTGAGCTCTTTTTTCAGAAGATTCTGTAATTTCTTAAGCTTCTCAGTCATAAACTTTTTATAGAATTTTTTGATAAGCCTTTTATATTCTTGCCAAATTTTATCGCATCTGAGAGTATAAAGTTCAACATAATCATCTGTATTCCTTATCCCATAAAATATATTGTCACTATCTGTATTTAAATTCAGATTTTCAAAAATACAGGGTACATTTCCCACATATGCTACTAAATTATGAAAGTATTCTTTAGTTCCTAAATGGCACACTGGTATTAAATGGATTTTTTGGTTTAAATTATTTTCGTACACCCTACAATGTGAAAAAAGTGAAGTCCCATTGAAGGAAAGAAATTCTGAAATTCCCATATATTAATTCTTTTTTATTTCTTTGTAGAAAATAAGTAAAAAAGCCTATTAATAAATATTGATATTTTAATACTTTCTAATTGTTTTTATTGACAAATAACATAATTTTTATGTTTCTCCTTTTTTGAAAATTTGCCGTTACTAATAGAAAAAAGTGATAAACTAATAATTGCTCCCAGTACAAAATGTGCAATTGATGGAATTCCCAAAGATTAATTATTTGCATATAATTTAATTCCATTTTCTCTTTTTTTTCTTTTGAGAAAATCATCATAATGAGTGAATAAAAACTATTTTTTTTTGTTTCTCTTCTTTTCTAATTGGATGATTAAATTTATAAAATCTAAATTAAATTGATTTTCTTCCGTAAAGAATTGTTTGATGAAAAGAAAATTTGTAATTATGCTTGTCAAAAATGATGTAGTTAATAGCATCATAAATACAACGATTTGATAGACCGCAGCTTCAATTGGCGATGCTCCACCTATTATCATACCAGACATTAATCCAGGGATGGTAACTATACCTAATACAGCAACACGGTTGATGGTTGGTACTAAACTTGCTCTAAAAGAATCACGTATGATACTTCTTATTGCTTTTCTATATCCAGCTCCAAGTGCTAGAGCAGCCTCGATATTTCCTCTTGTTTTTAATATATCTGATTTCAACCGCTCAAGAGCGATACCCGATTCACGCATGGCAAAAAAAATAGTCATACTACCTACAGGTATTATATAACTACCTAACGATAGTCCACCAGATATATTTGCTTGGTAAATTATTCCATCAAAATTTGGAATCTCCTTCGAAAAAATAGCAAAGGTGAGGATTGCTATACTACTTACCGTTATCGCAAAAAGATTTATTTTAAATATATTTGGATAAGGATAAGAACGCCAATTAGTAAATGCTGCAAAGAAACACATAAACAATAGAAATATATATAATAACCATAGTTGATTAATTCCGAAAATGAGTAATAAAACGGAACCTAGCAATATTATCTGAACCAACCCCCTTAAAAAGCTCCAAACAATTTTAGTTTCTAACTTTGTTTTCTGCCAATACGCTAATCCTACTAAAATAACTATTAGTATGCTAGCTATTGCTAATCGAATCCAGATATTTGGATCAGCTAATGTGGAAATGATATCTTCAAGAAAATTTGATTGATTAAACATTTTTAATCCTCCTCCAACTCCTTTTTAAAAAAAGATCGAATCTCTTCTTCATTATAAAGAGAAAAAAAGTCGTTTGTAGTCATTTTTTCTTTTAATTCTCCATCTCGCATAAATATGATTATATCTGTTAATCGTTTTGTTTGCTCCAATGAATGGGTTACAATTATAACCTTAATTCCATCATATGCCAACCTTTTTAATGTTTTCTCAATGATTTCTTCAGAATTGATGTCCAAGGAACTTGTAGGCTCATCTAACAATAAAACCTTGGGATTATTTGCAAGACTACGTGCTAAACTCACTCTCTGTTGTTCACCACCAGAAAGTCCATCAACATCCCTATCTAGAAACTTCTGCTCAAGAGCTACTTTTTCAAGTAATGTTATCAACTCTTTATCGCTATACTTAATATTCCATATTTCAGGACCGTAAAGAAGATTGTCTCTTACTGAACCAGGAAATAAATATGGGCGTTGTTGAACCAAACCTACTTCTTTTCGAATTTGACGAGAAGGTAAATCATTCATATTTTGATGATTATATAGTATGATTCCCTTCGACGGAGATAATAATTTATTTAATAGTCGTAAGAAAGTACTTTTTCCTGCCCCAGATGGACCAATTATCCCTGTTATATCACTTGAACTAATCCTAACGGTAATATCTTTTAAGAGAATTTTATCTGCTATTTGGAATGAAACGTTATTCATTGAAAAGATTTCTGCCTTAGTATGATTTTTACCAGTAATCATAACACATTCTGAGAAGGATGAAAAATTATTAATTTTTCTTATTTCAGCTAATCAAGTTGTTTTAATATTGTTGTTTTGTATTTGTTATTTTATCTGTTTATAATGATATATGATTTCTCAATTCCTTAGACATGTTCAATGACTTTTTTTATGATTTAGAATTATTTCAAAAACTTGAAAGCATTAACTATTTACTTTACTATGAGAAGAAGAAGTTCCTTAATTATATGATATTTGTTTTGTGAAAGGTACTTTACCATAGGATATAAACATAAATTAGATTTTTAATTTATAAAATTAGAAAAAAAAAATTAATTATAATTTTTAAGACCCTTTTTATCATTGATCTAGCTTATTAAACTAGCCTCCATAATGACTTTACCAATGTTAAACTTCTCACTTAATAGAAATTTCTTAAATTTTGAAATTTCTCGTTTAGTGATCATGAGCGAATGATATACACCTGCATTTTGCATTGTATTAATAAGAATATAACCGTTGATGGTTGAGTTTTTAAGATACATCTTTTTATAAACATTATCTTCAAAAAATTTCAATTCTTCTCCTTCATATTCTCCATCTGAAATAATTGGTACTCCAAACACCTTAATAAGCGTTTGAATAGAAGAACCCTCATATTTAATCTTTTTTCCAATCATATTATAACCTGCAATTGTTCCTTGAATTAATGCATTAGACCAAAGTAAAATAGATTCTCGATTTCCAGTCAAAATATTCATAGATTCGACTATATCTCCGGCAGCGAAAATGTCAGGTATATTTGTCTCTAGGTATTCATTTATAATTACCCCTAAATTTGTTTTAATTCCACTATCCCTTAGAAGCTCTAAATTTGGTTTAATCCCTGTAGCAATTATCACCATATCAGCATCTAAAACAGTCCCATTAGTAAGTTTGACGCTTTTGACTTGCTTTTTCCCTAAAATTTTATCAACATTACTTCCTAATAAAAGGTCGATATCATTGTTCTCAAGAATATTTTTCACTATAATTCCCATCTCTTTATCAAGCATACGAGGTAAGACTCTATCTAAGGCTTCTATAATTGTAACATCCATATTTTTTTTTTTCAAACCCTCGGCTGCATCGAGACCTACGAAACCTGCCCCAAGTATAACAGCTTTCTCAATTTTATGTGTCTTAATCCAATTGTAAATATTATCAGTTTCGTTCAGGGTCTTGAATGTAAAAATACCGTGCTTATCAAGCCCTTTTATTGGAGGGATGTAAACATCTCCACCCGCAGCAATGAGAAGCTTATCATATTCAATTGATTCCGAATCAAATATAACTTTTTTGGATTCGGGCTGAATCTTCTTTACTTCTTTGCCTAATATTGGGGTAATATTCATTTGATTGAAGAATTCCTTTCCTTTCCAGAAAATTGTGTCTCGTTGTTCTTCTTCCAAGATATACTGACAAAGAAGGCAAGCGGAATATGGGGGATTATCTTCTTTTGAAATCATAATGATTTCTGATTCTTGGTCATACTCTCTTATCGCTTCTGCACTACTTACAGCAGCTCCACCAGTACCGATTATTACAAATTTCATTTTCCTTTACACCTTCATTTCCATTATTTTTTTAGAAAACAACTCTATTTATGGTTCTTTTAATCCAAGAGCTATTCGTTTTTGTTCAATATGATTGATTATTAATTCTGCTTCCTTTTCTGGGTCTGGCTCGACAGCAAAAGTAGCTCCTACAACATTTTTTAATCCTTGGGTAAGAAGTTCTGTTACTCCTTTGCTTCCTAATACAGGAGGAATAGTACCGAGAACTGTAAATATACCCGAAGCAACAACATATGCTCCAATACTTACAGCTTTTTCAGACATCCATTCTGGTGCTGCCCCAGCAACTGGTAAATCGCTAATATCTACCTTTAACACATTTGCAATAGCAGCAGCAACATTCATAATTCTACTTATATCTACACAGGATCCCATGTGTAAAACAGGAGGAATACCAAGACTCTTTACAACCTCCCTTAAACCATCACCAGCTTGATCCGCTGCTTCTGGAACTAATAAACCTGCTTTAGCATTTGCTATTGCGGCACAACCAGTCTGAACAACTAAAATATTCTTTTCAATTAATCGCTTTGTCAAAGTAACATGGTTGAAATCATGTTTAATTTTAGGATTGTTACATCCAACTATAGCAGCTATTCCGCGAATCTTTCCTGCTACTATTGCATCAATTAAAGGTTGTACTGAACCACCAAGAGCTTCAAGTATTGCCTCAGTAGAAAATCCAGCCATCATTTTAACAGAATTCTTTGGAATTTTTACAAGATTAGGATTTCTGTTTTCATAAGCTTCAATAGCTTCTTTTACAATCTTTGTTCCAATATCATAAGCATGCTCAGGATCGAATTCAATGTGAAGTGCTCCAGGAATCTTAGCTTTTGGAGAGGTGGTAATTATTTTTGAATGATAACAATTAGCAATTGATGGTAATGAAGGCATAAGACATTGATAATCCACAACCATAGCATCTACAGCTCCAGAAACAAGTGCTAGTTCTTGTACGAGGAAGTTACCAGCAACTGGAATTCCTTTCCTCATCAATAACTCATTTGAAGTACAACAAATACCAGCAATATTTATCCCATTAGCTCCCTTTTGTTTTGCTAATTCAACCATTTTGGGATCTCTAACAGCATCTACAATTACTTCGGATAAAACAGGATTATGACCATGCACTATAATATTGACGTGATCTTCCTTTAATACACCGAGACTTGCCATGCTTCCTTTAGGTTTTGGTGTCCCCCATAAAATATCACTGAATTCTGTAGCTAACATCGATCCACCCCAACCATCACTAAGAGAGGCTCTTAAACCATGTAATAATAGACTTGTTATTTCTGCACCAACCCCCATATGAGTCCGATGCATTATCTCAACAATTTCTCTATCAACACCTCGTGGCCAAATTCCAAGATTTTTCCATAACTCCTTTCTTTTCTCTGGTACTCGTTCTGCAAATTGTATAGTATTTCTTTTCATCCCAAATTCTTCCATTGCTTTTTCTGCTAACTCTTTAGCAATTTCTTCTTTAGATCTTTCGTCTGTAATTATTTTATATTCTTGAGCAATTCGTTTCAATTTTTCCTCATCAGTTATTTGATATCCTTGTGTCTTACCCTCGGCTGTTAAATGAAGAACTTCAATTATATCTCTTCCATGATCAGAATGAGCTGCTGCTCCCGAAGCAATCATCCTTGCAAGGTTTCTAGCAACTATAGTATCAGCATCAGCACCACATACTCCTTTCATTGGTTCATTTCCAAAAGGATCAATTCTACAAGGACCCATTGCACAATTTCTACAACAAATACCGAGTAGTCCATAACCACATTGCGGTTCTTGTAATTCATATCTATCCCAAGCTGTAGTAATATGCTCATCAGCTGCTTTCTCTAACATTTCTTGGGCAGCTGTATCTATTGTTCTTTCTAAAATAATTTCTCTTTTCATTTTTCCACACCTACATGCATTGTAGAGAAACCCAAATCCCGCCATAATCTTACTAATCCAGGAATTTCAGGTCGAATTTCTGTTTCTATCACTGCAACCTTTTGAGCAACTGTTCTACGGCTCTCTTTTATAATTTCATTAATGTCTCCATAATTAAGAGCCATCGTTTTACACGCATCAACGCATGCTGGATTCAATCCCTTAATAATTCGTTCTTGACAGTTATCACATTTTACTGCAATTTCCCTATCTAAAGAAACTTTCCAAGATGAATGAAATGTAATAGCGTCAAGAGGACAAGCAATAGCGCACATACCACAAGCAATGCATTTTTGTTCATTTAAAAGAATAGATTCTGTTTCTTTATCTCTACTTAATGCTCCTGAAGGACAAACATTTATGCAAGGTGCCGGATAACATTGTCTGCATTTACCAGGATAAGTCATTAATCCTATAGAAGGCATTACATGAATTCTTGGAGTTGGTAAGGATTTTTCAAAAATTGCAGCAAAAAGATTTTTTGATTCTGAGTGTTCTACAGAACATGCAACTTCACAATGTTTACACCCTATACAAAGTTCTGGCATAACATATACGGTTTTCATATTTGGACTTCCCTCTTTCTAATTTTAGTTCTAATTTATCTTTAAAAAAAATACTTTTTATTTAGATTAATTTCAATTTTAGATGGTTAAATTTCAAGATTAATAATTTTTTTTAAGAACGACAAAAATGTCGTTGATCTATAGTTGGATTTAACTACGTTATAAATCTTTTGAATTAACAATCAAATTACCAATCAAAAACTAATTAATTACTTAAGTGGACAAAAATAGATCAATCCCTTCATCATATTCAGAAATTTTTTTTCCGAATTAGAATTACTTCAAAATCATGAAAGTATTAATAGTTTATTTTACAATGGGAAGTAGAACAAAGAAGGCAGCAAAAGCTATTGCTAGCCTTCTCAGTAATCATGAGATAAATTATTTTCCTATTGAGGTAACGGGGAAATTTAGTGAAAAGCAAAAAAAGTTAGATTAATTCAACAAAGGGAATTTTTCTCTTATAGAAATTGAATCAAATAGTATCGAGGTTGCAGATTATGAGTTGATCATTTTTGGTATGCCCACTCATGGTGGATTTCCACCAAAAGTCTTTTATGAAATCCTAACTAGAATGGGAAATCTTAGTGGAAAACAAGCAATTATATTTACTACAGCTCGTCTTACTTGTGGAAAAACACGAGATTATATGAAAGTAAAAGTTGAAGGAGCTGGTGCCCTAATAGTTGCCAGTATTAAATTCAGAGGATTTTTCCGACTTGGAATAAAAAATGCTATAAAATTTGGCAAAGAAGTCAATGGAAAAAGTTATCAACTAGTTTAATAATTCCTTTAAAAGATCTTCTGCACTAATTACCCCATTTAGCTTTTTTTCTTCATTAATGATTAAGAAAGGGACAGTTGACACATTGTACTGCTCACCAATATCAGGATGAGCTATAATATCTATTATAACAGTCCTTATCTTACCTTCTGATGCTAACGCAAATTGACTACAGATTGATAAGATATTTGGACAATAGACGCAAGAATCTGTAATCAATACTTTTATAATGATAGTGTCTAATTTATTGAGATTTTGTTTTATCGTAGCTTCATAATAGTTGGGAGCTCCTGTAAATATCATTAATGCTTGTACAAATGGTTCTATCTCTGATGCCATGGGTACCGCTAAATAACGTAAAATTTCAATCCCTTGATTATTTATGAGTAGAATTGCAGGTGCTTGCTGAACATCATATTTTTTTACTATCTCAGAATTAGATTCAAGTTTATATTCTTCGATTTTTAGCATTCCATTAGAGCCTTTTTGATATGTATCCATTGTATCCATCATATATACAGACTCTTGAAGATTTTTCGATGATGTAAATAGTTTTAAAGTGACTGGTTTTGTGAGTTTTTTAATTTCTCCTCTAATCATTCTTTTGTAAATATAGGAAACTGGCACTAATTTTTCACTTCTGCATATTCTGCTCTTGTTAACTTTTATTTTATTAGGTTTAATGCTACTTTTACAGCATCCGGAGCTGTTAATGCCCATTCATCGGCACCATATTTATGCGCTATCTGTTCTGTGACAGGTCCTCCCCCTGCCATTATTTTAACTCCTTTTTCTTTTAATCCTCTTTTTTTTGCTAAATCAACTATCTTTTCTATTTCGGGAAACATGGAGCTTAACATTGCCGAAATTAAAATTAAATCAGCATTGTTATTTTCAGCTTCATCAATAAATTTACTTGTTGGAACATCAAATCCTAAATCTATTACTTCAAATCCTTCTGCTTCAAACATATATTTTACCATATTTTTACCAAGATCATGAATATCTCCTTTAACCACACCAATAACCACAACTCCTTTCCTAGATTCTTTAAATTTTTGAGGGGTAATTTCTTTTTTTAAAATATTAGCCCCTGCGTAAAAAGCATCGGAAGCTAAAATCATATCTGTAATATACATTGTTTTTTCATATTGGTCAGCAATTTCTTTTATACCTAAATAAAGCCC
>JBHLON010000092.1:0-5426 GCA_048940445.1 Promethearchaeota archaeon
CCCGATCAACATATATTAGACCTTTGTTGTGGCCAAGGGAGGCATTCAATCGAATTAACTAAACGAGGATATGAAAATGTCGAAGGAATAGATAGATCCCATTATTTAATACACAAGGCTAGAACTACAGCTAAAAAGATGGGCATAATAGCAAAATTTCGTGAAGGAGATGCACGTAAATTACCTTATCCTCCAGATAATTTTGAATTTATTTTGATATTAGGGAATAGTTTTGGTTATTTTGAATCTATAAATGATGATTATCTTGTCTTAAAGGAAACCTTTCGTACTTTAAAGCCTTGGGGAAAAGTATTAATTGATATTACGGATGGGGAATATCTAAAGGAAAATTTCCAGCCACGTTCATGGGAATGGATTGATAAGAATTATTTTGTATGTCGTGAACGTTCACTATCTTTAGACAAAATGAGATTAATTTCTAGAGAGGTTATAAGTCATGTAAATAAAGGGGTGTTGGTAGATCAATTTTACGCAGAAAGACTCTATTCAAGAAAAAATATTTCAGATCTTTTAGAAAAGGCTGGTTTCAGTGATATTGTATTTCATGGAACAATTGCACCAGATTCTCAAAGACAACAAGATTTAGGGATGATGGAGAAGCGAATAATAGTATCTGCTGTAGTTAAGAAAGAGTGGACTGAAATAAAGAAAAAAGGATTGCCAACTTTAAAGAACGTAATAGTCCTTTTTGGTGACCCAAATAAACCAGATACTCTTAAGCCATCAACAATTTTTGATGATGATGATTTCTATACGATTGATCAATTAAAATCTGCGCTAAAGGAATTAAAAGATTATAATTTTATTTACTTAAACAATCATGATACATTAATTCATGATTTAGAAAAATTGAAAGGAAAAGCTGATTATGTCTTAAATTTATGTGATGAGGGTTATTCTAATGATCCTCGAAAAGAATTACACATACCTGCTCTCTTGGAAATTTTAAAATTTCCATACACTGGTTCTAATCCTCAATGTTTAGCTTTTTGTTATGATAAATCATTAATTAGAGGTATTGCAAAAGATCTAGACATTCCAGTACCAGAATCTATATATATAAAACCAGAAGATAAAATTATAGACTTACCGTTATATTTTCCTGCAATTGTTAAACCTAATTTTGGGGATTCTAGTTTTGGAATTACGCAAAACAGTGTAGTTGAAAACGGTGAACAGCTGCTGAATGCAATAACAGATATTAGGGATAAATTTGGATATGACAAACCAATTTTAATCGAACAATACCTTCCTGGAAAAGATTTGTCATTAGGAATTATCGGAAATCCTCCATATGATTACATAATACTTCCAATAATTGAAGAAGATTATTCAAGTCTACCTCAAGGATTGCCAAAAATATGTGGGTATGAAGCAAAATGGATGCCAGATTCTCCCTATTGGAATCTTAAATCCATTCCTGCAGAGCTTCCAGATGATGTTGTCCAGATAATTGAAAGCTCTTCTTTGAAATTATTCATTAGATTAGAATGTAGAGATTATGCTCGCTTTGATTGGCGTTTAGATAAAGATGGAAATCCAAACTTGTTAGAGGTGAATCCCAATCCAGGATGGTGCTGGGATGGACACCTGGCTAAGATGTCTAAATTTGCTGGTATTTCATATAAAGATATGTTAATTAAAATCTTGGATTCTGCTGAAAAAAGGTTCACTTAAATACCTAATTTAATCCAAATTATTTGAACTGGTCTAAAATTAAAAGCACAAATTCCACTATGAAAATGAAGCCTAATAATATTTCAACATATAAGAGAAAACGCTTATTTGTGTTTTTTGTTAAATGAAGAAAAATAACTTCTCCATTCAAAGCAATTCATCTCTCATTTATTAATATAAATTCAGGGTATGGTGAAATTAGAATTTTTTTCGTTCTAGACAATTAAATAATTTTTTATTTTTATTTAATTTCTATATTTATTATTGGTAAATTCAGTGATTCGCCATAAATTTAGAAGATATAATCCTATTAATTATCATTTTTATTATTTTTGGCATCATATTAATCAGTTATTCATCTAAAAAGTTAGATTTTGTAGCTATTTCTCTACTTGGAATGTTTATTGCAGCTACAATAACGGGAATAGCAAAAAAAATAGATTTTGGAGGATTTATTCAATATATCGAATTTGAAGCGATTATTGTAATTCTATGTATGAGTATTATAACGAAAATAGCTCAAGATTCCAATATTTTAGAATTTCTGGCTGTAAAGCTTTTCAGATTTTCCAGAGGAAATAGAAGAACATTCTTCTACTTAATATGCTTAATAACAACATTACTTGCTGCAATTATTAGCGATGTCATTGTTGTGTTAATTTTAGCACCAGTAGTAATTAGATTATGCCGCTTCTTGAAGATTCGTGCGGGTACATATTTATTAGGAATGACAATTTGTATAAATATTGGATCGATTATTACTCCTTTTTCAAGTGGAGAAAATATCATTATTTCTGTTGCCTTTGGATTAACTACGTTATATTTTATTATGTATTATTGGATATTCTCCTTTTTTCTTTTATTCATCACGATCTTTCTAATGGATAAATTATTTTTAAGTAAAGAACCCGAAATTGAAGAAGAACAAAAAAAGTTTGTTTTAGAATTAGTGGATTCAGACGTTATGATATCCAATAAAAAATTATTTTATATTAATAGTATTGGAATAATTATTACGATTATTCTCTTCGCTATATTACCATTACTTTATTTAACTGCTGCAATATCGGCATTTACATTAGTTTTAATTAATAAGAAGTATACAAAGAAGAAAACAAGCGATTTATTTAAAGATGTAGAATGGGAAATCATATTTTTCTTCATTTCTTTGTATGTTGTGATAGGATGTCTGCTTGCAGCTGGATTTCAAGATTTATTCAGCGGAATCCCATTTGCATTATTAGGTCCATTTCTACTTAGCTTAGTTATTTTGTTAATAGTAAGTTTTACTTCAGGTTTTGTCGCCAATACGCCTACAGCGTTGATCTTCATCCCAATAGTTAATTTACTTCTAGCTGAGGGCTTTGCTCCAGTACCTATCTTATACGCTTTAATAATAGGTGTTAATATTGGAGGAAACTTAATTCCTCAAGGGGCTGCTTGTGATATGATGACCTTAAAAATATCGCAAAATTATGCTGTTGAAAATTTGAATTTTAAGCGTTTGTTAAAAGTAGGCGCAATGTTTGCAATAATTCATATACTTTTATCTATCGGGTACTTATATATTTTAACCTTATTCACTGGATGAAAATTTTAATTTGATCTTTAAAAGGCGTCTAATTCATGCTTTTTTTCTGAGAGGAGAAATTTTTCTAAGTCTTTCAACAATAGGAGGAAGCTTTTCTAAAAGATAATTAACATCACTTTCAGAAGTGAATTTACCTAGAGTAATTCGTAAAGATCCATGAGCTTCCTCTGGCTTTAAACCAATAGCTAATAATACATGAGATGGATCTAAAGATTTAGAAGAACATGCTGAACCAGTTGAGGATGCTATTCCTTCCGTATCTAAATCTAACACCATTGATTCTCCTTCGATATATTTAAATCCTAGATTAATATTATTTGGAAGTCTTTGGGTGGGGTGCCCATTTAGATAGGTATCTTCAATATTTTCAAGAACAAATTTAATAATTTTGTCTCTTAACTCAACTTCCCGTTTTGCTTCTTGAATCATTTCTTGCTTTGCAATTTCTACAGCTTTAGCAAAACCTGCAATTAAAGGTACAGCGACAGTACTTGGTCTCATATCTTTTTCATGTCCTCCTCCAAATAAAAGAGGTTCGATAAATTTTCCCCAACCTTCTTTTACTCCTTTATTGCGAATATATAATAATCCTATGCCTTTAGGGCCATATAATTTGTGGGCACTAGCTGATAACAAATCAATATTCATTTCTTCAACATCAATAGAGACTTTACCAAAAGCTTGTACAGCATCTGTATGAAAGATAACATTATGCTTTTTAGCAATAGCTCCTATTTTCTTTATAGGTTGAATCGTACCGATTTCATTATTAGCAAACATAATGCTAATTAGAATTGTCTTATTTGTTATAGCCTCCTCCAATTCTTTGAGATCAATTAATCCATATTTATTTACTGGTAAAAAGGTTACATCATAACCTTCTTTCTCTAATTCCTTACAGGGGTTCTCCACAGCATGATGCTCAATAGAACTGGTAATAATATGGTCGCCTCTCTTTTTATTTTTATGAGCAATTCCAAAAATAGCGAGATTATCCGCTTCAGTTCCAGAGGATGTAAAAAAAATATCATCTCGTTTCGCATTAATTAGTGATGCCACAGTTTCACGGGATTTTTCCAATAATTGTCCTGCTTTCTGTCCCATGGAATGTAAACTTGAAGAGTTTCCATATGTATCTCTAAAATGCTTATTAATTTCCTCTATAACTCTTGAATCCATAGGGGTTGTTGCAGCATTATCTAAATAAACATATCTAGAATCAGTCATTGATCTACACTTTAATAATTAAATCATAATTACAAGTAAATTAAAATCAAATTTAAGTTAATATTTGTTTTTGATTAGAATTTTTATATAATATTAATGCTTACAAAAATATAATTTTAATAAATTGAATTAATACGAGTTGAATTTTTGTTGTTTAAATTGATGTGGGGTATAACTGGAACTGGTTACGTTTTGAAAGAATCAATTGAATTAATGAAGGACCTTCAAGAAAACTATGATGTAAATTTAACGGTAATTCTCTCAAAGGAAGGAGCTGCAGTCGTAAAGTGGTATAAATTATGGTTAGATCTAATAGAAGTAGTTGAAAAACCAAAAATAGAAAAAACTCCTAATATTCCTTTTTATGCAGGTCCTTTACAAATTGGGAAATATGATATGTTTTTAGTATGTCCTGTATCAGCAAATAGCATAGCAAAAATAGTGTACGGAATTGCTGATACATTGATAACCAATTGTGTTGCTCAAGCTATTAAAGGCGGAGTTGTTGTGTATCTCTTTCCTTCAGACCAAGATTTAGAACCAATTGTAACTTCAAGACCAGACGGGAGTCCTTTAACTCTAAAAATTAGAGATGTAGAGATCGAAAATATAAAGAGGCTTAAGAATCTTGAGGGTATTCGAGTAGTCTCTGAGTTTTCGGATATTAAAAACATTATTCTTGAAAAAATTAACGAAAAATGAATCAATTACTCAAGCCTCGTACTTTACTGGCTGAATTGCTCCTTCCGGGCAAGATAATTCGCATTTCAAGCAACCTTGACATTCATTAATTTCCTTAAATTTATATCGAATTCCTTCTTCTTCCCTTCCGACTTTTTTCACATTACCTTTATAAAATAAATTTTTAGGACAGAATTTTCCTTGTTCATCTATGCACAATTCACACATA
>JBHLON010000093.1:0-5424 GCA_048940445.1 Promethearchaeota archaeon
TATTCTTCTTTAATGATATTTATTAAATATTTAGGAAAGATAACATCAACGTAAAAATCAGAAAGTAATGCGTAATACTCGTTATTTCGGTCATCTTGAAATACTTGAATCATTTTGCTTTCCCAAAGCATTTTTAATACATCATCAATATCGTCGACTCCTTTCTTTTTAAGTTTCTCAAGATCATTTCTTGTGACTATCGATGTTCGCAATAAACGTAAGGTTTCATATACTTGAGGATTTATTATGACGTCTATTACGGTAAGATTATCTTGTTCTGAAGGTCTATACATTTGGAAAAACTTTTTTGATTCTGCGCGATAATCTTCAGCAAGTCGAATTGGTAAACCTTTATCAGCAGGGTTTCTTAATAATTCAACTGGTGGAACTCTCATCATAATAATATCATTTATTAGGAATACAAGTTCTGAGGGCATACCTTTTACAGATGCTTCTTTAATGATGTCTCTTTTTATCATTTCAATTATTACACCCTCTAAGTCAACGAAGCCTTGTTTATATTTATCCTTAAGCCAGACCATGAGTTCTGATTTTGAAACGACTCCTTCCTCTCTCAAACGATTAATAATCATTCTTTTTATTTCATCTTGGTATGTGATTGCCAATTTTTGTTCATCATTTAATGTTGGATAAACAGATAATCTTCGGAATAACGATGGAATTAATTGAATATAGACATCTTCTTCAGCGTTTTGCAGAATTATTCTAGAGATATCTATTAATCCACTTTCATAAGCATCGGGATCATCGTCCAAATTTAATAATAATAGGACATAATATCCTTTATCTGGACCAGTATAATAGGAAGCTATATTAAGAGAGCCAACCATTAAACTAATCATACCCGATTCTCCACTATATTCATGTGTACTATAAACCTGCATTAATGTTTTATCAGAAATGTTAATTTCTCCGGGAAATTTAGCAAGAATTTCTGTTCCTACTCTTTCATCCCATTTCATCACTACTAATCCCACTGGCATTTAGACAGCACCTCCTTTAGATTCATTCGGTTCAATAATTCTTTTTCCTTTCTTTCCTTTAACTCCTAAAATATCACCCAATGATAATCCAAGAGCTTCCCATTTATCTCCCAAATTTTTTACAATATACTGCTCTTTGGAAGGATAAAGCAATGATTCTGGGATTACTTTTTTTGATTTGATCTCTTTTTTCATAGCTCTAATTTTTTTAATAAATTTGGGTATCCTCGCTCTTTGTAATGTTCGATAACCTACTAAACTCCCAACAATAGCTAATATGCCGATAAGGAGAATCAAGAAATAGAACATTGGAAAACCCGGAAATATTTCTGTCATACCCACTATAATGGTTATTCTTATAGATTGGCTTTCATAATTCATTTTTTCAATAGTTATAGAACCTATCAATGTCTTAGGAGTAAAGAAAGTGTCAAAATTATTTGTTGGCAATGTACATTCATAAATTCCATTACTAACCTCTGTTAATGGGATTACCCCAAAATCGTCTATATTTAGAGATACATTCACACCAGTTAAATATTGACTTCCATTAAGAGGGTCTAATAATGTTATTTGGAAGTTAATATTACTACCTTGAACAACATTTATTTGATTGCCTGATAAACCCGTCGCTGTAAATGTAACTGAAATAGGCCTTCTTTTAATATTTAAGGTAAGAAAAGCATTTCGTACTTCATAATTTTCCTTTTGGAGAGTGACAAACAAAGTATATCTGCCAACTTCTCTTGTTTCAGTGTTAAAATCTAGCCGATACATATTACCATAAACTTCTAAGTCCCCACTCCCTTCATTACCAGGGCCAGTTAATGGGTCCCCATTGGCATCTAATTTATACCAGTAATAATTAGCAATATTGATATCTCCAATACTTGTACCAAGCAACATATCCTTATATTCAAAGTAAAAATAGTGTGATTCAAAAATATAGATTTCGGGAGTTTTTTGAAGGAGAGCAGCAGTTCCATTTATCGTAGTCGGTCGTGTTAATATATCAATAATAAGGGAATCTACAATTGAAGTATAATTTTGAAGCGTGGCAAAAATATCAATAATATACTCAGCGTCGCTCGGAGCTAGTGCGGTATCAAATTCAAAATAATAAAGTCCAAAGTGTATCGGATCGTTATTTAAAACCCCTGAACCATAATCCCAAGAATACGAAATGTAAGCTCCTGGTAAAGAATTGCTGGTGATACTATTATAATAATCTACAGTAATATTTACCTTCTCAAGATAAATTTCTGATAATCTTTTGTTAGTTAATTCATTTAAATTATAATCATAATATTTAATATCTGTAGGAACAGGTTCTATTATCACCTTACTTGGAGGTATTTCATTAAATACATAACTTCGGTAATTTCCTATAATAGATATATAATAGATATTATCACCCACAAGATTATAGCCAGATGTACTTAAAGAATAATTAAATTCACCTATACTGATTTCAGATAATAAAATATCAATTCGATCTATGTATACTGATAACTCCTGGTCTAATATCTGTAGATAAAGTTCATTAGGGGTTACTTTTATCGGATCAGGATCACTAGGATCTTGCTTTGTAAAATTAAAATGAATTGTAATACCATCTCCCCAAATGACATCGTTAGTTAAAGCGATAATATTTACTGTTGAATTATAATTCTCTTTATTTATCGGTATCTCTATATTTACCTCTGTTTTAGTTGTCAAAGTGAAATTGTATTCATGTATTAATGGTCCAGGAGGATTTACTGTGAAATCTTGCTCCGCACCAGCAAAATAGATATCCACAGAATAATTTCCCCATGTTCCATAGGAATTGCTAAACGAAACAAACTTTGCTATTCCATTAACATCTACACTAACATTAGCAAGTATCTGTCCTTCTAAGTCATAATCTGTTCTATTATAGAATCTTAGTTTTGCATGAGTAAATGGAACTTTTTCTATAGTAGTATCTGTAACGTTAAATGTAATTTTCGTGATTTCAGTGGAAACCGCAATATCTTTCAAACCTCCCACAAGATCATTATAAATTAATAAGGAAGAGTATCGGTAGTGAGAATTATCGGGTAAGGCATCATAATCATAATAGACTTCATAACTATAAGCAGTATTGTTCTTCCAGCGTATAGTTCCTGTTCCTGATGAGCTAAGTATAGTTTTTCCGACAGTTTGGGTAGCATTTTTTAATAGAACATATCCGTATTGAATTGGATCATTGTCTTTATCAGTAATATTAAAGTTAAGCGTTATTAATCTAAGAAATGCGGTTATCTCATTATTAAGTGAGATAATTGGATAATTTTCATAATAGTAAACAGTTTCTGTTTTAGGAGTTGTTAAGCCATTTTGAGTATACCTAATTGTAATATTATAAAGTCCATTGTTTTTGATATCTGTAAAGGTCCATACACCATTTATATCAGTTGTATGATCCTGATTCATTGAAGGGTCTATGTTGTTGGTAATATAAATATGTGCATTTGGGACTACTAATCCATCTTCATCTTTACATGTTATTTTAAGTGAAAATGATATTGGTTGAATTGATCCCATATTAAATTGAAGGGAATTATTTGGTGTAGTTTGAACTTGCTTTGCCCATATTGAGATATCATCCCAATACAGGTCTAAAATATCTCTGGGACTATCATCATCTGCGATATAAAATATATAGCTGAAAGAACTTAAAGTAGTCTCTGTATCTAAGTTAAAAGTATACCAAAAAAATGTATTTGGGGCATAATATTGATTTACATACTTATTACTTCCGGCATACCCCCAACTTTGCGTACCTCTAATTCTATAGCTGTTTTGGGAGGCTGGAATATTACTTGATTGGGTATCAAAACCAATACCGGAAATTTCTCGCTTAATAGGACTTGGATCATCGAACCGCATTTTTGCTGTAACGATTGTATTTGGAGTTATAGTAATTGCTCCAGTTGAAGAGAATTTCCAGCAATTCCCCCAAATATGTAATGAAGAGCTCCCTCTTGCTGAAACAGTATTACTTATTTCCCAAAAAGTAGGTTCAATATCTTGACCGTCGGTTGGTCTCCCAATATCTCCTGGAAGATAATCTTCAAACCCTTGATGCCAAATTCGGATTGTATCATAATTTGGTTCAGGAATATCAGGATTCGTACCATTATTAAAATAAATAAAAAAGTCTCGAGTTATCCCATTATCTGTACTACCATTTAATATCCATATTAAATCCCCTATTGCATTACTTTGATTATTATATCTTCGAATATAGGGATCGAATTGACATTCGACTTCATAATAAATTGTTTCCGTAATATATTCTATTACGCGTATCGAAGAAATGTTTAAAAGTGGATTTTGAATGTTTAAATCCTTAAAATAATCAGTGAAATTGACATATAACTCAACAGGGGCATTATATTGTTGCCCTATAGCTTTAATTCCAATCGGAATTCGAAAGTTCCAAGAATTGTTCCACCACTCATAATAAGAAGCTGGTAAACTTGAAAGGGGTGTCGATTCTTCTGGCTCAGTTAAATTATTGGACTTTTTAGTTTCAAAAGACTTGAAATATATTAATGCTTGATTGAAGGTTATAGTTGCTATAAATAAAACAGCTAGAATGGTTAATCGCTTATTCCTCTTAGTATTCATTTTTAATTACCAAATTTTAAAAAATTTTTAATTAAATATTTTATCTTTATTAATACCTATTTTCATATTTAACTTTTTATCCAACGATAAAAATATATAATCAAAATAAGAAATATTCAAAAATTACTACAATAATTAGTATTTGAATACGCCCTTGATTAGTTTGCTCTTATTTCCTTTTAAAAAGATTTAAATATTAAAAATTAGATTCATAAATCAAGGAAAGAATCAGAAAATCGTTCCTTTTTAAATAAAGAATAGATATGGAATATTTTTAATTAAAATCATTAACTTTTTATTAAACTATGTTAAGGCAAATCTACATTTTCAAAGAAGGTAATATTCTATACGAAAAGAATTTTGGTAAAGCTTTAACTCCAGAAAAACTACAGGATATATATCATGAGATTACTAAAGAAGCATTTCGAGGAATGGGAACTGACTTTGGAAGTTATTTCTTTTTTAAATATAAAATAGTTTATTCCTCAGAAAGTGATTCGAAGCTACTTTTTATGTTTATTGCTGGAGTAAATGACAGTGATCAGCAGTTAAAGAGTGATTTAAAAAAGTTTCAAAAAGAATTTTTAGAGACTTTTGGAGAGAATATTGAAAATATTGATTTTTCTTTACTTCAAGTATTGGATCCTGTAATAGATTCAATATATCGAGATATAAAAACGAAGATCTCTTTAATTGGATTTTCTGGAGTCGGTAAAACGACAATAACAAAATTAATTCGCTCTGAAGAAATCCCCGATGTTCA
>JBHLON010000012.1:0-81425 GCA_048940445.1 Promethearchaeota archaeon
ACTCGATGAATCATTACTGGACGATGCTTTTGACCATCCTCACCAATATAAGTTATATTGAACCTTTTAGGGATATTAAAATCAACCTGTATGGTAGCCAGTTGCCACATTCGACCAATTGCATCCTTCAAATCAACATCTATTTTTGGACCATAAAATGCACCTTCTCCCTTTTTTATTTTATACTTTATGTCACGTTTTTCTAATGCTTCAATGAGGGAATTCGTAGCATGATTCCATATAAGATCATCACCTATGGCCTTAATTGGTTTAGTGCTTATATGATATACCCATTTTTTAAATCCAAAAGTTTTATAAAAAAATTCTACCATGTCGATAACGTTAATAATTTCATCAACCAATTGTTCAGGTAGCATAAAAATATGTGCATCATCTTGAGTAAATCCTCTAACACGAAATAATCCGTGAAGTGCACCAGACATCTCATATCGATAAACAGTTCCATATTCAGCAAGTCGTAGGGGCAATTCCTTATATGAGTAGGTTTTTCGATTATAAATCATCATATGACCAGGACAATTCATAGGCTTTACATACCATTTTTCTCCTTTGATATCTACAGGATACATATTTTCTTTATAATATTGTATGTGTCCACTCGTTATCCATACATTTTCTCGATATATGTGAGGAGTTTTTACTATAGAATACCCAGCTTTTTTGTGTTGTTTCCTCCAGAAATTTTCAAGTATATCCCAAAGTATCGTACCTTTTGGATAATAAATTGGCATTCCAGGACCAAATTCTTCAGCAGTACCGAATAAATCTAACTTTGAGCCTAAAATTCTATGATCTCTTTTGATCGCTTCTTTTAGCATCCGAAGATGATCTTTTAAGTCTTTTTTATTAAAAAATGCAACCCCGTAAATTCTTTGTAAAGATTCACGCTCAGCATCCCCCCTCCAATAGACTGAAGAAACACTTATTAGTTTCACCGCTTTTACTTTTCCCGTAGATGAAATGTGTGGCCCTTTGCAGAGATCAGTAAAACCATTTATTCCTAAATAATAAAAAGACACTAATTTTTCTTCCATTTCGTTTAATATCTCAACTTTAAACCTATTTTTTTCATGTTTTTCGTAATATTCAACTGCTTTAGATTTGCTTATTTCAGTACGTATGAATGGAATGTCTTTTCGAATCAACTCTTGGATTTTCTTTTCAATTTGTATTAAATCATCTTCAGCAAAGGATTTCTCAATATAAAAGTCATAATAAAAACCTATTGGATCGATTACGGGCCCAATAGTAGGTTTTGCATTTGGAAATAACTCTATAACAGAAGATGCCATTATATGCGCTGCGCTGTGATTTAAAACACGTAAAGCATCATCAGAATTAGAAGTTAGTATCTGAAGAAAACAATTTTCCTCTATTTTATAGTTTAAATCAACTATTCTTTCATTAATTTTTCCAACAATTGCCGCATCAGCTAATCCTTGGTTAACTATTTTAGCAATTTCAAATACTTTTTTCCCTTTTTCAACCTTGATCCTTTTATTATTTGGCAAATCAATTAGCACAGAAGAATCACCTTTCTATAGAAGTAAAAAATAATTACAGAAACCAGAATACTAAAGTGAAATAAGGGTAAAAAACAAGACTTATCTCTTTGTTTCACATTCACCTAGCATTTCGATCATAACATATAATCATTATAGACTAAAAAATATTGCTATACTTGTGAGACTTTAGAATATAAAATTAGCACTTGAAAATAATATGTTATAATAAAATATTTAAAATAGTTTGTACTCCTCCCACTTCCTCGAGATATTGGGTTGGATTCTTACCGATAATAAATCTATTTTTATATTCTTCAAATGTTATTTTAAGATATTCTTGAATATGGAGTGGATCAAAAGTATAGATTGGATAACAACTTGTTGGATGGGCTCCAAACGGAGATCTTACTACAGCTGTAGTAGTTTGCATCGGAAGTTGAGCTTTCCCTGGTAAATATCGGATATCTTCAGTTTCAACAAGCTTTTCACATATAATTATGGTTTTTTTAGCCGTCTTTGCCATATCATCATCCATCCATACAGCTCCTGCTATATTTCCGTTTCCATACACATCAGCATAGGGTACATGTAAAATTGCAACATCTAAGTCGATTTTAGGAACAGCCATAATTTGAGTCCCTGAACCCAGTGGGTCTTCAATTTGCTTTATATCTTTTCTTACTTTAGGAAAATCAGTACCAATGAGCCCTTTTAGCGGCATAAAAGGTACTTTTAAGTATGATGCTCTTAATCCTAAAGCAATGGTCGCTTCACTTTCTTCAGAAATTTCAACAGAACCTGATTCTACTGCCTTCTTATAGTTAGGTGCCATGCCGAATATTTCGACTGAGGTGAAACATGATTTAACTTGAGACACACAATTGGCTCCAATTAACATATCTACTTCAATTCCACCTACAAAGGTACATATTGTTAACTTCTTTTTATTTTGTTTGATGATTTCTCGACAGGCACTAATTGGTTTTCTCCAAAAACTCAATCCTCCGAATCCAACAAGATCATCATCTTGAATGAACGTTGATATGGCATCACTTAATGACATTAATTTACTTCTTCTCATGATAAATCTCTCGATACAAAAATAGCTATAATTAAGTAGTTTACAATTATAATTTTTTATCTAATTAAAATTGATATGATTGATTTTAATCTAAATTTGAATTGTGAAAGTATTAAGTGAAATTAGTCCTTTTTCACTTTTTCTAATTGTTCTTTTAATTTTATAAAATATTCGGGAGTTGCCAATTGAAAAGGAATGGGATAACGTGTTCCAGATTTGTGAGTTTCTTCCATTCCATGAACTATCTCACTAATCAACCTATATGGGATGGAAGCAATTAAATCTGAATCTTTTGCCATTCCATAACGACGATCACCTAAGCATGGAAAGGCAATCTGCAAATCATCTGTTAATACAGCATTTGAAATTGTATCAGCACACACACCATCACAAAATGTTGTCATTGAAATTCTACCCCCTCTTTTCCATAAATATCCCTGGATAATACGCATAATTTGGGCTGAATTTCCCCAAATTAGTATTAAATCTGGCTTGAATTCTATTCGATGCAAAGCTCCAGCGACAATAGCATTATAATTACCAAACGGAATTTTAGGAATACTAGAAGTAGTTTTTATAGCAGCTTCTTTTGTTTCATTATATCTTCCAATAAAAAAAGCCCCTTCTTCAAAAAGCTTATGTGATTCTTCAAATCCAAGCGATATTCCAGCGAGAGGACATAAGTTATCATCTCTTGTACACCCCATCGTCCATCCATAATATCTTGCATAGCTAAAAATTTGACAAACAGCTACTTTTTCTTGAAGTTTCTTTAGAAAGTTAATTGTATCAAGTTCTTTTGAATCCTGGAGTAATTTTATTCCTATTGGAAATGTACTTAATCGTAAGTATTTATTTAATTTGGTATTTATTTGCTTTAAGTCTTCCATAAAATGTTCTCCATTATCATGTTTTTAGGATATTATTCTTTCTTTGTTTTATTCTGTCAAATAGATCATCCATAGTTGGAAATGGAGTAAATTGTTTGCCTTTCTTTTTTAATTCAATTGCTTCTGAAGGACATTTTACAACGCAATTTCCACATCCAATACATCGTTTTTGAATTATTAAGGACAGGTCATTTTCCAAAATTATTGCTTTCATTGGGCATATTTCTCTACAAGTCCCGCAACTTGTACAGAGCTCAGGATTTACTTCAGCATAATAATTTGAAATTGTTAGGTGTCCTGGATTTGGAAACTTTACAATTCGAGATAGTGATTCACAGCAACAACTACAGCAACTACAAATAAAGGTTAATTGTTGAGAATTATCTGGTTGAAGGACTAATCCATCTTCTTGATTTTGTATTAAAATCTGTAATGATTCTTCTCGAGTTATTTCACGTCCCCAACCCTGTTCTATATAAAGTTTGGCTCCAAAACCGAACCCAAGGCAAAGTTCTCTCCGTGAAGTAACTTTACATGGTTTTTCCATAATATCTTTCATTTGCTTACAAATACAATTAGTAACCATAAAAGGACCTTCAGTAGTTTCTATAAGTTTTATTAAGTCATCATAAAAGCTGACATTTTGTTCAATGTTGACACTTTTTTCAACTGGTATTGTTCTTAATTGAGCACCCTTTACCCTAAATGCTTCTTTTAGCCATCCTTCATCAAAATAATCATGAAAATCTTTAATGAACTCTTTAGGAAATTTATCCAATTTATTTACTTGGAATTCAAAGATTCCAACCATTAATAGAGCATTTCCGTAGAACTTAATACCATTTTCTTTTTTGAATATAATCAAACCTTTTTTAGCCATGTTATCAAGCTTCTGCTTTAAATCTTCCTTTGAAATTTCTTTGCTATTTACGCGTTCGAATATTTTATCCAACGTTTCAAGATCACGGTTCCACCCAAATTTTAATAACATAGCAGTTTCAGCTTCTTCAGGATTAAATAGATGTTTTAAAAGTCGTATATCTGATCCTGATTTTGTTCGTGGAAACCCAATAGGCATTTTATCAAAATGTACTTGAAGTCTTCTATAGACGTCTATTTCATCTGTATTTGAACTCATATTTAGGTTCTTAATTCTTTTTTATGTAATAAATAATTGAATGATGAAATATTTCCAAACTTAAATTCATTTTTCATTCTTTTGAACCACTCAAGCTTTATTAAAAATTATAAAATGTCATTTCTAGAAATATTAGATATTGGATAGGTTTATGAAAAGATAAAGATCAAGAGATAAAAAATATAATTTCAATGTTTAAATCTTTGATAAAGGTAATAAAATATCGTTATTGAACGAATAAAAAAAAAATTTAAAATTTTTTTGAATTATACATATAATTTTTTGTTCTATCCTTTTTTCCTGGGAATTGATTATCCTGTAGAATTAGATACCTTTGAAGGCGTTATAGTTGTCCTTCTTTTTCTTCTTCTGACGACTACAATTATTATCGTAACTACCACTATTACTGCTACTACACCAATTACAATTCCTATGATCATGAATATAAACATAGGATCCCAATCAAAATTTGCTGTCGTGCTATAAGAATCAATCACATCAAATTCTGAACTGGTTAAATGGTAATCAAATTCAATATTCATAGAAACAGGAAATAAATCCTTATGTACGTAGAATTCAAAAATTTCGAATTCATAAATTACATCACCTGTTTGCATGAAACTACTGGTATCAGCATCAGATCCTGAATCCATAGTATTAAAACCCGAAGCAGAAATTGTTATATCATAACTTAAAGAGGCACTTAGTGACGTAACATAATATTCATTCAGTGTTATAACAAAAACATCTATCGTGAATCTTTTGTAAGTATCGTTGTATTTTTCGAACATACCGCCAAAATACACCGCATATTGAATTGATTGATTATTAAAAGTAAAAGAAAACGCCTCCATCTGATCATAAATTCCTTGGCCTGCGTTTTTATAATCATCGCGGCTTTTATATGCCATACAAACCATCGCTCCATTTATTTGAACAAGAAAAATAAATAAAACAATCAGGAGAATTTTCGCTTTTTTTTTCATACTCCACATCATACTATCAAATAATTAAAAATTTCATAAAGTAAACATTTGTTACTAAATTTCAAAAATTTATAATTGAAACTTTGATTCTTAATGCTTAAATATTTTTACTAAAAAGTAAGAATGTATGGGGAGATTTTATTTTAAAAATCAATTTAATATCATTAGAAATTAGAATATTTAAATTTCATTCAATTTTAACTCACTTTTATAAATTAAAGATTTAATTTGGTGATTAAAAATAACACGAAAAAGACTGAAAATTGGTCTGGTACAAGTTTATTTTGGAAGAGGTAAGGGAAAGACTACGGCTGCATTAGGTCAAGGTTTTCGTGCCACCGGGCATGGTTTCAGAGTTTTCATGATTCAATTCATGAAAGGTTGGGATAAGTATGGAGAAGTGAAAGCAATCAAAAGTATAGCAAATTTCGAGCTCAAACAGTTTGGAACACCTGAACTAATCTCTGAACCTAGAGAAATCGATTATAAGGAAGCTAAAAAGGCATTAAAATTTGCTGAGGAAATTATTATGAGTGATGAATATGATATTGTAATTTTAGATGAGATTGGTGTTGCTATTGAATATAAATTGATTGAGGTTGAAGATGTATTAAGATTAATAAATCAAAAACCTGAAAAGGTTGAATTAATATTAACAGGAGGTCCTAACATGCATCCATTGATTAAAGAAAGATCTGATCTATTAACTGAAATGAGGATGATTAAACATTATTACTCTTCAAAAGGTATCACTGCTAGGTTAGGGATTGAATATTAATAAAAATATATTGAAAAAAATGAATATTGATAATCTATATAGGGAAATTACGAGTGATCTAGAAAAGGAAGCAGTAGGTAAGTTCGAATCAAAGGAAGAATATTTAAGTTGGAATCAAAAAGTATTTGATGAACATGGATATAGAGCTTACAACTTAAGTGTACCTGAAATAGATAATATTGTTACCAAATATTGCAACCAATTCAAAATGCTTCCTTTTGATGAAAGATTAGAATTATCACATAAATTTTACAAATCAGGATATATCGGACAAACAAGTTTTGGACTACAACTTCTAAGAAGTAGTATACAACAATTAACCCCTAAAAATTTCGATTATCTTGATGAAATTATTAGCAATTTTACTGGTTGGGGTCCAACAGATTCGTTTTCACTCTATATAATGCAACCTTTATTAATGAAATATCCTAATGAAGTAAAAAAATTATTAGAGAAATGGAATAAATCTCAACATAAATGGAAAAAGCGGGCAAGTGTCGTTGTCTTTACAAGGAAAGTAGGAGCTAGTGGTGAATATGCAGATTATCTCCTAAAGTTGTGTGATAATTTAATATGGGATAAGGAGGATTTAGTAAGAAAAGCAGTTGGTTGGGCACTTAAAGATAATATGGTTGGCATAAATAAAGAAAAAATTTTAAATTATATAAAAAAATTGAGAGAAATGGGTGTATCATCAACCATTACCCTTTATGCAATTCGAAAATTAAAAGGAAAGGAAAGAGAAGAAATCTTAAAAGTAAAACCAAAAAGTAAATCAAAAAAAAAATTATAGAAATATAACTTATCTAATAATATGAAAGAAAAAGTTGAAGATATATTAATTGCCTATTGTGGTATTGATTGTGGAAGTTGTGATATTTACCTTGCTCCCTCTAATCCTAAAATTGCTAAACAATTAGCAAGAGCATTTGAAGGAGCATGGGAAAATGTTAGACCAGGCGATTTTTCTTGTAAAACATGTAGAGGCCCGATTAATGATTGTTGGAGTACAGAGTGTTGGATTCGAGACTGTTGCTCCAAGACAAAAAATTTGAACTATTGTTACGAATGTACAGAGTTCCCTTGCGCCAATCTAGAGAAATGGGCTTCAAAAAGTAAAGGTTACAGAAAAGCTTTTAATAGACTCCAGAAAATGAAAGAATCGACTTCTAAATCATAGAAGTCTTATCAGATAAAAAAACGATTAAATATTAAGATTCCACCCATATTAAGTAGAATTAAGGTAATACTTCGATTAACATTATGTCAGAAATACCACCAACTAAATTGTTTATGAGTCCGATTATGACTATAATAATTCCTACTAAAATCCATTGTATTCTTATTTGAGTTTTAGAAAAACGTACAAAAAATTCATGAGTTAATTATTAAAAATTGCGAAGAAAAAGGACTTTAATATAAAATAACGTTGAATCTATAAAAGGCCTCTACTGCTAATATTTTTATAAGCTTTATTGAAATTCCTAACTCTCATTTGGATGATATATCAGTTTTAAGTATGAATAATAAAAAATAAAAAAATTCGACAATTCAATTTAATTAATTCTAAATTAATTCATAAACATTAAGAATGTGAGAAATAAATGGGAAAATTAGCTAGAAAAGTCGCTATGGTTGGAGCAGGGATGAGTAAGTTTGGGGCACATTTTCCTCTTAAAAGAAATCCAGATTTATGGATTGATGCGTGGTTAGATGCATCAAGTAGAGTTGATAATGGTATAGAGCCCAAAGATATTGATGCGTGTTATGTGGGTAATTATTCTTCAGATTTATTTAATCATCAAGGACATCTCGGACCACAAATGGCAGACTTGGTAGGATTAACTCCAAAACCGGCTGGTCGTTTCGAAGGTGCTTGTGCTAGTAGTGGCATTGCACTTCGCCAAGCAATTTTAGCGATTGCTTCGGGAGTTCATGATGTTATTGCAGTAAGTGGTGTCGAATGTATGACAGAACAACCTACTGTAAATGTAACTGATGTATTAGCAACAGCGTCAGATAGTTTATTCGAATATCCTGCAGGAGCTACATTTCCGGGATTATATGCAACTATTGCATCAGCACATTTCCATAAATATGGAACGACCGTAGAAGATTTAATGAGAGTTGGAATAAAGAACCATGAAAATGGAAAGGAAAATCCATATGCTCAAATGCAGAGCTCAATAGCTGATATGATGAAAAGCAAAATGCAAAAGATTGAGAAATCTGGTGGAGAAGTTCCGGATTGGAAGGATGAATTTGACTATCTCAAAAGTAGCTCAAATCCAATAATCGCATATCCTTTAAGGTTGTTTGATTGCAGTTTAATCACGGATGGAGCTGCATGTGTATTTTTAGCAGCTGAAAATGTTGCCAAAAATTTCACTGATACGCCAATTTGGATTACTGGCACTGGTCAAGGCAGTGCAGCTTTATCTTTACATGATCGAAATGATTTAACTAGTTTTCTTGCCTCTAAAGAAGCCGCACGACAAGCTTATGAAATGTCAGGGCTAAAACCTAAAGATATTCAGATAGCTGAAGTTCATGATTGTTTTACTATTGCTGAAATTGTAGCATTAGAAGACTTGGGTTTTTATGAAAAAGGTAAAGCTGTTGAAGCAATAAGAAACGGAGAAACTAAGCGAGATGGGGCTTTGCCAATAAATACCAGCGGAGGACTAAAAAGTAAAGGTCATCCGGTGGGTGCTACTGGTGCAGCATTCTGTGTAGAGGTATTTAAGCAAATGAGAGGTATAGCTGAAAGAAATAGACAAGTTAAATTCGATGTAGAGAGAATGATGGCACATAATTTGGGTGGTTCAGGAGCCACATGTGTAGTAACGATATTTGAAAAGTAGAGGTGAAAAAAATGTCTGAAAGTGAAAGAGATTTTACAATAAAAAGTTATCTAGATTATTTATCTGAAAAGAAATTAATGGGTTCAAAATGTAAAGAATGTGGCACTACATATGTACCTGTAAGGAAATTATGCACTAAATGCAATAAAGCGAATATGGAATGGGTTGAAATGTCAGGAAATGGAGAAGTTGCGGCTTTTACAAGTATTACTGTAGGAACTCCATTTTTTGTGGAAAGGGGATATAATAGAAATAAACCTTATTGTTTTTCAGTAATAAAACTAGACGAAGGTCCCATGGTAAGCGGACAATTAATCGGTGTGGATGAAAGTAAACCCGAAACAATTAATATTGGAATGCCTGTCAAAGCGACTTTTATTGAGACAGAGCTCAAAGGTGAAACAAGAGTTGATTTAGGTTTTCAACCTAAATAAATTAATTTTTTATTTTCTTAATTTACAATTATTATTATAATTTGTATATTTTTTTTAAGAGAAGGTGATCTTAATAAAAAAGACATATAAGATTATTTCTATAATTTTACTAATCTTTATAATAGCCAGCGGCTTTTTGTTACCTTTAATCTTGGTTAAAAGTAACAATATTAAAAACATTGATATAAATTTAAATTTTGAGGGAGATAATGCTTTTCTTTATGTAAAAGATCAACTAGAAATAAACCAAACTTATTATAGGATTCCTGGTACTCAAGGTAGAGAGAAATGTGCTCAATACTTTATTGCTAAATTCCGAGAAATTGATGTTAATGTGACCTACTTGTTACACAATTTTACAGTTCATTCAGTTGATTGTCAAAATGTTTTATTCAAGTTCAATGAGAATTATGCTAACATAATTATTTTAGCATCACATTACGACTCTAGAGCCAAGGCAACAAAGGATCCTGTTATAGGAAATCGAACAAAACCCGTTCCAGGAGCGAATGATGGTGCTAGTGGTTGCGGAGTATTAATTGAATTAGCCCAACTTCTATATTCTAGAAAAATCAATTTAAGCTGCCAAATCTGGTTTTTATTTCTCGATGCCGAAGATCAAGGTATCGATAACGCTGCCGGGATAGAAGGTTGGGATTGGTGCGAAGGATCAAAAGCCTTTGTAAACTCAATTAACTATTTTTATGATTCTTCAAAAGAGCATTTTGATTGTATGATCTTATTAGACATGGTTGGAGGGGAAAATCTCCAATTTATTAATGAACAGTATTCTACATCATCACTTTTAAGTGAATTATTCGAAATTGGGAGGCAATTAGGATATACTACTCAATTTCCTACTAATGCATATTCAGCAAGTATTATTGACGATCATGTTGTTTTTGTAAACTATGGTATTCCCTCCGCAGATTTAATTATAAAATTCTGGAATAATCCTGATTGGCCATATCATCATACTACTAAAGATAATTTATCTAAGATATCAAATATGAGTCTTGATATCACAGGAAAAACAATTGAGCAGTTTATTTATAACAATTATTATAATATTCCTTTTAATAACTATGAGGGTAATTACCCATGGAAAGAAGATATTAATCAATTAGATACTGATCTCTTAATTTTTATAATAATTGTAATCGCTTCAATTGGAATACCAATTGTATTAATATTTTCAATAAACTTGTTATATCGGAAAAAGAGGTTAAACAAGTAATTTATGTTTTTATATAAAAATAGCAAAAGCAAACAAAATCAAAATTATTGCAACAATTAATTGAAGATATAATGTTGGAATTTTTTTTGAAAACTTGGCTCCGACAAGTCCCCCAAAAATAGAACCTATACCCATCAGTAGACCTAATTGTAATTCAATTACCCCAAAAATGAATTTAGTTAAAGAGTTATAAATTGCAGTGAAAAATACAATTGAGGTTGAGATTCCTGTAGCATAGTGAATCGGGAAACCTAAAATTAAATTTAAAGCTGGAGCTGCTATAACTCCTCCTCCTAGCCCCAATAAGTTTGAAACAAACCCTGCTAATAAAAAAAGTGGTAACGCCTTCTTTAGATTTGTCTTATATTTATATTCCTTGAGAAAAGTATTCTCAATATCTAAACTATTCTTTACATTACTTTCAGGAGTGCGTATTGATACACTTTTATAAGCCATAAATACTCCAATAATTACTAATGTGGTACCAAATAAAAATCTTAAAAGAATGTTATCAAATTGGATTAAAAGTACAAGTAAAGTGCTTATGAAGCATCCTATTATCGAGAATCCACTGTATATTAAAGAAAGTTTCAAACTTGTACGTTTATCTTTTAAATATATGAAGAACCCTGCGGCAGAAGTTAATAGGATTATAAAATTAGATGTATCAATTGAAGTTTTAATATGAATTAAAATAAATATAGTCATAAAACTCACGTAAAAAAGACCTCCTCCTTGACCACTAATAGTACTAAGTAAACCGAATAGAAAACCAACGATTAATAAAATAATTATAATATCCCATGTAAAATTCATTATACATTCCAAATTATAAAATAAATTTGAATCTTCCGAAAAATGGTGATTAGATGTGGTGAAATATAAAGATTTATTGAAAATTAGTCACAACCTTATTTTTGATTTTTGCAAGGCAATAAATGATAATGATGAGTATCGTTAAGCAGCAAAAGGTTGGGAAGTAGGATTTGATGGATCCTTACTGTTGTTGATGGAAGCTTGTGGTGAGATTCAAGACGATGTTAAAATATACCTTGATCTTAAGTATGGTAAACACTAATGTATAAAATTTTAGGAAATTACTTACTGAATATAAATTAGATTAAAAAAGCAATAATTATTATTTTTTTAATCCTAAAATAGCACGATGTTTTGTTTTATCGATATACACTTTTAATATCTCAAAAGATTTAAAAATTTCATAAATTTCTTCTATTGTGAAGAAATGATGATACAACCCTTTTTCTGGGCCAGATAAAGGAATAAACGTTCCTTTCTCTATTTCCTTTAATTCCCACTTATCAATTTTAGTTCCACCATTTAATATGGGAAAGGTAACAAATATGAATCCTCCTTTTCTTAAAATCCTCTCAATTTCTTTTACCGTAAATAAGATATCTTTCATGAGATTATGATGAATTACTTGAGTAGAAATAATGGCGTCAAAGAAGTCATTTTCAAAAGGTAAGGACTTTTCTATACTATGTTGAATTAATTTTGCAGTTAATTTTTCCTCACTCAACCACTGGTGAGCAATTTCCAAACCCTTAGGTGAAGCATCTAACCCATAAACATCAAAACCATGTTTAGAGAAGTAAATTACATGTCTTCCCGTGCCACATCCAAGATCAAGTATTTTCTTGCAATTGTTTTTATAAAAAAGGGTTCTTATTTCTTCCATATCTGGATGTGGCTCTAAGAATGTTTTGCCATTCTTAGTAAAAATAGAGTTCCAAATGTTCATAATGATTTACCTTTTATAATTATACATTATAATTTAGTCAAAATTTAACTACTATTTGGTTTTACGATTTTTTAGTTCGTCCCAACATTCCCACATATAGTGTCCATACTTTAATTTGAATTCTTCAGCAAATTCATTTGTTCTTGGTCTAATAAATTCATAGCCATTCTGAATGCATTCATATGTTACTGGAAGTGGTCCTAATATTTCACCATCTACCTGACTGAAGTACGAGTCACCTTGGTGAGTTCTCATTTCAACTCTCACTTTCTGGCTCCGAAATTCTTTCACATTTGGATGTGGAAGAAGAGAAGCAGAATACATCTTCCTAAATTGTCTAGCTAATTGAATTTTATCAATATTAACTATGCTTATATCAAAAAGGCCATCATTAACGTTAGCTCTTTGGCAGATAAACATTCCTCCTCCATATGCTCCAGAAAGTCCTACAGCTGCTAGATTTGCTTCTCCTTCATAAGTGTCATTGTCCATTGTAACAATTATTTCTTTATTTTCCCATGATTTTAATGCACTCAGAATTATCATATTATAGTCTTTTTCTTTATTTTCATTTGATAATCTTGCAACCTCAGAGTCAAATCCCTGAGATCCTATTCCAAGGAAGTATCTTTCTACTCCAGCATCAGTTCTGGCAAATCCGATATCACATTTACTTGAATGACCTTCTGCAATAATTTCGCATGCCCTTTTAATATCTGCTTTATATCCTACTCCCGCGGCAATATCATTTCCTGAACCCATTGGAATAAATCCACATAGAGCTCCTGAATTTGAACTTATTGTTCCATGCAGTACTTCATTTGCTGTTCCATCTCCACCTGCTGCAATTACTCTAAAACCATCTTTAGCAAGACTTCTAGCTAACTCGATTGCATGACCTTGATATGCCGTTGCATACAGCTTATATGAAACATTTAAAGCATCTAAATACTGAGTCACCAGTTCAATATCCTTTGCCACTTTTCCCTTATTTGCGATGGGATTATAAATAATTGCGTGATCTTCTTCCATAAAAGATTTCAATATTTAATGTTTAGAGATTATGAATTTAAATTGTAATATACTTTTAAATATCCAGCTATTTAAAATTTTATTCAAAATAAGTTAAGATAATAGATCCTGATAATTTAATATGGATACCTTATTCCTCTCTCCATTGACAACCACAGCCGCTGCATGAGTACTTTTTCCCATAGACACGCGGATAATGACTTATAATATAGTTTTTATCTATAGTTTCATGAATCTTGAACCAACTTTCATCACCACAAATAGGACAAATTCGACGTCCATTCGGTTTAGGGAGTCTAAGAACTTCTCCAGAATACTTAAGCATCGGCTTATGTGTTATTGATTTTATGACATTTTTTTTTTGTATAAAGTTTTTAATGACTGGTTCCATCTGTTCAGAAACAGATTTCTCTTTCTTGGATGGTTCTTGAATATGTTCTTCTTTGGTATCTTCAATAACTTTGATATAACTTTTAGCAATAGCATTTATTTCATTCTTTTCAGGTAACCGATGATACTCTTCCTGAAAATTTTCAATGAAATGTTCTACATATACCTTATCGATATCAAAACCTCTATCTTCTACTTCTTTAATGATATTATTAATAATATAATCCTTTAAAACAGGATTCTCTAATAGCAAACTATTCGACCTCAACCTAAGAGAGTATTAATCTAATCGATCTATTAATATCTTAAGATTAAGATGTTATTATATAAAACATTTTCTTCCTTTGATCAAACAACTTTTTGATCTTTTTTATATTCAAATAAATATATAACTCAATAATTGCTATGAATTAAATTTAAGTCAGAATGGATTCTTTTAAACAAAATTTATATTTCAAAGTTTATTTATTTAGACAAAAGAAAAGAAGATATTTGCAATATGAAAGAGAATGGTCCAAAACTGAGTTCTGAGAAAGAAAAGAAAAAAGTATCCAAGAAAAAAGTTATAATCGCTATAAGTATGATTGCTCTTGCTTTTTTCGGCTCATTTTTACTTTATTTCATATTGCAAATTTCTTTAAATACTGAGACTCCTGTTGTTGTTGTAGTATCTGGCTCAATGAAACCAACTTTAAATGAAGGGGATTTGCTTTTTGTAAAAGGAGTAGATCCCTCAGCTATTAGAAATGGAACAGCTGAAGATAAAAATGGAGATATTATTGTATTTGACGCTCACGGTGTTTGGCCTTTTCCTCCTAGTGATCCGGTTGTTCACCGCGTTATTAACAAAAATTATACACAGGGTCATTGGGAATTTCTAACAAAAGGAGATAATAATGCTATGCCGGATTGTTGTTGGGTTCCTGATTATAAAGTTTATGGAATTGTAGTTGGGGGCATACCTTATATTGGGTGGATAAAGATAATACTTGCAGACTCAGGTTTATTAATTCCGCTACTTGTTATTATTTCTGCCATATTAATTGTAAGCATAATATGGGACTTAGTAAAAGAAGGTAAGGAGAAAGAGAAAAAAGAGAATCACATAGAAAATTTAGAGTAAGATGACCTCCAAAGTTCTTTTTTTATTTTATTTAAATTTCTAGTTATCTGTATTAAAGGCATAATAAGATTTTTATGAAATCAAATATTCAAAAAAAATGTTATTACTCGTAATTGTATTTATTACGATAGTACATGAGAACATACAAACAAAAAAACAAGTTATATAACAAAAAAACATAGAGGTTTTAAACATGTCTAAAAAAGAAGAAAACGCTGTGTTCGTGGGCCGTCGCCCTACCATGAACTATGTAATGGCGACTATGATGATCCTTAACAAAGGTGAGGAATGCACCGTTAAGGCCCGTGGAAGAGCAATCTCTCATGCAGTAGATGTGTGTGAGATTTTAAGAAACAGATTTCTAAAAGGCACAATATACAAAGATATTAAGCTCTCCACTGAACAATTAGAAGGTGAAAATGGTCAAAATAATAATGTCTCAAGTATTGAGATCGTTTTAGCACCTCCAAAGTAAACCTATAGAGAAAAAATTTCTCTTCAGTAATACTAAGAAACATCAATCTCTCTTTTTTTTATTTTTTGTCTTAAGACTTTTGTTGAAGTTTAATCTCTTCTTGAGAATAGAGAATGTAAATTTTAAAACTTCAATACTCTTATTTCTTTAAAAATGAGAGTAATGATATATTATTAAGAAAATAATATACAAATTTAAAGATTTTAAACAGATCTTATTGTATACGGAATTAAAAGATGATTAGAAAATTATAGAATTTTAAAATTTTAAAATGAAAAAGACTGAAAATTTATCAGCACTTCTGGAATGTGTAAATTTTATTCAAAATAATAAAAAAGATATTAAAAATGAAGACTCTGCTTTAACTATTGAAGAAGGTGAAGCCTCTTTTGTTATCTCAGATGACAATATATTTCCAATTCCTGAAATTGAAAAAAACAGAAACTTAGGATTTGTGGATGGTGGAACTGAACCAATTATAATAGGTTCTGATTTTAGTATTAGTATTTGTAGAGTAGCAGGGATTATTATAAACACTGAAAACGTTATAACCCCTAAAAAAATTCCTTTAGTTATTGAGTTTTATTCTGCTACTATTTCAGAAAAAAAAAATAATGGTTTAACCTTTAGAACTCGAATTTTTTCAAGAGAAAATAATCATAAAACCTATTTACCTCAAAAGGATATAGAAATCTCTTATAAGGATCCTTCAATTAGAATGCAAGGGAAGTTTTTAATGCCAATAGAAAATCACGGTGGAATTGCTATGCGTTTTGCTGAATGGACGTATGCAAAGCATTTTATCCTAAATGAACTAAGTAATGAGGATATTTTTATTCGTGATGGATCATTACAAACTGGTTATCCCGATGAGATTGAATTAGCTAAAAGTGTTTATTCTACAGGATTGAAAAAAAATGTCTATATTACAGGGTTATCAAAATCATGTAGATTATATCTAAAAAAAAGTGGTGGTTCATTAAATTCATATGTTAATTCAATTGGTAATTCTAAATATCCTAAAATTAATTGGTATTATTATCCTACCATGAAATTGACCAAAGTTGATAATCAAGCAGATCTTTTTTTTGTAAGATTAAATAAAGATTCACCTTATTCTTTTCGATTTGATATTTATATAGAACAGTCAAATACATTAAATAAACAAAAAAGAGAAGATATTATCTCAAATATAGCTAATAATTCAAACGATCCTTTATTCTTAGGATATCCTTATGGATTGATTAAGGCTGATCAACTAGCAAGAATCTCAAAAAAAGAAATAGAATCTTACAAAATTCAATTATTAGCAGAATTTGATAAAGAAATATATAATAAATTTATTTTACCGCGTCTATGGTCTGTAGATGCTCATGATATATTAAATAAAATAAGAAAATAAAAAAGTGGATAATATGACAAAATTGGGGAAAAAAATAGGAAGTTTTGTTTCTGGATCTTTCGTTAAGCTTATCTTAAGGCAAAAATCTAATGAAGAATTTGAATTAGGCCAACTATTTGTAGCTGGTAGAGATATAAGCGATTATTCTATATATCAGATAAAGGATCTTTACTATGGAAGCCAGATACCAGATAATTCTCTTGAATTAATTGCAGGATATGGTTTAGAAAGAGAAGATATCGATTTAAAAATTTACGAACCTGAATTAAGAAATTATGTTCTAGCTCAGGCAAAACCACTTATAAAAGTGAAAAATCTCCAACTATTTTTACCAAAAAAACTCCCACAATTTTTTGGAAATCTTTTTGAGATTGAAGAAAAACATTTACAATTTTTTAAAGAGAAAAAATTTGATGATCCCATTACTTTAGGGAAGGTTCGTTCAGGTTCTAAAATACTAGATATAGATGTCAATGTTAGTGCTTCTGAAGTAATACGCCATCATGTGTTAATTCCTGCTACTACTGGAAGAGGTAAATCGAACTTAGTGAAAGTCATTTTATATAACATAGTAGAGAACTTATCTTGCGGAAAATTAGTGTTTGATCCTCATAATGAGTATTATGGCACACCAAAAATAAAAGGTCTTAAGGACCATCCTAAAAGCTCTGATTATGTTATATATTATACTTTGAGAGATATTCAAAGAAAATTAGATTTAAAATTTAATGTTCAATATCTGTATCCAAGTCATGTTTTAGGTAGTATTGATTTATCCCAACCGCAAAGCGATGCTTTAATAACTTACTTTAGAAAATTTAAGAAAGAATGGATTCAAAAGATTTTTGACGAGAACATTGAGTATAATAAATTTGGCATAAAAGACACTACAATCGACGTTCTAAGAAGAAAATTGACTCTTTTATTAGATTTAGATTTTGATGATGAAGGAAATATTATTGAAAAAGGCATATTTTCTCTAAGCGGTTATGAATCTACAATAGAAGATATTATTAATTTCTTGATTAATGGAAAAACAGTGATTATTGATAGTTCATTGTTTTCTGGAAATGAAGAAATTTTTATTGCTACAATTATAGTTGAGAGCATTTTCAATCGATATAAACACTATAAATTTAAAGATGAGTTAGAGGATAAGCCTGTTATAGCTATAATACTTGAAGAGGCTCCTCGAGTCATAGGAATTAAAGCATTAGAAGTTAGAGAGAACGTTTTTGGAAAAATAGCAAGGGAAGGGAGAAAGTTTAAGATAGGTTTAGTTGGAATTACTCAACTACCCAGTTTAATTCCTCGTGAAATTCTTGCCAATATGAATACAAAAATAATTTTAGGTAATGAAATGGGTCCAGAGAGGCGGGTATTAATAGAAGGTTCAGCTCAAGATTTATCTGATGACAGTCAAACAATCGCAAGTTTAGATATTGGTGAAGCAATCGTGACTTCTAACTTTACAAAGTTTGCAATTCCTATAAAAATCCCTCTATTTGATGACTTGATAAAGAATACTTTACATTCTGAAAAGAAAATAAAGAAAGTATCTCCAGGATTTTCATTAGAATAATTTTGAAAAAAGGTGTAATAAGTATGAAAGTTAAATTTGCTCATTTATCTGATTGCCATTTAGGTGCTTGGAGAAATGAGAGACTTAATGTGCTTGGATATAAAGCTTTTGAAGAAGCAACTAGTATAATAATCAAAGAAAAAGTTGATTTTGTGATAATTAGTGGAGATTTATTTGATGTTAGCAATCCAAAAGTTGACGTTATAGACTTAGCCGTTAGGGAATTAAAAAAGTTAAAAGACAATGACATACCTGTTTACGGCATCATGGGTTCACATGACTATTCACCCTCAAATAAATCTATGATTCGGCCTTTAATAACCGCTGGCCTTTTTATAAATGTATTTGATGGAAAAGCATTTGATGATAAATTAAAATTATTTTTTACACAAGATCCAAAAACTAAAATAAAGTTAACAGGATTGAGAGCGAGAAAGAGAAGCTTAGAAATTGAAGATTATGAAAGGTTAGATAAGCAAAATTTAGAAAATGAACCTGGAATTAAGATTTTTGTTTTTCATACAATGTTAAATGAATTAAAACCAATCGAATTTAAGCAGATGGAATCTACTCCTAAATCTGGTTTGCCTAAAAATTTTCATTATTATGCTGGTGGGCATCTTCATAAAACTGTACCGCATAAGTTAAGAGAAAATGATAATATAATTAAAATTTCTGATAAAAACAACATAGTTTATCCAGGTGCCCTAAGTTTGACTGATTTTAGAGAAATTGAGAAATATAAATATGGTGGATTTTGTATAATTTCGGGAGAAATAGATCATGATGTGTGTAACTTTAATGTTAGATTTATCCCTTTAAAAATAAAAGAAGTGATTACACTTGATCTTAATTGTGAGAATAAGACTTCTTTACAAGTTCAAAATATTCTTAAAGAGAAGCTTGAGACCCTTAATGTTCAAGACAAAATTGTAACCTTACGAATTCATGGAGCTTTATCTTCTGGAAAAAGCTATGAAGTTAAGACTAATAGTTTTATTCGTTATTTAAGACAAAAAGGCGCTTATGAAATTTTAATTAATAAATTCTCACTCTCCTCAAAAGAATATACGTCAATAAAGGTTCCAACGGGAAAAACAAATGAAGAGATTGAGGAAGTCTTTATTCACGAACATGCTCAAACCACAAATATTAAAAATATCAGGAAAAAAGACCTTGAGAATAGGATTCATCAACTCCTAACTGCAATTGGAGAAGAAAGAGAAGAAGGCATGAAAGTAAAAGATTATAATGAACTTTTGATAACTAACTTTAAAAGAATTTTTCAGATAAATGAAAAAAAGGAATGAGAAAATGATTATCGAATCAGTGAAAATAAAGAACATTAGAAGTATAGTAAAATTAAATAAAGATTTCCCTTCTTCTACAATTCTATTTTATGGAGATATTGGGAGTGGTAAATCATCAGTTTTAAAAGCAATAGAATTTGGATTATTTGGAACTTTAACCGCAGCAGATTTAAGTGGTGATTCTCTATTAAGAAGAGGCGAAAATAGAGGTTCAGTGGAATTAACCTTTCTAATAGATGATAAGAAATATACAGTCAAGCGGAATTTGAAGAGAGTCATCAAGGACAAAAAATCAACTGTAAATCAAGAAGAAGGCTCATTTATTGAATATATAAATAGTACTCCCTCAGAAATTTCTTATGCAGCTACAGACCTAAGAAAAAAAGTATTAAACCTCCTAAATTATTCAATAACTCGTTATGAGAAGGCTCAAAAGATTCCTATTTTTCGTTATACAGTCTATACTCCACAAGAACAAGTTAAAGAAATATTACAGGCAAAACCAGAAGAAAGATTTGAAATCTTAAAAGAAGTTTTTGGGATTGAAAAGTATGAAATTGCTCTTAAAAATGTAAGCGTTCTTAATGATTATTTACATAATGAGGGAAAAGAAACGAAAATCAAGCTAGATATAATAGGGCAACCTGAGCTTTTAGTCCCTAAGAAACAGCAGGAAATTGAAGAAAAAAAAGAAAAAATTGAAAAATTCCGAATCTCTTTAAAAGAAAAAGAAAAAGAATTAGAAAGGGAAGAACTGAAAGATGAAAAAATACAGTCGGATTTAGATGAATGCTCTAAAAAGTTAATTCAAATAGACAATTATCAAAAATTAGTTACAAATTCAGCAGATTCTAAGCAAAAAAGTGAGAACTCATTGGATATATTAATAAAAGAAATTTCAAATTCGGAAAAAATAATAAATGACTTGCCTCAAATAGAAATTGAAACAATTTTAACTGAAGAACAATTTGAAGCTCAGATTAAAAAGGCTCGTAAGGAATATTCTAAAATAGAGAAAGAGAAAGCAATTTTGGAGAAAAAAGTGGAAGATATTAACATTCTTTTAAAAGAAGGTAAGTGTTCTTTATGTGGACAAGAGATACATGAGCAAGAAAGATTTGATAAAGAATTAAAAGAGATAAATAAAAAAATTAAAAACTATTTAAAAGAGACTCAGGATTTGGAAGCTCAAATACTTAAATCCGAAATAAATTTAAAAAACTTAAGAGAATATAGCAAGGTTAGAACAAAGAAGGAAGCTCTATTGACTTTAATTGAGGAAAAAAGGAAAAGAGAAGGCGAACTAAAAAAAATCATTGATCAATGTAGTGAAACAATCGAAAAAAACCAAAAATTAATAGATGATGTTCTAAAGAAATATGATATAAAAAATTTAGAGAAGTTAAAAGAATTAGAAGCGAAATTAAAATCTAATATTGTAACCCAGAAGAATTTTATTAAAAAAATTAGGGCAGAAAAGACTGAATTTGAAAAAGGATTAGTTATTGAACAAACTAGTCTAAAATCACTAAATTCAGAATTAATCATATTAAAGGATAATCTTAAAAGTAAGGACATACTTCGAGAAAAACTTGAGTATGTGACAGATTTAAAAAATTGGATTACAGATAAATTCCATATCCTTATAAGAGATATTGAGAGAGAGATAATATCTTCTAGTGCCCGCCAATTTAATGAATATTTTAAAGAATGGTTTATAACTTTAGTAGAGGACCCAAATATTGAAGTAGAAATTCGATTAGATGATTTTGAGCCAATAATAACGGTGAATGGATATGATTCACCATTTAATGATTTATCTGGTGGAGAAAAAAGTGCTTTATCTTTAGCATATAGACTCGCATTAAATAAGATAATCAATGAGAGATATCAAGAGGTAAAAACCAAAGATTTATTAATTCTAGATGAACCTACTGATGGATTTAGCCAAGAGCAAATTAATAAAATGCAGGAAGTATTTGAGAAACTTGCTACTTCCCAAATGTTTATTATTTCTCATGATAGAAATCTTGATTCTTTTGTAACCGATATTTTCAATTTTACAAAAGAAAGACATCAAACCAGAGTTACACAAGAACAAGTATGATTTTCTATTAATTTTTAAATTACTTTATTTTTAAAGATATTTTCACAAATCTTTTACTCATTATATTTAAATACCCGAAGACTATGATCTCCATAGAAATCTTTTGAAATTCAAAAATTGGGGATAATAAAAATTTGAATGAATTTTGGGCTTATTTTATTTTTGTCGGGCTATTAGTGGCGGGAATATTTTTTTTAATTTATTTTCGTAAGAAAATATTTAAAAAGAAAAAAAAGGGTCAAGAAGAAAGAGTCTCAAATTATAAATGTCTAGATGGTCATTTTGTTAAATCTAGGGGTGAAATAATTATTGATAACTATCTATATATTTTAGGAATTAAGCATGAATATGAAAAGAAAATAAAAATTTTTAACCAAAAAGTTAAATCTGACTGGTTTTTACCCGATTTAGATGTTTACATAGAATATTGGGGTTTTCATGGAAAAAATTATTTAAAAAGAAAGAAAGAGAAAATTAAATTCTATAAAAAAGCGAAGTTAAAACTGATCTCTATTGAAAATTATATGTTTTCGGATATATATTTTTATTTAAATAAAAAGCTGAAGCCTTTCATTGATATAGAGAAAATAGAACCCTTATTATTTACAAAAAAGTACTGTTCAAATTGTGGAATTGCTCTAGATGAAAGATTTTAAGTTATTATTTTAAGAATTCCTCTAAATAATTAAATGTTTTTTCAAGCATTTCTAGATTAGGTAGGAAAGTTAATCTAATATGTCCTTTACCATATTCTCCAAATCCAGAACCAAAAACAGTGCATACGCCCTTTTCCTTAAGAAAATTAATCGCAAAATCTTTATCATCTTTCCATTTGGAGAATTCTTGAAATTCTATTTTCGGAAATAAGTAAAAGGCCCCACTAGCATTTACGCAACTAATTCCTTCAATTTGTTTTAATCGCTTATAAGAATAATCACGTCTTTCTCTTAACTTTTTTACCATTTCTTTTGTATGGTCGCTTTTAGTTTTAAAAATTTCAACTGCTGCATATTGAGCAATGGTACTAGCAGATAGACGAGCTCTGGCCATTTTTGCAATACTTTCTTTTAATTCTGTTAATTTCTGTTCTGGATCATGGTAATATAAATAACCAAGCCTCCACCCTGTCATTAGATGTGCTTTTGAAAACCCATTCATCCCAATAATTGGTACATCCTTACTAAGACTTGCTGGAGATACAAAATCTCTTTCGTAAGTAATTTGATCATAAATCTCATCTGATAATATTGGTAAGTTATACTCTCCTGCTAAGTTAATGATTTGTTTGATTTTCTTTTCACTATATAACACGCCCGTAGGATTATTTGGAGAACAAATTAAAATACCTTTAGTTTTTACCGTGATTTTTTTTCTCAAATCATCGATATTAGGATCCCAATCATCATTCTCGTTTAATTCATATTCTACTGGAATTCCATCATAAAATCGTGTATTATTAATATAGAGCGGATAAGTAGGACCAGGGATAAGAAATTCATCACTTTTTTCAACAAGTGCTGCTAAAAGGAAATAAATTGCTTCAGTTACACCAGTTGTAATTATAATATCTCTAGAATTTACATTTAGTTTATATCTTTCTTTCATAAAATTACTAAGTTCTTCTCTTAACTCTAGAATTCCTAAAGAATCAGCATAATAATTCTTTCCACTAAGGCTAGCATTTGCTAGTGCTTTAGAAATAAATTCAGGTGTTTGAAAATCAAATATGGCAGGATCTCCAATATTCAAAGAAATGACCTCTTTTCCAGACTTTTTAACTTCATCTGCGATAATTGCAATATCTCTTATTGCATATTCTATATCCTTAACTCTACGTGAGACCATCGAATATCACTTAATATAATAAAAACTACTTTACAGTTAATATTTTCTAAAACTAAATAAGTTTATTATTAGAAAAAAGAGAGATTAAAAATTAATTAATGAAGCTCTAATTTAAGATTATCTATTAGAGATGCTAAATATTGAGCCTTGAATGATTCTTTATCTTCTATTTCATCATAAACTCTCATATATTCATTTAGTTCTTCTTGTTTTTCAATAAATTCTAATTCAAGATATCCTGTGGATAATTCAATAAAAAATTGTTCGCAAGAATCATCCAAATCTTTTTGTTCAACTTTATCTAAACTCTTTACAACAATTTCCATTAAAATCACATCCATTTTAGAAAGTAATTTTGTTTTATCCAAGTAAATAACCATTCTCTCTAAATTTAAAAAATTTGATAAGAAGATTTTTTATTATTTTGATAAATTTTTTTATCAAAATTAGTTCTTAATAATTTTTTTTAAAAGTAAAATAAGAACAGTATCAGCGATAAAGATCTTCTGGTAATTCTTTAATGGCATCTTTATAGGACTGTTTAGCTTTATCTGCCCCCCTTTTTATTTTATCAATCGCTTTTTCAAAATCCTCTTGGGAAATTTTAATTTTTGCGTATGAGTTAGGATTTGTAACATCAGTATTAGAATCAAATACACCTCTCCTAATTGCTAAAATTGACGCTTCTTCACATATAGCTTTAATGTCAGCACCAGTATAGCCCTCTAACGCTCCAGCTAATGATTCAATATCAACATTATTATCTATAGGACGATTAGAGAGATGAATTTCAAATATTTTCCTTCTTGATGTTTTATTTGGCAATGGAATCTCAATATGTCTTCCAAATCTACCTGATCTTAATAAAGCAGGATCTAATAAATCAGGGCGATTAGTGGCGGCAATCAAGACCACACTTTTCAATTCTTCTAATCCATCCATTTCTGTTAGAAGTTGAGCAACAACTTGTTCATTCACTCTTGAACCAGAGGATTCGGCTCTTCTTGAAGCAATAGCGTCTATTTCATCAAAAAAAATTATACAAGGTGCAGCCGCTCTTGCCTTTCGAAAGGTCTCACGGACTGCTTTAGAACTTTCACCCACCCATTTAGATAGAAATTCAGGACCTTTTACTGAGATAAAATTAATTTCGCCTTCGTGAGCAAGAGCTTTCGCTAATAAGGTTTTTCCGGTTCCAGGGAGTCCAAACATTAAAATTCCACTTGGTGGTTTTGATTTCATATATTTATAAAATCCTGGATATTTTAGTGGCCATTCTATCACTTCTCTTAATTGTTGTTTAACATCTTCTAGTCCACCAATATCATCCCATGTTTCTGTTGGTTGAGTGATCAATACTTCTCTTAACGCAGAAGGCTCAATACTATTTAAAGCTTCAATAAAATGATACATTTTAATTTTTAACTTACTAAGTATCTCTTCAGGGATGGGCTTGTCTAAATCTATTTCGGGGATAATTTCTTTAATAGCTAACATTGCACTTTCCCTGCAAAGGGCTTTAATATCAGCACCAATAAACCCATGAGTTATTTCAGCTATTTCTTTTAAATTTACACTTTCATCTAAAGCTATTCCTCTTGTATGAATTAATAAGATCTCATATCGTCCATTGATATCTGGAACTTTAATTTCAATCTCGCGATCAAATCTGCCCGGTCTCCTTAAAGCAGTATCAACATTATTGATTTTATTCGTAGCACCTATTATTATCATCTCTCCCCTTCCCTCTAAGCCGTCCATTAATGAAAGTAATTGAGCAACAACTCTTGATTCAACTTGATTTTTCCCTTCGTCTCTTTTTGGTGCTATAGAATCTAATTCATCCAAAAAAATTATAGATGGAGCATTCTCTTTCCCTTCATCGAAAATTTTCCTTAAATTTTCTTCACTCTGACCAAAAAATTTACTCATTATTTCTGGACCGCTAACACTTATAAAATGGGCATCAGTTTCAGAAGCAACAGCTTTAGCAATTAAGGTCTTTCCCGTACCAGGTGGACCATGGAGTAAAACACCCTTAGGAGGATCAATACCTATCCTCTCAAAAAGTTCTGGATGTCTTATTGGGAGTTCAATCATTTCTCTTATTTTTTGAATTGTATCTTCTAGACCTCCAATATCCTCATAAGTTATTCTTTCTCTAATTTTTTGCAGTTTTTCTTCGATATCACTTATTCCCTCATATTTTATTACTTCTTTTTTAGTTTCAATTGAATCTGTTGAATTTTCTGTAAAGACTATTTTAGTGTTTAGATTAATTCTAACAGCTTCCGCCTTGGGGGAGTAATCCATAACTACTAAATCAATTCTATGAGCCATTGCATAGAAACTCAAGCTATCACCTTTCATTATAACACGATTCTCTAGTTTTCTCGCTAATCCTTGAGGGTCTCTTGGAACTAAAGAAGAATCTAAACCGGCGAAAGTTATCATTTCTGCCAAATCTGCCTTTATTTTCTTTATTTCCACTAGATCGTCAATAGAGGCATTCAAGTTTCTCCTTAAGGAGGGATCCATCCTAATTACGCGTGTTCCTTTATCTTCACTTCTACCCGTAGACAATAAAGCAGCAGTTTTTTTATTGATTACAGGATGATTTATTCTTATTACATCCCCAACTTTTAAATCTAATTTATTTATCACGTCAGGATCAATCCTAACTATACCTCTTCCAGCATCCTCTTTAAAAGCATCTTTTATTCTCAATTTTAATGTGGCTTCTAGCAAAATTAAACCCTCTTTTTTGATTTTAAATTTGGTAATTTTATAAAAAAAAAATTAATTGTTTTAAATTATAATTTTGACTTTACTTTTTAAGTATCTCTGTAGCTATTTTAAAAGCATAATTATAATCAAATACCTTTAATCCCTTTGTTTTTGAGGCTTCTTTTAAGATTTGGCTCTCTGAATTTGCTTTCAAGGCGCCTAATGCCAGCGCACCTATACAAAATATTCCAGGATAAACCTCATCGTTTTTATGTTTAGGCCTTACACCTTCAATACCATAAGGAGGAACTAAATTAATATCAACTACAATTTTTTTACCAGATAATTTTTGCATCAAATCTGCATTTAATATTTCAACACCAGCAGCAGCAAGAGACCAAATAACAAGGGCATCTTTCGCCGCTTCAAATCTTTGTTCTGGTTCTGGTGCAAACACTCCATGAATTTTTGTTGCTTCTTTCCCAGCTTCTGCAGTAAGTTCGTTTGCTAGCGTATTCACAAAATCCTTATTTGATTTTTCCCACGTTTCTACTATGTATGTTTTACAGCCTATCTTGGCTGCTAAAATTGCTGCAATTCTTCCAACTGGTCCTGCCCCAAAAATCACTATTTTTTTATCTTTTAAACTTTTTATTCCATGTTTTCTATTAGCGATATCTATGGTCATAGCCACAACCGCGGAAGCTGTAGTATGAGAACCTCTAGGATCAATAATAATTGGGCATTCAAAAGGAGGCACTAATGAGTCTTTTACAGTTTTAGCAATTTTTTCCCCTTCTTTAACATCTGACCCTCCAATAAAGAAAGCGGTGGGAGCATTGGGTTTTCTAGAAAATATTGCATCCTGTACAAGCTTGGGAACATAATCTGCTTTCATTTTACTCAACGGTATAACAATATCAAAACCAGCATCGTATGCCATATTTATATCAAAAGGAGAAGCATTCTCATCTGTATCGAAAAAATAGCATATTTTATCAGATGTATCTTGTTTTTTAATAATAATTGGAGCTAATTCTATAATAGATTTTTTTCCTAAAATACTTTCAGCACTTCTATCAACCATTTTCATCAACTTTTTCTTATTAATTTAAAATAAATCTTAAAAAAATTTATTTAGAGATGTCAATTTCAACATCTTTTTCGAGATCTTTTTCAATTTCTTCAGTTCTAATGGTTCTCTTGATCTTAATTTGTTCCGTTTCAATACCTAATTCTTCTGATAATTTTTCAATCCCATTAAAGTGTCGAAGATCACAGATAAACATCCCTTTCAATTTTTTACCACTTTTTTCCTTTGCAAGATTTAATACATTCATCATCATCCAGGCTTCTCTTACTTTATACCTTATATCATCCTCTTGATTATCATAATCCTTCTGTAAATATTCTTTCCATAATATTAACTGTTGAAATAATTCATCATTTTCAGGAACTTTTCCTTGTTTTTTAATTATTTCTCTAATTTTTAATTCAAGATTTTTAATTGTAGATCTATGTTCGTCTAAGGCTGAAGAAAGATATAATTCAGCATTTTCTGCTATATCAGCACGTTTGAAAGAAATATTTCGTTTCTCAAATAGTTTTTTCAAAGGATCATTTGGGTCATTTACATTATTCCAAAAATTTGGTCTCTCTTCTACTGCAAAATCTGGTTTATACTTCTCAATCAATGAATCAACTAATTGAAGATATTCTTTTGAAATTAAGTGAAGATTCCATATAAGATCTTCTTTAATCTCATTAGGTACTTCAAACCACCAGTCTATTGGGAATTCACTTTCAATCATTACTAATTTTAAATATTTTTCTTTTAAAGGTTTTAATTCTAACACTTCTGGCATTTATTATCTCCTCTTTCTTAAAATATTATATTTTGTATTGTATGTTTTTTATTATAGGAAATTACTTTTACACCTAATTCCCTCAAATTACTGGTAACTTCAGGGCAAATATCTTCACAAATATCTTCTTGAACAAAATGCACAAACACAATTATATTTTTTTCGTAGTTGGATACTAAATCTAACATTTTCTTAACAATCCATTGAGGTCTCAATTTTAGACTTAGAAATATTTCTTTTTCCTGAATCTCTTCTCCTAACATGTCAATCCAATTCTTTAAACTGAGTCCTTTATAGGATTCTTTGTCGTTCATTTTTTCATATTCTTCAAATAATTCTGTTTGTAATTGTTGTTTTTCAACAATTTCTTGATATAGATAACCCATCGCATAATCTGGAATATCAACTTGAAAATAGGGGATTTTTAGTTCATTTAATGTTAGAGCAAATGGTGTTTTACTAAATTCTTTCATATTAACCTGAAAATCTACCGTTACAAAATCAACGTTGTTCTTTTTTAAAAATTCTCTTAACTTAGACGTGTCTTTATTTTGAAAATACTTCGCATTTTCTTTTGAGGAAATATAGGCAACAATTTTTCTATTTTTTATAGGCTTTAATTCCAAAACTTCCACTTTATGAAACACCTCTTCATAAACCATATCGTAGTAATCTAAGATCTTAATCAAATTGTTAGAATAAAAAGAGTTTGACAAGAAAATTTTCTTATAATTTGATAATTTTTTTAGTCAAGAACTCTTCAAACAAAATTTTTGTTGTTATATATAAAATCGATAATTCTATGACTAATATCGCCATTTTATATAATGAAGAGGAAAAGTCTAATGATCAAATCCTAACAAAGTTTAAATAGATCGATAACTATCATTATCATGAAGAGAAATAAAATTGTCAAATTTGAAAATTAACAAAAATAATAATCAAATAAAGAGGGGAAGTAAATAGATATATACAACATCTTATCCCATCCTGTCCGAAGGAAAATTTTATTATTATTAGAAAAAGAAGGGTTTATCCCATATACAGAGCTAATGGAAAAAATGGGGATAGATCAAACGGGTCAATTAAATTTCCATCTAAAGAAGTTAGGGTCCTTAATAAATAAAGATAAAAAATCTTACTTTTTAACTGAAGATGGCAAAAGAATTTTAAGGATTATGAATGTAAGTAAACGCATCTTAGCAGGTGAAGAGATAGAATACTTAGATAAAAAAGGAAGCGAAATCAATCGCGTAGGAGTGATCTTATGCAGTTGTAACACTGAAATTTCTAATATAATAAATATTAATGCCTTGGAAAGTCAAATTGAGAATTTAGATGGTGTAGTTTCAGTAAAGGTTTTTGATAATTTATGTCAAGAAAAAAATTTGAATAAAATAACAAATTGGATAAAGGAGAACTTTTTAAACAAAGTAGTTATAGCAGCTTGTTCACCTAAAACACATCAGCACATTTTTGAGCGGATTTTTAAAAATGTAATTGATAGTGCTAATATTGAAATAGCCAATATTAGAGAGCAATGTTGTTGGGTTCATCATTCAAATAATCAGCAATTTGATCCTTTATTGGCGTTAAAAAAGGCGAATTTGTTAATTGAAGCTGCAGTCGAACGCGTGAGACTTCAAAAAGAAGTTAAAATAAAAACAGTAGAAGTTGAAAAAAGTTGTGCTATTTTAGGAGGCGGTATTGCCGGTATGACATTAGCCTTAAATCTTTCCCGGGCAGGGATTAAAGTATATTTAATTGAAAAATCACCTACACTAGGCGGGAAAGTAGCCAGATGGCATCGTATTTCTAACATGGGTGACTGTTCTATATGCTTTATTTCTGAATTAATTGGTGAAATAGTAAAAGAAAAAAATATCGAAATTTTAACTAATACTGAAATAGAAACGGTTTCTGGAGAGGTAGGAAATTTTACTTTAGATTTAATCAAGAAACCGAGATTTGTAGATGAGAAAAAATGTACCGGCTGTAAACAATGTATAAATGTATGTGGGAAAGAAAAAAGAAATCAATACGAATTTGATTTAACCTCTCGAAAAATAATATATATCCCCTTCCAGAATTCATATCCATATGTTCCTCTAATTGACGAGGAAGATATTAATGATTGTTTAAATTGTAGAATATGTGAACGAGTTTGTATTAATAAAGCAATAAACCTAAACGAAAAAGTTGAAAAAATTCGAATTAAAGTTGGAGCGAAAGTTATTGCAATAGGTGCTGACCTTTATTCGAATTTAACAAAATATTTATATAATCCTCAAAAAGATATTATCACTTCCTCTGAATTTGAGAGAATTTTATCTTCAGATGGTATTACAGAAGGAAAATTAGTGAGATTATCTGATAAGAAACTGATAAATTCCGTTTCAATTGTTCAAGAAGTTGGTCCATCTAAATATCTAGCAGAATATTCAGAAATTTTAGCGCAAAAATATATAGAGGATATTAAAATAAGAAGCCCTGACTGTGAAGTAAACGTTTTTTATGATTTAAGTAAATTAAAAAATAAAAATGAAATTTTACTGCGATCAACTAATCCAAGATTTCTCTATGCTAATAATGTTACCATTGAAACTAATGGTACAATGAACTATGTTGTTGCCGATAATATTGAATTTCCGAGCGATCTGATAGTTTTAAATCTTAAGTATATTCCTAATAAAGATCTAAAAGTTTTACGGAGGTTCATGGATTTTACATTGAACGATTTCGGTTTTATGAGCGAGGAAACACTAGCATCAGGTATTTATGGAATTGGAACAATATTTGGCCCTTTAAACTACCAATCGACTCTTTCTACTGCAAATATCGTAGCGCTAAAAGTCATTTCTCTCCTCTCAAATGATTATTTATTAGCTGAATTTACTGGAATTGAAATTAATGAAGAAAAATGTGGTTTATGCGGTTTATGTGAAAAAGCATGTCCTTATAATGCGATAACGATTGAATCAAATAAGATTAATATTGATAAATTTAAATGTAAAGGTTGTGGTACATGCGCAAGTGTATGTTCTACTAACGCTATTGAAATGAATATAGATACTTCAGAAAAGATTTTAAAAACTATCGAGGTTTATTCAAAATTTAGTAAAAGTCCTAAAATTATCGCTTTTTGTTGTTATTCTTGCGGTTATGCTGCTGCTGATGATGCAGGTCTTAAAAAGGAGTTATATCAACCAAATATTTTCGTTATACGTATTCCATGTACGGGAAGATTGGATACTGAATTCATATTTAAATCATTTGAAGCAGGATTTGATGGAGTAATGGTGATAGGATGCAGGAAAGATGCTTGTAGATATATTGATGGAATTGAAAAGGCACAAAAAAAAATATCACTCATTAAAAAGATATTAAATCCAAAATATAGCAACCGAATTATATTTAAAAACTTAAATGCTGTAGAGGGTCATAAATTTGCAGAAATTGCGAATAAATTTTATAATATTTTAAAGGAGGGGGCTATAAATCAAACTTAAGTTTATTATTGCTTCGTTAACCTCATGCAGTGGATGTATATCAACATTAATTTCATTGGATATGTTTTCTCAATTTCTAGAAAAAATTGAAATCTCTTTTTTTCCATTTATTTCAGATCAAAATGAATTAATTGACTCTGATGTCGCATTAATAGAGGGTTGTATTTCAGAAGCTAATCAAATAGAAATATTGAAAAATATTAGAAAACATTCAAAAAAAGTTTATGCTTTAGGCACTTGTGCTGCTTTTGGGGGGATTTTAGGGTTATCTAAAAGAAAAGATTCTGATCCAATCTTAAAATTTATAGAAATTGATGGATTTATCCCTGGATGTCCTCCTCCAACAAACTTATTAGGAAATTCCTTAATGAGACTAATAGAAAATAAAAGTATAATTCTTTCTGAAAAAAATATGTGCGCCTCTTGTCCACGTAAAGGAGAAATGCATCTTAATTCTCAAATAACAAAGCTTAATCCTTCTAATTCTGAAATAATGTCTAATAAACGAGAATGTTTTTTAAATAATGGGATCTTATGTTTAGGGCCAATTACTCGAGAAGGATGTGATAATAAATGTATAGAACTGGGATTACCATGCGAAGGATGTTTAGGTCCTCCTTCAAAGCAGTACACATCAAATCTTATAAATTTCTTGAGTCTGGTTCCTCTTTCTAATAAATTAAAGAAATATCCAGGAATCTTTTATAGATTTTCAAAGCCGACATTAAAAAGGTGAGAATAATTCAAAAGGTAATAAATGTATGTTCCAGAGTTGAGGGCCACGGTAAAGTTAGTTATTTCATACAAAATGATAATATTGATCATGTTGAATTTGAAATTTCTGCATTTAGAGGATTCGAAAACATTTTGGTAGGTAAGAATTTAAAAGATATACCTAGAATTGTCTCGAGAATTTGTGGTTTGTGTCATGCTTCTCAAACAATTGCTAGTTGTAAAGCTATTGAAAAAATCTATGATATTCAACCCAGCTCTCAAGCTATTCTACTTAGAAAATTATTAATGACGGGGGAATTAATCAAGTCTCATATTATGCATTTTTTCTTTCAATCACTACCTGATCTCTTAGAAATTTTTCAAATCTATAAAAGTGGGAGTAATTCATACAATTTGGTTAAGTTTGACCCACAATTGAGCAGTAATGTTTTTGACCTAATTAAAACAGGATCTGAATTAAACAATATTTTTGGAGGAAGAATAATCCATTTGATTACTCCTGTTCCAGGAGGAATTATCTATTATCCTTCAAAAAAGAATATTCTGCTCGCTCAAAAATATTTACAGAAATCCATATCTCATATTCAATACATTATTGATCGATTTGTTGAATTATTCGCTTCTAAAATCCCTCCATATGAATTTAATCTAAATAAAACATCGTATTTAGGAATGCTAAATAAAGGAAAATATGATAGGTATAATGGAACTCTAAATATATTACCGGTTAATATGAACAAATTAAATTTTGAAGTGAATGATTATAAAAACTATTTTGAAAAAGATTCTAATTTGTTTGGAATTAAATTTTTATCAGATATAAAAAGCATTTTAACGGGACCGATTGCAAGATTCTATCTCATAAATAAAGATAATGAAATTAGAAGAAATGCTGTAATAGATAACTTTGACACAGAGTGGAAAGAGAACATTTTATTTATGAACATTTTACAACTTGTCGAAGTCTTTAAAGAAGTAAATAATAGTATAGAGATATTAAATAAACATAGTTTAGAAAATAAAGATACCCTCCCCTCTCTTAATACTATCATAAATCAGGAAGGTTTTGGGATTGTAGAAGCCCCACGTGGAACCCTTATACATCATTATCATCTAAATAAATCTAAAATAATTGATTGCGTTAAACTTTTTATAGCAACTGAAATAAATTTTCCTCTTTTAAATGAAAAAATTAAAAATTATGCTCAAGAGTTATACAAAAAAGAAGACTTAGAATCAGTCAATAGAAAAGTTCAAATTTTGATAAGAGCTTTTGATCCATGTATCTCTTGTGCTACACATTAGAAAATATGGTGTTTAATAAATGGATGATTTCAACCTGAATAAGCCAAAAGATGCTGTAGAGCCCGAACAACTATGTGAAATATTTCTACTCTACTTTGATGAAGAATATGGACCAATGCCTCTTCTTATCACTCCTGATGAGTCTCTAAAAGATGATGTTGATGTTATGCGTTTAATTAGAATTCATTCCATTTGGTTTCTTGATATAAGCGATCAAACATCTCCAGATCGTATGGATTTAGAGTATCAAAAAAAAATATATTTTGCAAAGAAATTTTTAGTACCATCCAAAAGAGAAAAAAGGCGTTCAGGTTCTGAAGGAGAAAGTTTCGAAACTCTTGTTTTAATCTTAGCTTTACCAGTTGATATGGATATCTTTGGAGGAGCACTTCTAAAAAGAATGGCAGAAAGAATAACAAAGCATTTTTCTTTTAAAATATCTCATCTAATAGATTCTGAAATAGCAAAAATGAAAGCGATAAAAATCCATACCACGATACCACTACTTCAGATTGGAGATGCTATTAAAAAGCGAATAAAAGTTTTAATTAAAAACACATGTGTACAGTATTTCGATTCTGTCATTAAGAAAACTGATTCTACAACTTTCAAACTTCAGAAAGCTATATCATACTTATCATTAAAGGGAGTTCCAATTAACTATATTGTTAGTGAAAAGGGAAATTTAGGTTTTTCAAACGTTAAACTGTTTGAATCAAAAGTTTTAGTAAATGATAAATATAAATTTGAAAAAAATTTTAAAATTATAAGCACAGATATAGATTCAGATACTCAAGAAGTTGAGATTTTAATTAAAAATCTTTCAATTAATGAATTTAGTAATCTCTATGTTAAAGTAATCTCTATTCAAGAATTCTTTGAAAGTGAAGTATTACGTGAAAAAATAGAAAAATGGCTTCCTGAAGAAGAGTTAATTATAATACTACCTTATGTACTCACAAACTTTGAATACTTCTTTTATATCTTTGATAGTCACTCTAATCAGACTTTATTTAAGCAGAAGTTGCAACTACTAAATTAAATTATTTAAAAATTGCTTAAAATTGAAATTCTCGATTCCTTAATTTTGAGACTAGATGCCCCCTACTAAGAAGTTGTATTCCAAATTGATTAGAGTAATCACGAGCAAAATCAGTTGCGATATTACATACCATTATACCCCCTTCAATATCAGGAACATCAAGACATGCCTTGTGAAGTTGTCGTAATTGAGTTATAGAAATCTCTCTCTTCCAATCTCGAATGAAAATTCCATACTTCCCATACTTTCCATCATCCACTATAGCATTAAAATCCCATAACTTTCCGGACTTTCCCTTTAATTTCTGCGGATTATTATTATATTGAAATTTTTCGGAAAAAACTTTTTTAGCTAATTCAGCTAAAGGGGTCTCTCTAAATGACATGAAATCACGAGTTTTTTATTTAAATATATCGATTACGTATTATTTAAATGTTAGTTGTATAATTCCTACTAATCATCATAAAAATATGTAATATGTACATAATATGACCCCCATTAAAAAAATCGTGTTGAATATGTATTGTTTAACTTACCGACAAAAAAACTTAATAAATGTTTATAAAATTCTGTTCAAACTATAACATGATTAAATAGTTTATGTAGCGGATATTCACCATAAACATCTAATCCATTCCGCTTTATAAAATTAATTAGATGTTGTTTTAAAAATAAAATTAAATGATTAGTAATTTTACTACATACATTTTTGCATTTAAAAAAATCGTTTGGGAGAAGAGGACAAGCACTATTATATTCTAAGCAGAACTTTTTCATTTGTAGAGATAAACCATCTGCTAAAAGGACATCAAAGTTGTCCCATTTATCAATAAAACCTGCTAAACTGCTTGGTGCAATCCTCATTATTGAATTTTTTAATACCATCGTATTATTACAGTTTTTTGGTGAAAAATTTAAACCTAATCGATATTTTATTTTTTTCATTTCAGATTTTGCTTCTAATAAGCATAAAAAGTTATATTTATCCAGTAGTTTTTCAGCTTCAAGAGTTTTATCGTGATCAATAATCTCCCAACCTGATACTTTTTTACAATCAATCAATCCTTTTGAGTTTGGAAAGTCGTAAAATGGATACAACCAACATTGAGGTGGCTTTATACCAGAATGATGAACCTTACATCCATTTAATTTACTATCAAATAGAAAACATTTTCCAATTTTATTATCAAACCTTAATTCAAATGTAAATACATTACCTCTATTAAAGTCTTCCTTAGTAGCATACTTTCTGCGTATATATTCTTCGGCCAACACTTTAGGGACATCAATTTTGATAGAGCAACAACCACCTCTACAGTTATTAGGATTAGTACAGTCTGGTCCCTTTATAGCAGATTTCATTAAACTATTGAACTTTTTAATAATAAACCAAAAGTAATTATTATTTTGATGCACCAAATTAATATAATAATCTTAAAAGAATAATATATTTTTTACTATCTCCATTAATTTACTATTATGCCTAACTTAATTATTGTTGATATAACAGAAACAGAACAAACAAAATTGGATAGTAATGGAAATCTAAAAGAAATAAATGGTTATGGAACTTTAACAATAAAAAATCCTTCTAATAAAAGCAAACTCTGGGACTTGAATTGTGATTTGAAAGAAATAGTAAACACAACCATGGACTCCAGGGAAATAGCTCTAGATTCATTAAATCCTTCTCAAGAAACTAGTAAAAGTTATCAAATTAAGAATTTGAAAAAACCTTCCTTAGTTGTAACCGAATTATTTAATCTATCTAATCAGTATAATAAATATTCCATAAAAATTAAGGTAACCAATGCAATAGACCATCTAATTTCAAATATTAAAATTAGTAGGGAACTTCCTGACAAATTCAAAAATATTGAATATGAAACACCAGAGATGGGAAAGATGAAAATAAATACCGTAGATGGTGTTAGTATGTTAGAATGGGATATACTTGAATTAATCGCTAGGAATTCAACTGAAGTGTTAGTTAAGTTTAATATGGATGAAGTCAAAATAAAAAATTCAATTGGATCATTAAACGTGTCGTATGATGTTAATAAGTATCAATTATCTAGGTTGAAGCCAGAAATTCTTAGCAATACTAATATTTCAACGAAAATTCATAAACAGAGCCAAACCGAAGAGATCTGGGATTGCAGAATTGAATTTCTAAACGCATCTGAGTTTCAAGTAAAATTAGAGAATGTTAAGGTGATAAACAAAGAAAGTACAGGGAGTAAAGTAATTATTTCTCAAGCACCTAATAAAGTATTAAATCCTTTACAATCTTGGATACACAATTTTCAAATTAAATCGCTAAAAAATCCAAAATTAAATTCTATTATAGAGTACTTTCCATTATTTGTTGTTATAAACCACGTGATTGGAGATATAGAAAAAGAATCAAATGTATAAGAGACTAAAACCATGTTTGCTTTGACAATTATCTTTGAAATATTATTCACAATTAATTTTGTACTATATTGGTCAATAATTTTAAAGGTACAAAACCTAAAAATTAAAAATTACTATAAAAAGGCTTTTCCAATAATTTGGGCCTGTTGCGGAGTGCTTATCTTAGTTCCTACATCTAATATTATCCAGTTTATTTTTAATAAGAATTTCAGTTATTTTCAAGACTTATGGACATGGTTTTTAGTTTTAGGAGTCATATTTATTATAGCTGGTTTTAAGATTATCTCTATGGTAAAAAAACTATATAAAAAGAAAACGATTAACATAAAAGGATCCAAATTAGTAGAAAAAGGGATATATTCAATAATTAGACATCCTCTCTATTTATCTTGGTTCTTAATATTTATTGGTTTTAGCTTTATTTTTGATTCAACTTTAACGATTATCTTTTTACCTATTTTCATTATTCTATTAGAAATTCAGACTTTCTTGGAAGAAAAGTTTATTCTTATTCCAATTTTTGGAAAAAAATACCAAGAATATAAAAAAAAGACGCCCTTTCGCCTTATACCACGGCCATATATTTATATTTTTGTGATACTTGCTGTAATTGTGGTTTATATTGGATTTTATAATTTCGTTTTAAAAAGTTAATTTATTTCCATTTTCAAGGGTTTAGAATTTTGTTTTAATAATTTATAACCCAAATTATAAAATATTTACTTACAGTCTGATTAATAATTATTAAATATCGGAGGATCCGAAAAAATGACTCAAAAGATAGCTATTTTAGCAACTGATGGTTTTGAAGATGCTGAACTGTTATATCCAAAAATAAGGTTGAAGGAAGAAGGAATCAATACAGAATTGATTAGTTTGCATAGAAGGGAAATTATAGGAAAACATGGTTATCCAATAAAACCAGATAAATTGATAAGAGAAGCACATGCTGATGATTATGATGGGGTGATCATCCCCGGTGGAACAGTCAATCCTGATCATCTTAGACGAGAAAGTGAAGTATTAGAATTTGTAGCAAAACTGAATCAACAGAAAAAGTTAGTGAGTAGTATTTGTCATGGCGGATGGGTTTTAATTTCTGCAAAAGTTATAAAAGGTCGTAAAGCTACAAGTTATTTTGCAATAAAGGATGATATGATAAATGCTGGTGCAAAATTTGAAGATAAGTCAGTTGTAGTCGATGGAAATTTAATAACATCTAGACAACCAGATGATCTACCGGATTTCATGAAAAAAATTATAGAATTCTTAAAAAAAGTTGCAAATTAAATTTAACTTTTACTTAGTCTTAATCTTATTAATTTCAATTTCGATATATTCTTGAAGTTTTTCTATTTCTTTCATTTGCTTTTGAAATAAATCAATTTCCCTATCTAATATTTCTTTTTCTAAATTCTTTTTATCTAATTCGATATTTTTTGCTACCAAAAGATAAGACTTAATTTTATTTAACGAAAGCTCTATATTTGTTACATTTACTTTAATTCCTTTTTTATATTTCTTAAAAATTTCAATTAATGTTCTGAAATTCTCAATAAAATTCATCCACTGTTCTAGATTGTGGGTATTTTTCAATATTTTTATTGAATCATCCATATTTTCTAGTAAGGCTAAAAATATATTTCTAGGGCGTATTTCCGTAGAGATTTCTTTTAGTTTTGGTTCCAAATTTATATCTTCTATAATATCTTTTGTATAAGTAATTGAAATTTGATTCAAATCTTTTTTAGATTCACTTTTATTATTGTTAAATTCTTCAATTTCGTCAATATCAGTGATCAATCGCAGTTCATCAACTTCAATCTGGGTAATTAATGGGGTAAATCTTACAGATAGATGTTTTTTCCCATAATAATTATTATTTGACCTTAAGATTTGAGTATAGACTTGTATGAAATCCTCACCAATAGGAGCAAATAACACACCATAATTTTGATCGAGCTGATCAAGCAATCGATAAATCTTTTCTTGCCTAATAGCTCCTGTTACTAAAATTTTTTTCCAAGGTCCCATCTCTGGCAAACCCTTCAAAGGGTTCTTTACTAGAATTTTAATTTCATCGCTCAATCCAAGGCGGTCTATATTTTTTTGAGTAATCTTTGCGATTCTAGCATTTGCTTCTAAAATCACAATTTTTCCTTTTGGTGCTAATTTGTGAGCTAAAGCTGCAATATATCCACTCTTTGCTCCCAAGATCAATAAGTCGTCATTTTCATTTAAAATTAAATTTTGTAGCATTATTGTAATCATATGTGGTGCTGATACAGTTCTCAAATTCTCAGGACGTTCCTTCTCATAATAAAAGAGAACAGGAGCGTCATCATAGATTCTTACAGATGGTAAAATTTCCTTTGGTATGAAATTATCTAACTTCACATCTAAAAACGCTTTGAATAACCGGATGTCTTTTAGATAACCATTATATAATAATGACAATAATAATTGTATTTTTGAATAAAAATTATTTGTACTTTCCATAATATCTAACAAAATTAAGATAACTCTTATTGTTATTATATCTTTTTATAATAATATATTTATAAAGTTATTTTACATAACATTTCAAAAAATTCACACACATTAAATTATGTATGTATTATCAGCTGAAGGTTTTAAAGGAGCAAGAGTCACTTTACTTTTAATCACTGCCAATATTATCTTTTTTATATCGTTTAATCCTGCTTTTGATCAAAATATATTCTATTTATTTGTACAAAATAATGATAGAATCATCAATCATTTTGAATATTGGCGATTATTTACAGCAATGTTTCTCCACTATGATATTTTACATATTTTTTCCAATATGTTTGCATTATTGTTTTTCGGAACTTTTATTGAGTATAATTTTTCCAAATTGGCTTTTATTGGTTTGTATTTTATTTCAGGTTTAATTGGAAATATATTTTCATTAATTTTTCTCCCACTAAACATAAATAGCTTAGGAGCATCTGGTTGTATTTTTGGATTAATTGGAGCAGCGTTAGTAATTATAATAAAACAAAAGAATAGAATTTTATTAATGCTAGCTGGTGCATATGTAGTCTACTTTGTGGTATCATCATTTTTACCTGGAGTAAATTTCTATGCCCATATTTTTGGATTACTTGGAGGTTTTATTTTTGGATATTTGTTAAAAAGAAAAGAAGAGATAGCAAGATACTAATAGGTTATAAAAAATCATCATTTCCTTTTTTCCTTTTGAATCTGTTCCATAGAAAAATCTTTGGGGCAAAATTTATCTAATGGACATATATTACACTTAGGACTAGTAGGTAAACATGTTTCTTGTCCAAATCTTACGAGTAGCCGATTAATGCGAATCCAATCCTTTTTTGGAATTAAATCTTTTAACTTATTCTCTGTTTCTTTAGTATTTTTCGATTTGACCCAACCTAGCCTATTACTTATTCTATGTACATGAGTGTCAACAGGGATAGCTGGAATTTTGAATGCATAGACTAAAACACAATTAGCAGTTTTAGCACCAACACCTGGAAGGTTTAATAATTCTTTAAATTTATTTGGGACTTTTCCATTAAATTTTTCTAATAATAATTTGGAAACTTCTTTTATACGAGCCGCTTTAACTTTATAAAATCCAGATTTATAAATAAGCTGTTCAATGTCTTCAACATCAGCATTAGCAATTTCATTCGGAGTTTGATATTTTTCAAATAACCTTTCTGTCGCTTCTTTAGTGTTGGCATCTCTAGTTCTTGCAGATAATATAGTTGATATTAATATCTTAAATGGGTCTTGTTTTTTATTCGCTAATTCATCTAAATGAGCTTCTCCTTTAAGAGTGTTTTCTATTTCGTCCAACATCTGTACAATATCCATACAAATCTCTTACTATTTTCCCTTTTCAAATAAATATAACTTCCTTTTAATAATCTGTCCTTTTTTAACATCAATCATCGCTCTTACTTGACTTTTCTGGAACTGTAGCTTTCGATTGGACTTATTAATAATCCGATCTGTGTCTAATAATGGAATAAGTTTAAAATTGTTCGCATTTGCGATTTGTTCAATATTTATTTGAATGTCACCTCCATCTAAGGTTTCAAAAATAGGAGAAATTATACAAATTCGCCCTTTTTCTTTAAGAACTTTATAACTTTCTCTAAAAGTACTTTCAAAGATTGATTTTAATTTAGATTCAATTAATTCCTTAACTTCAGTATAATATGGTTTTTCTGTGTAAAAAGGACCTAATTCTGGCTCAGTGCATATTCCATCGAAAAAATTCTCTTTGAAAAATGCTGATAAATTACCTATATCTGTCTGAATTATTTTATCTTTTAGTGATAACGGTGTTGGCTCTTCAAGTTCCGTGAATAGCCAATTGACATTTCTAATTGTATTATTAACTTTTTCTTTATCTATATCCGAACCATAAATTTGAAAATCTTGAATTAAAGCAAACAATAAAATAGTGCCGTTTCCAGCAAAAGGATCAAGAATAATTTTTTGGTGTCGGTTATCAAAGAGATTTAAGAAATTCAACATAATAATTGACAATTTTGGTGAAATACTACTCTTAAATTCCTTAAATGGTCTCTCTTCATCAATTTTTTTCTTAAAGTTGGGGTCATCACATGTAAAAGTTCTTGCAATATAGACTCCTTCTTCAGTAAAACCAAAAACGATTTCTGCACGGTCCTGGTTAAATAGCCCATATTTTATGATATGGTGAGGAAAAATAGGATTCAGAGTTCCCTTCTTAATATATTCTTCCGGATATTGATAATATAATGCTTTTTTAACACCTTTTTCCTTCAAAATGTTCAAAATTTCTTTATTTAGAAAAGGTAAATAGTGTTTTACCAGAACATTAGAATAGTATTCTTCTTCATAAAGATTTGGATAAATTGAAACTGCATAAAATATATTTTCATTCTTTATTTTTAAAAAGATTTTCTCTAAACTTGTGCTTAAAATAGATATAATTTTTTTACGCATTTTTTGAATTTTTTTAAAATTATCAATCTTTAAAGGAAAGCCATCAAAAATATCATTAATGTGAATGAAATCAAATATTTTTGCTACTTTTTGAGTGCCACCTAATATATATTGAAATTCCATCAGTTCATTAATGTAATGCTTATGCTCATGTAATTTCTCAAACTCAACAATCGCTATATTAGCTGAATAGTCAGTAATTCTCCCTTTAAATTTAGAATATTTTAAAACATTATCTAATTCTGCCAAGGAAAGTTGCCAATTTGATCCTAATACTATTAAATATTTTTCCATCTTAAATGAATAAAGCTTGCTTAAAATTGGAAAATAAGGATAAAATTTCTATTTTATTGTTTTTAATTAAAAAGGGTTTTTATAGATCAAAAACATATTTAATGACAGAAATTATATCAGCTTTCCTAGCATTAGAGGGCAATTCAATATCATATTCATTGCAAAATTTCTTTAATTCCCTTACCGTCCAATCATTTAAATCATCAGGCAATTCAGCTAATCCTTGTTTCATTTTTTCTTCTTTTTCTAAATCAATTGTCCGTTCCAGTTTTTCTCCAGTCAATTCTTCAATTGCTCCTAAAATATCTTCTAAGGCCTCTTTTTTCCTCTCCGGGATCGCTTCTAATAATTCTTCTTCCGGTTTTTCTTGATCCTTTAAAGCTTTTTTAATGGCTTCTAGGTGTTCTTTTTTCTTTTCTAATCTGTCTTTTTTAACTTTTTCAATTTCCCCCAAAATTTCATTATAGTGATCTTTAAAATATTTAAGAGCTCCATTTATTAGATCAGAAAAATTCTCCCAACCTCCTTTACTTATAATAGAGTCACCCCAATGAAACAAATCTAATTGAAGATCAATTGTGATTGCTTTTCCTTCCATTCCAATATCTGTAGTTAACCATCTTAAAATATTTGCAATAATTAGATCATTATCAAATGCTGAAAAGCCGTATTCTCGCCCTAATGAAGATAAAATCGATAAAGTGCCAAAAGCAACAACCTTGCCCTTAAAATATTCAACAGCAACCATTAATGGAATCTTAGGACAGTCCTCCTCAATCCACTCTTTCCCATCGAATCTATTTCTCCAACAATTTAAACCTCCTTTTACAATTATTTCAATATTAATATTTTCTTCTTCTAAAAAATCTAGAACTTCAATAGAGCATGGATTTGAGAGAACTAATTTTTTTATTTGCTCAGTTATAAAGTGAGGTTTAAGGTCTTGCAATAGAGGTCTCTTCTGCAGATTAACATAAGTAACAGAATCAGAAATTTCATCAGATGCGAATTGAAATCCAATTTTGCGCGTTAATTCATTTAAATTGGTACGATTTAAATAATCTCCCCCTCTAGCTCCCATAATTAACATACTTCCGCCATTTTTTATGTATTCTTCCAGCGTCTCCAGTTCTTTTGGGCTCAGATTAATGTTTTTGGGAGTTGACATAATAACCACATCGTAATTTCCTAATTTTTCTGAAGAGAAACCAGCTTCAATTTTACCTAATTTATATCCTGAATTAAATAGAAATTGGGTGAAATCAGCATAACTGGGTGCTTCTAAGCTTAGCATATTATTATGCGAATAATCTAACCCAATTGTGATATCATTTTTCATAAGCAGTGATCATTCCTTTTTATTCTGTTTAATAATAATAATCCTTATTTTTAAATTTCTTTTTAGCTCATTTTAAATCTTTTAATTCATCTATTTTTAAGAACCTAATAGAAACACAATTTAATGAGTTTTTTGATTTATAGAACTGAATTTAAGCCTTTAAGGTTAATATATCTATAACTGTATGATATAAATTAGGTCCATAGCTTTTAACAAATCGTTTCCCTAAAAGTTCACAGTTTATTTTTTCTGCATTGGCTATTTCTTTGAATTCCTCAAATAACATCATATAATCTTCTTTATTTATCACACCTTCATAATGATATATAGTACCATTTTCATTTACAAGAGCCAAAGCATTCTTTATATATTTTTTAGGAGCTGGGAGTACCCCCATAATGACTCTATCAACTGAAATCGTCAATTTACTTAATTTAATTACTTCTTGCTTACAATCACCTTGAATTGGAATAATAATTCCTTCAAGATGGTTAAGTTTAATATTTTCTACTAAATATCTATAGGCATCTGGGTTCAATTCAATACTATAAATTTTGCTTGGTTTTGCATTTTTAGCAATTGGAAGAGAAAAATAACCTATACCTGCGAACATATCTACAATTATTTCACCTTGCTTCACCAAGCTTGCTAAATATTTTCTCTCATTAACATTTCCCTTGCTAAACATCAATTTTGTAATATCAAACTTATATATAACATTATGTTCCTTATGTTCAACTATGGGGTTATCTTCACCAGCAATCAATTCCATTTTTTCTGGGATTCTAAATTTTCCAATTATTTTACCAGAATTAAGATATACGGACCTGAAATTATGATAAATTTCTAAACATGTTGTCCCAATTAAAAACCTACTTTCATATAGTTTCGAGTTCAGTCGTAATATCATAATTTTTCCTAAATTTTGAAATCCGCTAGGAAGGTAAGAAAATTCTTGTTCTGTTAATACTGATTTAAGTTTTTCCTTAAGGATGTCTTTAAAACCCATGAATTCTCATTCAGATGATTTAATTAATAATAAAATTATAAAAACGTCAAGTTAAATTATTATATTATCATAAATCATTCATATTATTATAAGATATGAAAATTATTCTAAATTTTAAAAAATAAAAAATATATGATCTATTATGCCAAGCATAGAAGATAAAGAATTTTTAGTTGATGAAAATAAAGTATGGTTTACCGGGGGTTATTGGCCAGAAGGGGTTCCACACCAATTAAAGGATGTAGAAGATGTTGATGTTTTGCCATTATGGGAGTACTTTATAGATGCAGCTAACAGATATGAAACATGGGATGAAAACATTTGTATTTTTGTATATGGTTCATATATCGAACGAGTGAAATTAAGAACTCTATTTGACTATGCCAAACAATTCGGAACATTCCTCTATGATAACTTAGGTATTAGAAAAGGGGATGTAGTAGCAATAGATCTCCCTAATTCTATAAATTTTGTCGTAGCTTATATGGGATGCCAATATATAGGAGCAATAGTTCAAGGTATCAATCCTACTTATAGACCAATGGAACTTTTACATTCCTTAACTATGACTAACGCTAAAGTCTTTGTAATGATGGATATGTTGTATATCGCTGGACCAAAAGATATCTTGCCTAAAACAAGTGTGAAATTTGTAATACCTTCGAATTTTGTTGACTTTCTTACTGCTGATGAGACAATCATAGAGAAATTAGGAATTCCAAATGCAAAAGATAGGATTCCAAACGAAACAGAACATTATAAGGTATATTGGATGGATAAAATTATTAAAGATACAAAACCGGTTGAAATAGAAACAAGAATTGATCCCTGGGTGGATCCCGCTGTCTATCTGATGACAGGAGGGACTACCGGATTACCAAAGGTTGCGATGCTCTCCCACGCCAATCTCACATGTGATCTTAATATGGGAAAAGATTGGACAAATTTAAAAGCAGGGATGATAACTATTGGCTCTATTCCATTTTTCCATAGCTTCGGTCTAACATGTGTCATGAATGCAGCTCTTGGCTTAGGAATGGTTATGCTCCTATTCCCAAAGCCACCCTCAGATGAAGACTTATGCGAAGCAATAAATAAGATTGATGCTCCTGAGGGAATTATGTATACCGGAGTTGAAATGTTATTTAAAAGGCTTACTGATTTCGTAACTGGTATGGGTGAAGATGGATTCAAGGAAAAATATGATTTTTGGAAAAAATTGAAATATGCAACACAAGGTGCGGGACCTCTCCATGACTATGTTCGATTACCTTTTGAAGAGATATTCTGTCCGATACGTTCTGGTTATGGATTGACTGAGACTTCTCCTATGCAGAGTATTGCTCCATTTTGGGGCCCAACTAAAACTGGAAAGTTAGGTTTACCCCTTCCTGGTGCTGATTGGGCTATATTTCCTTCAGATAATTTTGAAGCAGGACCGATTTGTGATGGGACTAAAGAGAAAGGAGGATTTGGAATTGAAAATACAGGAGAAATTTGTCTAGCTGGACCACATATAATGTTAGGATATTTGGGAGAACAAGCTGAGCAGGAAGATAATTTAAAATATTGGGGCGGAAAACGATGGCTTCTCAGTGGTGATATTGGATTCATGGATGAGCATGGATGGGTTGAGATACGTGACCGTAAGAAGTCTTTAATAAAGGTTTCTGGTCATTCTGTGTTTCCCAAAGAGGTTGAGGAGCTCATGGGAAATCATGAAATGATAGATGAGGTTGCCATAGCAGGAATTCCAGATGAATATAGCGGAGAAGCGGTGAAAGCATGGGTTACCTTGAAAAAGGGATATAAAGCTGATAGGGACATAACTGTTGATGACCTAAAGGCATGGTGTTTAGAGAATATGGCCAAATGGAAGTCTCCTAAATATATTGAGTTCATACGTAAAATGCCTGTAAGTATGACTGGTAAAGTGCAACGGAGAGAACTTCAAGAGAAAGATTTAGGAAAATTAAAAGAAGGTAAGGAAATAAAAGGTTAATCTCTTTTTTTTTAATTTATCTTATTTTTTTGACATAATTTTTAATACTAGTTCTTTTATTATACTTTTAATATAGATCTCGAGAGTTTTAAAGTTCTATAATTTTATTTTTTAATATTTAAACCTTAAGAATATATTTCATCTATATTAGTTGGTGGGGTTGAAATGGAACAGGCTGTTAAAGAGTTAGAAATAGCATGTCCCGCTTGTGGGACAATAAAAAGTTTAAGAATTCCACTCAAGGTTTTTTCTCAAAAAAAGTATGGTTTCATAAAGATTCAAGTACCTCAAGGAGCTGTATGTGAAGATCGTTTTATGATTTTAGCGGATCCAAATGGTAAAATTTTAGGTTATGAAACCATTGACATGTTCATTTCGAAATTAAAACCAGATGATGAGGTTAACGTTGAACAACCAAAAGGAATATCAATTAAAGATTACATTCATGAATTTGGTTTTAATTGTCTTGCTGGAATAATTCACGCTAGTTTATTTGGTTATCCTGCCTTTATTATAACTAAAATGGATGAGAATGTAGATGTAAAACCTTTAAATGAAATGATAGATGGATTGATACCTGAAAACTATCGGAATAACCATGTATTAGAAAAAATTGAGTATGATCCCGAAATTTACCCTAATCCTGGTTTTTACTACGCTTTAGTGGCAGATCAACAAAAATTTGATTTTCTAATAAATACTTACAAGCATGTTATACAAGATCCTTTTGAGACAGATATTAAATATGAACAAGTAATTTTAAGAAATGCTTTAAAAGAAAAAAATGAAAATGGAATTCCCTTTAAGACGATAGCAGATTATATTTTGCGCTTTATAAGAGATGTAGAATTTGCGGCTTCAATTCTTAGTGCTAGTGAGAAAATCTCCGAAAAAGATTTAATGAAAGAAATGAATGATCGATTAACGTTATCATCAATTAATAAAACACGTATGAAATATATCAAGGAATTTATAAATCGAAGAGTTTCAGCTGATTTGGTTTCAAAAATAAAATAATAATAAATAGAAAAAATAATTTTGTTTAAGTTTAAGAGGAATTAAGTTTTTTATACGTTTTTCCCATAACTTTATAGATATTCAAATATTCCTTGAAAAGTTTATCATAAATAGATCTATTTTCTAGATTTGGTTTGAAGATACCTGAATATTGGATATAATTTGGAATCTGATCCCATGTAATATACCCAAGACCTACTGATGCTATAAAAGCCGCTCCACGAGCGTTTGCTTGTATAGGATCCTTTACTTTTTTTATTGTCCTATTTAGAACATCTGCAAATATCTGACACCATATATTACTATTTGCTCCCCCCCCAATCATATTTAACTCTGGTATTACAACTTCACTTTTTGGAATACTTATTCCCTCCTTTTTCTTAAGTTTTTTTACATATTGTTCTACAATTAGAAATAGCCATTTAACATTATATGCAACTCCTTCAAAGATTGCTCTAATCAAATGCTCTCTTGACATTTCTAAAGAAATATTATATAACCCTCCTCTAACGGTATGATCATCAACAGGAGTTCTCTCTCCTATGAGCCATGGAGTAAAGATCAGACTATTTGCTCCTGGAGGCGTTTTTTCTACAATCTTATCAAAAATTTTATAAACATCAGGGACAGCTTCTTCTTTTAAAAGCTCATCTTTGTGATAGAGAATTTTATCTCTAAGGAATGATAAGGATCCTCCAGCTATCTCTTGTTCATTGATTATCATGTATCTACCAGGAATTCCTGAAGCAATAGAGCCTATATTATGAAATATGTCTGCCTTTTTATATGGTACGTGGCAAATAAGCCAATCGCTGGTCCCAATATAGATATGGCTTTCATAATCTCGAACTGCACCAGAACCTATGGCAGCTGATGGAATATCAGGAGCTCCAGCAATCACTTTAGTGGTTTTTTCTAATCCTAATTCATCTGCTACTTCATTTTTTATAGATCCTAAAACATCCGTAGAATTAATTAATTCAGAAGGAAATTTGCTTTTATCTATTTTTACCATTTTAATTAATTTTTTTGACCACTGGATATTATTAATATCTCTTATGTCAGTTAACCAATGTATTCCTAACGTTGTAAAAGAAGAAGCAAATTTACCTGATAGTCTCAGATTAATATAATCTTGAGGTTCTAAAAACATAAAAGTTTTTTCGTAAATCTCTGGGAGTTCATTTTTAAGCCATAATATATGTGCAACAGGGTCTTTACCGCTTAAAGTCGGAGCTCCACCAGTTCTTTTAACAAATTTTAAAGCTTTGATAATATTTAATCCTCCAAATTGAAGTAAGCCTTTGTAAAACTTTTGAATATATGGTGCTCCTCGAGTATCCATCCAAATTATTGCATTCATCAAATGATTACCATCTTTATCTAAAGGTACGGTACCACTCCATTGACTTGTATTACACACTCCTACAATATCTTCTACATGTATGGAAGTATTATCAATAACTTGTTTAGCTGTCTTTAATATAGCATTCCACCATTCCTCTGGATCTTGTTCTGCTCCTCCTCCTTTCTGTACGTATAATGGGACTTCTTGGAAAGCCCATTCAACAACCTCTCCGTGTGTGGAAACGATTGCACTTTTAGGGCCTCCAGTTCCATGATCTATAGCAAGTATATATTTTTTTTCAGAATTTATCATAATTTAATTAAATGTTATAAGACTAAATAAAGATTCTTTACCTTGAAGTATTTATTTTACTCTCAAAAAATAAACTTATTTTTCGATGAAATTCTTTTATTATTTAATTTAGTAGATAAAATTTGAAACCGGTTTTTATACAAATGTGTAGTATGAAATATGAAGAACAAATTGCTAAGATTGATAATATTGTAAGCCAACCTTTAAAGAAATTTAAACCCGAAGAATTAAGAGGGATCATAGAAAGATATGAAAAAAATCATCGTAAATCGAAAGAAGCTTTTGAGAGGGCAAAGAAGGTTATCCCAGGGGGAGTGGAGCATAATCTTGCTTTCAATTTTCCGTTCCCTTTAACAAGTAAACGCGTTTATGATTGTTATATGCAAACTATAGATGATATAATACTCTTCGACTATTTAATGTGTGGGGGACCTATAATATTAGGACATAACTATAAACCATTAACCGAAAAGATGGTCGAAGTTATTAAAGAGGTAGGATCTTGCCACGGAATAACCAATGAGTATGAGTATTTAGCAGCAGAACAACTACAGAAACATTTCCCTTCTTGTGAATCCATAAGATGGCTCCAAAGTGGGACTGAAGCAGATATGTTAGCCATTCGAGTAGCACGTGTCTTTACTGGGAAAAAATATATAATAAAAGTGGGTGGTAGTTATCATGGTTGGTCTGATCAACTTGTTTATGATTTACATATCCCAGGTACAAAAAGGATGGAATCTCATGGAATTCCAAAAGAAATTTTCAAAAATATTGAGTCAATTCCTCCAAACGATATTGAAGCATTAAAAGAGCAATTTAAAGAAAAGAAAAAAATTGCTGCTGTTATATTAGAGCCAATGGGAGGAGAAAGTGGAGCAATTCCAGTGAGACCAGAATTTAATAAAGAAGTAGAGGAGGTTTGTCGCGAAAATGGAACTCTTCTCATTAGTGATGAGGTTGTGTGTGCTTTTAGGTTAGATATGGGTGGAGGTCAAGGTTATTTTGATTACACGCCAGATCTCTCTGTATTCGGAAAGATTGTTGGTCACGGCTATCCTTCTGCTGCTGCTTTAGGTGGAAGAGCTGATATCATGGCTACTGTAGCAGCAGGAATTGGAGGAGGTGCTAAAAGAGCTTACTGTGGAGGAACTCTGGCAGCAAATCCTCTTACATGCGCCGCAGCTTATTGGGCGATTAAATTTGTAGAAGAAACTCATGCCACTGAAATTGCAGGAAAGATAGCAATGAAAATTTCAAATGGTTTAAATGATGTATTTAAAAAATACAATTTACCTTGGTTTTCATACAATTATGGTGGAACAGTACATTTTCACACTTCTTGTGTTTTTGGTATAGATATAACAGATCCCAATCAAGCACCACAAATTAAAGAAAGAAAAGAGTTTATGGACCAGATGGGTGCGGCTCTTGTTGATCAAGAAATTATTTCTGTTGCAGGAAGTCGCTTTTATACCTGTATACTCCATACTGATGAAATGGTAGATGAAACTCTTCAAAAGATCGAAAATATTTGCAAGAAAATAGAATAACTTCTCAATTTTACTTTTAATTAAGCACAGTCTACAAGTCAAATAAATTTGGGTATCTATACAATAAAAATAACTTTTTTAAAAATAAGTATAGATATTTATTTTTCCATAAATTAAGTCCATTAAGTTTATACTAGATTAAATTTTTAATCAATGAATATAAATAAACCAAGTATCTATTCTATAGCAAAAAATATATCGTATGAAATTCTCGTAGAAGAACAATTACAACTACAAAGTAAAGCAATAAATACGTTATTTGAGAGATATAATAAAAAGAGAATTTCGCTTAAATTAAAATTCCTCTCATATAAGATCATTAATGGGATTATTTTTGCATTATTACCGTTATTTCCAATCATAGCATATTTAGATATTACTACCTCCCTCACAAATTTGGATGCCCATGTCCAAATTATCATGCTTATCCAAAGTCTAGTTCTCCAAACTTTTATTATATTACAATTTTTTGATTTCCTTTTAATGGGAGTATTTAATTTGGTTAACATTATGTCAGGAGAGATTTTTGAATGGTTTAAAACGCTACCTTTTTCTAGGAAGGAATTAAAAAGATTAGCTTTACTCACAATTTTTCATAATTTCGACATAGCCATTATTGCAAATCTTTTTGCATTCCCTATTATGATATTTATAGTCACTCAAAATGTTTTTGTTCTTCTAATTTCTTTAGGATGTTCAGCTTTAAATATAATGTTTTCAATTTCCATTTTAATAATCCTTGGACAAAAAATTGGAAAATTAATAAAGGAAAGGAATAAAAAAGTAAAAAGATCATTAATCTTCCAATTTTTAAACGCGTTTAGTTATGTAATAATTATTTTTGGTAGTATTTTTGCTGCTCAAATAATTTTGAGTTCTATGATCACTTTTATTATCTCTTCTGCTGATTTAAGCTTTTCTCCGCTTTATAACCTTATCTTAAGCTTTATTTCTTTTCCTTTTAGCCCTGTTTATTTAATTATTTATATTATCCATATTCCAGAGATGATAATTAATTTTTGGCTTAGTCCTTTATTTGGTATGGCCTTATATGCGATTTATATCTACTTTTTTATTAGGAAAGCAATGAAATCAATTAATGAAATTTTATCATTAAAACAAAACCTCAATGATTCAATGTTATTAGATAAGGATTATATATTAAGAATTCATAGAACCTCACCGATTAAAGCTTTTATTAGGAAAGATTTGCTAATAGCATCAAGAAATCTACAGACTTTTATGTATTTCATAATGCCAATCATCATGTCATTTGTTTTTATAATTTTTTTCAATATTAGTTATGCAGGAGCAGGTGCTTTATTGGGAGGTGATTTATTCTATAATTGGATAGTGATGGTAGGATTTAGCCCCATTATTTCTGGAACAATTGTTTATAACATTTTGAGTATAGAAAGTACGGGGAAAACTATAACAGGAGCGCTCCCAATTGTTATTCGTGATCAAGCTAAAGCAAAATTAGGAATAATGATTTTAATTCAAGTTATTGCTTTACTAGCTCCATCTTTAATTTATCTTCTTAACTCTAGGTTCATTGATTTATTAATAACTTCTCTTGCTGCGTTACCATTTACACTCATCTTTCTATTGTTAATTTTTATCCAACGAGTGTTATTCTTTGGGAAAAGAAAAAGCAAATATGTTCTTGATGAAATTGCCCCTAAAAATAAGATGAGCAAGTGGATATTTATATTTTTCATAAATTATTTTTTATATATTCTACTTGTTTCAATTATCTATTTCTTATATTTTTCCTTTGACTTTTTTATACTTCTATTAAACTTGATAATAATAATTTTAATTTTAATAGTTGTTGTAAAAGGTCTTTTCGATATATTGTTTCCAAAATTCAAAATTGATGTAAATTTAAAGAAACAAACTCGTCAGAAACTAAAAGTAGTTAAATGGCCAATAATCATAACATCAATTGTAATTATTTATTATTTAATTTCTATATTATTCTTAGTTGGACCAACATTTATTTTATTTAACCCTCAATTATCTACGGGACTATTCCTTATAATAATCGCTATAATAATGGTAATTTTATCTTTAACAATTCCAAAAAAAAGAAGAGGCAAGTAAATAAAAATTAAAACTTCTAATTTTCCGAATTTTATTAAGAACTGGAACCACTTGTATTCTTTAATAATAATCATGAAAAATCAATTAATCGAGTAGGGATAATAATTGAGAAAACAAAAAAAAATAACTAATCCCTCTAATTTATTAAATGAGAATGGGAGTCTTCTACAAAGAGGTTGGGCAACAAAACCGATATTGAAATATAATAAAGAAAATATCGGTAAAGGTTGGATACGAATTAAAGAATGGGATCATTTTTCTGTTTTAAATGAGCAGTTTGGAATTCAATTAACGATAGGAGATATTGGATACTTAACACAGATGAGTTATGTGTGGTTTGATTTTGTTGAGAAGAAAAGATATGATAAAGCAGTAATGAAATTTTTTACTAAGTCGAAACTTTTACCTCTAAGTTCTATTGAAGATTTTTTTATAGAGGTTCCTACTCTGAAATTTAGAGCTACTATTGAAAGGAGGGGGAATAATAGAATTCTTACAATCGATGATAAACACTTCTTAAATAAGGGTATAAATGGAACTATTTCACTTTTTGATAATCCTAAATGGGATAATACAGTGGTAGTCACTGGTTATAAGGAAAAACCAAAATTATTTTATTATAACCATAAAATAAATATGATGCCTGCTGAGGGAAAAATAACCATCGGAGAAAAAGTATATAACTTTGAACCGGAATCATCCTTTGGATTGATGGATTGGGGAAGAGGGATTTGGCCATATAAAACTCATTGGTTATGGGGATCTGCATGTGGAATTGTTGGTGGGGTTCCTGTTGCGTTTAATATTGGTTATGGATTTGGAGATCTTTCGACTCATACAGAAAATATTCTTTTTTATGACGGTGAGGCTCATAAAATTGATGAAGTTTATTTTCACCATGAGAATCGAGACCCTGAAAAACCATGGAGCTTTAGTAGCAATGACAACCGTTTTAATATGACATTGTACCCGTTAATCCCTCACCGTGAAAAAATTAATTTTGGATTAATTTATTTAGATTCTTCTTTATTACATGGAGTTTATACCGGAAAATTAGTTTTAGATAATGGAGAGAAGATCTATATAAAAGATTTGCTAGGTCATGCTGAGGATATCTACTGGCGTTGGTAAATCTTACTCATCACACCTTTTTTATTAAAATCGTTTCCTTTAGATAAAAAATCATTTCAATTCTTGACCTTTTTTACCTTTCCCTTTTTTTCTTTGAATTTCTTCTTCTAAACTCTTCTTGACTCTCATTACATAATCGTACACATTTTTGTTAAATTTTTTTAAATCTTCAGAACTCCAAATTTCCGAATTCCGGAATGGAAATTCCATTCCAAATTCTCTACTAATATTTATCTCGAGCTCTCTGGCTTTTTCTTTTAACTGTTCCCAATTCATATTCGCCCCTAAAATAGGCATAATGTTTATATTGTGCCTAAATGCTAATTTTAATTCATTGATACAATCTTTTGAATAAGCGGAATTTTCTGTGAAAAAGATAATTAAAAGTTGACTTCGTGGAACTCTTGTCTCCATCCAATCATCGATATTTCCAACCATCCCTTCCTCACAATAATCTACTTTATAAATCCCTTTCTGTTTTTGTAAATATTTAGCAAGATTACTAATTTGATATTCATCATAATCTGTAATAGCATGACTGATAAATACTCGGATCCCTCTTTGTTTTACTTTCTTTCGTATAGCAAGTGAAATAGCCGCTATAATTGTTAATACAACGACACCTATTATAATAGCAGTTACTACAATTTGCCAATCATTAGGTTGAGCCGTAAATTGTTTCACTATTTGCAATTCTTTCCAACTCATATTACCATCGGTATCGTTTGCATAAAAGTTGATTTTAAACATTCCTAGAGGTATACTCTCCCAGATCACATAGTCTAAATATTCAGCTGTATCATTCTGGAGAAATTCCTTGAATGAAAGGGCACCAGATACATTATACCATATTTTATCTAAATTTTCATCGAATACAATTACCTTTATTAAAGGAGGTTCATCCCAATAAGTACTCGCCAGAGGTAACTGAATAATGATATTAGGAAAAATATCCAAAACATTCACTGTTATAATAACTAAGATTGAAGTATAATTTGTTTTTTGAGCAGAAATGTTTAAATTGTTAATTCCTAAATTCAAACTGGCTGTGTTTATTAATACATAATAACTATTAAGCCCTTCTGTAAGTAAATCATTAATTGTTTCACCGGTTAATCCAACCGTAGCCCCGCTAATAAAGTTTCCAGTTAAAATCTCTGAATAAATAATTGTTATATTTAAAATCTCATTATAATCAATTTCGATATATTTTGTTTGAGTCTCATTTTGACTGTTTAGAAATATTGTTGTAATATCAGCTTCTGTAAAGGATGATTGGGGGTCTTCTATCGCTTTGTTAGATTTTTCCTGATTTATATTATTTAAGGGAAAAAACTTTAATAGACTTAAAAGCAACACTAGACTTAATAAAGTTAAGAAGAATACTATAATTTCCTTTTTCTCCATTGAATTTCGTGTTTATCTTGTATAATTCTCTATAAATACACTTTATATCTAACTATTATTTAAGTCTTTTTAATCAAGTATTTCAGGATTAAGACTCTTTTTATTTTTAAAATTGTTTTCTTTGAAAATTAATAATTGCAATTATAAGGAACGCTAATGTTAAGCTTATTCCAACTAATGATGTTAATAATATCGGATTTATAATTTGAATGAAAAGTATTGCTATAACTGAAAGTGCAGATAATTGATTTCCAACATAAACTGATAATATTGCTGCTGCTGCTACAGAACGAATTAATGTCCCGAAAAATACTCCTATTGAACAAGATATTGCCATTGCTGCCATAGTAGTTATAAGAGATTGAATAGTTATATCAGCAAAGGATTGAGAAGGAATACCAATTGTGAAATAATCGATGATTAAGCCAGCTATTAAAGAAATTATAGTCGCTATGAATAAACATAAGTAAACCGCAAAAAATTTTGCTAATATAAGGTTATATCTTTTAACAGGTCTGATGAGGAATAGTTCATATACATGTGAACTCATTTCATTTGCCATAGAGGTTCCTAGCATAGCTGATCCTAACGTTCCTCCTATTGATGCTGTAACTATGGCAACTAAAGTACTAAATGGAAATCCTCCAGTATCTGATTGAAAGAAATGCATTATTATTGTCACTAAAGGCATTCCAATCCATAATATTATCATTACTTTTGATTTGTAAAAACCTTTTAACTCATCAAAAAACAGAATTTTCAAGCTCATTTCTAACGTCCTCCAACATAGTGTAAATAAACTTCTTCTAAACTGGGGGTTACTAATGAAATATTTCTTAATTTACAGTTATTATTCACAATTTCTTTCAAAATTTGATGTATACATAGATCAACATCAAAATTATGTTTTAAGTAGACTTTTTGAATATGTTGATTTAAAATTTCAAGCTTTTCTACAAATTCAAAACGATCTATCTTGTTACACATATTTGTATCCATGGCATAGCCAATTTGAATTATATTTCCTATTTGGAAGTCTAATTGTAGCTCTTTGGGCGTTCCAATCTTTTTAATTTTACCTTGATTTAAAATCCCAATCTTATTGGCAACATCTTGCACATCACTTAAAATATGTGAAGAAAATAGAATGGTCTTTCCTTCAGATCCTAACTGTTTAACCAAATTTTTAAATTGATATCTACTCATAGGATCTAATCCCGTAAGTGGCTCATCTAATATGAGTATTTCAGGATTACTTAATAAAGCTTGTGCTAACCTTAGTTTTTGGACCATACCTCCTGATAAATGTACAATCTTCTTATTTTGAAATTCTTTTAAGCTTACAAATTCTAATATCTCATCAATTCTAGATTTTAAAAATTCACTCTCTAAACCAGAGAGCTTCCCAAAAGTTATCAGAGCTTGATTAACAGTTCTCCATGATTGAAATCCTGCTTCTTGGGGGTGATATCCTAAAACTCTAGAGAGTTCATTATAATTAAGTCTTAGGTCATTTCCATTTATCAAAACATCTCCTGTATAATTTCTTATTAGTCCAACTAATATCTTAATTGTTGTTGTTTTACCAGCTCCATTAGGTCCGATATATCCAAAAATATCTCCTTTATTTATCGTAAATGATATTTTATCTAGCGCAAGTAATTCTTTATATTTTTTAGAAACATCACGAAATTGGATAAAGATTTCTGTCATATTTAGTTACCATGAATCAATAGATAAATAAATTATGAAAGATAAGAATGTTTTGTATTCTAATGAGAGAAAATATTAAAACTTTAAGAACATACCCAACTCAAGAATATATCCCATTTTAATTAAGTTACAAAAAATATATGTGTAAATCTTCAAGATTATAGCAATGTGTAGATATCTATACCTAGTTAAGGAGAGAGAGAAAAATAGATAACAATATCGACAGAAGGAAAAACATTCAAGAATCTTCTTTTTTTTGAACATCATAAATGCCTTTTAACAAAATAAAAATATTTAAATATGAAATATCACTCTCAAATTGGGATTCTAATTCATTAAGTAGATGCATTGAATCAATAATATCAAGATTATTTAGGATTTTAAATGGTCTTAATCTGTTTTTAGGACTCTTTTATGCGTTATACTATATAGATGTTTTGATATAGGGGCCCTTAAGTTAGAATAATAAAGCAAAAGAAACTTATATCTAAAAATGGCAGAGATAGGTATATTTATTTTAGCTATTTTCATGCTAATAGGAGGGTTAGTTTTAATAATCTACAGTAGTATCAAAGCTGTTAAACATTCAGCTATACTTGCGGCAACACTGGGTATTTCTCCATTAGTAATTGGAGTGGCGCTAGTTTCAATTGGAACTGATGTCTCAGAGATTTTTAATTCAATTATATCATGTGCGCTTGGTCATGGTGACATTGATGTGGGAGATAGTGTAGGTTCAGATTTAACTCAACTCACACTGGTTTTTGGTTTATTACCATTAGTCTCTGGTGTTTTTTACGTTCATAGAAAAGATATTATAATTCTAGGGGTATGTGAAGTTCTATCGTTAATTTTAATATTTACCGTTGTTGAAAAGGGTTATTTCACTAGAATCGATGCAATACTTATGATTGCTTGTTTGGGTATATATATTTGGTTAATATACAATACCAATAAGGAAAGTATTCTCGAAAGAGTGGGAATGATTCAGAAAATAAGATCTCCCAAAAGTAAAAAATTTCATCTCTTTATCGCTTCATTAGGTTTTGGAGGAGTTACAATTAGTTCTTACATGATCGTTAATTCAGTTATTATTATATCTAATGCATTAAATATTCATGAATACATTATTAGTTTCGTCATAGTTTCTGTAGGTACTTCATTACCTGAATTGGCAGTAGACATTAACGCCTTAAGACTAAAGCAACACGAAATAGCTATAGGGGATATAATAGGTTCTTGTATTGTAGATTCTACGCTCTCAATTGCGATTGGGCAAGCTCTTTTTCCACAGCGTGTTACAGCAAGACTAATTACTCCAACTGTCCTATATACATTATTGGCGAGTTTTATTGTAATTACAATAGTGGCAGTTAGAAAAAAAGTGGATCGAAGAGCTGGGGCAATATTTGTTTCAATTTATGTGTTTTCTTTTCTGTTTCTATTTCTTTTAGGATTTTGGTAATATAATTATTCAAATAAGAGTCCAATAATTGGTTATATTGGCATATAGAATTTACATAAACTACATTGTTTTACTTTTAAGCGTCTATCCGGACCTAAAATAATATATTTGGATTGCATTGAACCACCACATTTAGGACAGTTTTTGGCAAAATTTTCCTTTATAGAATCTAATACTTTCTGAATATTTTTTTCTAATTTGAGGAGCTCATTAGCATTTTCAATAATTTTTCTTGCTGAAATCAAACCAATTCCCTTTATCCATGCCAATTCTTCAGGTTTAGCATTTGCGATATCTTGTATAGAACTAACACCTGCTTTATTTAATTTAATTGCAGCTACTGGACCAATTCCCCTTATTCGTTCAAGCTCATTCGACATAACATAAATACTTAAGCTTTTGTTTTTAAATGTCCCTTTCTGAAGTTCTATTGAAGAATTACTATGAATTCTTCTCAATTAATCAGATAATATGAATTTAATTGAATATGATTATGATATTATTTAATTTAATCAATTAAGAAAAAAAAAATTTTAGATTTAATTATTTCTTTAATTAAAAATTTATTTTTCTATTTGACGCCCTACACCAAAGTACATTAAATATCCACCTGCTAATCCTAAGATTACTCCTATTGCACTTATAATGATTCTGAATGTTTGATCATTAAGAGTATTCGATAGAAAAATTCCGTACATAAAAATACATAGAGCGCAAAATCCAAATATAAAAAATTTCCACTTTTTTTTTAAATTTATATCTTCGAATCTACTATATATTTGAATTGAGAAATAGAGTAGAGGTACAATTATCACGGTTTCAACTATGAATACATATATAAAGAATCCAATACTCCAAACAGGAGAATAATTTGGATTCAGAGAAACTCCGGGTATAGGAGTGAATAAAAAGATAATCATAGCAAACATTGCAATACCATAGACAATAATAATAATCAATTGTTTGCTTGTTGTAATCACTTTCTCAGACTTCAAAAGTATTAAATTAAACACCAGAAGGAATACAGGTGCATAAAATATACAAAAATTTGTAATAAAGTTTAAAATGAGAATGGTAGACACATCAGTAAGAAATACATAAATGAAGTTTATGAATGAGCCAATTACAGCGGATATATAAAATGATGCGAAGATTATATTCAATCGTTTTGTGTCTCGCTTTAGGGTCTTAATTGCTAAATAAAGAAAGAAGGCAAAAACCAATCCTTGTGCAACGAATACAGTAAGAATTCTCGTTGTCTCTAATTGTAATAATACCATAAATTAATCACGGTTTTTTAATTTTTATTTGAATTTTGAATTTAATATTGTTATTTAATAATTTAAATGCATTTAACATTTGCTAATGTTTTAAAAATAGAACATTTCTATAGCATCTATAATTGCTTAGCAACACCATAATATATGAAATAAAAAGCAATTAATGTGGGTAATGAAATGATCGACCAAATTAACCTAAATCCAGGATCCGCCAATGTATTTGAGAAGGATGTACCGTAATATAGGAAAAAACAAGCAAATATTCCAATTAAAAAATATTTCCATTTCTTTTTTAGTTCTTGATGTTCTAATTTAAGATAAATTCTTAATGCAAAATATATTGTAGGAACAATTGCAAAGAGACTACAAACTATCGTACTATAAATAAAAAATGGCCAGCTCCAAACAGGTTTCCAACTAGTTTTGGAGTTTATTGTGATTCCACCTGGAATAAATATTAATCCAAGTACAGCGATCCCATAAAAAATAATAATTAATATTTGCGTAAGAAGTGTAATCACTTTATCAGATTTCCATAAAATTAATACAAATATAAGTAAAAATACAAGAGAAATACATAATAAGTAGTAAGTAATAAAGTGAAGGATAAATACTATAACTTCAATAAATATAAACGCATAGATTATATTTATGATAGCTCCAATTGCAGCAGTGAAATAAAATAAGCTCAAAATTAAATTTAAACCTTTAGATTCTCTTTTTAAAATTTTATAAGTCATAAATATGAAGAAGAAACCAAAAAAACCTTGTACTATGAAGATTTGTATAAATCGGGGTAAATCTATTATTTGTAAGATAATTAACAAGGTTATTTCTCTGAAATTTTATCTTTAATAACTCGATAATTATGTTTCTTTTTTGTTTTTAATCTATAATAAATCTTTTGCAATTGGTATTTTTAGCATTAATAACAAAATTCTCTTAAATAAGTTCAAATTAATTAATTTTAAATAATTCGATTCAATATTATCTTAAATCTCAATTTAATTAGGAATTAGTTCAAATCAAAATTTCTGGTAGTTATTTTGAAAAAGTATGACATTATTTTTATTCACCCGCCCAGACTATTAAAATTTAAATATGGCAGGATAATGAAGTTCATAAGAGGAGCCTTTATTTTCATTCCAATGGGAATGTTTGCAATAGGGGATAAACTAAAAAAAGAGGGTTTTGGGGTTAAAATTATTAATTATCCCTTGGAACAATATTTAGAAGAAGATTGGGATCTGAAAACATATCTCAAAAGTATTGATTTCGATGTATGCGCAATAGACTTACATTGGATTCATAATGCTAATGGAGTTATTGAAGTCGCGAAAATCATCAAAGAGGTAAATCCTAATGCTAAAGTTGTACTTGGAGGTTTTAGTGCTTCATATTACCATAGAGAAATACTTAAATATTATCCCCAAATTGATGCTATAATCCGAGGTGAGGGTGAGATTCCACTTTTAAAATATCTTCAAAAAATTAAAAACAATAATTTCGATTCTGTGCCTAATTTATCTTATCGAGACTCTAATAAGCACATTAATGTTAATTCTTTATCCTATGTGGCAAAAAATTTGGATGATTTAGATTTTACGAATGTATCACTCCTTAAAAATGCAAGAAAATATCTTGAATGTAGTAGAAAGCTCATGGGTATTTCCTTTAATCTTCCAATTGGGAGAGGATGTCCTTTTAATTGTCCTCTTTGTGGAGGTGGTCAAAGGGCTCAACGAAATTATATGGGTAGAGAATCAGTAATTCTTAGAAAACCAGAAAATGTAGTAAATGATATACATACCATAAGTTCTAAGTATAAAATTCCTAGTGTGTTTTTCGGACATGGATCTTATAGAAGTAATTTAAAGTATTGGAAAAAATTATTCGGATTAATCCAAAAAGAAAATTTTGATCTTGGAGGAGATTTAGAGATATGGCGTTTACCTTTCCCTAAAGAGATGTGGAAAATATTCTATAAAACCTTTACAAGAAGATATTCATCAATTAGTATTTCTCCAAGGACAATTTCATCAAAAGTTCATCAAAAAGTAGCAGAAATCTGCGATCCAACTTTCAAATTCCCCGAAAATCAAATTAATGATTTGATAAAAAATGCTAACCTTTTTAGGGTGATACTAAGAATTTGGTTAACAATTGGTTATCCTTTCCAGACACGCCTTGACTTTGTTAAAGACTTTAAGTTTGCTATGAAATGCCTTTATAAATATGGTAAGTCAAATTCTAAACCTATTACTATAATGAATGAACCCTACTATGCGTTCCCTGGATCTCCAGCTTTTGAATCTCCTGAAAAGTTTGGGATAAAATTCAAGTATCATTCATTTCCCCAGACCGTTTATGCGTATAAACAAGCCAAGATATCTTCTATGAATAATGTTATCAATTATAGCACAAATTATTTCTCTGGTATGGATATTCATAGTCTTAATAGGTTATTTTTTCTAAGCACCGCACCTATGTTTCTCACAACGGGTTCTAAAAAGGCTTAAATCGATTTAATCAAATAAAAAAGGTAGGTTTAGATTTTCGAATAATTTGTAAAATGTTATTTCAACACACCGTAATTTTTAAATATAATTTAACGTAATTAAAATAAATTCTATGAAAAAATTCTTGAAATAGAGATAAAAAAATTTTAAATTGAATTACAAAAAAGGTGAAATTAATTTTTTTCCATGTTGCCACGAATTGGGATTTCAAACTAATTGATGAATTAAAAAAATATCCTGTTGTTGATTTATATGGGGTTGCAGATCATACTATTGTAGGAGGTGGACGCCCATCTTTCTTACTACCCAAAATTTCAGAAGAAAAAATAGCCAATTACATTCAAAAAGTCCATGAGGAAGGTATGGAATTTTCTTATTTGTTAAATGCACCTTGTATGAATAATCTCGAATATGACCCTCATTATCATAAGGAGCTTCTTAAATATCTTCAATGGATTAATGATATTGATGCAGATAATGTAATAGTCACTACTCCCTTTTTGGTTCAATTAATTAAAGAACAATTTCCGGGACTTAAAATCCGATTATCTACTATAGCACACGTTAATAGTGTCAATAGAGCAAAGTTGTATGAACAATTAGGAGTAGAGGAAATAACTCCCGATGTCATGATTAACAGAGACTTCAAAACTTTAGAACAAATTAGAAAAGCTGTAAAATGTAAGATAGTATTACTCTTAACAGATGGATGTTTATATCAATGTCCTTTTAGATATTATCATTATAACATTTTAGGTCACGCCTCTCAGTCTTTTCAACAATTTGAACGCAACTATATTGATACTTGCATTTTAAACTGTAGTGTAATTAAATTCTCAAATCCTACAGAAGTGGTTAAAGCACGTTGGGTTCGACCTGAAGATTTAAAGTATTATAAGGCTATAGGAATTGATCATTTTAAAATTGCTGGTCGTAGAATGTCCACAGATTGGATCCTGAGATCCGTAAAAGCATTTTCTGAACAAAAATACGATGGAAATCTTATTGATATTATTCAAGGGTTTTCAATGTCATTTGGAGGCCTTGAAAAGAAAGATCCCAATATTAAATTAACTGAAACTATTGGAAGGGAATCAAAATCAAAAATGATCATTGATAATAGCAAATTAGATGGATTTTTAGACTTTTTTAAGAAGCAAAATTGTGTAGCTATGTGTAATGATTGCACTTATTGTGAAGAATGGGCAAAAAAGGCAGTATATGTAAATGAAGAAGAAGCTTCGACATATGTAGAATCGATAAAAAATTATATAGATGATATTGTAACCAGTCGAGAGTTTGGAATTGCTTCAGCTGAGCCTAGAGAAACAGAAGAGCCTAGTTTAATGTGGAACGATGAAACTAAAAGTATTTTTGATGACTTAATAACTTTATCACCATCTCAATTTCAATCTATGGCAAGGATGGCAATCTCATCGCTTGCAATAGAGAAAGCAAAGAAACGAGGTTCTACAGAAGTTGAAAACCAAGATATTCTTGAGGCATTCATAGAGGGGACTCCTGGTCCATTTCAAGCAGATATGAAGGAAGGGCTTAAAAAACATGGACTTTTATAGTAAATCTTAAAATTTAAAAAAAGATAAAATAAAAATAATAGAAAAATCCTACTTTTCACGCCATTCCGTTCCACATTTTCCACATCTATATTTTTTGCCATAGACTCTAGGATAATCACTAATGATGTTAGTTTTATCAGTTGATTCATGAATCATATTCTTTTCTTCATTCGCACACATAGGACATTTACGACGCCCATCAGTTTTTTCGATGGTTAAAAGATTATTTGTACCTTCTCCCATAAAAATATTTCAACTCTGTAATATTTTGTGAGTTTTATTATTATTTTTGAATATATTATGAGAATTGTAATTATTAAATCTTTACAATAAAATCATTTAAAAATTAAAATGATTTTTTAATTCCTTCCCATAAGAAATAGCATTTTTTAACAATTCTGGGTTTAAATTACCCAATTTTAAGATAAAATTTTCAAAAATTTTATTGAAAAGCTCCGAAAAATCATGATTTTTATTTTGAATTTCAAAACAATATAGAAAACCTAGATTCTTAGTTTTATTAATAAGATCGATGCTACTTATTCTTTCACGATCTAAAATATTTATATTTTCAATAAGATGCTTATTAAGCCCTAAAAGAATAGAAATGCCTTGAAACATATAAATGGTGCTGAAACCTTCAAAATCTGTAAAATTGCTGCTTTCTAAACTGTCAAGCTCATATATATCTATGATATAAATGAGAACATCAATCCTTTTAATTGGTTTATAATCATCTAATAAATCGTTGAAGTTTAATGCATTAAATAGCTTAATTTTTATCGGAACATCTTGAAATACTATTAAAAACTCGAGAAATTTTTCATATGCATTATTATTTAATGACATATGTTTTAAGTATTCAATAATAAGTTCCTTACCATATTCATCTTTATCTATAATCCCGAGATTCAAAGATAACTTAACTTTTTTCAAAGTGTCACATTCCAAAAATAATAATTATTGCTATAAATTTATATGTATAGAAAAAACTTAGTAATATAAAATCTTGCTTAATAGAGCTTTTTTCTAATGTTGTTCATATATTTTCTGTTAATCTTAATGATAAGTATTTGGAGTTTTTCTTTTATTATTGTAGATATATCACTTGAATTCATTACTCCACTCTCGATAGCCCTTTATAGATTCATTATTGCTTCATTTGGCTATCTCTTGATAGATTTATACCGTAGATTAAAAAGGAAGAATACTGATAATAATGACAATATTAAGTCTAAAAATGTCTACTCTAAAAGAGAGTGGGTTTACCTTTTCTTCTCAAGTATTTTTGGAGTCTCTTTATTTTTCTTTATTCAATATTTATCTATTAATTTAATTGGGCCGTCAATTCCAGCTCTATTTGTATGCTTACTAGCCCCTGTTATAATTGCGATATTAGCCCTTATTTTTTTCAAAGAAAAATTAAATAAATTAAAGATCATAGGCTTTATTGTCGCAACTTTAGGAGGTTTTTTATTAGTATCGGGAGGAAATATAGAGAATTTAACTCCAACATCTCCTAATTTTTTTGGATATATGTTTGCGCTCTTGACTCCTATATTTTGGGCAATCTATTCTACAATAAGTAAAAAAATAGTTATTGTCAGTTCTGCTAACCAAATGAATAAATTTATTTGTTATTTAGGAACCATTGAATTATTAGTGTTAGCCTTGATTATGAATGAATTAAATATTTTCATTCAAAATTTTCTAAATCCAATCTTATTTTTTTGCTCTTTATATTTGGGAGTTGGTTCTTATATTTTTGGGTACTATGCATATCAATATGCACAAAGTAAAATTAAGTCAGCAAAAGTTGCTTCATTTCTATACATCGAGCCATTTCTTACATTATTATTCTCGATAACACTCCAAAGATATGATGTGGTTGTAATATGGAATATATTAGGAGGTCTTATTGTGTTAATCGCTGTTTTTTTAATAAATTATGAAAAAATATGAAGTAAAAAAGCAAAAGCTAAATGATTCTTATTCAACGTCTAAATAAATTGTGTAATGTCCGAAATAGAAATCTTCATATATATTAGCATTTGGAGTAGTCAAATTAACGTAAACTATAATGTCCACATTGGGTATCTTTCTTATAAAATTATGAAAGTTATAAGTTTGCTAAAGTGATTTTATCCAGTTCATTAACTAAATCTTCAGCTATGGGTCTCATGGGTTCTTTATTTTCTAAAACTTTTGCATATTCTTTTGCTCTTTTCCTTATAGATTTAGAACCTAATTCCTTCCATGTATCACGCGTTGTTCTGTCAATTATCGAACTTGGAATAAATAATTCTTTCTTAAATAACTTTAATGTTAATGGATGAGATAATAGTTCTTGTTTGTTCTCGTATGTCTTAAGAATATCTGCCGCAAATGGTGATCCATAATCTTCAATACCTTTCAAGAATCTCCGTATCATCCCAATTATTTCATTATCAATTATTAGCTTTTCAATACTTTGCATGGATTCAAAATCTATCATACCTGGTCCAGAAACCATATTTACACCTGATAAACCCGCTAAAATCCCTCCTATGCCAGCTTCAAATCCTGCTTGCGCATCTGGTAATTTTGAATCGCTTAAAGTCATATAAGCATGTGTTGGCAGATTAAGAAATTTACCAATTTCAATATCTCCTATATTAATCATCATAGTTTCAATTGCTCCCATTGGAGTGGTACCTCTTCTCATATCCAAGATTGCGGGAGAACCTCCCCATATTAACGGTGCTCCTTTTCGTATTAACTGAACAATTACTACTCCAGCAAGACACTCTGCACAATGTTGGGTTATTGACCCAATTAAAGTAATTGGTGCATTTGCCCCAGCTAAAGGCATTGAGACAAATTCAGAAGGGATCATACTTTTAGCTGCATCAACTAGAGACTGAGTTGTTAAATCTGACCATTTTAGTGGAGGACTTGGACAAGCATCAAATATCGCAAGAGGCTTTTTAGCTAAGTCCTGTTCAGATGTTCTACAAGCTAATAAAATTTCTCGCATAATTTTGAAGCTTTCTTTACGGAATGTCCCAGTAATAACAGGTTTATAACAATTAGATAATGCCAAGTATAGACGATGCCAATCTTGAGCTTCTTTAGGCACATCCTGATAAATGATCGCAGTGCTTTGGGCATCAATAAATTGCAATTGTTCAACAATTTTTGAGAAACGGATGAAATCATTTGATACTGCTTCCCTAATTTCCCCAGTATTTTCGTCTAATAAAAAGATTGCTGCGGATCCTGGATCAAAATGAACATTATCGTTGCTTAATAAGAGAAAATCTCGACCTTCTCTATCATATAATTTAATTTCAGGAGGTACTGATTTCAGACATTTTTCTACTAAATCTGATGGAATAAAATATCGAGAATCTTTTTCTGGAATTCCATGTGCTTTAAACATTTTCTTAGCTTCTTCATTTTCTAAGAAAATTCCTTGATTTTCAAGGATATCTTTTGCTTCCTCAAAAATTTTAAGTTTATGGTCATCATCTAATAACTTGATATTTGGTTTTAAAATTGTCATATTTTATCACTTTTTAATCTGAGAATTTATATAATTTTTAATCTCTTTTATTGACTCAGGAGATGTACCACAACATCCCCCTACTATTTTAGCACCAGCTTTTATAATCTCAGCAATATCTCTTCCAAATTCCTGCACGGGCTGTTCATAATATGCTATACCCCCTGGTTCTACTTTTGGGTTACCTGCATTGGGTTTAATAGAAAAAGGTATACTTGTGAGTTTACCTATTTCTACAGTTAAATCAATCATATCTTTAGAAGCGAGGGTACAATTACTACCAATTACATCTACTTTTTCTCTTTCAATTTTCTCTATACATTGATGCAATGAGTGTCCCATAATTGTAAAAAATCCTCTTTTAGTCTTCTTATAGGTCATAGAACTAATGACTGGTTTATTGGAAAGTTTTTTTATTGCTCTTATAGCTGCAACCATTTCATCTATATCCGATATAGTTTCAATGTGCCATAAATCGACTCCTTTTTCAAGATACTTTACCTGCTCTAAATAGCTTGAGTACCATTGTTCAAACGTTATTTCCCCTATTGGAGGTTTGAATTCTCCGGAGGGCCCAACATCTCCTACTACTAAATGCTCAGGTGGACAGACTTTTCTTAAGTTTTCCAGAGCATTCTCATTTATTTCTTTAATACGATTTTCAAGCTTATATTTTCTCAGATTTAAAATGCTAGACCCAAAAGTATTAGTTTGGCACATATCTGATCCTGCATCATAGTAAGATTCATGGATTTTTGAGACTATATCAGGTTTTTCAATATTCAAAAGATCCGGAAGTTTTCCTGGTGTAATTCCGTATTTGAAAATTTCAGTACCCATTCCACCATCAAATAAAATTACTTTTAAATCATCTTTTAGCCACTTTTCAAATAAATTCGTAATATCATCTCCAAAATCTAATTGCTTTTTTCTATTATACTTTTCACTAACTTTACAGCTTCTATAGCATTATCAGCATAACCATCTGCTTTGCATTCATCCACCCAACTCATAGTTACTGGAGCACCACCAAATATAACTTTAAATTTATTCCGAATACCTCTTTTGTTTAAATTTTCAATCAATCTTTTTTGACCAATCATTGTGGTGGTTAATAAAGCAGATACTCCAATTATATCTGCATTTTGGTCAATTGCTATACTGATAATTTTATCAATAGGTACATCAGCACCTAAATCATATACTTCAAATCCATTTGCACTAAGCATTGTTGCAACGATAGTCTTACCAATAGAATGAATATCCCCTTCTATTGTGGCCATCACCACTTTTCCTGATTTTATCTCTCCTTTATTCTTCTTTAAGTGTGGTAAAAGAATTTCCATTGATTCTTGTACAATATTCCCTCCTAACATCAACTCGGGCAAAAAGAATTCCCCTTCCTCCCATAAGTTTCCTATTCGACGGATTCCTGCCCCAAATCCTTTTTCTATTACACTTAATAAATCCGATTTCTCTTTTACTGCTTTATTTGCTAAGTAAATTACTTTATCTCTATCTAAACTAACGATAGCGTCTGAGATTTCTATAAAAAATTTCTCCTCGGACATTATAATCTCCTAAAAGTTACAAGTTTGTTTTTTAGTAATTATTTAACTAATTAAAATATCGATGGTTTAAAAAATTATAATTTAACTTTTTTAGTAAGCTAAATGTCGCTCAATTAATTATTTATTGATTATTATTAGGTTATTTAACTGAAAGAATTATATATTTCTACACTATATACTACTAAAAGCTAATTTTTAAAAAAGTATTTGAATTAAAGGTGAATAAAAAATTCCAAGACGTTATTATGCCAAACAAAAAAAAACTTATGCTAAGGATCAATCATTTGATCAAGATCAAGTAGGAAAAGAAAAAGAGCGTTATCTAATAAGCATCGAGCTTATGAGTCTAAAAACTCTTAAAGATTACGATATTTTTGGTTGGCGAGGCGAATTTTATTTCAAGATTGATGGACCTAAACTTTTCAAAGCTAGATGGCCAAATAAAGGAACAATCAAGCTGCAGCGAAATCAAGAATTCACTTCTAAAGCTGATATGTCACTTTGGTCTCAATTTAAAACTGTAAGAGCTGATAAGCCCACTGTCGAGAAAATAAAGGTAATTCTACGTGAAAGGGATGATTTAAAAAAGGATCATACAGTCGCAGAACAAGAATTTGAAATTAAATTGCCCTCACCAACTGAATACGTTGTCCTCCAAGATGAAAAAGAGAATACAAAAGCAAAACTTCGTATTCAAGCAACTAGAACACGATATTAGTTGGAAATTAATAAACTGAACATTAAAGAAGTTGTTTATTAAACCAAAAAACTTAGTTTTACAATTTTTCTTAATTTTTAAAATAAAAAAAAAATTTTATTAAATATAATTTTTCCGTTTTCTTAGAATTATTATCATACTCACTCCAATGATTCCCATTATTATTAAAATATCATATCCTGGAATACCTGGTTGTGGAGGCGGAGGTATTTCTACTAATTCTACTAAAATTGAATTAACATTTTCAATGTTCCCTACATTATCAATTGCATAGTATGAGATATTATAATAACCAAAAGCGTATCCAGATAAATCAAATTCCCCAGTATAATCATTCCAAGTTGAATCATTAATTTTATATCTAATTACAAAAACTCCTGACCCTGTCCCATCGCTTGCTGTTAATGTGAAAATCGTAGAAACATTTACATCAACAGTTCCACTGTGAGGTATGAATAATATTTGCGAGCTAGGTACTTCAACATCTTTATATATAGTTACGTCTGCAAAAGCTAAAGATCCTAAAGTATCATTTGCATAAAATCTAATAATGACTGGACCAGTAGCGCCTATTTTGTCCCACTCGGTTTGATCAATAGTTCCTGTTAATCCGGTAAATGTAATGTTAGTAATCCCACCATCTATGGTATACCATGTAGAATTCAAGTTTAATTCGAAAATAGAAATATCAAAGTTTGGAGCACTACTCCCAAAAAATTCATTTGCAAGTGGCGCATTTATTGTAATCTGAGGCATACTAGTATCCTTAATGATTAGCACTCCTACAGAACCTATATTACCAGCAGAATCATTTGCATAGAAAATCAAAGTTAGGGCTCCATCAGAAAGTTTATCCCATTCTGTTTGATCAACTGTTCCTGTTAATCCAGTAAATATAATATTAGTCACTCCCCCATCTATTGTGTACCAAGTTGTATCCAAATTCGGTTCAACAATCGAAATATCAAAATTTGGAGCTATATTTCCAAAATTTTCTTCATGTGTTGGTACATTAATTACAATCTGTGGATTAGTAGAATCTTTATTTATAACTACGTCTTTATGACCAATATTTCCAATTGTATCATTTGCATAGAAAGTCAAGGTCACTGGAACATCTGAAAGTTTGTCCCATTCAATTTGATCGATTGTTCCTGTTAATCCGGTAAATGTAATATTAGTCACTCCCCCATCTATAGTATACCAAGTATAATCCAAATTGGGTTCGACAATGGAAATGTCAAAATTTGGAGCATTACTTCCAAAAAACTCGTTTGTAAGTGGAGTATTTATTGTAATCTGGGGGATACTAGAATCTTTATATATATTCACATCAGCATGTCCAATATTACCCACAGAATCATTTGCATAGAAAGTTAAGGTTACTGGAACGTCTGAAAGTTTATCCCATTCAGCTTGATCGATTGTTCCTGTTAATCCGGTGAATGTAATGTTATTCACTCCCCCATCTATGGTATACCATGTAGAATTCAAGTTTAAATCGAAAATATAAAGGTCAAAGTTTGGAGCACTGCTTCCAAAAATTTCTGAATTAAGCGGCGCATTTATTGTAATTTGTGGATCAGTAGCATCTTTATATATATTCACATCTGCATGTCCAATATTACCAGCAGAATCATTTGCATAGAAAGTTAAGGTTACTGGAACATCTGAAAGTTTATCCCATTCAATTTGGTCGATTGTTCCTGTTAATCCAGTAAATGTAATATTAGTAATTCCCCCATCTATTGTATACCATCTAGAATCTAAATCTGAATCTATAATTGAAATGTCAAAATTTGGAGCTGTACTGCCAAAAATCTCATTTTCATTAGGTGAATTTATACTTATTTGAGGAATCAAGTTATATTTTACTAAACACATATTATCATCGCTTTCTCCTCCTACATACACATTTTCATTAGAGTCTAAAGCAATCCCATAAGCTGCTGTATAATCTTTATCCCATCTAACAAAGCCTTGGGAATCACCAGACGTATTGTATTTTAACAAACCCAGATAAGAATTTACGGTCATCATATTATCTTGTCCAGTGTAACATGCAAGATAAATATCCTCTGATGAATCTAGTACAATATCTCTAGCTCTAACTTCTCTATTCCCCCAATATCCAATTTCATTCCAAGTTTGATTATACAACTCAACCCCTAAAGAGTCAAATTTTACTAAAGCTACACTAGGATAATAAGTTGTTGGATGTGTTCTCTCTCCAGCAATATACACATTATCAGAAGAATCAAAGGCGATGCCATATGCATAATTGTTGCCAAAAGCACCCCACGTGCGATTCCATAATAATGTACCTCCGCTATTATATTTTACAATATTCCACTGAAGGCTTCCAATGAAACTTGTAGTAGTTCCGACCATATATACATTATCAGAATTATCAGTACCAACAGTATAAGCAATATCACTGCCACTTAAACCCCATGTGCGATTCCATTGTAATGTTCCTGCATTATCATATTTTATTAAAACCATATCTTCATTTCCAGCGCCCCAACTTTCTGTTTCTCCCACTAAATACACATTATCTGATGAATCCACTGTTATCCCATATATTCTCTCATAATTGCTCCCACCCCAGATACGAGACCATTGAATAGTTCCTAGGCTATTATATTTAACCAGAAATAAATCAAAAGCACCCAATCCCAAAGTACCATATCCTCCCATATAAACATTATCAGAAGAATCAATTACTACTCCAAAAGATCGTACATCATTAACTCCATCCCATATACGTGACCATATTATGTTTCCTAATGTATCATATTTTATTAAAGCAGCCTGATATCCAACGTAGATATCCCATGTACGTCCTGTAATATAAATAGCGTCTGAAGAATCAATAGCAATATCAGAACCCACTGCACCCTGTCCCATTAAGTCCCACGTACGATTCCATTCATATCCAACTTCCTCATCCAAGGATGCTATTGATAGTATTTGTCTTCGTTCACTTTGATATCTATCATATAGATTGATATCACTTATTAAAGCTGGATAGAATGAAAGCATCGTGCATACTATAAGTAACCCTAAATAAACCGTACTTCTTTTTTTCATTTAAATTTCGCCAAAATTAATTAATTGATTAAGTCTTCTTATTCAAAAATAATATTTAATACTTATGATAAAATTACGTTTTTGATTTATAAAATAAAGTTCTTTTATCCTTACTTCTTGTTTCAATAATTCCAGATAATTTTGCATAGAAAATTTAATATCCTAACCTTGATTGAGAAATTTTGCACATATTAAAAAAGCAGTTTCCAGTTTAATACTTTAAAGGTATTAGATTCATCATTTTGATAGGAAGAACGAGTTTTATTCTATAAAATGAATTTCTCATATTTAAAATTACATGGATGATAAATTTCAGTATGCTGATACTTAGTATCCGATTCAAGATATTGAATATTTTCTATCTGATTTTAATTTATACTTCTTCATCAAGTTCGGGCTTTATTTTTAAAGATTCAATGATATTAATTATGTCTTCAGCGATTTCATACCTCTGGGCTCTATATTTATCTCGATTTAAATGCTTTTCAACTTTTAACGGTATACCAATTTTTACACGCATTCCAGAACCACTTATCATATTAAAGAGCTTTGTTTTTTCAGAGTATATCGCTAATGGAATAATAGGTGCCATTCCAGCAACTGCAAATTTAATAATCCCCGCCATTGCTTTTACTTGAGTTTCGCGATCCAACTTTGATTCAGGTGTCATTGCCACAAGATCTCCAACTTCATTCAAATAATGAAAAACTTTATCGATTGGTTCAGTGTCTTCCTTATCATATGTACTTCTGAACATACCAAGTGCTTTTAATACAGGTCCATAAAGTTGATGTTTCATTAATTTATGATGTACCATAAAATGAATTCGCCTACCAGACACCTGACTTATGATCGCCATGTCTCTTAATGCATTATCACTAATCGTAGTTAATATTGCTTTTCCTCTTAAGGGAATATTCTCTTTTCCTTCAATTTTTAAGTCAGCAAAAAGTGCTAAACCCGCCCAACTAAGTCCCTTAATTGAGGCATAAAGGACATCATTTATTAATTCCTTACTAAAAAGTTGGTCTTTTCCTTTTGTTTCCGGTTCTTCAGTTGTTTCTACCATTTTTATCACATCTCATTTTTAATTTTCATTATAATTTATCTATAAAATCATTTACCTCCTCCATTCGTCTCTCGTAATATTCTTTCAATTCCTTTTCGGATACGAATGTTGGAATTACTTTTTCTAAAAAAATATCAAATATTGTTGATAATTTTGTCTTATGGTGAAGAGTCTCAAGAAACTCCTCCCCTAATTCTTTTAAATTTTTAATAAATTCTGTCAAATTACTTCTTAAACCTCCTTAAGTTACGTTATCCCATTTACCGCATCTAGATCCCCATCTAGCGATTACTTGATTTCCATATTCCGGCATTTTGACCTGGACAATCTCACAATTATTGGGGCAATCTCCACAGTTAAAAGCAGAAGTCTTGAATTCTATCTCTGCTACTTCTAAGCCTCTAAAGCTTGTTTCCTGCTCATGTTCTCGATAATAGTCTCTGACAAGTATTGCCATGCCTAAAGCGCCCATGAGAACATTGTACTTCGGTACAATGACTTTAACTTTTAAATGACGTTCAAAGGCTTCTATCATGCCCTTATTGTAAGAAACTCCTCCTTGGAATACAATGGGTTCTTCTAACTCTTTTCCCTTGGCTAAATTATTCAAATAGTTTCGAACCAAGGAATCACATAACCCTGCAATTATATCTTCCTTGCTATATCCTGCATTTTGTTTATGGATCATATCAGATTCAGCAAAAACAGTACATCTTCCTGCAATACTCAGAGGATTTTTCGATCGAATTGCATAATCTCCAAAATCTTCAATAGGTATGCCAAGCCTAGCTGCTTGATGATCCAAGAAAGAACCTGTTCCCGCAGCACATACCGAATTCATCGCAAAATCTACAATAATTCCATCTCTGAGAATAATAATCTTTGAATCTTGACCGCCTATCTCAAGAATAGTTCGCACGTCGGGATACATTGATTGTGCTGCAACAGCATGAGCAATAATTTCTGTTTTTGCTAGATCCCCCCCCACCACTGCCTTTGTTAAATATCTTGCTGAACCAGTCGTACCACAAGAACGTATTGCGTAATTCTTCAGTTCAGGTTTCTCTTCAATCTTATTCCGTAGCTCAGCCATACCCACTTTAGCAGATTCTATAGGAGAACCCTCATTACGTAAAAAAACACTTGTTAGAACCTTTCCATCTGTATCCATTAAAACAAATTTGCAACTGACACTCCCAATATCAATTCCTAAAAAACAATCCTTTTTTTCTTTTTCAATCCTTACATCATCAGAAACTTGGACCATGGTATCACTTTATTATTGGCTTTGAATAATTTGATAACATTCTTTATAAAAATTACTCCCATAATCATGGTATACATTTTCTAAATCTTGCTTTAAATACTCCCTATTTTGATAAAGCTTATGCTCACGACGAGCATACATAAGGTCCACAAATGCTTCTAATCTTGTTTTAAATCCCTCCATCCCCGATTGCTCATCGAAAGAGAAATAGATAATTGGTAAGTCGTATACTTTTTTAAGTTTATTAGTTATAATTGTTCGAGCCGTCACCTCTGGCATACAGGTGAAAGGATATTGATGTACAAAACCATCAAAGCCAGCTCGAGCCCTATCAATATATTCTCCTAAAACCCATATACATTCCCCCCCGATATCCATTGGAACATAAGGTTTAGCCAAGTGTTCTAACCACTTCCTATGATAATTCAGATGGAATTTATGTACAACCCAATCATATAAACTTAAATTTTGATGGATTTCAACCTGCATTTCACCTAACTTACGTCTTATATCTAAATTGACATAAGGTTCTAAAGAGATATGAATTTCTCCTGCTATTGCGACCTTTAGTGGATTTCGAGTTTTATCAACATCAATTTGATTAAATTCATCCTTAATAACATTCTTAAAGTTCCTTAAACCTTTTAAGGTATTAGTTTCATCAAGCTTAATTAATAAATTTTTTACAAGTTTAGTAGTATCTCCTTGAGTGCGCTCATATGCCCGAAATAAACCTTCTGCTGTCTGTATATCGTTCAATAGTTTTGCTTTTTTTAGGAAAAAAATAACTGCTTTAAGAAATTTTGAGTAGATAAAGGGATCCCTTCTACCAGTCACCTCTTGGAGAGTCTTGACCCAATGGAATTCCAGAAGATCTGCTTGGTCAAGGGGTATTAATGTTATATTCTTATATCCCATATCCTTTAGAATTCTCTCCTGCACGGAAGCATAAAATCCGAACCTACAAGGTCCACAGTCAATCGCCATGACTAATGTATCTGCTCCTTTCTCAATTGCGTTTACAAAATCCCCTATTGTCGCCTTGAATGGAAAACAAACGAACTCTGGAGATTGCTTAACACCGATTTTGATTGCCTCACGATTTGTTGGATCGGGAATGACCACATCTAAATCAAGGCTTGTAAAGAGTGTTTTAAAGGCGACCCAATTGGGACCCATATTAGGGAAGGAAATTAACATTTTAATTCTAAGAAATTTTACCTAGTCAAGTATTTGATCAAAACTATGAAATCAAATAACTCATTCTAAAATAAAAATTTACCCATTATAAACAGATTATCAATCGTATGATACTTTTTATAAAAATTTCAACAATATTTAATAATCTCCTTCAAAGAGATTTCACTAGATACAAAATAGCCTCTCAAAGGTTAATAAGAGATTCGATACCAAAAAACGAATTTCTTGAAAAAAACTCGAGTCCATTCTTAACAGTGAATCCTACATCTAATTTCTTTGTTGGATTCAGCATTGTTAAAAGGAATGACATTGGTTTTTCAATACTAGACACAAAATATTCAAAATTGGATTTCGGTTTAAAATATATGTTTTTTATTTCATCCGGGACTACATACTTGACATCTCTAAACAAAGGATTAGACTTTTTGTTACCAATCATTAAATCATGAAATGCTTCGATTCTTGTTCTAAGTCCTTCAAAACCAGAACTTCCATCAAGACTAAAATGAATATGGGGCATGTAAAACTTGTCCATGTTTTTTTCAGCTTCTAACATTCCCATGAGGGATATTTCAGGCATGCAAGTAAATGGGAATATATGGACAAAACCATCAAAACCTTTTTCTTGAGACTCAAGATAAGCTCCTATGTTCCAAACTGCTTCTCCGCCAATATCCATTGGAATATACATTTTAGCACTATGTTCAAGCCGTCTTCTTCGTTTGCTGGCATTAAGTTTGTACATGACCCAATCAAAGACATCATACTGCTTGTGAACCTCGATACCCATGAGGCCTAATTCTCCCATCAGATCATAATTAACCCATTTCTCCAACATGACTTGGATTTCCCCAGTATAACAAACCCTCAAAGGTTCCATTTCCTTATCAATAGGAATCTTGCGAAAATTTTCATCTATCGTTCTATCAAAATTAGATAATTTCATCAAATTATTTTCGTTATCAAGTAAATTCATCAAAGTATGAACTACTTTGGTAGTCATTGATTTGTTTTTTTCTCGACATCTAACAAGTCCTTCAATATGGCTTATTCTTTCAACATAGTATGCTTTGACCAAGAACAAGAGTGTGTTTCTTAAAATTTTATAATCATCAAATTTTCTTCCTGTTCTTTTTTCTAAATCACGAAATATCATTAGCCATTCAAGATTTCGCAGATCATCTTGACTCAGATAAAACATTCTAACATCCTTGAATCCCATATTTTTCATGATTCTTTTTTGGACAACAGCATACATTCCTGCTCTACAAGGGCCGTGGTCAAAAATCATCATAAAATCTTTAACATCATAATTACGATACAGGTTTATCATTTCACCAAGAATGACTTTAAATGGAAAACAAACGAATTCAGGAGAATTTTTGACTCCTTCACTAACGATTTCAGTGTTTACTAGAGGGGGTTCAACAACTTCAATACCAGGAAGATCATGGAATAAACCTTTGAAAAAAATATAGCTCCAACCCATTCGTGAAAATGAAACTCTAACATTTACCATTTACCGCACCTACTATTCCATCGTGCAAATATCCTATCATCCTTTTCTCTTCCAGTTACTCTACTTTTATCTTCTTCCCTGACAAGGTATTTAACTGTACATCTATTTGGACAATCAGGACAGACAAATGAACCTGGAGCCAAGTTCATTTCACTAACTTTTAGGCCATGAAAAGAAGATATCTGTCCATTTACATGTTCCTTTGCCAAAATGGCTGAACCAAATGCTCCCATCACATAAAAGTTTTCATGAATAATGACTTCATACCCCAATTCTTCTTCAAAAGCATTTTTTATTCCGGAATTTGCTGCAACTCCACCCTGAAATACGAAAGGCGGGAGGAGTTTTTTCCCTTTGCAAACATTATTCAAGTAGTTTCTAACAAGAGCTTTACACAATCCCTTGATAATTGATTCTTTAGAATATCCTTCTTGTTGTTTACTGATCATATCAGATTCGGCAAAAACTGTGCATCGTCCTGCAATTGAAACCTCCTCTTCTGCCCGAAGAGCATAATCCCCAAATTCTTCAATTGGAACCTTGATCCGAATTGCTTGGTGATCTAGAAAAGAACCAGTTCCGGCAGCACAAACACTGTTCATGTTAAAATCTGTTACGATGCCATTTTTCATCAATATAACTTTGCTGTCCTGTCCCCCGATTTCAAGAATTGTTCTCACGTCAGGGGTATAAGTTGAAGCTCCAATTGCATGAGCAATTATTTCAGGTTTTGCGATATCAGCACCAATAAGTGCTTTTATTAAATACCTAGCAGAACCTGTTGTCCCAACACCACAAATACTTTTTTCGATGTTATCGGGAATGACTTCTTCCATGTATTTTAGATTTTCTTGTGTAGAAACAATGGGAGAACCATCATTTCTAGTCCAAGTAGCATACAATAATTCATTTCTCTCATTAATTATTGCACATTTCGTGGAGACACTTCCGACATCGATTCCTAGATATAACTTGTCATCCACATCATCTGAAAGAATATTCTTGATAAATTCTGGTTCATTCATCTGTATTTCTTCCTCCTTATCATTTCGAGAAAAGATTCTACTCTTGTAGTTATTTGAGATTCTCCAGTGTGTTCATCTAATGTGAGATCAACAAAAGGTTTATCTTTCATGTCAAAATCCTGCATTACCAATTCTTGAATTAAAGAATCAGGACCACATGCAAAAGAAATCAAGAAAATACCTCCATCAATCTCTTCATTATGGATAACATAATCAGATAATTGCATCAATTCATCTTCATTATCCCAGAAATTGCAAAGATTATCATCAATTTCAACTCTTCTTGAGAAGATTTCCTTTGGAGCATTTTCAACAGTTACAACATCAACAAAATTGGATTTGAGAATATCCATTAATCCATGATTAATAATTGGTTCATAAGTATTGTATGGATGACCAAGAACCATTAATGAAAGTGGATAATTTTCATAATCTTTGTTAAGTTTAGGTCGAAATCTTTTCTTAAACTTATAATTTGGATATTTTTCAAAAGGATACATTTTGTAAAGTGCATCAGGAACAAGAATTCCATCCTCAATCAACTCATGGAATTCTTCAAGTTTTTTATATCCATTCTCATACGCAAGTTTTGATTCTTCTTTTGATTTACCTAATGTTTTTCCAAAATCTATTGCTGATTTCATCATTGAATGTTCCCTGGCATTAAAAGTCCATTCAATAACGGGAATATTAGAAACTGCTGAGTGTTGAGTGACATCTGGAAGGATCAGGAATTTCGGACAATAATAATGATCAGGACTTTTACTAATGAGTCTTGGAACAAATATAAAATCTAGATCGGGGTGATTTCTCGATAAATAATTTACATGACCATAATGAATCTTGACTGGAATGCATAAATCGGTTGCAGATTGATTAGATCCGTTGGTAAGAATTTCTTTGTTTGTTTCTGGACTCACAATAACTTCGCAACCAAGACTTGTAAGCATTCCTTCCCATAATGGAAAATACTTGTAGAAATACAGGGAACGTGGTATACCTACCTTCAGTTTTTTCGTCTTTTCAGTCTTCTTCTTATAATTCGTCTTTTCATACAAGTTTCGAAATAGGTTCTTGGGATCCGTTCGTTCTTTCACTTTATCGTATAATTTCTTGTTATATACCTTCCAGAACAAGTCTTCCTCGTAGAAATTGTGAGTTATCAAGGTTTTCATTCCCCTGAGCTCATGAACCTTTTCTTCTAGCGCTTTATAGAAGTTAAATCCCTTTCTTTTTTGTTCGAACCCGTAGATGGCAAAATCTATGAATAGCTCATCCTCGATGGGAGCGATCATGTCTTGATTGACCCACGGGTAGAACTTGTACCCATCTAGTTTGTTTTTTTGCATGCGGTAAGGGACGATCCAAACCGGGAAATAATCAAATAACTCCAGGTACCAATTGAAAAATTCTTCCGCGTGAGTGAATGGTATGAAGACATCAACAATCACGTCCGGTTCTCCCCCCTTCTTAGTTAAAAATGGCAATCGTTCGCTGATCTTAAGAATATTTGTCGATCCAAGTATATAGGGCCCTACTAACCACCGGACTACTTTATTCTCAAAAATTCCTCCAGCAACATTCCGTATCGACCAGTGGCAATCTGCATCATACCTGAAAAAATAATCTATGGTGAAGAGGAAGTCTCGCTTTCTTTTCATCGCACTTTTGTAATAAATATCGTAGAAATATTTACTCTTGTAAGGAGCTTCCTCCTCATTAACGAAGCTGGCAACGCAGAGTACGTTCATATTCTCGGAGAAGATAAGCCCGTCCATCATTTCAATATCCTGCTTTT
>JBHLON010000094.1:0-5329 GCA_048940445.1 Promethearchaeota archaeon
TAGAGGAAAAGGATAAGAATTGAGAGAGATTACCCATAAAGGTTTAGCTCGATTAGTAGGATTATACGGATCTCATGCTATCGATTCCGATAACTTGCAAATACTCGAGTCTTCATCAGTAGAACCAGATGAGGAGAAAAGAAAGAAGCTTGGCAAGGGGATGTTCGAAGCGATAATGGCTTCAATCGGATGGTTTGCCGATCATACCGATAATGCAAAAGAATTGTCAATCCAATATATCAATAAAGCCTCTGAAGCCTTTAATTCCGGTGATCGTTCTTGGTCTCGTTGGCTTGGATGGAGTTTTCATTTTATTACAGATTGGGCAACACCATATCATTCTCTAAAATTAATGTCTAGATACATATCAGACTCAATTAGCAACAAATCTAATAAGGAGTCTGCTAATGATGAAGGGATTTTTTTAAAAATCTTAAAAGGGCTTTCTGGGCTTCTCAAGTTAAAAGAAGACCACGACAATTTTGAATTAATATGCGAAAAACGTTGGCAACAAAACGAACCTATTATTAAGGATAATTTCATCAAATTTAAGCATAATAGAATATTTTCTGTAAATTTAGAAATATTTAGCGAAATGATGGATGAATTACAGGTTAAAAATGAGAATTTACTCCTTGATTGGGTTATAAATTGCTCAGATCTAGAATTTGCTCAGTATATGACCGATATAGCTATTGTAATGGATGTTGCTTACTCTCTAGTTTTAGGATAAAACTTAAAGATTCTTAGTACTCTTACAATAAGTATACGAACAAAGTGTCGTTATATGAGCTTAAATCTCCTTTATCTTAATATTTGTAATTCAAAGAAAAAAGAGAAATTCTTTTATGTAAAAATTACTATTTCATTTTACTCTTAATCATCTCAATATTCTGTTTAAGGGTCTTAGCATTATGAGACTCGATTAATCCAAGATTTCTTAAGATATCTAGTGCTTTTTTATATCGTTTTAACGCATTTGGATATTTACCTAGTGCGTCGTAAATCGCCCCGATATTATTTAAAATTACAGCATTTCTAGAAAGGTCTCCTACTTGTTCAATTATTCTCAGTGCCTCTTCATACCATTTTAGCGCTTCTCGATAATTTCGCTGTGCGTGGTAATTCATCCCAATATTGTTAAGATCAGTGGCTTTTCCAGAAAGATTTCCCAATTGTTCGTTAATTCTCAGTGCTTCTTCAAATCGTTGTAATGCTTCTGGATAATTCTCCTCTGCTTGGTAAATTAGCCCGATATTATTAAGATCAGCGGTTTTTCCAGAAAGATCTCCCAATTGTTCATCTATCCTCAATGCTTCTTCAAACCGTTGTAGTGCTTCTGAATAATTCCCCTGTTCTTGGTAAATTAACCCGATATTGGTAAGATTAGCAGTTTTTCCAGAAAGATCTCCCAATTGTTCATCTATCCTCAATGCTTCTTCAAACCGTTGTAGTGCTTCTGAATAATTCCCTTGTGTTTGAAAAATCAGCCCAATATTGCTAAGATTAGTTGCTTTTCCAGAAATGTTTCCCAATTGTTCGAAGATTCTCAAGGCTTCTTCAAATCGTTTTAAAGCCTCTGGATAATTCCCCTGTGCCTTATAAATCAATCCGATATTGATAAGATCAGTAGCTTTTCCAGAAAGATTTCCCAATTTTTCATCTATCCTCATCGCTCCTTCATATCGTTGTAATGCTTTTGGATAATTCCCCTCTGCTTGGTAAATCAACCCAATATTGCTAAGATTAGCGGCTTTTCCAGAAAGATTTCCTAATTGTTCGAAGATTCTCAAGGCTTCTTCAAATCGTTTTAACGCCTCCGGATAATTCCCCTGTGCTTGGTAAATCAACCCAATATTGCTAAGATTAGCGGCTTTCCCAGAAAGATTTCCTAATTGTTCATTAATTTTGAGCGCTTCTTCAAATCGTTTTAGTGCCTTTGCATAATTCCCTAGTGCATCGTAAATCATCCCGAAATCATTAAAAGCGATTGCTTTCCAAACAAGATTTTTTTTTTTATCTGATAACAATAATATTTTTTCTAAACATTTCATCTCATCTTGGTACATATCAAAAGAATGGTAAATTTCGTGGGGAATAGAAAATTCATCAAATTCATCTGGTGGAGTAATGTTATTTTTAAACCAAGTTATAGGGTTAATGGGGGCGCCGTTAGAGCCTCCATTTTGCTTAGAATCAAATAATTCTTTAATTAATGTTGTCGTATTCGCATCCACTCGATACACATGATCTGCATTGTGCATTCGATAAATATCAACAAGTATTTGAGTGACTTTATCCAATTTTCTAGAATCTTGTCCGATAGACTCATTAATTTCATAAATTTTTTCTGTACTCTCATCGTCAGAGATATAATTAATCCAGACAATGTTTTTCAGATTTTTTAATACCATTAATGTGGGAACTATGTCAAAATCATCACTTCCCGAATATCCTATAATAATTAAAGTACGGTTATTCGAGATATTATCAAATAAAGGACGCTTGAATGGTTCTACTTGAAATATGTTTTCTCCTTCTTTGCCTGAACCGAATGCTTGAATCGTAGCAACCAGAGAATCTCGTGTTTCTAGTTCCGTAATTATATTTTTGGTAGAACCGTGTATCTTATATAGTGTTTTCTTTCCTTTTTCAAATAATTTCATTGGGTTCTTAAATTCCTCAAAATCAATTTTTGTTATGACGGGGATAATCTCATCTTTCAAAACTTTGGATTGAAGCAAAGCATACTCTATTAAAAAATCAAAATTCGTGGTCATCACGAACTGTCCTTTTTTTATCATATCTGCCAGAAAGAAATGCTGAAGGTTGGGAGCATCGCATTGACCATAGTAATCTATGATTTTAAGCTCAGGATCTAATCGATTCCGCACAAATTCTACTAACTGCTCGAACCTCAGTTCTTTTAATTCCAGAATTTTTTGTCTTTCCGATTCAGCACACGTATAGTTAATAATGGCTTTTATCATCTCTCGTCCTGCTGGGAGACATGAGGGCGGATCTATGGAACATCCTGCACCTACCAGAAAGGTCAATTTCTTGTTTTCATTTATTAAATCCTGTATAGTAAGATTTACGGGGTTCATGTGAAATTTCGCACCTATCACTCTCTTATATTAAATATTCATATTGAGAAATAAATTCTTTGTTTTTAATCTTTTTTTAAATGAAATTCTTTATCCCCTTCAATGTTAGTTGTCATCATTGGTTAGTCAAGCATATTCGAATGAGAATTTTGAAGATGCCAAAAAACTACTGAAAAGAATTCTAAATGAAATATTATACAAATTTCCTAATTTTTATATTAAACCTTTTGTAAATTAATCAACTTATACTTACATCATTATGCGCTAAAGCGATTTCTCAATTTGTTAAGAATTATTGTAATACCGAATTACAAAAAAAGAGCAACACAAATATTTTTATTTATACATCCCCACATAATATCATAAATTAGGACAAAAATGATATCACAGCAAATTCATACAAAAAAAGACTCCTGCCTAACACCCTGGATTTTTGTCTTTTGGTAGTGTAAATTCTTACACTCTGATTTCGCCCTCCTCCCCCTATTGTATTTTTTTGACGCGTTATTGCGTCTCGTTTGGCAGGGGTCACCTTATAATTTTTGATTGCTTGATTTTATTCTTATTAAACGGATTATGTATTGAAAATAGAGATTGAAAAAGCAATGAAAAAGATAAAAGTTTACAATTGATAATCATAAAATCTTTTCGTTGATTTTTTTATATTTTGCACCACAAAAGCTACTATATTGAATGTCTTTTCCTATTTTCTGACTACATTGTTTACAATAATTCTCAAATATTTTAATAAAAAGGCATTCTATTCTGAGAAAACTATATTTCTTTATATTTTTTAGACATTGCTTTGATTTTTTTTAATAATGTTTTAGGTGGAGGATATACAGAAACAATAGGATTATTCTCAAGTAAATTGTTTTTACAAATTATAAGCTCTTGACATTTATAATATAAAAGTTGTTTAATCTTTCCATTGAAAAAAGATATTCTTTTTTCCATATTTCCATTCTGACATATTACTCTAATTTCCAATTCAATAACCCTTTTTTCTTCAAAATAATAAATAAATTTCTAAATATTGTAAAAATAAAAAAAAAAAAAGATTTAATTTGTAATCTTAAAATCCTTTTACTTATTGCTTTTGAAATATGATTACTCATTATGCGATATCTAATATACTACTACTGATGATATTCTATTGTTCCAAAAACCAAAATAAAACCAAAAATCACTTAAATCCGATCGACTGTCGTATGATACCAGTTTAGCTCCACCATAGTTTATATGCTCATGAAATACGACTTTCTCGCTACACCTTAACACGAATGAAGATGTCTTATCATTAAAATTATAATCCCTAAGATCTTTATAATGTTTATGGCATGGAGAGGGATATCCTGGAAGTACTAAGTATGAACCACTTTTATCATAATGTTTCAAGTTGTAAAGAATTACACTGTGAAGTGGTCCTGAGAAATATGGATCATCTCCAAGTTTTTCAATCTTTTCAATTTCATCAGCTTTCAAATTATGTTCCTTCAAAAATTTTCCAAACTGCTCTGTTGCTTCTTTTACTTCTTTGTTGATCCTTTCTCTTTCTTCAGGTAATAGATCACGTCTTGCTTTTTCCAACATTTTCTGTTCGCGGTCATAATTTTTGTGAAGCCTATTCTCTATTAGCCATTCTTTATGGTTCTTTTCATTAGAAAACCCATATACAACACCCTCTTCATAAAAATCGGGAGGAATTACTAAAATAGGGATAACTTCTCCTTTTTTTGCTTTAAACTCTTCTATTGTTCGTCTTTTCCGTCTTCCTTGAACAAATTTCTTATCATCAGTTATAGTATATTCTTTTCCATCTACTATTAAAGCTGAGATTCTTTTCATTAAAATCAACTCCTCTATTTTTATTTTCTTTTTTTATTGGATTATGGATTTCACAAACATGTCAAAAAACATGCAATGATAGACATGTTAAGTTTACTAATATAATTTTTTATGCTAGACTTTGAGTAGAGTCTTAGATTCCTGTTAGACTTTCTTGTTAATTATTATAATATAAATTTTTCAATGGATTTTTTGAGTGATTGAAATAACCTCATCAGGTTCATTGGTAAATTTAAAAATGCCCACTCCTGAAAAAATAGGCTTAAAATTAGAAGATATCAAGATTCTAAATAAATTTGAGTGAATTAACAAGAATTTCATATAGTTTATTCAATAAATATTATATAAAGATGAAATTAGTGATTGTAAAAATA
>JBHLON010000095.1:0-5299 GCA_048940445.1 Promethearchaeota archaeon
TTCAACTTTTTTTTGGGTATGATATAACATTCATCAATCATAGAAAAAAATTTGGATAAAATTGTAAACTTTCAAACTTCCATAACATCCGATGAATTAAGGTTAAGCTTTAACCTTAACCTTAAAAAGGGTGAATTCTGGATTATATGATAAATTCATGGAAGTTATCCCAATCAATTTGATCAAAAATAAGGTCTGTTAACTTATGATGTTATATCAATATCAAAGAAATATTTTTATATTTAATTATAATATTTAATGATAGCAGTATAATTTGTATTGCTAAAAATCAAAAGTAAAAAATTTTCGAGGGTAGAAATTGAAGAAAATAAATAAAATATCTCTATTTATAGGGATATTGTCTATATTAGTAATTACCATCTCCTCCTCTACAGTCGTAGCAATACCAGTCCCTCCTCCTGAAATTCCACCTCCAATAGGTTGTGCAAAGACAATGAATATAGGATACGGTAATCTATTGTATGGGTATGTATGGGATACATGGGAAAATGATGGTGATGTCGTTGCAGTGTGGACAGAGACTTCCGGAATATTTCCCACTCTTACTCATCGTATGTCAATATCATTTATATTAGATGTTAAAAAAGTATATACCCGAGTAACTATAGATTTTGGTCTTTTTATTTTAGACAATCCTTATGGTGGTAATGCCGTTTGGACAATCTTTTATACCAATGGTATCTCAGAATCACATTCTGTGTCATCAGGAACCAAAACCATTTACCTTTATTGGTTATGGGTCGCGTGGGGATTTAAAGTAGATCATATTTACTTCTATTTTGGTAGAACAGATGGAAATATGCTTGGATATATTGCTGAAATTGATTACATTCAATTTTTTTAACATATCTTAAATTTCCTTTTTTTTTTAATTCTTCATATTATATGAGATATCATACACCCATTTTTAATTTTCTTTTAAATATGATTGATATTCTAGATTATTATGGCTGGAAATGATACACGGCTTGATGCCTAGGGGCGTATTTTCGATATGATAGAAAACGAGATTCGAAAACTCTACGAATATACCATGAATGGGTATCAAGATCCAAGCTAGGTACAAGCCGAGGAATTGTTTGTGAACATTGTGGTTTCATGGGAATTATCATTCATTACTTTTTATTAAAGAAATTGATTTAGAAAGGGGGGAATGACTGATAACATAAATGTAAATACAGCAATTAACTTAGAAAAAAGATCCACACTCACTATGGGTGTTTTATTTACTTCCATCAGTAATTGAAGGTAGTGCATCTTAGCATTCACGTCAATATTCTCTTCTTGAATATATTTAGAAAGATAATTTACGATATGTTGTTTTTTTTTCTTACTTACTTTATATTCAATGTAACCGATTTGAAATGGCAATATTAACGTACTATAAAAGAAATAACCGATAACTTTAAAAAATGTGGCATCTTCAAAAAATTCACGAATATCATCCCAAAAGCCGATAATTAACATCGTTACTATAAAGATTATTAAGATAAATATTAATAATTGCTGAAAGGAAGATAATAAATCCCAAAGTTCAAAGATGGGTGATACTAGTTCAAGTATTTCATCATAAGAGGCAATTCCGATAAGAATTCCAAGAATAACTATATAATAAATAAATAAGTAAATCGTTCCGAGGCAAGAAATTACAAAAGTTATAAATTTTGAAAGATTATAAGGTTTAAATTGATTTAATAAAGGAGTAGTGTAATCAACTTCTTGTTTTTCGAAACGTAAATTTATTGAATAAATTAAATTGATAAAAGTTAAAAAAATAAGCCAAATCCAAAAAATAATAAAAAATAAGTTTACACTTCTCTGAGCATAAGTATACATTCCCATATAAAGCACCAAAATAAAATAAAGAAATAAAAAGAGTAAAGTGGGAAAAATGAAAGGTATTACATATTTTATAAATATATGTAGTAGCCTTTTCTTTTCAAATTCAAATGAAAACTCTGTAAACTCCTCTAATTTAAAGGAGCGAGATGGAGAATATGGTTCTTGAAAAATCATTAATTTAGATGATTTTTTAAAGTACTTAAAAGAATCATCACCATCTCTAACTATTATAAAATCTTTAGTGATTATTCTAATCTGGGTGCTTAAGTATTCAAGTCTATCTAAAGATAAGGCATCTTTAATGGGATCAATTAAATATTCTTGAACGATATTCGGATAATAATCTTCAAAATCTTCATAAAAATAATTTTTTGTTATAGGTATTTCATTAATCTCATGAAGTAATGATTTTAACTCATCTAATGTTAAAAAGACCACTTCTTGTTTGCCCAATTCGTTGGTTCTTGTTTTTCGATTGTAATTTTCTATTAATATTTTAACTTTTTTCTCGTTATCATTAATCTTTTCATTCAATTTTATCATCTTTTTAATTTCTTATAAATAGAAGTCAACAATGGGAGGAACTGATGCCAAGAAAAAAGTTAAGATCATTAAGATTTTTGAAAAAAAACCAATACTTACTATCGGAGTATTTCGCAGTTCAATAATGAATTTTAAGTAATATTGTCTAAGATTCCAATTGGAAACTTTTTGATTATAGTTATTGAGTTGATGAAGCAGATTTCTTTTCTCTTTTCTATTTTTTAAATATCTATGAAGAATTAAGTAGCATGTTGTTATAAAAAATATTGTTAATATAACTATTAATATAAAATATGTAATCATTTTTAATCCAAAAAAGGTAATTCTTAATTCTGGCGTGATTAATACTGATAATAGAAACATAAATGCCCCATATGACTCTGTAGCACGAATAAACAATTGTGAAAGGTCATATATTTTAAAGTTACTTAAAATTGGAATCGAAAATTCTCCAAAACTAGAATTATTGGTTACATTTTCTCTTAATTCATAGATACATATAGCAATATCAAAAAGACATAATCCAACTAACCAAGACCATAAAATTAAAAAGAATAAATTTAATGAATTATAGTACCAAAGAAGTATAATAACATAAGAAGCGATAGTTAAAAGAGGATAAAAAAAAAGAGAGGATATTTTTAGTGCAGACTTGATTTTCTCAAGAAATTTAAGGTCATCCCAATAAGTTCTTAATAAATTATCTTCAGTAATATCCTCAATCTCTAGTGTTATTTCAGGAACTTTTAAAAATATTTTCTTATGTGCTCTATATCTAATATGCCAATAATGTTTTTCTGGATTTTGATTTTCAACTTTTCTTTTAATAATCGAATCGGAATTAATAAAGCAAATGGGTAAATCTGGAATGGGAGAATTTACAGGTACTTTCTTTAATAAAGCTTTAAAATCCTCAAAACTTAAGGACTTGATTTCTTGTCTACCTAATTCATATTCATTTGTTTTACTATTATAATTTTCTATAAAGTATTGTCTGATCATATTTAATCAGATGATAATCATCCATAATTTGGATTTGCTCAATTATGTAGAGAATCCATATAACTATTTAAATCTAGCTATTCTCAACCGAACCCATAATACAAATCGATCAGACAAAACATTTACCCGTTAATTAGCCGAAATACTTCTACTTGGATTACATTAAAGTGAACATGAACAGAAGACTTTTATTCTCCCTCTTGCTTATTTAATCATTCAATTTAATAAAAATGGAATTATGGTAAATCAAGTGGCTATACTCCTTTCTATTAAAATTACGTGATGTTGAATACACTACTGATCTTGAAAAGAACGCTCTTAAAGTAATTTAAAAAGAAGTATGGAGAGTATGAACAAAATTAAAAAGAATAGAAATTGATATTAAGGGTAAGACCTATACTCTCCATTGAGAATTATGTTGCTCGAATATATAACTCTTCTTCTTTTATAAAATAAACAAAGAAAATAGGAATTATTATTTTTAATTACATTTAAAATTGCAATATTATTGGCTGCTACTTAAATAATTTATTGAGAATGTGGTAATTATATTATAGATAATTTATTCATTTCTTCAAGAGAGGTATCAACTCCCCACTCAACGAGCTTTTGGTAGTAATATTCCATCTCTTTTAAAACAGGATAATTAGCTAATATGGATAATATATAATATTTTTCTTCCTCAACCTTGATTACCCTAATTACAAAATAATGTGCTTTATACATTACAATCAAAGTTTCCAAATCGGACAAAAAAAGGCCTTTTATTATTGTTCTTGCAGAATCAAGAAGCGATGCTTATATTATGGTAAAGGTGTTCTCATTTATACTTTGCAAAGTTTCATAATGAGCTAAAATCAATCCATTTGCCATAGAAAAAGATGAGATATAGAAGCACCATTATCATTTAATTCTTTTAGAATTAATTCCATTTTGGAAACCATACTTTATTTACTTACCAGATCATTTCCTTATTTCTTTTTATAATTCATAAGTAAGTAAATCAAATATGCTTATAATTATTGAGCCTTGTATCTATTATAACTGAAGTAAAAAGAACAATATAAAAAGTATAATGAAAAGATCCGAAATAGAGATACTGAATTAGAATGTAAATTAATAAAAGGAAAAAATGGATCTTTAATCTTAATTTAAAAGAATTCTTCGTTCAAAATACTTATTTGCTTGGTAATTTGACTACAAATGTGCTCCCCTTATATCTACCTAATGATTCAACCCAAATTTGGCCCCCATGTAAATTAACAATTTCCTTAGAGAGGTACAAGCCAAGTCCCGCACCTTCCATATTTAAATATTCAAATTCTTGTCCATATCTCTCTATTTTACCGAATCGAGTGAATAGTCTTTCTATTTCATCTTTAGTTAATCCTATCCCCGTATCGGTGATAGATATTTTTGCGCCATCTTCATTTAATTGGAGGTTAATCTGGATTTTTCCATAAGGTGGTGTATTTTTTATAGCATTAGATAACAGGTTCGAAAAAACTTGTCCGATTCGTAATCTGTCAACATTTAAAAATAAAGTATCAGGAAGATTGAGAGTTACATCAATTTTTTGTTCCTTGATTAAGAAGTGAAAATCCTTTACACATTCTCTAATAATAATAGTTAAATCATGACGTTGCTTTTTTAGTGCGAGTTTTTTGTGTTTTAGACGAGAGATATCAATTAAATTATTAACTAGATATTTTAGCCTTTTACTTCCTCTGTCAACCATTTCGATTAATTCTAATTCTTCAACTCCGAACGCATCATTATAATAGTGTAGTAGAAGTTCTGTTGCTCCACATATAGATACAAGTGGAGTTCTTAATTCATGAGAAACACGGGTGATAAGATCATTTCTAATTTGATCTAGTTCTTTTAATTT
>JBHLON010000013.1:0-79816 GCA_048940445.1 Promethearchaeota archaeon
CAAGTAAGATTAGGTAATTCCAAAAAAATATTAATTGTGGGTAGAGAGCATTTACGGTTAAATAATGTATCAACAAAATAAGTATAATAGTTTAGGTGTAAGTAATGTCTGGCCGTAGAGTTGATGAGAAAACATTATCTATTCCAGAAGTAAAAAAGATTATGGAAGAAGTTAAAGAAAAAATTGAGGATATTGATCCTGAAGAGGGGCTATCCCATTTTCAAGAAATAACGTACAATTATGTAAATAGATTTGCTAAGATGAGTGATAAAGATGCTAAAAAAATTCAAAAATTTTTAATCGAAAAATATGAGATAGAAGATATCTACGCAGTAAATATTGTAAATGTAGATCCAAAAACAGTTCCTGAATTAAGAAGTATATTAGAAAAAAGTTTTATAGGGAAGACCTTTAGCGATAAACAATTAGAAGATTTAATTTATCAAATCGAGGAGTTAAAAACATCTTAATCTAAATATCTTAATAAAAAATTTATGATCTCAACTTAAAATAACGAAGAATTTATAAATTCTTATTGTTTTAAATGTTAATGAGTACTACTTCTCAAAAATGAGAAATTCAAAATAAAAACTCAATATGAATATTGGAAAAGTTACAAATATAAAGGTTGGTGAACATGGAAAAGCGTTTAGATCGATACAGAAGGAATTCACGCAGACCATCACATCCAAGAAAAGGTTCAAGAGAAAAGAAGCAGTTTATAAAAAAGTTTCGAGAAGTAGTAATTCTAGATCTATTGTTACATGGTCATCCAGAAGAAGATAAACCAAGTTGGTCAAAAATACCAGTTGCACAAGTTCTTACTTTTCCAGATTATGTTCTTTATGAAGTAAAAATTAATCGGGATTCTGATATAAAAGTTCAAGAGAAAAATGCTTATGAAGAGTTCATAAAGCAAAATAAACTAAGAGATGTACTAAAAAAAATAGATTATGATGATCTTACAAACACATCAAAAGCCTTAATTCAACCTATTCTTGAAAAAGAAGTATTAAATTATGAAGATGAATTTATTACTTTTTTTAATGATTCTACATCGATTACACCCAGAATGCATGCTTTAAAGTTATTACCAGGAATTGGACAAAAGCATATGTGGGAAATTCTTGATGAAAGAGGACGCCAAAAATTTGTTAATTTTCAAGATATTGCAGATCGTACAAGTATTTCACATCCTGCAAAATTAATTGCCCAAAGAATAATTAAAGAACTTCAACGTGAAGGGGTAAAATATTACTTATTTTCGAAGACTCAGAAGTATGAATGAAAAGTATGAATAGGCACCAAGTTCAAGAAACATTAGTAAAATTAAATTTAAAACCAAAGAAATCACTGGGTCAACATTTTTTAGTTGATGCCCAAGTGTTAAATAAGATAATTTCCGAGGCTAATCTTAATAAAGAGGATATTATAGTTGAAGTTGGAACGGGTTTAGGAGTTTTAACAACTGAGTTAAGTTCAAAAGTTAAACAAGTATATTCCTATGAGATTGACTTTAGATTGTTTCAATATACATCTCAAAAATTATCATCCCTTAGCAATGTAGAATTCTTTAATGAAGATATTTTAAAAACAAAAATTCCCTATCATAATAAAGTTGTCTCAAATATCCCTTATACTATAACAGGTCCTCTATTTGAAAAAGTCTTTTATAATGAGCATCCCCCTGAAGGAATCTTAATCATAGAGAATACCCTAGCTGATAGAATTTTTGATTCAGAAACCTATAAAAAATCCTCAAGAATTTCTGTTTCATTTAACGCTTTTATGAATCCAATAAAGAAAACACCCATTTCTCCTAACAGTTTTTATCCTACACCTAAAATCAAACTTGCTCTCATTAAAGTAAAAGGAAAAGAAAAATTAAATCCTTTTTTATTAGAAAATGAAACTAGAAGGTTCTTCTTAGCTCTTGTTGCTGGAATCATGCCCTACAAAAATAAGAATATCATTAATGCATTGGAAATATTTTTAAATAACAAATTAGCAGTATCTATTCCAAAAAAAAGTTTATTGCCTTTTTTAAAACAACATAATATCCAAAATACTAAGGTTTTTGAATTTAATATAGACGAATTAATTAAATTGTGTGCCCAATTGTTCAATTGGTTGGAAAATTGGTGAAAAAAGATTAAAATAGTACCTGATCCTTTAATTTTTACTCGTTCAAAAAATGTTTATAGGCCCTCCGATGATTCATATATGATTATTGATTACTTTAGAGAAAATTTAACCTCGTCTCACTTTGATGGGCTTCAATTTAAAAGTATAAGAAACGTTTTAGATATGGGAACTGGTACAGGAATTATTGCTATTTTTCTTCTCTTAATTAAAAAACATTATCCCAATTTTAAACCTCAAATATATGCTTCTGATATTTTGAAGGAAGCTATAGATTGTGCCAAACTAAACGAAAAGTTAAATAATTTTGAAAATGAAATAGTTTATCTTCAATCGGATCTGTTTAAGTCCTTTCCTCAGAGTTTAAAACAAAAATTTAATATTATTATCTTTAATCCTCCATATTTACCTTCAATTGAAGATAGTAGAATGCCTTTTGACCCCAGTTGGAATGGAGGGGAAAAAGGAACCGAGACTTTAGAAAAATTTTTTGATCAATTTATTGAATTTATTGAATTCAATGGAAGTAAAAATTATATATATTTTGTAAACTCGAGTTTAGCCGGCAACAAGGAATTAGAAGATTTATATCATAAAAAAGGTTTTATCCATAAAATATTAAGAAAAAAACATTTATTTTTTGAAGATATAATACTAAATAGACTTGAAATAAAAAATTCTATTTCTTTTTAGCAATTTTATGAATTTTTAAAAGGGCGTCTCATTCTTCTTTTTTCCTGCAAAAGAATACCATTTTTGTTTAGTGTCCTAATTAAATTGTTGAATAAGAGGTCTAACTCTTGAGGTTTGAATACGGCTCTTCTGTGAGCTTCAATTTGGGGAATTGGAAGCCCATAAAATTCATTTAGACTTGAGATTGGCAATAAAATAGAAGAAATCATATCTGCCCTCTCTGCAGCTTCAGAATTAGAACATTTATAATCCATAAAAAATTCAAATCTGCATGGATTATCATGTAATGCTGTTTTCAAGTAGAATGCATAAAAATTGAATGGAAAATAGTATGGAATTTCTTTTTTAATACCAGTGTCTCTTATCTTATCAACATCTTTTTTGCAATTGAAAATGCAACTTCTTTCTGATTTATTTAGTATTCGGCCAAAAAAGTCTAAATCTGAGAAGTAATCCATCAGCAGACGATAATTAATTTTAAGAAAATCAACTAACCTTGAAGTATTAGGTTTTAACATTTGAATAGAACTTCGGAGTGTATTCGTTAAGGCTGATGTTCTCGTATCTTTGATAGATCCGATTAAAATAATTCCCTTTTCTCTACAATTATAATACAGTCTCTCATATTCTTTTAATAAAACATCATATTTTCTTGAAAGTTCAATGTCTTTTGAAAAGAGATAATTTATAGGCATTATTACAATAGAACCATCTAATATAATAAGATCAATATCAGAATTTTTTGAAATAAGATGATTTAGAAGATTCAATTCCATATATGTCATATCCATTGAGACATTGGTTTCTGCTTCACTTTCTCCACGGTTTATATAAGTTCCCTGTACATTATAATTGTTATATCCACTTATATCGGGGAAGTAATCTATTTTAGAAGAATCATTCTGAAAGAAATGATATCTAACCGCAATTGCCTTTAAAAAAGAAAGGTCTACATTCATAAACTTTTTTAGGACTGAACTTCCATCAACACTTACGACATTCAGGCCCCTAATATTAGCCGGTAATACTTTCTTTTTAATCAAATTTTCTCTGATATCATAATTAGGATACTTAATCAATTCAGAAAAATCTAAATTCTTAAGATTTTTTAAAATGATTTCGATAAATTTTCTTTTTAATGCTTCGATTTCTAAATATTCATTGGCAATTTGCTTTAGATCATTTAATAAGATTTGTTCTCTTGTTAAACCTATTGAATCATAAATTTTTGGGTGATGTTTTTCTGTCTTAAGAAAATTGCTTTTAATTGTCATTAGAATTATAAATTGAGAGTATAAATATTATAATAATGGGTTAATTAATTTTATAGTTTTTAAAGTTAGATCGGTGTAATAATAATTCAGCTAGGAGAAAATTTTTGGTTTTTAATTTTTCTAATGATTCTCGAATTGATCATTTTATTGCTTCCTTTATACATTTCTGCTATATTAGAAAAAAAGACAATTAAGGCAGAATTTAAAGAAATTGGCTTTTTTAGAGGTTTAAAAGGCACTTTCACTGTAGTATTAAGGATAATTTTAGGTGTAGATATTGGAATTTTTTTATATTTCTTTGCAAGGTTATTTCTATTTCTCTATAAGGATATTCTAATTATATATTTATTTGGAACTCAATTTGTTGAAGAAGGAGTCTCAAATAGTATAAGCACAGAACCTATACATCCAAATTTCTTAGAAATTACTCTTATTATAATCTTACAAGTTTTAATTACAAGTCCTTCTGAAGAAGGATTCTTTAGGGGATTTCTTATTCAAAAATTTAACCGAAAATTAAAATTAAAGTACACAGTGGTAATATCTTCCACTTTTTTCGCCTTTTATCACGTGCCTCCTTTCTTAGTCCCATTATCTACAATAATTACATATTTTGGATATTATTTTTTATTGGGGTTTTTACTTACTCTTATATTTATTTATTCTAATAAGTCTCTATTGATGTGCATAATTTCACATTCAGTATTTAATATTTTAATCTTAGTTATATGAATGCTATCATATCGAAAAATTCCCTATTAAAAAGAATTATTAAATAATAATAGATATAATTCTTATTAAAAGAAAATAATAAAATCTTATAGTTTATTAATTCTTAAGAGTAATTTAAAAATATCTAACAATTTTTGCTAAAAAATTTCCATCGTTGAGATATATGACAGATTATGATTTTACTTTCAAATTGATGATGTTAGGGGACGCATCTGTCGGAAAAACATCACTTACAATTAGATATATCTCTGGATTTTTTTTAGAAGACCTTAAATTAACCATTGGTGTAGATTTTTATTCAAAAACTACATATTTTCAAGGAAAGAAAGTAAAATTACAAATTTGGGATTTTGGTGGTGAAGAACGTTTTAGGTTTTTACTACATCAATATTGTAAGGGTGCAAATGCTGCCTTCTTCCTTTATGATATAACCAATCGTTTATCATTAGATCATTTACCTGATTGGACACAGATTATACGAGAACATTCAGGTGATATACCAATTATGTTAATTGGGTCTAAATTAGATTTAGAAGAATATAGATCTGTACCAAGAGAAGAAGGAATTCTAGCCGCTAAAAAGTATAACCTCTCTTCATTTGCAGAATTATCCTCAAAAACTGGTCAAAATGTAGAAGAAGCATTTAATGTAATAACAGAAACCTTATTCGAACGTTATGGAACGCAAGAAAAACATGAAGATTTTTAATTTCAATTCAATAAACTATTAATTATCATGTGTATATACGCTCTTATACTCTTTGTTAATTCTTATCACCATTAATAGTAAAATTAAACTATAATATGGATTTTAAAGAATTAGGAAAAACAGGATTAAAAGTCAGTGAAATAGGGATTGGTACTGAACATTTATTCAGACAAACTCAAAAAACAGTAGACTCCGTTATTATTAAAGCTATAGAAAATAAAATTAACTACTTTGACATTCTTTTCTCTGTTAAACATTATCTTGAGAAATTAGTTTTCTCTTTGAAAGAATACAGAGAAGAATTAATAATAACGGGTCATCTAGGAACTATTGAGATAGAAGGTAAGCCTAAAAAGAATAGGAGTTTTCAAAAATGTAGAAAAGCATTTTTGAAAATGCTTTCCATATTAAACACAGATCACGTGGATATTCTTAATATTCAAGCAGTAGGAAAGATTGAACTTGAGAAAATCATGAAACCCAAAGGATTATTTGATTTGGCATCATCATTCCAAAACGAAGGAAAGGCGAATTTTCTGGGATTAAGCACTCATGATATTTCAGTGGCTAAACAAGCAATAAAAAGTGGAAGGTTTGATATGATAATGTTCCCTCTTAATATAGCTAATCATCAATTACCAGGAAGAGATGAACTCTTAAGTGAATGCTCAAAAAGTAAAATAGGTTTAATTGCAATAAAGCCATTCGCTGCTGGTAAAATATTAATGGTAAATAGAACTGTAAATATAGCGAAATATCAAACAGGAGGCTTAAGTTTAAAAATGAAGATTCCTAAAGATATTACTCCTTGTAAATGTATAAGTTACCTTAAATCACTTCCAGGAATATCAACAATTATTATGGGAGTAAAGAATTCAAAAGAATTAATAGAAAATCTTGAGTATTCTGAAAAACAGGAATATGAATTGGACTATAGTCCATATTTAGACATTTTTAATCATAGAATATAGATCTCAAATTAAAAAAAATGTTACTTAGACAAAAATTATAATCTCCGAGAAGCTTCTTTGAATCGATTCCTATGAAAAATTTATTTAGTCTAAATTTAATTCTCTGTCTTATATCCTAATTTTCTTTTTAATCTTTCCAACTTTTCTTCATGTAATATCAATACCTGTTTTTTAATTTCTCTATACTCTCTTGTTAGTGGGTCTAAAGGATAATACCAAAGAGATATAAGTCCAAAAGCAATAAAAATTGCTGGAATAATTCCTAATAACATTTTTATACCAAAAATTGCACTTTCTGGTTGATTTTCTCCTATACTTAAATCTGCCTGAAAGTTTGTTAGAAAAAATACTAAACCTGAAATTCCTGCTGCTACTGATTGAGCAGGTTTTGTAATCAATGCATCCGTTCCAAAATAAGCTCCTTCTCTGCGTACTCCAGTCTCTAATTCATCTTTATCAATTATATCACCAATTAAGGTGAAAACGAGTAAGGCTTGGCCTGAGAGCCCTAATCCAACTATTATGAATGAGATATTAACAAGATATATATTATTTGCGAAAGTCAGGAGAATAAATCCTGATAAGCCTAAAAGTGAAAGATATAATAGGGCTCTTTTGTTTCCTTTCTTTTTAGTAAGCATTAAACCTATTGGAAGTCCTAAAACGGTAAAGATCAAAAAGAGGAGTAATGGAATAGATGAAAGTATATTTGTTGATGACAGCCTTAATACATATTTTATATAAAATGGTAAATTAGAATTAACTGAAAATAAGACATATGTCATTGTAAAGTTAAAAATTACATAAGTTATGAAACTTTTATTTGCCAAAACATATTTTGTAGAGGGCCATAAGTTTAAGGCTTCTTCTTTTTCAGGTAATAGCTCGGGACGTTCCTTAATGCCAAATGCTGTAAAAGTTAAAAACCCTGCACCACAAATCGCTAAAATTAAAACAATAATTTGGAATGTAAAAATCTCTTGAAAATGTGGTAATGGATTAAAAAAGATAAATAAAGTAGGAATCACATAAGTTAAAGCAATAGCAATTCCTGCCCCTAATCCAGAAAAAATGTTTATTTTAGCCCGTTCTTCCGGATTTATAGATAATTCTGCTAATAATGAGCTAAAGCACAAAGAAACAATAGTAAAAAATGTATCATATACTAATAAAGAAATTAATAACCAACTAAATTTAAACCAAGAAGAGCTATTTATTGGTACAAGATATATAATCATAAAGCTGACTGACAACAAAGGACCACATATTCTTAAATATGGAATTCTTCTTCCATATTTCGTCCTAGTTTTATCAGAAATATGCCCAAAAATAGGATCATTAAGGGCATTCCAAATAAAATATATAATCCAAGCAAGCGACCATAGCCAAGGAGGTAATAAAATCATTTCCGTGTAAAATATAAACGTCCAGGTGAAAAATAATCCCGTCGTTAAATTAATACCAAAAGCTCCAAATCCACCAAAAAATTTAATCTTTAGAGAAACTTTGTCATAGGTTAATTTTTTCATTTTCGTTTCCATCTTATTTAACTCTAGTCAATACTGCTTAAAAACAAATAAATTATTTACATAATATAACAAAACAAGATGTTCAAGGAATTGAAGCTGCTTTAACTTATAATTTTTTAATTTCTATTATTTTATAAACTTCATTAATATTTTTTGAGAAATAATGTATTCAAAAGGTTTAAATATAAAACCGTTGAAGATAAAATTAATCCGATAGGAAAAACTTTATCTGAATAAAATCAAATGAATAATCAAGTTAATCATATTAGCTATTCCTCACTGATCGCAATTCTTACCTATTTTTGTATTGAAGCTTTTTACAATTTGATGGTTAACTTCAACTCATTTATTTTTTTGAACTTATCACAGACCTTAATTATCCTACCCTCTCTTCTTATCACTATCACTTGCCTAATTGTCGAATTTTTAGTATTTAAATCAAATCGCATTAAACAAGTAAATAGAATTTTCATAATTATTCTGATTATTTGCCTCCTTCGAATTTTTATCCAATTTATAGTATATCCATCTATAACAATCATCCTTAATTTCAGCTTGTTGTTATCAATATTCCTTTTAATTATCGAATTTTATCATACCTTACACTTGCCTTATTCAATAACGATTAGTGGCATTATTATAGGCATAGAAATACAATTTTTAATTCTTATTCTCAATATCTCTTCAAACATTAGCTGGAACATTAATAAAATTGTCCCTACGTTTTTATTTATTACTTTATTGGTTTTATTTGATTACTTTTTGTTTTTACCTAAAAAACTTCGACAAGTTAAAATAGATACTAAAGATTCTTCATCAAAGATGGGCAAAAAGAAGCTATCTTACTTTCACTTTATTATTTTGGGGATTTTATTTATCTTGTGCATGATATGGATCTTAAATCCTATGGCATTAGCCGCTTATGATATATTTGATTTAGTTAAAAACGATTTATATGGCTTTTATGTACCTATTTGGTACTATAATTCATATGGATTTAGTTTTTATGTAATTATTATCATAGGATGTTTAATTGGTTCCTATTTTTTATCAAATGTAATTTTTAATTATTTAAGTCAAAAGAACCAAAGAATTCTTCTTGCGATTACAATAATAATTTGTTCTATATCAAATATATTTGCTTTTTTTTTCCTAGAACATGATTCTTCTTATCTCTCAACTATCAATTTAATAATTCTCTGCTCTATTAATGTTTTTACATTAATTTTTTATTTACATTATCTTTTAACTGTATATTTATTCTCAAATCGGAAAAAAAATTATAGAGGATTACTAATTTTTATTCTTACAGTTTTCTTCTTTATAATTTTGCAAGTAGAAATTTTATGGGGTCTAAAACCATCACTTATTTTTAATGTGATTACTCTTATTATACCACTTGCAATCCTTATCTTTTTTACAGAATTTATTCTTAACAAATTAATCAGAAATGAAGGAGTTGTCAGCGAAATTAACTCTAAAATCTCAAGCGTTCCAAGAAATTATCATTTATTAATAATTTTCTTTTTAGGTATAATTCTTTTTATTATGTATGTTAGTCCCTTTAGTTTCAATCCTTATTTAACTCATACTCTTTTTTTAATAACAACAATCGGAATTTCAATTATTATTATAGACGATATTTGGAAAATAGTTTTAAGATTAAAGAAAAAAATTAATGGTTTTAAGATAAGATTTAATCCCCCGAGTTGGAAATATAGCTTAGTGATTTTTATTACTATTTTATTAGCTAATTGTATAGTCAATGATCTTTTATATCAAGAAAGTAAGTTTATTAGTCGAGGAAATATTTATAATCCAACTTTTATGACGTGGAATATTCATAATGCAATTGGCACGGATGATGTGTTTGATTTAGATAGAGTTGTAGAAGACATCAGAATTATAGATCCAGATATTCTCCTCCTAAATGAAGTTGATAGAGGTGCTTTAAAAACGAGTTTCGTCGATATACTTGTTTATATTGCCTTTAAACTTCATATGAACTACTACTATGGAAGCACATATTATAATCATTATGGAAACGCGATTTTATATAAATGGCGAATGCACCTCTTTGAAGTTCAAAATATAAATCTTCCACAGCAATCTGATGATCTACGTTCAATGATTGAAGCTAAATTTATTTTTGGGCTTCAAGATTGGGTTATTTTTGGAACTCATTTGTCAACAAAAGAATCTGATCGTCTTTTACAAATACCATTCATTATTTCTGAAATTCAGACTATTAGTTTTTCCACTAATATTATCTGGATGGGAGACTTCAACTTTGAGCCAAATTCTATCGAATATTCGATGATTAACGGCACAAGTAGTTTAAATTTTACAGATACCTATCGATTCCTTAACTCTGATGAAGGTTATACAGCTGAATTTAACAAAAACAGTATCCCCCAGAAACGGATAGATTATATCTTCTGCTCTCCTAATTTGATTCCACTTACAAGTTATACTTTGTGTACAATTGCTTCGGATCATTGTGCTGTAATAACAAAATTTTGAAAAGATGTTATTATTGAAATGTAGAGATTTATCTTATAATTAAATCTTTGTGTAAATTATTAAGCTTTCTTAGACGAATTCATAGCTATTTTTTTATTTTTCTTCTCCTTATCGTTGTACGGATTAAAATGGATGACATAATTCCTACTATAGCACATCCAGTTATTATCATCCCGAGTTGTATAGTATTCCCTAAACTTGTTGCATCCATTGGCAACTCCATGTCATACTGAGCAAGTAAAGGCATCAAATTATTTTTAAAATCAGGCAGCCACTTAAGAATCATATCCATGGTTTTATCATCTAAAAAGTTAGCATTACGAGTCTTGTTGTATGATTTTGAATGCTTAAAACCAATATTCCACCATACTTGGATGTCTCGGACTAATGAATAAGAATTAGTAGGATCCCAGAGAAGCAATGCGGAATCAAGTGACATATTTGTTGGAATTGGTATGCCTACTTCAAATCCAATTGTTCCAGGAGGAAGACTTGGTATGAAATCGTGGAAATCTATCCCCCCTGGAAACATATCCATTCCCATTATAGTACCATTAGCCCATTGCTCTAACAATAACGCTTTAGCGAATTCATTAAGTGTCATATTATAGCCTAATTCACTTTCAAGAAGCTTTGGCAAAAGATCTTGGCTAAATGAGGAAGGCCCATCCCATAACCAATTAAGGATCGACTGGATTTGACTATTTGATAATTGGAAAGCTTGTTGTAACTCAATTTTAGTTTCCATACTTATAAAAGCATCATGCCATTTTTCGATACCTGTGATATTAGTTAATGATAATGGATTTGAAGTATCCCAAAGATCTTCTATTTGTGATAACAAAAGCCCTATTGAGGTTGGAATTCCTACTTCAAAACCAGTCGTTCCAAGGGGTATATCTTCTATAAATTCACCGAAATCAATACCTTCTGGAAATAAAGATAATCCCAAAGCTGTACCATTAGCCCATAATTCATAAAATACTCTTTGTGATAAATCTTCTATTGTCGTATTATACCCATATGGTTTGGGTGTTGAAACTAACATTAGAAATAAGTGACTGTTAAATCCTTCTGGTCCCCATAGCCAATCACATATATCTATTACCTGCTGTGTGGTTAAGTTAAAATGAGAAGCCAAATTTAGTCTCGTACTACTACTTGAATTTGCTTCAAACCACTTCAATATTCCCGTTATATTAAGAAATGACCACTCATTCGTCTTATCCCATAAAGCATATGCTGAATTAATTGAAATATTACTATTTACTTCTAATCCATAGGTTCTGGGAGGAATCTCATTAATAAAATAATGAAAATCGACTCCGAGTGGATAGGTTGAAAAATTAATCCATTGCTTTAAAAACTCATAATATGAAATATCATCCAAGGTCATTTTTACATATTCGGGTGCTCTTGCACTAAATTCTGAATTTGGATTCTGTAATTCAGCAAGAAGAATGGGCATTACTACAGGTACCCAGTACTCATAAAAATATCGAGCAAGTATCTCGAAATCACCCCAATCCAAGGTCCTGCCTTCATAATATTGAGCTAAGAATTCTGAATGCATTCCAGTTTGATTACTAACTGTAAAATTAGTAAGGTAATCTAATATACCAAAACCTTTTGAAGTATGTTGAATAATTCCTGGTGGATTATTTCTCCAGAGATCAGTTTCTTTTTGAGCAGGATCACCCCACGCTAAAATATCATTTGGATTTGGACGTGGAATTTGTCCTAATAATGCATAACTACATTCACCAATTTCAAGATCGATTTCAGAACTTTGAACATTAGACCACCATTCTGAAACGCCCAATATAGGGGGGAGGTCATTTTCTTCTAATTGTTCACTAAAAGAGGTAGTACCCAGTCCCCCCATTGAAGTGGGACCTAAGTAGAGATCATTATAATCAAAAAATAAATTAAGTAAAGCATCACCACCATCGACGTGATAACCCAAAATATCCATAGAATGGGTTAAGCCTTCTAAATAGGCTTGATATAATAATTGAGTTAAAAAAGAAGCGTTTACCATTAATCGATTAGCAGGTACAGCAAGTTCTTTTATATCTTGGAGAGCAATTGCAGGACCGATTTCTCTAATCATATCTTCAATAATTGGTAAAGCATTTTCTTTTATCATTGGTAATGAAATAGCTGGTCCTATATCTAAAATCATCTCCTCAGCCTTTGGAATGAACTGTTCTTCGATACCAGAAAGCCCTATATCTACATTATCATAAAGGAGATTATCAATATAATTATTTATTAAGATACCACCAGGAATCGCAACTCCTCCAAGAATAAGAAAGATTACTGAAAAAATCCTTAATTTTTTTCCCATTTTAAACACAATTAATCATAAATTTTAATTTAGTTTTATTGTCGGATTAAACACTTTTTATTAATGGTATATTTCAACATGATCATTTATAAAGATTTACCAATTAATGATCACGAATAATTATTACTGATCAATGTTTAATATCAGTTTTAAATAACATAAAACACAATTAACCATTATAATACCAATTTTCTCTGAATAATATTATGTAGTGTTTATATGAACGAAAAGAAAGTGGGTATCAATCATGAATCTGAGATCTTGGAATGTATAAGGGATAATCCGAGTGGAGCTACTGTTTCTGATATTGTAAATTCCACTAGTTTTTCTAGGAATACTGTATCTAAATATGTTTCAATTCTTGAAGTTAAAAAAGAAATTTTCGGTAAAAAAGTTGGAGCTTATAGACTATACTTTGCTACTAAAAAGAGATATATACCTTTGGAATTTGCTATCTCATATTACAAAGCATTAATCTCTCGATTTAAGAAATATATACCTAATACAGAAGATTTAGCCAAAAAGATTGGAAAAGAAGCAGTAGAAGATGTTAAGTTTACATTCGCTCCTAACATATATAAACAGATGAAAGCTTTGAAAGACAATCCAATTTCTAGAGTTCATTTAGAAAGTTTTAAAAACTTTTACCCCGTATATGATCCTTTTTCACCAGAAATTGAAATTTCAATAATAAATTTTGATCCTGAAGGAAAAAGTGCCACTTTTCGGTTCAAAAATTCACCATTCTTATCTGATACTTCAGAGTTTGACTATCATATATATATTATATGTGGAATTACAGAAGGGATTCTTGAGAGAGAGTTAAAAGCAAAGGTGGTTTGTAAGATTAAAGAGATACATCCATCAATTAATAAGGAAGAAGCTTACTTCGATATAATGATTAATTTATCTTAATTCTAAAAAAAGGCATACTATTTATTTAGATGAGTAAAGAATTAGGAGAATTATAAGGAATGATGAAATTAAAATAATTAAAAAAAAGAAATACTCATAAAGTTAACAGGAATCCTCAATTTTTCTAAGCTGAAAATATTCTCGACTCAATCTGTCTAAAGTTTCTTGAGATGCCCCTTTCCTCATCATAAATTTAATCAACTTCAATTTTTCTTTTATAAGATCTTGTTTAATCTTTTTTGGGTTATCTGAATTTAAAATATAAGCTTCTAACTTCTGTTCTAAAGAAAGTTTCTCTTTTAGAAATGCCTTAAACTCTCTTACTATTTCTATATTCCAATTATCATATAATATCTTTTCATCCTTCTCATTAAATCTAATTGTCTTAGTTGGAATAATTAAGCACCTCCTCCTATTTAATATAACTTTGCCTCCTAAATATCATAAAGAAAAACAGAAAAAATACAATATAAACAAAAAGATCGTATTAATTTAGTAATTTTTTTTGTCATTCTCTTTTCATTAGGAATCGTTCTACAACATTTATAATATATTAAGAAAATAACAATATGTAACTTTATCGCCAGAATCTTTACTACAATGCATTAGAAGGTAATTTTAAATTAAAAATCATTTTTTATATCTAAGTAAAGCCATGATAGGGTGATATATCTTTTACTAAAAAGAGAAGCGTTTATATTAATAATTTAAGAGTTCTCAAGCTTCTTCATAATAGTAGAGACAATGCTTCTTAGTATATTGCTTTATTTTTGATATGTAAATTGAAACCTTCAGTTTTATCAATGATCTCCTCTGTATCTTTGTCAAAATGCACTTGAAATCCATATCCAGAATTTCTAATGTAACTTTCTGCAAGGAAAATAGTAACATTTATTGTATTATCATTCTCTGTGATAAAAGGAATTCTATCTTCCCATTTGGAAAAAAAGCCATAATCTTTGGCTAAAATTAGTGATTTTTCATAAAATAGAGCTTGATTGGAATTCAGTTTGAGTTTTGTATCGATTAGAGTTTTGGAATAAGAAGTAAATATATTTCTTTTAACAAGTTTAAAGTGTTTCTCGTCACTTACTTTTTTAGTGGAATAGATGTAATAAGTAAAGGGACTAACACCAGGAATGAATCGGTCAGACGATGGTAATTTAATCTTAAAGTAGATTTTCATAACAATACGCCATAAAAAATAGGCTATGTAAAATCCACTAACATAATAAGAAAATACAACTAGATTAATTGCAGGCCAAACAAAAAAGATTATTATATATGATAACATAATGCTGATGGAGATTAATAACATATAAAAATTTATTGCTCGATCGATGAAAAATCGGTACCTTTTTCTTGATATAGGATAAAAAATCGGAGTCTTTGATGCTGCTAAGAAATCTAAGGTAATATGCAAACAGTAAAATAGAAATCCTAGTGGCCAAACATATAAAAATGGTATTTTTGTAACAAGTGAGAATATTCCACCTGTAATTGCTGTGATAACTATTGCAAACACATAAGAATGTGATATTCCCTTATGAGCTAAATTTTTATTTCGACGTATGAATTTAAACGATTCAAAAACTACATCAAAATCAGGAGACACCGCCATAAAGCCCATATAAATTACCATGGCTAAACCAAAACGATTGAGTGCAAATGCACTAATTAAAAGTCCTACTAAAAAGTGAGTAAAGAAATCCATATCCCTTGATTTAGAAAAAAATCGCGCATATTTTAAGTTTCATATTATTAATTATTGACTTAATACTAATAAGTCAAGTTTTTCATTACAAAAAGTAAAAATTTTTTATTTGAAATTAAATTAAAAATCTTGCATTTACTTAGGAGATCAATCCATTCTCCTGTTAGAGAATCTTTCTTTCTTTTTGAATTATTTCTTTATTGATTCCATCTAAGAGATATTCATTTGATTAATTCTTTTTCTAGCCTAGTTTTAGCAAATTCATTAACATAGAAATACTCAAAATAGTCATAAATCAATTCTCATGAATTTACTAATGGGCTACAAGAAATCACCATTTCTACGAAAATAATGGTTACAAACTTGTTAGTAAAAAATTTGATAAAGAAGAAAATATCATGACATATTACTTTGAAAAAATCGTAAATTTCAATAATCCAAAATAAATTCTTTCATATAATTTAAAAGATTTTGCCTAAAATTAGATTATACTATGGAAGAATTACCTAATGAAGCTTTGCCAACCAATCAAATTGAAGCTCAAGGAATGATGATTAAAAGTTTTTATAGAAAATTTGGGAAGGAAGCATTACCACTGATCAAAGAAGTATGTAGAAAACAAGGGCGAGCTTTGGGCTTAAAGATTAAAACTAAACTCTCTGATACTAAGTTATCAACTGTTGCGATGGCTTTCTCAAAAAGTTTTGACCAGAGATACGTCACGGTAATATCAGTATCAGATAATGAATTCCACATTCAAGGTACTAAATGCCCTTTTGGATTAGAAAACACATCACGAGAACTATGTGAAACTGTAATGGAAATAGATCATGAATACTTTCGCGTAGCTGTGAATAATAATATAAAATTAGAGATTTTAAATACTGTTGCTGAAGGAGATTCTTGCTGTAATACTATATATAAAATTTGAATAAAAAGAAAAAAAATATTAAAATTTGACACTGATTATTCTCTCGGTTTACATCATACCGATAGCAAGTTTCATATCAGCCTGAGTTACCTTCTTTCGGCCAGAGTGCTTAGCAATGTCTAACGCGCATGTTGTAAGTTCTTTTGCATATTCTTCTAAATAATCCATTAATTTATCAACTGCAGCACGACTTACAATCTCAGCACCAGCTTTTTTCATTAAAGAACGCAATGGTGACCAGGCAAATGCAGCCATTTTTTATTCCTCCACTTTTTAATTTTTTTGATAATTTTTTTAGAGAAGAGTTAAATTTTTCATAAAATTTAACATTCTTATTTTTAAATTGTTATTACTTATATTTAAACATGTTGGTTGATGGTGTGAATCTGAATGATAAGGTCATCCACTTTCGGTCGACAAAAAAGTTTGGTGATACAAAAAATATTTTTTTTAACTTATGATATGTAATATAACAATTTGATCAATTTTTGTTTTCAAATAGTAATGTTTTATCTACAATTAGATTTAGAATGAGATAATCTGGAAGAATTCCTGAATATTATTCAAATGTATATAAATACTAATAAAACATTTTATATATTTTGATTATGGAATTTTACAATTGCCATCCTAGTAATGATTACATGAACTATAAATATAATCTGACAGAGATAAAGAAACTTTATTAACATTGAGTTATTTTATATATGTGAAAATTAAAATTATTTTTAAAAAATTTTTATAAATACATTAATTTAATCATCTATCATTCTTTTATGGCTCTTAGAGCATGTTTCATAAGTACAATCATAAAAACCCTCTTCCCAATCTTCTGTGGTGTTATAATGTTCCCAACAATATATTTTATCACATTCAGGGCAACAAGCATTTAATCGTTCATATGCATGATACTTTTTTATGAACCCATGAATTCCTTACTAATAAAAATAAGAAAATGGTCGTTTATAAATGGAGTGTTGAATGTTGAGTGTTTTTGGGCCACAATCGGAAAATAAATCTTTCTTGCTTATAATAAATCAAGAATTTTTTAATTTATACAAAAAGACATAAAGATTTAAAATTGAATATATTGTTTTATCTATAAAGAAAATTTTTTTAATAATAGGCGGAAATGTGAGATAATATAATGTTTCAGCAAGAAGAAAAACCTGCGTATATATTCAAAATTTGCCTACTTGGACATGCTTTTGTAGGTAAAACATGCATAGCCAAAAGGCTATGTTGTGACACTTTTGATGCAGATACAACACTTACAATAGGAATAGATTTCTATACATATGATATGCCTATTATTATAGATGACAGAGAAACTTTTTTACGTTTCAGCATTTGGGATTTTGGAGGACAGGAACAATTTAAAAAAATGTTTAGCTATTACATACATGGAGCAAACGGAATCTTTTATGTTTTTAGTCTGAGTGATCTTAACAATACATTACTTGGTTTGGATTGGTGGAATGAACATTTACAAAAGCTAATACCCGAGGACATTCCAAAAATCTTGGTTGGGTGTAAACTTGATTTAATTAAAGACAAAAAAAGAGTAAACGATTTAGTAATCGAGAGCTTTCGAAAAAAGCATAACAATCTTCCTTATTACGCTACCTCAGCAAAAGAGAATGTAAATATAAGAAAGATTTTCGAAGAGATGGCAAAAATTATATTAGATAAAAATGAATTTGACTATGATAAGATTCTTTAAATTACGTTCTATTTTTTAAAAAAACACATCTAAATCAAACTATAGCAAGTATTACTCCAATAATTGTCAGTAATACTCCTAAAAACCCAATTTTAGTGATTTTTTCTTTATTCACCCAATAAGTTAAGGGTAGTGAAAATAGTGGGCTTGCACTAGCGATTAGTGACATTACTGCTGCTCCCGCGGTTCTAGCAGCTTCGGTATATAAATAAGCTCCCAAGGAGGTGCCAATTATGGATGCTATAATCAAAAATGCCCATATTTTTGGAGTCTTTTTTTGTAGAGGTATAATTTTTCCTTTGATGTAATATACTCTTTCTGTAAGAACCATTGAGAACAAAATTAGTAAAGCAAACGGAAATCTGATTACATTTCCTATTATAGAACTTAAACCCCCTATATTTAGGCTTTTATCAATTTCATTTGTAGCAAAATCTATCATTACTAATCCAATTGCCCATGTTACGGCAGCAATCAACGCAAACATAATAGCTCTAAATGAAGTTGTTGATAATAAATTTTTAATCTCTTTTCGTGAATTGTATGATTCACTCCTTTCTGAAGAAATTTTAGTCTTACTGATAATAATTATTCCAACACTGATGAATATCAATGATAAAACTAAATTAACTTTAAGTGGATGATTTAAGAAGATTAGCGAGAAAATAAGAGTGAAAAAAGGAAATGTCATCGAGATTGCTAAAGTTAGAGTGGTCCCTAACCTTTTTTGAGCTTGGAAATAAGACGTATCTCCAATTACTTGTCCAAATAGAAAACTTAAGCATAAAATAATCCATAATTCAATAGGTAATAAAAAAATAGCAAAAAGACTTTGATAGATAAGTGATAAAATAAGAAATGTAATTGTTCCAATAGCTGTTCGAATAAAATTAATAAATATAGGACTAGCTTCTTTCTCTGTTCTTCGAAATATTACATTTGATATTACGAAAGAAAATACTGCTAAAATAGCAATCCATTCACCAGCCATCTAGTTTTTAATCACTCGCTGTTGTCTATATCTAATTTTGTATTGCATTTATAACAATATTTAGGAACTGATTTGAAATGGGTTCCACAATTAGGACAGGTTATAGTCGTCTCTTTTTGAATAATTTCAAAGTCTTCCTCAGTTATGTTTGAATCTTTCTTAAATAATTTTGCAACTATTAGAGCAAGTCCGATTGAAAATAACTCTATTACAATGCATAAAATAATCGTTTTTGTTATAAGATTGGGAAACTCTAAATTGAAATATTCACGGGAATATCTGAATAAAAATACATAAAAGAAAAAGTTTGGTAGAAAGAAAGTTAATAGATTCAATGAATAAACTTTTCTGAAATTTCTATAAATAAAAATTGGGATTAAAGATACTAAAAGCCATATAGAATAAATTAGCAGTAAACCTGACCACCCATTATACAAAACATAATTTGCTAAAAATTGAATAATTTGGCGCTGTTCATTAGAAATAGTACTATCAAACCTTATATTAAATTGATATTGAAAAAGAAATAACAACAAGCTTAAAATTGAGAATTGAATACAAAAAATCACGAATTTATTCTCAAGTATTCTGATTAATTTCATAATTACTAAATTTAATGTAGCAAAAAATTAAATCCTTTTAAAAAAGTAAATTAAATCTTAACTTACTAATAATCCTTAAAAATTTTCTTTAAAATATAAAACATATTATAAAAAGCCAAAATGTAAATAATAATAGAATGAATGAAGCCGATTTTCAAGAATATTTGAAAAAAAAAGAAGTTGATGAAACCACAATTAATAATTATCTATTGAGATTAAGAGACTATGAAAAATATCTTAATAATTTAAATCTAACACTAGAGAAAGTAGAACCAAATAATCTTGCTGAATATACAGAACATTTAGTTTCTATTGATCAAGATTCTGTTATAGAGTTTCTTAGAGCAATTATTAATTATGCAAATTATATTAAAAAGTATGACTTTATTACAGAAGTTATAGATATTTCTGAATCCTACAACGCAATGGATACTCTTTATTCAAGAATAGCTGAAGTTTATGGTGAGAAGACGAGAGATGATGTTTTTAAAGATTTGGTAATTCCTTCATTAGGAGTTCATCCCGAAAAAAAGCCTAGTTTCACTAAAGAAATTTTGAATAGAGTAGAAGCTAAACTTGGACATGAAAATACAATCAAACTTCTTTCACCTTGCCTTCATGGCCGCCCTCCCGATGATATTGAAGGAGATAAAAAAGCCCTAAAAGAGTTAGGAATTGATGGTTTTTTATTAAAAAAACATAGGGATTTAATTCAGAGACTAGAGAAACATAGAGATGAAGGTACATTAGAATTTGCTCAATATATCGATGAGAATGTCATAGAATATGTAAGAAACAATCAAATATTTGCTGGAGGTATAAGAGATGGAAATTATATTTACGTATCTAAACTTCCTTATCAAACAAGTAAATATTTAAATGCTAAAAATGAACAAATGAAAAAATTCTTTCTTTGTTACTGTCCTTGGATTCGGGGGGCATTCAAGGATGGAACTGAAACTGAAATCTTAAAAAATTTCTGCCATTGTAGCGCTGGCTGGTATAAACTCTACTGGGATCAAATTTTTGAACAGCCAATAAAAGTTGAACCTATTGAAACTGCTTTAAATGGGGCCTTGGAATGCACTTTCTCTATAGAGATACCTAAAAGCTTCTTATAAGCACATAAGTAATAGAATAATTCAAAATTTAAGCTTACACTTTTAGATTAACTTATTATAATATAAGATAAGAGAGACTCTTCACTTTTATAACTAAGCTTCCAATTTTCATACGGAAGCTTCAATAAATTGTGAATAAAGATGCTGGGATTGATGGTTAAATTCTTAAAAGAAATATGAATTTGACAAAAATATCAAAAAAGGTTACATTTATAAGTTCAAATTACTTAAAATTTTTGGATTAAATTTCCTAAAAAATTTAATCGGGGCGTTAAATAAAATGTGTTATAAAAAGAGAACTCAAATTCTATTGGCTTTTATGATCATTTTTATGATCATGGGATCTGCCTTGAATTATTCAATGATTAGCAATTTAAATTCTACAGAAGGAAATACAACGCTTAATAAAAGTAGAATCGATCAAAATGTCAGTAATGAAAATGGTTTTATTGAAGCTCTCGGAGATAAAAATACCGATGATGCTTCAAAAATTGCAGAGACTTATGAATTTTTAAGATCAAAGCTTTATTCTTTTATGCAAAAGGGGCAAGATATAACTGTAAGTAACTCACAATTCGAGACGGATGATAGCATAATCAATACAGTAATAATTCAAACTGAAAATGAGACACATATAGAAACAATGACGTTTACCGCAACATTTGATAAAGACCAATATTCTGGGCCTTTATATGATGATCTTGACTTCCTATTAACTCCTGATGATGTTGAACATCATTCAGCAATAACTTTCCCTCCAATACTATTGGGGTGGGAGTGGGGATGGTTGTATCATTATGAGTGGAAATATGAAATTAAGATAAAAGTTTTGTGGTGGTGGGTCTCAATTTTTCGTGCCTACTTCGAAATTAAATTTGGTGCAAAGTTTCGATTTCAAATGCCAGTATCACTCACAGCAGACGTTCCCGAAACCATAATACCTGGTGAGACAGAAGAAATTGATTTGACTTTAACTGCTCTTGATATAGCAAATTATAATGAATTAGACATATTTGCTGGACTTGTTCTTAAAGCAGGAGCGTTTGTACTAGGGGTAATAGGATTCGGCTATAATCTTGATTTTAGTTGGGAACATGTTCAAAGTTTCCAAACTCCATTAAATCCACACATATGGTATCCTACGGACCCTATACGAATTGGTCTTATATCACTTGCCGCAAATTTTGCACCTATTTGGTTAAAGCCCATATTGAACTTTATCGCAGATAATCTTTTGGATGCTTCAATTTTTGTTTACCCAGGAATCGCTTCAAATTTGGTAACAGCGCAGGCTACTGTTTATGGAACAGGAGTTACAATTAATGGTCAGAGGTCGCTACAAATCCAATGGACTCATAGTCCTTCCACATATATAATTCATCTAGCAACTACAGGATATACAACAGATATAGTTTTAGCTTTATCAAGATTTACTATTCATCTTAATGAATTCTGGCTTAAATTTAAATTTGCTCTTGATTACAAATGGATATTTGAATGGATCCCTGGTTGGCCAGACTACTCCGAGATATATATAGGAGAATGGAAGTTTTCACTTCCAAATAATTTCTTTACCATGCAATCACCTCAGGCTGTTTATATTTCATTCGGCGTAACTCCACTAGAATACGGTGTCGAGTTAAGAGATATCAGTCCAAGCCCACAAGACGTAGAGGCTGGAGATATTGCAAATTATACGGTAGAAATTCAAAATACAGGAAATACTATCGATACATATGAGCTTTCAGTTGTAAGTGGAATAGATCCTGACTGGGTCATATTTTACCCTAAATATATAACTCTTGGTCCTGATGAAATTAAAACCGTTGAAATGCTAGTTTACACTCCACGACATTATACTACACCAGCTGGCGAATATACATTTATAATCAATGCTACAAGTCTAGGAAGTCTAGAAGCCGATGATCCGAAATTCGATGATATTTCAGGAGTTGTCAATATTTTACCTTTCTATGATGTGGCTGTTAGAAGAACTTCTCAGTTTGAAACTGGATTAATCACGATTACAACCCAAGAGACTGATACTGTGGAATTTCAATTGCAGAACTTAGGTAACGTGGAAGATACTTTTTGGTTAAATATATCTTCTGACTTTGGTGAAGAATGCTTTAATTTTCCTGAAAGAGTAATACTCACACCTGGTGAAACAGAAACAGTACAAGTTGAAATTACTCCTCCGTTTGCTTATTCAACCTATTATGAAGCAATTTTAATAGCCACCAGCGAAAATGATGAGTCGATTCAAGATGATGGGAGTATAATCATACGAGTATTACCTACATGCGATAGTATAATATACTTCTTAAACAATCTGCGAGATGAACTCGATAATATTTCTGACGCTGATTGGAGGCATCCTTCATCCCCTCTTAAAAAGGCTATGGATAATAAGATTAATGCACTAATTAATATTATGTCAGGATATAGTCCAGTTTATTACGAAGAAGCGTATGATAAGTTATTGTATGATATTAAACCTAAATTGACAGGGTTGAAAACCAATGAGGAAGAAATTCCATGGGATGGCGGAATATTCAAAAATCCTTGGATAATTGATGATGTATATCAAGAGATCCTTAAGAACACATGTAACCTCTTACTAAACGATATCAAAATCTTAATTGAATTATCAACATAATTTTTTTTTTTTAATTTTACTTCCTAAGAAGTAATATATCAGTTATAGGGTTATTCAAAACTTAAGCTTACACTATTAGATTAATACATTATAATATAAAATGATTTTTTAATTTGTTATCTCAATCTATCACAAGAAATATTTAATATTTTAGAAGGAATTGATTAAAATATTCGAATAGATATTTTTAGTGATTATAAAAGTTAGTGAGGTAAAAGATAACATGTCAAAATTTGTTAATGTCGAAATCCACGAGAAAATAGCAAAAGGTGCATTCAATAAGACATGGGATTATCTAGATAAAAAAGATAGAACAGATGAAGATAATCTAAATATGATTCATACGGCTCACACTTCAAGGTATCATTGGGGTGTTTTAGTCTCTAACGGAAACGGTGGGCCAATTAATCTTCAGAGAGGAGAGTGGATCATCTCTCGTGTCTATTCAGTTTTAGGAAGAGGCGAACCGGCCTTATATCATGCAAAAAAATGTTTAAAACTGACAGAAGAAAATAACATCAATGATTTTGATCTCGCTTTTGCGTATGAGGCTATGGCTAGAGCTTCAGCGTTAATGCAAAACAAAAAAGAATTCGAAAAATTTAATAAACTCGCACTGAAGGCGGGAGAAGAAATCAAGAAAAAAGAAGATAAGAAATATTTCTTCGAGGATTTCAACGGAGGTTCATGGTTTGGTATGAAATAAATTATCTTTTTTCTTTTTTTTTAAAAAATGCATTAAAATTGTGCCTAAAACGTAAAATTTTTAATATTTGCTTGCTTTTTATTCTTACAGTGCTGGGTTCATTAAACTATTTCTTTAGAACCAAATTTATTACCACTTTAAGAGGATGTTATCTTCTATATTATTTTCTTGTTTTTCACAAAGAATGATTCAACTTGATAGTTATAATTAAATTTTAAGAGGATTAAATGAAATGAGCTATAGTTTTTCAAGAACAAAAATGATTGAAAAAATAAAGTTTGGTCTCCTTTCTCCAGACGAAATCCGTAAAATGTCTGCAGCGAGAATAATTACAGCAGATACTTATGATGAGGATGGTCTCCCGATTCCGAGCGGATTAATGGATCAGAGACTGGGAACAATAGAGCCGGGACAGAGATGTCAAACATGCGGAAATCTGGTTAGTAACTGTATGGGACATTTTGGTCATATTGAACTTGCTAGACCTGTCATTCATGTAGGTTATTCAAAGAAAGTTTTAAAAGTATTGAGATCCATCTGTCCTGAATGTTCTAGGTTGATGTTAACTGAAGAAGAAAAAGAAAGGTTTAGAAAAGATCAGGTTAAACATCGTAAAATGTTTTTTGAAGGAGACGAGGAAGTATCAAGGTTAGTTTTCAAACGAGCAAGGAAATCTAAAGTTTGTCCTTATTGTGGAGCAAAGAAAAAGAAAATAATTATTGAAAAACCTACTACTTTTTATGAAGAAGAAGAGGCAAAAGGATCTCGGAGATTGACTCCAATTGAAATATTAGAGCGTCTTAAAAAGATGAATGACAACGATCTCCGAATTTTGGGTATTTCTCCTGAAAATGCTCGTCTTGAATGGGTAATTTTTACAGTTTTACCTATACCTCCTGTATGTGCAAGACCTTCAATTACTTTAGATAGTGGTATCCGTTCTGAAGATGATCTAACTCACAAATTAGTTGATGTCATCAGAATTAACCAGAGATTAAGAGAAAATATCGATGCTGGTGCACCACACCTAATTGTTGAAGATTTATGGGAACTACTGCAATATCATATAACTACTTATTTTGATAATCAAGTTTCAGGTATTCCTCCTGCAAGACATCGATCTGGAAGAGCCTTAAGAACTCTAACGCAAAGACTTAAAGGAAAAGAAGGGCGATTTAGAAGTAATTTAAGCGGAAAAAGGGTAGACTTTTCTGCTCGAAGTGTTATTTCCCCAAATCCTTATATTAGTATAAATGATGTAGGAGTTCCTAAGGATGTGGCGAAGATTCTAACAATTCCTACAAATGTAAATGACTGGAATATCGAACATATGAAACAATTGGTTTTAAATGGACCACATATACATCCTGGAGCAAATTACATTATTAGAAACGATCGAAGGAGAATTGATTTACGCTATGTTAAAAATAGGCAGCTGATTGCAGATATGTTAGCCCCTGGTTATACTGTGGAGCGCCATTTAAATAAAGGTGACTTAGTATTATTTAATCGACAACCATCTCTTCATAGAATGTCAATTATGGCACATGAAGTTAAAATAATGGATGGTAAGACCTTTAGACTTAACTTAACTGTTTGTCCTCCTTATAATGCTGATTTTGATGGGGATGAGATGAATTTGCATGTTCCTCAGAGTGAGGAAGCTCGTACTGAAGCTGAATTATTATTAAAAGTGCAGGAACATATTCTTTCTCCTCGATTTGGAGGTCCCATATTAGGGGGGATTCAAGATTTTATATCTTCAGTGTTCCAATTCACAAGCAAAGATTCTCTTTATACTAAAAAAGAAACCTTAAAATTACTATTTTTAGGAGGAGTTTTTGATTTTAATCCTGAATTTTCATTAGATCATCTCAAACCTATTAAAACAGATCCCGAACCAATGTATTCTGGTAAACAAATATTTAGTACATTACTTCCTGATGATTTAAATATTAGAATAAAATCTAAGTTTTGCAAAAAGTGTGATGTATGTGAGGAGGAAAATTGTTCATACGATGCCTATGTGGTTATTAGGAATGGCGAATTAGTAACCGGTACAATCGATGAAAATTCATTTGGAGCAATGCAATCAAATAGTATTTTACAAAGAATAATTAAGGATCATGGTAATGCTAGAGGGCGTATATTTTTAGATAATGCTACAAAAATGCTTCTGTATGTGATACGGAAGAATGGAATGACAATGGGTTTAGACGAAGTCTATGTAAAAGGAAGTGATTACAAATCAATCCAGAAAATTTTAGAAGATGCTGATAAAGAAGCTGATAAATTAATTAAAGCTTTTTATGAAAACGATACTAAAATTCTAAAGAGAGCTCCAGGGAGATCTATGAGAGAAACATTGGAGTTAAGAATTCGGCAAGTATTAGCAGAAGCTCGTAAAAAGGCAGAAGAAACAGCAGCTCATTATATCGGAGATGAGGCTCATTCTGTTATCATGACGAAATCTGGAGCAAGAGGAAATATCCTAAATCTAGGGCAAATGTCTGCTGTGGTAGGACAGCAAGCAATTAGAGGTGAAAGAATAAATCGAGGATATAGTAGTAGAACTCTCCCTCATTTTAAAATAAATGATTTAAGCCCAAGATCTCGTGGTTTTGTTGAGTCTTCATATCGAAATGGATTAAATCCTGAAGAATTTTTCTTTCATGCAATGGGTGGAAGAGAAGGATTGGTTGACACTGCCGTTCGGACAAGTACTTCAGGATATATGCAACGTAGATTAGTTAATGCTTTACAAGATATGATTATCGAAAATGATGGCACAGTTCGTAATTCAGATAAGAATATTATACAATTTAGCTTTGGTGATGATTCTGTTAATCCCCAAATGACTGATCATGGGGCAGCAGTTAATCTTGATGTTCTTTTACTTAAAGCCAAATCGCTTGATATGACTGAAATCCGAGAAGAATTGAATAAATTACCAAAAAAGCCGAAGAAAGAGACGAAGAAACCAAAAAGAGGAAAAATTACCCCTATTAAAAAAAAAGAAGAACCTGAAGTTAAAAAAGAAAAATTAGATGAGAATAAAAAAATGCAGTTATATGAGGAAGAAACTGGAAAAAATGCTATTTGGAGAGGAAAGATCACCAAGGGATATCTTGAATGGAAGAAAGAAAAATTTGGAGAGAATAAATGAGGTTATAAAAAATGCCTAAAGTCACTAAAGAATTTTTAGAGAAAAATTTAAATGAACTCCAAGAAGATGGAATTCCCCTAGATTTAATAGAAAAAATAAGAAACCGGATAAAAGATGAAGATTTAGAGGAAGTACAATTAGAATATTTATTAAATAAAATATATATTAATTTTAATAACGCAATTGTGGAATCGAGCGAACCCGTTGGAACTGTTGCTGCTCAATCAATTGGAGAACCAGGGACTCAGATGACTTTAAGGACTTTTCACTATGCGGGAGTAGAAGAATTCTCGGTAACCCAAGGACTTCCAAGATTAATTGAGATTGTAGATGCTAGAAGGTTTCCAGCAACTCCCGCTATGGATATTTATCTAGAAAAAGGATATCGTGAATCAGAAGAAAAAGCAATCCAAGTTCATAATCGTATTGAGCAAATTCGTATCGAGCAAATTGCCTCAGATGTTGATCTTGATTTTATCGATTGGAAAATTATAATTCATCTTATTCCAGAACTCTGTGAAAGTAAAGGGATCGAAATTGACAAAATTCCAGAAGTGTTAAAGAGGTATAAGAAAAAGGGGACTATTAAACGAGAAGGAAATTCAATAATAATCGATCCCGGAATTGAAGATTTACAAAATCTTCAAAAATTAAGAGAAAAAATCCTGAAGAAAGTCGTTAAAGGGATAAGAGGGATAAAAAGGGGCTTACTTACTCCAACAGATCAATCACATGAATGGGTTATAAAAACCGAAGGTACTAATTTACAGAGTGTAGTTCAAATTGAAGGAGTAGATACAACTAGAACAGTATCAAATCATATTCATGAAATTGAAAAATTATATGGTATAGAAGCTGCTCGAAACATGATTATAAAAGAGTCTCAGAAAGTCTTAGAACAACAGGGTCTGGATGTAGATTTGAGGCATTTATTGATTTTATCGGATTTAATGTGTGTGACTGGCTCAATTCAATCAATTGGTAGACATGGTATTTCTGGATCAAAATCGAGTGTATTTGCTCGAGCTGCTTTTGAAGTTACGGTTAATCAATTATTAGACGCAGGTCTTTATGGAGAAGAAGAGCGTCTTCTTGGAATTCCTGAAAATGTAATAATTGGACAAGTTATACCTATGGGCAGTGGACGGGTCAATGTGCGGTTCGATCTTGATGAGAATTTAAAAATTTTGAAAGAGCTAAATCAATCACAAAAATAAATAAAATTTCCAATAATTTAGTTATCTATTCTAATTAAATTAAAAATCAAACTGAAGAAAATATTTTAATGGTTATGATGTTTTTTTATCTAATAATACATTCTGATTTTAAAGAAGAAATAGATTCAAGAAAATAGCGTTAAAAATTTAAATTATAATGCATTTATTTTATTACTTTATTATTGATTTATTAAAAGGATAAGTTATTGTAAGATAATGGTAAAAAAAAACAAAAAGATTAGCGAAACTATTGATTTATCGCGTAAAAAAGAAAAAGAATTTGATATAGACACAAATATTAAAGTTGTCTATAAAACGGGGAAAATTATTTACGGCAAAGAGCAAGTTTTAAGGCAATTACGACAAAATCCTTTTAAGATGTTAATTATTGCAAATAATTGCCCAAAAGAATTTGAGGATCAAATAAATTATTATAATTCTTTATTGAAAGATGGAACCTTTGTTCATAAATATAAAGGTTCTTCTTGGGATTTAGGTCTTGCTATGGGTAAGCCATATATGATATCAGTAATTGGAATAAATGATTTTGGAGACTCAGATTTAACTTCTTTAAAAATAAAGGCAAATTAATTAAGTAAGTTGATTCTTTAAAAATGTTAAAAAAAAATATTAAATTTGATAGACAGTCAATGGAACTTATTTCTTTATTTAATAGTATTACAGGGGCAATAATCAAAGACTGCTTAATATTTCAATCTCCAGAAAATGATAATGAGATTGTAATTTTTTTGGTGAAAAAAGAGGATGTGGGGAAAGCAATTGGAAAAGCTGGAGAACACGTAAAAGATCTTATGGCTAAATTACAAAAAAAAATTGATGTCATTCCTTGGTCTGATAAACTTGAAGAATTCATACAATTTATTTTGAATACTTCAAAGAATTCAATCAAAATGCAAAATATAGAAATTAGAGAAAATAAAAATCAAAAGAAGACAGTTATTATCTCAGTACGTCCCCAAGATAGAGGAAAAGCAATTGGCAAAGAAGGTTCAATGATAAGAAAAATAAAAGAATTAGTGTTACGTCATTTTGAAGTAGATAATGTCATAATTAATACTAAAAACTGAAACTATAATATTCCTTATCCAAAAATTTTAAGTTTAAAGCTATACTCATTTTTGTATTGCATGAATATTAAAATTAGTTATATTACAACAATAATTTAAAACGATTTATATGAGCAAACCTAAAGGTTTATTTGCAGCGAGGAAACTTCGTACCAATCGTAAGAAACTACGTTGGTCAAAAACCAAATATAAACGCAAGAAACTTAAGTTAAAAAAGAAAGTCGATCCTCTTGAAGGGTCTCCCCAAGCTTTAGGCATTGTTCTTCAAAAAGTTGGACGAGAAAGCAAACAACCTAACTCTGCCATTCGAAAATGTGTGCGTGTACAACTTAAAAAGAATGGAAAAGGTGTCACAGCTTTTCTTCCAGGCGATGGAGCTCTTAACTTCATTGAGGAGCATGATAGGGTTACTATTGAAGGAATTGGTGGAGCAAAAGGACGATCTATAGGCGATCTCCCTGGAGTAAGATATAAAGTAGTTAAAGTGAATGGAGTCTCTTTGGATGCACTTATCAAAGGTATTAAAGAAAAACCGATGCGTTAGAGGTAAATTCAATGAGTAAGCAAAAGAGAGAAATCAAATTGTTTGATAAGTGGCCTTATACTGATATGGAAATCAGTGATTGGACTCTAGAAAAGTATATTAATTTAAAACCAGTCATTATACCTCACTCAGCAGGCAGACATGAACATAAAAGGTTTTGGAAAACTTCACGAGTCTCTATTATTGAAAGGTTTGTTAATAGATTATTAGCACCAGGTTTTATCGGAAGTAAAATAAAGGGCCATAAAAGCTCATACAACTCAGGTAAAAAAAGTAAATTATTAACTAGCATTAAAGATGCATTTACATTAATAGAACTAACTTCTGGCAAAAATCCAATTCAAGTGCTCGTAGATGCTATTTGCAATACAGCGCCCAGAGAAGAAACTACTAGAATAGCGATGGGAGGCATTTCTTATGCATCAGCGGTTGATATATCTCCTCAACGTCGAGTAGATTTAGCAATTAAATATTTGGTTCAAGCTATTGGCTCTAGAGCCCATTCTAATGTGAAACAATTTGAAGAAAACCTTGCTCAAGAGCTAATTTTAGCAGCAAACAATAGTCAAGATTCAAGAGCCATAAAACGCAAAGATGAAATTGAGAGAATAGCAGTTTCTGCTCGTTAATTAGAAATTATTCTAAATTAAACTCAATTCTTAATTATTATAAAGCTCTCTTCAAATTTCACTTTTTATAATATTTTAAAAATATAAATATATTATCTGGATATTATCAGAATTAGTATAAGGCTGTATTTCTCCTAAATTTTTATATATTGCAAAATTCATAATTTAGTTAATCAAATTGAAAGAAATCTTACGATTTTGATAATAACTTAGGATTCGACAAAAAAACCTCTATGATCGAAAGGCATTTACGGATATTAGGACAGAAAGTTAGGATTGATATCTTAAAGAAGTTGGATAATAGTTTAGTACCATTATCTTTTTCAACTCTTCAAAAAGAAATCTGTGATCTTAATCAAAGTAATATTAATTTATCGTTTCATTTAAGGACTCTAAAGGAAGCAAATTTGATAGAATCCATAGAAGAAGGCTATCAAATCACAATTTTAGGAAAAAAAATTCTGAATAATATCATCTTAATGGAACAAATCCTGAATGCCCAAAATAAAACGATTATGATAAGAACCTCTAAATATTCTAAAGAACCGTTTAATATTAAAAAAATTGAAGAATATTTGATAAGAGAGGGAGAAATGGAAGAATATCAGGCAAAACAAATTGCAAGTGAAGTTCAAGAGCGTCTGAGTAAAACTAAAATAGATTATCTTACTGCTCCTTTAATGAGAGAGTATATTAATGCAATATTATTAGAAAATGGATTGGAGAAGGTGAGACATAAACTTACTAGATTGGGGACACCCCCATATGAAGCTATTGCTCTATTTGAAGATGCTGCAGTGAATCCAGAACAGTTTCTGGAGAGATTGGGCTCTGATGTTTCTGAACAATTGCTTCTATTAAACTTTTTGCCAAATCCTTTAGCGGACTTATATTTATCTGGAGAAATAGTATTTTTAAATTTAAATCAGTGGGCCTTAAGACCTTTAAGTTTCTATATTAATACCGAATCAATATTAAACTATATCAAAAAGTCTGGCTCTTTAAAGATTGGAGAGCTTTCGACTTTATTTGAATATGTAAGGGTAATTCTAGAATTCCATAATACAATTTCGCTATTTAAACCATTCTTTTCGGGAGATATGGTCCTTGGTAATTTTGACAGACATTTTCTCTCCCATATTCCTTTTAAAAATCAAGAATTAATTAACTTGTTGGTAAATCAACTTTGTAACTTAAGTAAATCGATTACACTAGATTTTTCTTGCGAATATAATCATCATCTAAATGAATTATTCTTTTTATCTTTAAATTCGCTTATAGATTCCAAAGAAAATAATAATATCCCTTTAGTTTTATTAGATAATTCTAATTTAAACATGTTTGAATCTAATCTATTTTCCTGTAAACTAATCCCCAAGTTAAAAAATAGCTTTATTTTTTGTAATAAAAACTCATGTTTATTGAATTCCTCAATTATTAATTTAAAATTAAACCATACTTGCAACCTTTCTAATAATAAAATAGTGTTAGATAAAATTTTAATTAATTTACATTCAATAGCTCTACAGAGTAATCAAAATGATGATATATTTTATGAATTAATTACTGATCGGTTGAGCAAATTATTTGAACTTTATAAGATTAAGGTACAATTAGTATCCAAGAAATTAAGTCCATTAAGAGAATGGGAGAAGGTAACACAATCATTCTTTAATGACAAAGGGCTAAGTTTATTAAAGAATTCTATAAAATCTGTATCATTCTTTGGATTAAATAAAGCCGTAAAAACACATTGCGGAATTGAACTTGATCGAATTGATACGAGCCATAAATTTGCTTTAAAAGTTATTACATTAATGAATAAAATTGTTAATGAAACAGCACAAGATGAGAATGAAAATTATATCCTAAGTCAACCACATAATGATGAGTACTTATATACACCTACTAATATTATTAATACTGGGTTAGAAGAAGAAGAATTTAAAGGCTACTCAATGAATATTATAAGAACAGAATCAAATTTACCTCTGGAAAACCAAATCTCGCTCTTTAAAAAATTTGAATTAAAACTCAACGGTGGGGCTATTTTTAATTATTATTTGGCTGAAAATGACCAACAAGCAATAAAAAACTTCATTGACGTAGTAGGTAGATCGAAGTTATCTGCATTTCGCTTTTATTAATTAATCTGATAGAAGTTCAGCTAGAATTGCTTTTCTCATAGGTATTCCATAATAGGCTTGTCTAAAATAAATAGCTTTATCTGAACTATCTATTTCAGGAGAAATTTCTGTCACTCTTGGTAAAGGATGCATAATTTTAAAATTATTTTTAGTAATTTTCAGATCTTCATTGGTAAATATATAGAAGCTCTTTACCCGATCGTATTCTTCCACATCAGCAAATCTTTCCTTTTGAATTCTAGTTACATATAAAATATCTAAAACTTTTAAAATATCTCGATATTTCTCAACTTCCTTATATTTTACTTTCCTTTGTTGTAACAATTCCTTATCTCTATTTCTTAGCATTAAATCCTTGGGACTTATAAAGTAAATATTAACATCAAACTTTGACAATAAAATTGCAAGTGAGTGAACAGTTCTGCCATATTTCAGATCTCCCATAATACCTATATTTAAACCATCTATTTGGCCTTCTTCTTCATTAATTGTGAGCAAATCTAATAAAGCTTGAGTAGGATGTTCACCACTTCCAGATCCTGCATTTATTATCGGAACTCTTGCAAATTTTGCAGCTAAAGTAGCTGCTCCTTCCAAAGGATGCCTAATAACGATACAATCACTATAGTTTTCTACTGTTCTAATAGTATCAGCAATACTTTCTCCTTTCTTTATCGAAGACGCATCTGCTGATGAAAATCCAATAACTTCTCCTCCTAATCTGTGCATAGCAGATTCAAAGCTTAAGCGCGTACGTGTAGATGGTTCAAAAAATAAAGTTGCGAGTATCTTTCCTTTAAGAAGATCCAGATTTTTGTCATTTTGAAGCATTTCCTTAGCCTTTTTTAATAAATATTCAATATCTTCTCGATCGAATGTTCTAGCAGTGATTATACCTTCTTGAAATTTCTCTTTGAACATAATTATACCTAATAAGAGTTTTATTAAAATTATGAATGAAAAATATAAATTCTTTTTTATTGGATAAGACTAAACTTATTAAGAAATTAATCAGAACTAATAAAATTTAAAATTTATAAAGAATTATCTATGTTATTCTAAAGAAAGAAGGTTATGACTAATGAAATATCCTCGAACTGTTCAGAGATATTGTAAAAATTGCAGAAAACATACTAAACACAATATATCCATATATAAAAAAGGAAAAGAAAGGATGCTAAATCACGGGAGACGTAGGTTAGAAAGAAAGAAAAAAGGATATGGGTCATTTCCTAAAGAAATATTTCATAAAAATGCAAAAATAAATAAACGAACAACGCCTTTATTAGAATGTAGCGAATGTGGTAAAAAACAATACGCTAAATCCTATCGTGTAAAAAGATTAGAATTACAAGCAGCATAGTGAGTTAATTACAATGCCAAAGAAAAAAGCTCAAAGAGATTTGATTCCAAATCCAAACAGCAGATTTTTAAGAGTAAAGTGTTTAAATTGCGGAAATCAACAAATAATTTTTGGATGTTCCGCTACAGATGTGTCTTGTTTAGTTTGTGGTAAACTTCTACTTCAATCTACTGGAGGTAAAGCACGTATATTAACAAAGATTTTAGAAGTACTTTCTTAAACACTACTACATTAACCTTATTCGTATTTTTCTCAATTAAACTATTTTTACTATAAACTTTAAATAATTTTTTAGTTTAATATTTAAATAATTTCGAATCTAGTATTTATCTTATATAGATAATCCAATTAGCAAATTAGTTGAATAAGTAATGGATGAGAATGAAAAATTCGAAATGATAGTTCACAGAGGGTTGGAGGAGTACTTTAAGCGAAATCCTAGAATTGCTGTCAAATTTGGAAAAGAAGAATATGAAAAAGTTGTGGAATCAGGAACTAAAGAACACATCGAAGAGAATCTTAGGTGGTTTAGTCACTGGATTGATGAACTTAAAGAATTAGACGGTGAAAAATTAGACTTTGAAAACCAAATCTCACTAAGAGCAATGGAATATTATCATAATATCAATTTATTCATGCATGAAGAGTTTCCCTTATGGAAGAAAGTCCCTAATGGATTAGAATATATTCAAGAGATCATTTATCTTTTATTTCAACGAAAAGGAGTTACTATCGATGTAGCAGAAGCTATTATTGTCCATTTAAATCAATTATCTAAATATTTAGAGGAATTTCAGTCGCGTTTTGATGGAACTCCCATTCCGAAAATATGGCGAGATCTAGCTTTAGAACAGGTACAATTAGCCCCTAAGTCTCTAAAAACTATTGTCGATAGTTTCAATGAAACAGCTGATATAAATAAATCTCTTAAAGACAATCTTTTGAAGGTTTTGAAGAATATTGAACCAATAATTCAAACCCATGTTGAATGGATAAAGAATCTACCCGTGGATAATGATGAATTTGCCTGGGCTTTAGGACCTGAAAAATTTGATAAACTATTGAGTTTACGGAAACTTCCTTGTGATAAGAATACACTCTTGAAAAAAGGGAGCGAGATCTTTAATTCTTCATTTAAAAATATAAAGAAAGTTCTCAAACAGATCTATCCTACTAATACTTTTAATGAGGCAGTTGAACTTTTTTTTAAGGAAGATTTAGTCCCTACCTTTCAACAAGTGCTTGAGTATACTCGAAATGAAGCAGAACGAGCGAAGACATTTATAAAGTCCCATAACCTTGTTACTGTCCCTGAAGAAAAGTTGATTATAGTTGAAACGCCTTCTCATCTTATTCCAATAATCCTTCTTGCCGCTTACGAGCCAATACCTTACTTTGGTAAAGATCAACCAGGTATATTTATGATCTCTCCTACACAAGAAGAAAAACACTCTTATACATTTATATCATATTGGATGGTTCATGAAGCATATCCTGGACATCATCTGGATTTTGCTTGTAATAATGCTTTTGCTCCTCTTATCAGATTGTTAGGGTTTGCTTATGAAACAGTAGAAGGATGGGCTCATTATTGTGAGGAAATGATGTTAAAGCAAGGATTTTATAAAGATCCTATTAAAACTCAGCAACTAGTTTTAGGAATCCAGTTGCAAGAATCAATGAAAATCATGTTAGACATCCAATTGCACTGTAAGCAACAATCAATAACAGAAGCCATCAAGGTGATGATAAATATATTAGCAATGGAAGAAAAAGTAGCTAAGGCAGCGATATTAGACTTTACACTAACCCCTGCTTATCGATTGTCATATCTCTTTGGAAAGCTCCTTATCGAAGACTTACAGCAAGATCTTAAGAAAAAGATGGGAAGCAAATTTAGCTTAAAATTTTTTCATGACACTATTCTTAGAAGTGGGGACTTACCTTATTGTTTATTAAAAGAATATTTTGAAGAAAAAATAAAAAATGTATAATTTTCTCATATTGCTTTTTACTTTAAGAAAAACTATCGTGAAACCAAACTTTCACGAATCTAGGTATATATAATTTATCACTAAATCAATTCTTTCTCCAAGTATGATTACATTTAAGACATTTGAAGAAAGATGTACTTGGTTCATCTGCACTTCTCATTTGCCTTTGCCAAGCCTCTGCCTGTGTATGGCCGCATTTAGGACAGATTTCATTTACTTTGATGTGAATAGAAATTTTATCTTTATCTGATAATATTACTAATTTTTTTTCTAGAGCTTTTTTCTTTTTCTGTACAATTCTTTCGGTATCATCAACATTTTTCTTTGCTTCTCTTTGATAACCACATCTGCAAAAAAGGTAATTTATTCCATTTTCAGTTTTCTTCCTTAAAAGACTTGAACAATTTGGGCAAAAATCGACCATAATAATAGGAACTTAATTTAGTTAATTTAAATCACTAAATTATTATCTTTAAAAAATTTATGGATTAATTATTTTAAAGATTCAGAAGTAAAGAAACTCCTAGATTAACTCTTTTTTAATCTCATAAATTTTCTTATAATATTCAAAATTAAGTCCATTCCTATCTTGTATAATCTCGGCTTCAATTTCTTTCTCTCCGCTTACTTTTATACTTAATTCACCAATAACATTTATTAGATCTTCTTGTTTAAACTTAAAGTCAATATCATTTATATTTACTTTAATCTCTCCTGTATCATCATCTAAAATGATTAAATTCTCATCAATTTTTTCTTTAAAATAACCTGTAACTTGAATACGTAAATCTTCATCAGCAATATCTTTTATCATCCTTTGTTTTGCATATTGGGTATCTTTTTTTTTATATGACATATAAATCATTAAATTTTCTAATTATACAGATTTAAAAATTGAAGTTTACAAATAATAAGTAATTAAAAGATTAAAATTTTCTATTATTAAACCTCTAATACTGAATTTTATAAGCATTGTGGTAAAAAAGATATTAATATCAAATCATTTTAACTATTAAAATAAAAGAACGGATTAAAAATGTCATTTTCTTTAAAATTAGATGATAGTCGGATTTTAAAAGGAATTATTGAAACATTTGCTAGTTTTAGCGATGAGAGTGAATTTAAAGTTAATTCAAAGGAATTTGTCATTACTTCATATGACGAGAGCATGGTTAGTTTAATAAAATTTACAATGGATAAAGATAAGTTTGATGATTATAAATGTGCTAAAGAACAAAAAATAAGTTTAAATATAGACGATCTTGATAAGATTTTAAAAAGGAGCACTGTAGATGATTCTATTGAGATTGAGTTCCAAGAAACCGATCAAAAAATAAAACTTAAAATGAAAAATAAGAACTCGAATCGAGTTCGTACATTTAGTTTATCAGTATTAGGAACAACAAGAGAAGAAGTCTCAATCGATAAGCTACAACAAATTGAATATCTTGCAACATGGGCAATGACACCTCCAGATTTTTCTCCAGATCTGCTAGTTGAAGCTATTAAAGATGCAGAAATCTATTCAGATATTCTAAACATAAAATTAGATGATAGTAATGGATTAACATTTAATTCATCGGGTCAGATTGGTGAAATGGAATACAATATTGAAGTAAGCGATCTTCCCGAAAAAAAAATTGAAGAAACAGAAGTAGGAGCATATTCTATTTCTTTCTTAAAAAAAATTCTTAAACTTGCATCAATTACAGAAAAATTAGATATCTTCCTTAAAACTGATTATCCATTAAAAATGATATTTAATCTTTTAAATGGAGGAATACTATACTATTTTCTTGCTCCTCGAGTCGATAAGGATGAATTTCAAGACGATGAGGATATGGATGAATTTGATGAATTCTAAAGTTTCTAATAATCCTCCTTACTCCTAACTTATTTAATTACAATTTTACTCAATTATTCAAATCAAAACAAATTGTACGTGAGGATTTTGAAAAATGGAAGTTCTTTTGAAGTTAACAATGGATTATCCTTGGCTTAATTCATTTGAGAACTATCATGAAGAAATGGCACAACAGGATCCAGATATTTTTATTTCCAAGGTTTTTTCAAAATCTCCTGAAATAAATTTATATGAAATGATATCGAAATTTTTTAATGCTGCCTTTGATAATCTTGAAGAGATTACAGATTTTAATCTAAGTAAAATAAGTGTAGAATTGTACTTAATCCTTAGAATCCTTTTATATATCTTTTCAGATAACAGAATTACAAATAGGGTAGCAAATCTTTATTCTAAATTAATCTATTCTGAATTAAAAAATGAAAGCGATTATAACCTCTTTTATATCTGTCAAGACTTAAATATAAATTTGAAATATCTTGAACATGAAAGGACTTATAGAATTATTTATGACAAAAATCAGCATGAAGAGTTAAAATCTAGATTCTTAATCCATTTCATCGATTACTTGAATCTTTCGACTAATTTGAAAGATGATTATAGAAGATTAATAAATAACCCTTTAGAAAATGGTTATATTTACATACAAAAAGAAAAATTAGCTAGACTTTTACAAGAATATGTGAGGAACAAACTCTTAGATGTAGAAAAAGATAATAAAAAATCAATAGAAAAATTTAAAGAAAAGATGCTAACCGTTAAGGATTTTAAAGAATTATATGATAACATCTTACATTTATGGGATATGAAAAAAGAGAGTTTTGAGTATTCAATTGATTTAAAATATCAAACAGGAAAAGATTTTTTAACAAACTTCCCTCCATGCATAAAGGAAATCCTAAGTAAAGCACAAGACCATCAAAATTTAATCCATATTGAAAGATTATTCCTTGTATTTTTTTTACATGCATTAGAATATCCTACTGAAGAGATAATCGACATCTTCTCCACTTTACCAGACTTTAATTATGAAAAGACAAAATATCAGGTGGAATTTGCTAAGAAGAAAGGTTATGTGCCACATTCATGCTCTACATTGAAGTCTTTAAATTTATGCATGGCTATTAAATATAAAGACGAACTATGCATAGATGGCTTTACTTCCAAAAAAGATAATATAAATAAGAAAATAACTCATCCGTTATTTTATCTTCAATACAAACAATTTATTAGCAGTATAAAAAGTAATAAATCACAGCTTAAACGGAAAGATGAATTCAAAGACTAAAATTTTCTTAAAAAGGTTATTTCAAGCTTATTATAAAAAATATAATACTCAAATTCCAGTTATTAGTTCTTTTAATCAACGTGAGTTTGGATTCATTCCTTGGGATAAAGAAATAATGATCCGCCATGTTGGATTTGAATCTGAAGAATTTTTACGAAATTATTTAGAGAAAGAATCTCCTAGACATGTATTTTCAAGTGGTACTCTTTATTACAAACCTGATTTCCCTGAAATGGAGTTTAAGGGGTATAAAGGTTGTGATTTAATAATTGACATTGATGCTGACCATTTTTATACACCTTGTAAAAAAGATCATGATATTTGGATTTGCAAAGAATGTGGTAAAATGGACAAAGGTACGAATGAAGATCACAAGTGTCCGGAATGTGGTTCAATAAAAATAAAGTCCTTAACATGGATATGTGATTCTTGTCTAAATATAGCAAAAAATGAAATTACAAAATTAATCTATAACTTTTTAATTCCAGATTTTGGGGTTGATATTAAACAATTAAAAATTACATTCTCAGGTCATAGGGGATATCATTTAAAAATTGAAAGTGAGAGAATTAGAAGTCTTACAAGTGAAGAAAGGAGAGAAATTTCCGACTATCTTACAGGAAATAATATCTCATTTGAAATCTTAGGTTTAAACATTAGGAGTGGTAATATTTTTGGTTTTTCAAAAGAAAGTATTGGGTGGTCTCATAAAATTTTACTTGAATTTGAAAATCTATTATCAAAATCAGATATAGAGATTGAGCAATTTTTATCTAAAAATGAGTTTAATTCAAACCAAATTAAAAGTTTTTTAGAGTCAAAAGAATTGATCAGAAATAATATTCTATCTCGAGAAGGAAGAGTTTGGTCTATTGAAGGCTTTCATACTTTAGAACAGTGGACCAAATTTTTAAAAGGTATCATTAAAAATGTTGGAGTCCAAATTGATGAGCCAGTCACAATCGATACCCACCGGTTGATCAGATATCCGGGAACACTTCATGGGAAAACAGGATTTCGAGTTCAAGAAATAGATTTAAACTATCTTAAGGATTTCAATCCCTTGAATGAACATAACGAGAATCTAGACCCAATTGTGTTTAAGGTAGATGAAAAAGTTACTCAGAAATTAGAGATCGTTGAAGAACTAGTACCTTTGACAGAAATAAAAGGAGAAAAATATGGACCCTATCAAAAAGGTGAAATTATAGATGTTCCACATCATATTGCTGTTTTTCTCTTATGTAAGGAAGTTGCGATAAAAATATAAAGTGAATATTTTTTATTAACCTGAGGCAAAATATTCTAATGTTTTAGATATTTATTATCTATATAATCAATATTCAAGAAACATGAATTTAAAACGGAACTATAGACAGCTTTATCAACATTGGCTTAAAGAATTTGAGGAGCCTGAGTTAACTATTTTAAACCAAGAAATTTTTAACAATTATAAAAAATTAATAACTAATATTTCTTCCTTTCAACTCAATAAGGCTGATAACATAAAATCACAGCTTTTTAAAGATTATAAAGTAAATTTAGATTTTCTATTTAAAGATCTATTAAAAATTAGAGAAAAGAAAATTATAAATGCGGCTTTAGCAAATAAAGATATCAATTTAGAACATGTACTAGAATCTGAGAAACTGCTATATCAAAACTTAATAAGCACGTTCAAGGGTTATAAAAAAGTAAAAAATCTTTACTTAAGTAAAGATTATATTAAATTACAACAAGAATCATTGGAAGAAGTGCTTGAAAGTAACTTGGTTGATGAAATTGACATAAAAGAAACAGAAAAAGTTGAACCTAATGAAGTTTCTCCAAGTAGAATAGAAAAAATTGAAGAAGAAATTAATTATAATTATACTCTAATTAGGTTCCTTAAAAAAGCAGAAGCCTTAGTGGGGATTGATCTTATAAATTATGGACCTTTTGAGAAGAATGACATTGCTAATTTACCCTATAAAAATGCTGTGATTCTTATTAATGAAAAACTAGCAGAAAAAATAGATGTTACCTAATCATTTTCGTACTTTTTCTTAAATTCCTCTTTAAAATATTCGATTCGATAAGTACCATACTTATCTGTTAATGAAAATTTAGCAGGATGAGGATTTATCAGTTCTCCTCCACAATACTTACATTTAGATTCTGGATTGTGAAGGTTGTATCTATTACATTCTTTGCATTTTTTAAGATATTTCGTCATTTTCAATTCGGGAATACTTAATCTCTAATGAATTCAAAAGAGGTATTTGTATTTTTTGATCTTGCTTCTAAAATTTCAATAGCATCGGAAAGAATATTTTCAGCATCAAGATAATCTTTAGAGACTATTTCTAGTCTATAGAAAGGGGCTCCTACATAGGATAAACCTAACTTTCTCGTATCTTTAGGATTTTCTACAATCTTTTTTATTTCTAATAATGCTTCTTTGACTTTCTCAATTCCATCTCCATCGGTGTTCATTAACTTTATTTTACCGATTATATTGACTGTAGAAATTTCAACATTTTCATCAACAATTTTTTGAAACGCATTTTTTATATTATCAGGAACATTTTCCAAACTACTCATCACTTCCTCTCCATTTTCTTTTAATGCTTCAACTGTTTCTTGAAAATCATTATATTGATCTATAAGTGGCCATCCAACCTTCTCATAGGCTTCATCCAAGTTAAGGTCCACATCATCATTTTCAGTTAAAATCTGTAAGAGATTGTCAAATTTTATTTTATACTTAAATTCCTTTTTCTTTTTTGAACGTTGTGCAGAATTTACTCTCCTTAATGAGCAATCAATATGACCTTTAGTTGGATCTACCCTTAAAACTCTTGCAACAACAATCTGATTAATTCTAACAAACTTTCTTATGTTTTTTATCCACCTACTTGATACTTCACTTATATGTACTAAACCTCTTGCATTGTCTTCTGAAGGAAGCCCCTCATATTCTAATAAATCTATGTATACATATTGATCTTCAATATGATTAACTCTCCCAATTATAAATTCTCCTTCATTTGGAAATAATGACCTACTTCTAACCATAATTCTTATTAAAAACTTCTTTTTTTAATATAGTTACTGCAATGAACAATCCATATTTCTTTATTTTTATTATCTTTGAATCTTAAGATTTATTTTTAGTGTTAATTTCTGGACAAATATATTAGAATCTTCTTCAAAAGTGTCACCATTATACTAAACTCAGTCCTTCATAATAAATGAACTGATAAGGCAAGAGTTATAACTCTTTGAATAGAAATTTTGATAATGATAGTGAACAAATCTTTAGATGGAAACTTATAGACTTATTTAATGAAGAAAGTAATATCTTAATATAATTAAAGCCCTATTCCATTGCGAGTTCAATTGATTGAAAGAGGTATTCTTAATATCCCCTCGTAGAATCTAAAACTCTAACCAAAATTTATATAGAACTGGTAGTTTTGATTCCTAGAAAATTTCAAAACTAATATATTAAATTCCAATTAAAGTAAAAAAAGTAAAAGAAATTAGAAAAATTCCTTATCTACTTTTTCATAGTTTTAAGTTCGTAAATTTTTTCGTTGGTAAATATTTATTTATGACGATGCCGCCAAAAAGATTAAAACTATAAATATCGCAATCGTTATGATAACTATACTACATAACTCAAGCAAGCATGCTGTATCAAAGAATTTTTGGTCCTTTAATCGCATTTTTTCCACCTATTTAATTGTTAATTTTAAATTATGTTTGAACGTTTTTTAAAATTTCAATAAAAATAACAATCAAAAAATTAAGAAATAATCCTTGAAATTTTTAGAGAATCGAAAGAATCAATTATAAAAAAAAGAAAAAACTTCGAAACAACCAAAAATCAGATAATTTCGCCCCAATTAAAGGAAAATTCGGACTTGGATATGGAGATCAAGTGATAATTCTACAAAATTATTTGATTATTTTTAATTTTTTACTTTTCTCAATTTTAATTTCATTTCTAATCTTTTTAACATATACTGATCTTTCAATACAAGATTGTAGAAAATCATCACAACAACTCCAACTAGAGCACTTTTCCTCATTATAATTTAATGTCAAAATTAGTTTTTTATTTTATTTGTGAATTATGTTTTAAATCTATTTTCATTCATAAATGGATTAAATAGGTATAATAAAGTAGTGTTTATGAAAGTTAAAATCTTCAGCCAGAACTTCAAAATTAATATAAAAAAAGTATTTGATAGATTTATAAAAAATATGATTTTAATAAAATAAGCATATTCTTAGAGACTTATCTATAGCATTTCTTCCATTATCTTTTTTCAATACACTTCTTTTCTTGATTATTAGGGTATATATGACGCCAACGGTGTTGAAGGTGATATTAAATTTCAATCTTCAATAAAATTGCTTTTAGAAAAAATATAGGATAGTATAATTCTTAAAAATGAAATTTTTGTTAACAATAAGCTATCAACGGATAGTTATGATAAGATTTATTTTCCGCGCTAATTTTTAAACAAATATATTTTCACCAATGAGGTAATCATTATGCCCAATTGGGTCATTCATAATAAATGGACCGATAAGGTAGGGATAGACCGCTTAATCGCTAATTTCGTAGATAGAAATATTGATTATGGTACAGAATGGGCTTTTGATTGCAAAATTAAAAAACTCTTTAACGATGATGATACTATTATCTTAAGACAATTAAAATTTTTCCATTATAAAGATTTAGAAAAGAAGTATAGCAAAGAAAATCTGTACATAAAAGCATTTTATCTACACCACCTATTAGATTTTTTCATGGAAACCCGTATAAATATTTATGACATCCAACGAGTATTTCAAGAATTTCTAGAGAGAAAAGTTGTCATTGAATTCACAGATATAAATGAAAAAACAATTAATTTTCAAAAAGAACTTAATGAGATTTTCGATTTATTGATGAAAAACAAGGAAGAACTGTTCATAGACCTTAGAGGAAATTCCAAAAAGTAATTGAATAAAAAATACCTAATTACATACCAACTAAAAAGTTAAACCATAGTAATTCTCCTAAAATCTTCACTTAAAGTTATAGTAAAAAATATATATTGGATATCATTAAAGTAGTTATCATTTAATCTAAAATGGTTAATATTTGAATCTATTCAAAATTAATTTAATTAATAAAAATATTAGGTAATTGATGAAAAATGTCTTCAAAACAAAAACAACACTTAAATTTGGTTATTATTGGGCACATAGATCACGGCAAATCGACAATGATGGGCGCCCTTTTAATAGAAACAGGAGCAGTAACTGATAGGGAAGCTCGTGAATTAGAAAAATTAGCTAAAGAATATGATCGAGATTCCTGGTCCTATGCATTTGTCTTTGACAAATTAAAAGAAGAACGCCAAAGAGGTATTACAATCGATTTAGCTTTCAGAAAATTTGAGACTCCTAACAAATATTTCACCATTATTGATGCACCTGGTCATGCTGACTTCGTAAAGAATATGATCACAGGCGCCTCACAAGCTGATGCTGCCATTTTGGTTGTATCTGGTAAAAAAGGTGAAATGGAAGTTGGAATTGCTGCTAATGGTCAAACAAGAGAGCATGCCTACTTAGCTCAAACCCTCGGAGTAAAACAAATAGTAGTTGCAATCAACAAAGCAGATAACTATAATTATAGTGAAGAACGCTTTAATGAATGTAAGGAAGCCGTTTCTGATCTCTTAAAAAACATAGGGTTCCCTGTTAAAAAGATTCCATTTGTCCCTGTTTCAGGATTAATGATGGAAAATCTTTCAAAGAAAAGCGATAAAATGCCTTGGTATGACGGACCTACTTTGATTGACGCAATTGATAAATTTGAAATACCACCGAAACCAACTGACAAGCCATTACGACTCCCAATTCAAGATGCATATCGAATTAAAGGAACTGGTGTTGTTCCAGTTGGTAGAGTCGAAACTGGAGTACTTAAGAAAGGTGACAAAATCATAATTATGCCAACAGAGTTTAAAGGAGAAATACGAAGCATTGAAATGCACCATGAAGAAATTCCACAAGCTGAACCAGGTGATAATGTAGGATTCAGTATTCGAGGCCTAGAAATGAAAGATGTGGGAAGAGGAGATTGTCTTGGGCATCCTAATAATCCACCTAATGTTATATTCCCAAATGGTAACTGGACAGGGCAAATCATAGTTATTTGGCATCCAACCGCTATTGCTCAAGGTTATACTCCAGTAGTTCATGCTCACACAGCTCAAGTAGCAGCAAAGTTCATAGAAATCAGTAAAAAACTCGATCAAAAAACTGGCGCCGTCATCGAAGATTCACCTAAATTTATTAAAAGAAACGAGGCAGCGATCATTAAATTACAGCCCATAAAAAAGATGTGTTTAGAGAAATATGACCAATTTGCAGAACTTGGGCGATTTGCTGTAAGGGATATGGGTAGAACGATCGCAGTCGGTATTGTAAAAGATATTGAGACAGGATCTTAAAGCTATAATTCATTCTGTTTTTTTCTTAAATTTTTAATATTAAATATTTTTTAATTCACTATTTCTATGAGTATTTTATTGATTTATTATTCAATTTTCCGTTTTTTAAGATAGATAGATAATTAATCAGATTCAACAAAACACTAATTATAGCTTAAGAACAATTTATTTATGAAATAAAATAAAAAGAATTAAATAATTAATGATTAGAGTATCAATCAATACAATAAAAATTTAATATATAGAACTTTAAGTTAATAAAGTGGTATAAATGGTTAATTGCTCAACTTTAGAAGAAGGAGATACCCTTGTTTGTGAGAATTGTGGACTTGAAATGAAGGTTACAAAAACATGTAGTTGTGGAGAAGAAGAGGGCGCTTGTACTGATATGGGATTTACATGCTGTGGAATTCCATTAAGTAAAAAATAATGAATTGATTTTTTTTATTCTTTTTATTGCATAATCTTGAAAAATTTAAATCTCAACTTTATTTGAAATATTTTTTAAGAAATCTTGTAACATCTTGTAAAACTGATTTTTCAAGCACCCTAAGTAAATCTAAGGAACCTAATCCTCCGTCCGCGAGAACTAAATGCAATTCAGCTGAATTCTTAGCATACTTGTTAAAAATTAAAAAAAATTTAAAGTCTGGGATAAAATAGTCTTCGAAGGCCTTAACTAATTGCTTATAAACATTATTTTGAAAAGAAAGCTTTTCTATTCTACGTTCTATTCCTTTATTAAGGCATTAGAAAACTAAGAAATGTAATATTTTAACTGAAATTCACATGTTATGCGAATATCATTTTAATTTTTGAATTGAGGTTTATCCTTTCTATTTAAAGCAAATTAAGTAGAAAGGGTCGGTTAAGTTTTTTACAACTAAATCAAAAATTTGTATTGTTGGTGAAGGGGGTGTGGGAAAAACCTCTTTACTATCCTTATTACATGGAAAGGAAGTTCCAAAGAAACGTGTTCCAACCGTTGGATTAGAAGTAGAGGAATCTATATTAAACGGAAAAAAGGTAAGCATTTGGGATTTAGGGGGTCAAGAACGGTTTAAATTCATGTGGAAAGATTTCCTACGGGGTGCAGGCTTAGCTGTGCTGGTGTGTGATTCTACAGAGAGCGGGGTAAGGAAAACTAAGGAAATTTATGATAGATTCGAGCGGAATTTGGGTACAAAAATCATTGCTATAGCGAACAAGCAGGACTTACAAGGGGCGCTGAGTGCACAGGAAGTTCAAAAGAGGTTAGGCGGGTTAAAAACGTATGGAATGACTGCTATTCGTCCTGAGTTACGGCAAAGAATGAAGGACATATTAGAATATGAAGTCGCTACGTTTTAAAACGCCTTCCCAATTAGATGAGCAATTCTTACGGGTTCAGGCATTTTTGAATCAATCCATAATTTCTTTAATAAATCATTCGCCTCATCAAAAGTTACTCCTTTTAAATGTAGATATATTTTTGAACTACCACCAGCTGTTTCTACTGAAGTCTCATATAGATCTCCTGCATTTATAATGTATTGGAGTTTCTTTTTATACCCTTTTGGAAATTTATTGATTAAGGCTACTTTAACCGAATCAAGATCAACTCCTCGTTCTGTTACTGCTATGATAGGCTTTTTTAATCTAGCATAAATTTCTTCTAAATCGATAATATTAAATCCACCAAATGTTATCGTGTCTGTAAGAATATACTGAATATGTTTTTCGTTTTGCTTAGCAAGTGTAATTAACGCATTAGTAGCATCTTCTCCATCGATAGAAATCGGACTCATTATCACTCTAACTAGCCTAATACCTTGACAAACTGCTCCAATCAATTGAGTTGTATTTAAATTTGATTTCAATTCGAATTTAGCATCATCAAATCCAATTGTAATGGGAAATTCTTTCATAATTTAGGTTTGGGGAGATATATTTTTATTGATTCTAGCAATTGTGTAAATGCAATAGTTGCATTTTGGATTTCTTCTGCTCTAACATTAAGATTACCAGAAAAATTTTCTACCATGATCCTAATCATGGCATCCATATTCATATTCCCTGAAAGCCAAATATAAGCAATTAATGCTTCAGCTGTATCAGCTAAGTCATGAGCATCAGCTCTAGTTTTTGCATATGGCTTCAGTTTAGCGTCCTTTAAGGCAACAGATAAAATCATTTTACTTACTTTTTTACCAGTTCTAATTATTTTATTGTTAGAACTATTTTTCGTTAAATAGATAGACTTAGCTACCGAATATACAAAATTTACAATGCTATCTCCAATTTTTGCTAATCCTTTATCTGTACCTATTACTTTTTGAGATAGTTTAGAAGTTAAATCTTTTATTAAAATATTGTAGGACATTAATAGTAGTTGAGATTCAAACTCTTATAAATTTTATAGAAAATCAGAACTTATTTTATAAGTGTTTTAAAAGCTTTTTCAACTTCATCCAATTCATTCTTTAGGGATTGTATAGCCTTCTGTAATATATTTTTTATTTTATAACCTTTTTCCAATCGGACAAACACCTCAGGGGGATCAATCCGAGTAACTTTATAAGCTGCTGAATTTACTCCTTCTGTACTGAGAAGATGTTTAACTAAAATATTTAAAAATCCATGTGATTGGCCTTCTACGCTCAATCGATAATCATTTTCTTGTTCTGTCTTATGAATAGCTAGATTTAAATATTTATATTCCGGTGGTTTAGGAATTTCTTCCATTTCATACTCAAGTTCTTCTTCTAATACTTCTTCATCTTCAGTATCTCTTTGTAATTCGTCTAGTTGTGTATCTTTTGATTTCTTTAAGGTTGGATATACAGTCTCAATATCATCAAGAAAATCATCATCTAATCCTTCAAGATCATCTTCCTTCTTAGGTTTTTTTTTTGCCATCCTAATTACACCATAACCATCAAATCTATTATTTCAAATGTAGAATAAAATAAATTTTTTTTGTTTTGCCTAAAACCAGAAATTTTGTAGATTCACTTCTATGATAAAAATTGATTAGCTAATTCCCTTAATCTTTCAATTGCTAGATATTGAAGATCTTTTGGACCATACAAAGTGACTTTTATTTCTTTTCCTTCCACTTCACAATTTAAATTAAGATAATTAACTTTTTTTTGAATATTTTCAAGAAATTTTATAGCATTATCTATCTTTCCACTTTGGTTATAAAAATGAATTACTCTTCTTCCTCCATGTTTTACCAAAGTTCATCTCCTTTACCTTTTTTCAATATAATTAAGAAACAATAATTAATACCTTAGGCTTTCATTAACATTTCCATAGTCATTTGCTAATTTTCTAGTTTCCACATTACCACATCTACTGCATCGTAATTTATTATGACCAATCTTTTCAAGATTTGTACCACAAATTACACAATCAGCATGGATAACACCCAAATTATTTCCAACGGTGCTTAATTTAAACTCATTTGTAGTTTGTTCGATTACTTTAGCACGAAGAACATCAGTTATTTGAAAGGCATCTGAAATTTTTTCTACATATTTATGTGAGATCTGTGAAACATGAATATTACCAAAATAAGAACTATTAAAGTGAAGTTTGTTATTTATTGTATGGAAATTTAATCCAATAGAATATTGTCTTAAAAAAAGTACAGTTCCTATAACAATGTCACCAATTTTTACTGTTTTTCGATTTTCTTCTTGATGGCTTTTAATTTCAATTTCTTTTTTATTTTTGTCAATTAAAATAATACCCGTTTTTGTAGCATAGATTTTGCCATCCTTTATATAAGAAGATTGCTTATCGGGAAGGAATTCTTCAACGACGCCTAAATATTGACCAGTAATAACGATATCCTTATTTTCAATTTCTTTTTTCATATATTTCAAAACATTCTTTTAATTTCTCTATTTAATTATTATTAAATAAATTAATTAAATTTATCCTTACTAATTTATAAAAAGTCTAACTAAATCTGAGTTTCAGGCGTTAATAATTAAGAAAAAAGAAATAAGTTCTATTATTCAAAAGACAACTACATTTTCTGATCCCAAAATCGAATTAGAGCAGTATTGTATTGATGCAGTTAGTGCTGTAGATATTGCTTTTTTTGCTGGGTTTGAATTTAATGATATTACAGATAACTTGATTTTTGATTTTGGTGCTGGAACAGGAAGATTATCTATTGCTTCTGCCTACTTTCTACCAAAATATGTTATAAGTATTGACATTGATTTTTTAGCATTAAAAATCCTTAAAGAAAATATTGATAGACTTCAATTGGATCACATTATATTTCCTTTATGTGGTGATATCAAAAATTTAGAACTTTCTAAACAATTTTTGTCAAAAATTAAAAGAATTACTACAATTATGAATCCTCCTTTTGGAGTGCAAACGAGTAGAGCTGATAGGAGTTTTTTAAAGAAAGCATTTGAATTTTCTGATGTGGTATACTCAATTCATTTAGCCAATGAAAAAGTGCATAATTTTATTGTAAACTTTATAAAAGTTTCAAATTGGCAAATTGATTATTATTTTCCTTTTAAATTAAAGCTTGATAAAACTTATGAATTTCACAGTCAAAAAACAAAAAAAATTGATGTAACGATTTATAGATTTATAAAAACACGTTATTAAGCATTCAATCAATCTCTTTTATCTACTGATATTCTTTCCAAGAAGAAAAATTTTCGGGATAAAAGGCATTATTACCTAAAAATTCTTCGATCCTTAACAACTGATTATATTTGCTTGTCCTGTCACTACGACATGGCGCTCCACTTTTGATTTGTCCAGAACATAATCCAACTGCCAAATCTGCTATAAAAGGATCTTCAGTTTCACCAGATCGATGTGAAACCATTACATTAAATCCATTTCTAAATGCTAGTTGACATGCTTTTATAGCTTCAGATAAAGTTCCAATTTGGTTTACTTTAAGCAATAAAGCATTTCCTGCTTTCTCATCAATTGCTTTTTGCAATAATCTAATATTAGTAACAGTTATATCATCACATACTATTTGAATTGTTTTATCCAATTTTGCTGTAAGATTTGTAAATCCTCTAAATGATTTTTCATCAAAAGGGTCTTCAATCGATTTTAAAGGATAATCGTGGAGTAAATCAAGATAAAACTGTAATAATTCTTCTTCACGTAGTTTTTTCCCATCGATTGAGTATATATCTTCTTTAAAAAATTCACTTGCTGCAGCATCCATTCCTAATACGAAATCAGTTCCCATTAGAAATCCAGCCTCCTCAATAGCATCAATAATAACATCAAATGCATCTCTTGTTTCAGAAAGATTAGGTGCAAACCCGCCTTCATCACCAACATTAATAGCAGACTTACCAAATTTTTCATTTAATAACTCTTTTAAGGTTTGATAAACCTCAACTACATTTTGAATTGCTTTTGAAAAATTATGCGCACCAATAGGTAATATCATAAACTCTTGTACTGCTAAATTGTTTCCTGCATGCTTTCCTCCATTAATAATATTACAGCAAGGAATTGGCATTAAAAATCTGGTATTTGATTTATTATGACTTAATTCATATATATATGAAAATAAAGGTTTATTTAACATTTCAGCTGCCAACTTAGCTGCGCTAAGAGAAACAGATAAAATAGCATTTGCACCAATTTTACTTTTATTTTCTGTTCCGTCTATAGAAATCATTTTGTTATCTAATTTTTGTTGCTCCCTTACATCAAAACCAAGTAACTTTTTTCCTAGAATCTCGTTGACATTTCTCACAGCTTTGGTTACATGACGCCCCAAAAAAGCTTTTCCTCCGTCTCGAAGTTCTAATGCCTCTAAAACTCCTGTTGAGGCCCCTGAAGGAACTGCTGAACGCGCAAACCCATTCTTTGTATAAACCTCAGTTTCAACTGTAGGATTACCGCGAGAGTCAAGAATCCACCTTGATTTTATTTTATTTATTAAAAAATCTGACATTTTTTCTCTAAATTTTTCATAATTTATTATTACTAATATAAAAAGAAAATTTAATTCTTAAATAGTATTTTTAAATATTATAATATTTTTAACCAAAGTTTTCCTTTTAGTATGTCTGTTGAAAACCGTCCATGGGTTGAAAAATATCGTCCAAGAAGACTAAATGAAATTGTAAATCAAAAAGGAATTATTAATCGACTTCAACAATTTATAAAAGATAGATCTATGCCTCATCTGATTTTTGCTGGTCCTGCAGGTATAGGCAAAACAACCTCAGCATTAACAATAGTTAGAGAACTATTTGGAAGAAAAATGGCGATAAATAGGACATATTTAGAATTAAATGCAAGTGATGCTCGAGGAATTGAAGTTATTAGAACTTATATTAAAGATTTTGCTAAAACAAGACCACCTGCTGATATTCCTTTTAAAATACTAATATTAGATGAAGCTGATAATATGACTGCACCGGCTCAACAAGCTCTTAGAAGAACTATGGAAAAATATACGGAGAACTGTAGAATGATTTTGATTTGTAATTATTCCAATAAAATTATCCCTCCTATTCAATCGAGATGTGTAGTTTTTAGATTCTCATCTTTAAGTAGTGATGATATTAAACAGAGACTAAAATTTATAGCAAAAGAAGAAAATATTACTATAACCAACGATGGATTGAATGCATTAGTAGATGTTTCAAAAGGAGATTGTAGAAGAGGAATTAATTACTTGCAATCTTGTTCTACAATTTCCCAGAAAGTAGATCAAGATGTCGTTTATCGAGTCGCTGGAGAAGTACCTCATGAACGAATAAGAAAAGTTCTTCAAACAGCTATTCAAGGTCAGCTAGAATCTTCCATAAAACTAATAAATGATTTAACTGAAGAATATGGCCTTTCAGGGATAAATATAATTAAGAATATTCATAGAGAAATATATGATTTAAACATATCTGAAGAACTAAAAATAGAACTCTCAAAATTATTAGCTGAATTTGAATATCGAATAAGTCAAGGAGCCACGGAAGAAATTCAAATTAAAGCACTCCTAGCCAACATTGTCATGTTGCAAGATATGAAATAATGTTTTTTTTAGATTACTCTCTTGTTCTCTTTGATAAAAATATTGATTCATTCTCTTAATTGACATTTTATCGATTGTAAATTGAATACTATTATCATAAATTACATCCCATAATATTAATCCCATAGGATCCGCAGGTTGGTATGAAATATAACTAGAAGTATTAAATAATTCTAAAAATTCATCAAAATTGAATTGATTCATCCCAATTTCAACCAATTTTTTAACCATTCTTCTAACTTGCTGTCTTAGGAAAGATTTACTTTTGAAATGAAAAATTAGACTATTTTCCTTTAAGTTAGCAGAAGCTGTATTTAATGTTCTTATTGTATCAATATTCTTCTTATCTCTCTTTGAGAAATTCTGAAAATTGTGGTTCCCTTCAAGTTGTTTGCATGCTTGACTTATGAGATCGAGATTGAGAGAAGCTTTATTCTCTAAAGGTAAGATATATTTATAATAACGATATACAGCATCAAATCGTGAAGAAAATTCTAATGGAACCTTAGTATATCCCCATAATCCAATGTCATATGGTAATACAGAATTCAATTCCATTAATACAGGTTGCCTATTTGTTATAGCCGAAAAAGCAGCGCCTCTGGCAGATACCCATTTATCGGTTCTACTCGCTACATCAAAATTAGCTTCGTTAACATCATTTATGTAATTTCTATTTAAAAGAGCCTTAATTAAAAAACTTTCAATAGTGGGAAAATCTAATTGCCGTTGGGATCCATAAAATTTTTTTGAACCAATATAATAAAATTTAAAAAGAAATTTTCTCTTTTTTAATGACATAAAATTCATGAAAATGATAAATTGTTATAATATCAAGACCGTTGAATATATTAAAAAATAATCTTTTAATGATAAGGATTTTTTTTATATCTAAGTTTACTTTGATATTGATTTATTGTTAAATAAAAGAATTTAAAGTAAAAAAATGGTTAAAGTTATATCTTCTATCAAAAACTTAAAGGATCGCCTCAGAGCAGGTATCACAATTACATCTCAGAACGTCTTATTCTTCACGGCTCTCTTATTAGTTATAATATTAGCAATTGTAATTAGATTATCACCAATTTTTCAGGGGAACAATTTAATTAAAGCATTTGATCCTTGGATGCAATATTATAATGCTAATTATCTCTCTCAACATTCATTATATGACTATTTCCACTGGCATGATTATAAAAGTTGGTTTCCTCAAGGATTTGATCGATTTAATCTACGACCTGGTTTAACTTTTACTGTAGTCTTAATTTATAATTTCTTTAACTCTTTAGGAGTATCCATTTCCTTGTATGACATTTGCTTTTACTTCCCTGCATTTATGGGTGGGTTAACTGTATTTGCGATATATTTGTTAGGAAAAGAAACATTAAATCGACAACTGGGTCTAGTTGCAGCATTTTTTCTTGCATTTAATCCAGGCTATATGCAGCGTACAGTTGCTGGATTTTTTGATAATGAAACCATTGGGGTTTTTGCATGTATAATGACGCTTTATTTCTTTATAAAAGCTATTCGAACCGGTAAACTCACCCATGCCATTTTAGGAGGTCTCTTTTTAGGCTATTTGTCTCTTAGTTGGGGAGGCTATTATTTTGTTTATTATCTATTACCAATAACTTGCTTTATATTAATTCTTACGAAAAAGTATAATTCTCATGTTTTAATAGCCTATGCAGGAGTAGAAGGAGTAGGATTACTTACTTTTATGTTATATACCAATTTTAAATTTAATTCTTTCTTTTCAGACATCGTATTAGGTGGGACATTCCTTTTCACAATAATACTAGTAGTTTATCATTATATTTATACAAAAAAAAATGAATATCCTGGATTTTATAATAAGTTAATAAATGTAATTAAGTGGGGAATAATTCCAGTTGTACTGATTGTGGCAATAATTGTTTGGATAGCCCCAGATTTGCTTCCTTTTGGATTTGGTGGAAGACTACGAAGTGTTCTCAGCCCATTATTACGTAATAGTCTACATTTAACAGCTTCTGTAGCCGAACATGCACCAAGTGCATGGAGCGTATTTTATTATAATACATTAATTCCATTAATGTTATTACCGCTCGGTTTATTTTTTCTATTTAGAAGATCTAATGCTGCTGATATATTGTTGATTGTATTACTATTATTTTTGTTCTATTTTACGGGGAGTATGATTCGTATAATATTATTATTTGCACCTGCTGCTTGTATAGTTGGCGCGTATGGCTTAGTCAATATTTTAAAAATATTTGGGAGTTTCTATGGAGAAAAACGGGCTAGTATAAGTAAAAAAAGAAAACGACAAGTAAAACAGATGGTAGGCAAGTCTGAAGTTGCTGCTGTATATTTTATTGTGGGAATCATGTGTATGGCTCAAGTTTGGCACGCCTCAAATTATTCAGCTACGCAATTAGGACAAGCCCAGCTAGCTCCTGGAGGATATTATCATGATTGGGAAGAGTCACTTACTTGGATGAAGACAAATTTAGCAGGAACAACGGTTGTAGTAAGTTGGTGGGATTACGGATATTGGATTACTGTTCTCGGAAATTGTACTTCAGTAAACGATAATGGAACAATTAATTCTACCAGAATCGGTCTAACAGGTATGGCATTGATGCAAACGAATGAAATCTATAGTGCTAAAATACTTAAACTTTTAAAAGCAGATTATGTTCTCGTCTATTTCGGGTTTCTATTTAGTCAATTGGGTGGGGACGAAGGGAAGTGGCCTTGGATGATGCGCATAGCCAATGATCATTACCAAAGATATAAAAACTGGGGATTAGAAGAAGATAACTGGGGTCCAAATTCAGTGTTTGTTGAATCTGATCTTTATAATGATACCTCAGGGCGTCCTACGAAACTATGGTTTCAGTCTCAGATTGTACGATTGATGTTTTGGAATGTTACATCAACACCAATTTCTAATCCTGGAAGTCCTCAGACTTTTGAAGAGTATTATCGAGATCAGATTAATAGAGTAAGAAAGGATAATGATGGAGATTTTTGGGCAAGTGATCTACCAGAAGATCAAAATGGAGATGGTAAACCAGATTACTATTCTCAAGTATTTATACCTTGGTATACTTCTCGAAATGGATTTGTCAAATTATATAAAATAGATTATACTGCGTTAGAATCATCCTTCCAAATTAAAAATCCAGAAGTATTTGACTCAGGATTTGCAACTTTCAAACTGAAAAATACAGGTTCGAAAGATTTATCCATCAGAGACGTTGTAATTAATGGTGTATCTTACCCTTATTACCTTGGAAAGGGTTTGGAAACGAAAATTTTACCTGCAGGCGAAGAAGATTCGGTCTGGGTTGATTTTAAGTCAACTGGTCATTCTTTTAAAAAGAATGATGTAGTAAATATATCTGTAACCGCTTCTGCTGAATCTTTGCAAAGCGGGAAACAATATCTTTTTTCAAATGCTACGGATAACTTCTTTGTAAAAGAAGCTGTGCCAAGTAGAATTAAAATAAATGAACAAAATAGTAAAGCCATACAAGTTGATGAAAACGAAGCAGATATTTACCTTGAAGTACAAAATACTGGAGATTCTATCGTAATTTTGAATGATTTTTATGCTGATTCTGAAGATAACATTCTGACACAGAAAACTTATTTAAAGGGTTCTCCGATATTAAGTCCTGGAGAAAAGGCATATGTTAAAATAACTACGGACCTCTCGTTTTTCCCTTTTGATCAAGAAGGTATAGTTCATAAAATTGGAGTCATCTCCCCCGGTGGGGTAAAAGATGAGATTTTTATAGTACCTAATATAGAGAATTACGATATAAGTATGTTACCGCATGATAGAATTATTTCACCAGAGGCTTCAGTTGTAACATCTAGTTCTCTTAGAAAATATTTGCCAATTGAATTAGATAAGACAGTTGCTTATACATATGATAACGGGACCACTTTGTTGAATATTTTGGTGAAAAACACAGGAAATATCATTTTAACACTTGATTCAGTGTATCTTACCCAAACAGGCTCGTGGACAGATGTTGATTTCAAACCTATAGGAGTAGAAGGAAATATTTTACCAAATCAAGAGAAAACAATAAAAGTCGTAGTTTCAGATTATTTTAATATCGATGTAAATGATGAAATTGGAATAGTTGTTTCAGCCTTATTTAATGGATCAACAAAAGCAGCGGATGTAGGTTTCATTCAAAGTTTAAATAGCTCAGCAGATATTAAAATTATTAAGAGTGTTCTCGGTACACAAGCTTCCTATATTGCTGCGAATGAAACCGGGAGACTCTTGATAAAAAATACAGGGACAGAACCTATTAGCCTAAGTAACATCTATCTCAATAAAACGAGTGTACTATCTTTTGCCACTGATGTAACTTTCTTATATGGAGATGCTGATTTAGGAGTTCAAGAATGTGCCTTGGTATCATTTGATATTCATGATTTCAATATAAACGCTTCAAATACCATTGATATAAAAATAACTACTAATACCACAGCAACTGATTTTACAACATTTAATGCATATGTAGATTCTTCTCGTTATAATCTTAATATCGAAGACAGTACTAATACAGTTGCTGATAGGAGTGCTGACCAATTAACAATTAAAATAGTAAACAATGGCTTATTGAATGTTACATTAGATTCTATATACCTAAATAATACATATATCCCCTTGACCAACTTCAGCTTTATAACTGGAAGTTCATTTGAACTGCAACACTCTGGAGGGTTTATTACTATTTCAATTTCACTTACCGATGTTGAGACATTTCTGGGATTAGCAACAGGAAGCATTATAAAGGGAGATAAATTAGTAATTTTAGCTCGTACTATTCAAGGTGCTGAGGATACTCATCAAGTAATTGTTCAAGCTTAATTTATTCCTTTTTCATTTTTTCATAAAAATCATAAATTATGCTACATTAGAATATTTATAGTCTTATTGATTATATATTCATTTTATACTTACTTTATACTACCTTTTTAATTTGTGATTCATCCTATGAGTATTAGTTTTAACATAAAGTCTGAATTTGTCCCGCAAGGGGATCAACCGTCAGCTATTCAAGCTCTTAAAGAAGGTATTAAAAATCGAAAACGGTTCCAAACTTTATTAGGAGCGACTGGAACAGGAAAAACTTTTACTATCGCTAATATTATTCAGGAAATACAGAAACCTACATTAATTATGGCTCCCAATAAAACACTCGCAGCACAACTTTATAATGAATTAAAAGAATTATTTCCTGAAAATGCAGTCCATTATTTTGTTAGCTATTATGATTACTATCAACCTGAAGCATATTTGCCAGTTACAGGTCAATATATCGAAAAAGATTTTAGTGTAAATGAGGAGATTGAGCGCCTTCGACTTGCGGCCACTCATGCTATTAGAACTAGAAACGATGTTATTATTGTAGCTACAGTTTCATGTATTTATGGAATAGGCTCTCCTGAAGAATGGGAAAAAGTTTCAATCTCTTTAAATGTTTCTCAAAGGATTAAACGAAGAGAGATTATTAGAGGTCTTATTAAAATGAATTATGAGAGGAAAGACATCGAGTTTCGACCCGGGGTTGTAAGAGTTAGAGGCGATATAATCGACATTTTCCCTGCATATCTTGAAACTGCCATTCGAATATCACTTTTTGGAGATGAAATAGAGAGCATTCAAGAAATTCATCCTATATCAAATGAAGCTATAAAGGAGCTTACCAATTGTAGAATCTTTCCAGCAACTCACTTTATTATCCCAGAAGAAAATAAAGTGAAAGCTCTAAAATCGATTGAAGAAGAGTTAGAACAACAGATAAAATATTTCATGAATAAAAAAAGATATCCCGAAGCTCAATGGATAGAAAAAAGAGTAAAATTTGATCTGGAAATGATGAGAGAAATGGGCTGGTGCAAAGGTATCGAAAATTATTCTAGGCATTTAGATGGCAGACCCCCTGGTTCTCCTCCTATGTGTTTGATTGATTACTTTCCTGATGACTTCTTAATTGTAGTTGATGAGAGTCATATTACAATACCCCAAATTCATGGGATGGTTGCTGGTGATCGCTCTCGAAAGCAGAATCTAGTCAAATATGGATGGAGACTTCCTAGCGCTTTTGATAACAGACCTCTTACGTTTGAAGAATGGGAAAGCAAAATAAAATACATTATATTAATGAGTGCGACTCCAGGGGATTGGGAACTTAAAAAATCTGAAGGAATTTCAGCAGAACAAATTATTAGACCAACAGGTTTGGTAGATCCTGAAGTTGAGGTCCGTCCAGCAAAGAATCAAATTGATGATTTGTTAGGGGAAATTCGAAAAGTCATTGATAATAACGGAAGAGTTTTAATTACTACGTTAACTAAAAGGATGGCGGAAGATATCGCAGAGTATTATTCAGAATTAGGTATTAAGATTTCATATCTTCATTCAGAAGTGGATACTGTTGAAAGATTTGATATTCTAAGACAACTAAGAGATGGAACTTTTGATGTAGTAGTAGGTATAAACCTTTTAAGAGAGGGATTAGATTTACCTGAAGTTAAATTAGTTGCTATTTTAGATGCTGATAAACTTGGTTTTTTAAGAGATACAAGATCCTTAATTCAAACTATCGGCAGAGCTTCTCGAAATGTAGAAGGGAGAGCAATATTATTTGCGGAAAAAATTACCCCTGCGATGAAAGCTGCAATTAATGAAACTAATAGAAGGAGAAGGAAACAAGAGAAATTTAATAGAGAAAATAAAATTACACCACAGACGATAAAAAAGAATATTCTTAATTCTTTATCTGAAGAACAAGAATTTAAAGAAAAAGAAGTAAAAAGACTAAAAAAAGTAGTGAAGGATAAAGTTAAGGAATTAGAAACAGAAGGAGATATCGAATTAGTTGTCCAATATCTTGAAAATAAAATGTTTTTAGCTGCTAAAGAACTTAGATTCGAAGATGCAGCATATTTAAGAGATAAAATTAGAGAATATAAAAAAGATTATGCGGTATAAGCATAAAAGTTATCATTTATCATAAATATAATAATAAATACTTTTGATATGAATAACAATTCTATTATTATAAAAGGAGCAAGACAGAATAACCTTAAAAATATTGACGTCACTATACCTCGTAATAAACTAGTTATAATTACGGGTATTAGCGGTAGTGGTAAATCCAGCTTAGCTATGGATACTTTATATGCGGAGGGCCAAAGAAGATTTCTAGAATCATTATCAAGTTATGCTCGCCAGTTCTTAGGTGAAATGGATAAACCGGATGTTGATTCTATAGAGGGATTATCACCAGCTATAGCTATTGAGCAAAAAGCTTTATCTAAAAATCCAAGGAGTACTGTAGGGACGGTAACTGAAATTTATGATTATTATCGGCTATTATTTGCAAATGTTGGAATTCCGCATTGTCCTAATTGTGGGAAAGAAATCAAACCTCAAACACCTCAACAAATTATTGAGCAAGTTCTGGAAACAATTCCTGTAAATGAAAAGTTTATAATAAAGGCTCCAGTTATTCGAGATAGGAAAGGAGAGTATAAAGATTTACTGCAAAATCTTAAAAAACAAGGTTATCTTAGAGTAGAAGTTGATAATATCCAATATACTCTAGATGAAGATATATCAATGGATAAAAATGTTAAACATAACATCAAGGTCATCGTCGATAGATTAGTAATGAGAAAAGATATTAGGGCGAGACTTGCAGATTCGATTGAGACAGCTTTAAGTTTAACTGAAGGAATTGTAGCAATAGAAGTAGTTGGAAAAGAAGAGCATGTATATTCAGAACATCTCGCATGTACTGATTGTGGTATTTCTATTCCCCAATTAGATCACAAAATGTTTTCGTTTAATATCCCTCATGGTAGCTGTAAATATTGTAGCGGATTAGGAACCGTAATGGAATTAGATTATGGATTAATATTAGGAAATGATTTAAATATTCCACTTCAAGAAACTCCTATAAGAGATATTCCTGGATTTGGATCATTAACCAGTTATTCTTGGCAATTACTAAAACAAGTTGCAAAGTATTATGGATTTGATACCAACAAAACTAAGATTAAAAATATAGATCCTGAAAAATTAAGTAAAATTTTGTACGGTACTGGTGATGAGACTATTGAATTTCATTTTAAAAGTGAAAATAATGGGTATAATAATAATGATATAAAAACCTCTTCTTGGCACGTGGTTAGATCCTTTGAAGGAATTATTCCTTGGCTTCAGAGAAGGTATATGGAAACTAATTCAGAATGGGCAAGAGAAATATATGAAAGTTTTATGAATAAAGTGAATTGCCCCCAGTGTAAAGGACAAAGACTAAAACCAGAGAGCTTAGCAGTAACTATTAATGATCTAAATATAGCAGAACTATCAAGTCTCTCAGTTATTGATTCAATTACCTTTTTTAATGATCTAGAACTTACTGAAGTTCAAAAAGCAATAGTAAAGGAAGTCTTGAAAGAAATTTCAGCTAGGCTTTCATTTTTAGATAATGTTGGATTGGATTACATTACCTTAAGTAGAAGATCAGATACGCTTTCGGTAGGAGAAGCCGAAAGAATTCGATTAGCTACGCAACTTGGTTCGAGTTTAGTTGGAGTATTATATGTTTTAGATGAACCAAGCGTAGGACTTCATCAGAGAGATATCAATCGGTTAGTTAAAATGTTAGAAAAATTAAGAGACTTAGGAAATACGGTGATTGTAGTAGAACATGATGAGGCAATTATGCAAAGTTCAGATCACATAATAGATTTAGGCCCATTAGCGGGTGAAAAAGGAGGAGAAGTAGTAGCTGAAGGACCCATTGAAACAATCATAAAGTCAGATACTCTGACAGGAGAATACCTTTCAGGGAAAAAGAAAATTTTATTACCGAAAAAAAGAAGACTCTTAACTAATGAATATATTGAGATTGTAGGTGCTAGAGAAAACAATCTTAAGAATATAAATATTAAAATCCCTTTAGGTGTGTTTACATGCATTACTGGTGTGTCTGGGGCAGGTAAAACTAGTTTAGTTATTGATTGTTTGTATAAAGGACTCCACAATCTAATTAATACACGTAGTTCAAAAATAAGCACTGGAGATTTTGATGAAATAAAAGGGTTCGAAAAAATTGATAAAATAATAAATATTGATCAATCTCCAATTGGTAGAACACCTCGTTCCGTACCTGCAACATACACTAAAGCATTAGATTATATAAGGGACATTTTCGCAGGACTTCCAGAATCGAGAGAAAGAGGATATAAAAAAGGAAGATTTAGTTTTAATACCACAAAAGGTCATTGTAAAAAATGTAAGGGCACTGGTTATATTTTGAAGGAGATGTACTTTTTACCCGATGTATTTATAAGATGCGATTTATGTAAAGGGAAACGATATAATGCTGAGACTTTAGAAATTAAATATCGTGAAAAAACAATCTCTGATGTCTTAGAAATGACATTTACTCAAGCTTTAGAGTTTTTTGATAGTTTTCCTAAACTAAAGAGAACTTTAAAAACAGTAGTAGATGTGGGATTGGGATATTTAGAACTAGGACAATCATCTACTACCTTAAGTGGTGGAGAATCTCAGCGAATTAAAATTGCTCGAGAGTTAAGAAAAACAAGTACAGGAAATACTCTTTACATTTTAGATGAGCCTACTGTAGGCTTGCACATGTATGATATTCAATTTCTGTTAAATGTGCTCCAAAAATTAGTGGATAAAGGCAATACAGTTATAGTGATTGAACATAATATGGATATCATAAAATCGGCAGACTATATCATTGATCTTGGGCCCGAAGGAGGAGAGAAAGGGGGAAATATCGTTATTCAGGCCATACCAGAAGATATGGTTTCTGATACGAAATCTTATACCGCAAAATATCTTAAAAAATATTTAAAATAAAGATTGTTCTAATATTTTCTTTTGATGGCAAGATTTGGAGCCATGACACTTGAAGAGGAAGAATTACAATGTTATTTTGAATATAAAAGAAAATGTCATTTCTATTATAGATTATCAAAATCGATTTCATTACTAACGGCTCCCATACGTGGGATAGAATGAGGCGAATAATTCAAAAGCCATCATGAATTTAGTTATTCAAATTAAAATAATTACTGATAATTAGTAGAAGTACACATGGAATTGAAAGAAGATCTCCACGAAGCGAAAGAGAGAATGAAAGCATGGTGGGATCATGAAATGGTGGATCGTCCCGTCATTTCGTATTATTATCCAAAACGAAGGGGTTCTCTTGGAGGGTATTTGGATGCTATTGGTCAAGATTGGACCTTAGCTGAGAATTATGATGATATTGATAAGGCTTTAGATGACTTCGAAAAGAGAGCTGAAAAGACTTTTTATGGTGCAGAATCCATTCCTTCTTACTTCCCAAATTATGGGCCTGGTATTTTAGCAGCCGTTTTTGGCGTCGTACCACTATTTAAATCCCAAACCGTGTGGTTTGACAAGCCGACTAAACCTGATGAGATCGTTCAAGTACTTGAGAATGTAAAATTGACTCAAAATAACGAATGGTACCTTCGCCTCAAGAAAGTAACAGAACAAGCGGCCAAGCGGGCTTCAGGAAAATATCAAGTTTCGATCACGGATATTGGAGGTGTTTTAGACGTACTTTCCTCCTTTTTACGTCCCGAAAATATCATCTTGACAATGAAGCGGAATCCGAGGATCATAGACATGTGTCGTGAGATCATTTTAGAAAAATTGCTCATCATGCATGACGAGCTTTATTCCATTATTAAGTCACATTGCGACGGTTTCAATGCGTGGCTTAATGTGTGGTGTGAGAAGAGTTGGTATCCAGTTCAATGTGATTTTACTGCAATGTTGAATCCAAAATTTTTTAGGAGATTTGTTTTACCGGATCTAATCGAACAGATGGAGCACATGGATCATGCTATATATCACATGGATGGTCCAAATCAGATCCCTTTTCTTGACGATTTCCTTGCAATAGAAAGCTTAACGGGAATTCAATGGGTTCCTGGTGCAGGCCGACCGCCTCAAGGTTCAGAGGAATGGATGCCAATTTACAAGAAAATTCAAAGCGCCGGTAAAAATGTCGTGATCGATGCACTGCCCGAGTTAGTACCAAAAGTATATAAAATGCTTAATGTAAAGGGGCTTTATGTCAGAGTAGGCTATTCCTCGGAACTAACTGCACATTTCTACTTACCAGAATTCGTGGGAGGAGAAAATGGCGTTATGATAGAAAAAATAGCCGATTGGGCTAAATCAAAGGAAAAGCTCTCGATAAATCGAGAAGATTTAGGGACCTTTAATCGCGAAACATCCATTGCAATTCCTCCTGGGGTTGAAAAGGAACTGGTTAAGCAAGTAAATAACTCGTTGCGAGAAAAATTATTTTTCACGTGAGGAAGTTGCTTTTTCTCATGCCGTTCATGCTTAGAATACCCTCCTTTCCTACTTAAACTGCAGTTTGAGTGAATTTAATTACGTTATAGGCATTAAAGAGGGTTTTTTGTGCTACTGAATCTGTAACGGATCTTTTCTATTAAAAGAATTTATTCACTATAATAACTTAAAACTTATCCAATATAGTTTAATGAAATCATCTTATATCTGATTTTATATTATAAAAAACATTTAGATTATTAATCGTTAAAATTTTAAACTAGTGTTAAATATGGCAGAAATCGAAGAATCTAAAGTAATACGAGCACCTATAGCTTGCATTTTAGGGCATATAGATCATGGAAAAACCTCACTTTTAGATTATATACGTGGCACGATTGTTCAACAAAGAGAAGCCGCTGGAATAACTCAACATATAGGAGCATCATATTTCCCAACAGCAGATATTAAAGAATTTTTAAAAAAATCTAAACAAGAGTTTGCTGATAAAGAAATAAACCTGCCGGGCATACTTGTAGTAGATACACCTGGTCATGCTGCGTTTTTAAATCTTAGAAAAAGAGGTGGTGCTGTTGCTGACATTGCAATTTTAGTTATTGATGTTACCGCTGGAACGCAACCCATAACCTGGGAATCTGTAAGAATATTGAGGGAAAGGAAAACTCCCTTTGTAATTGCTGCTAATAAAATTGATAGAATTTCAGGATGGAAATCTAAAAAAGATGCTGATTTCCTTGATACTTATACCTCTCAAAAACCACACGTAAAGGACTTTCTTGATGAAAAAATATTACAGATAATGGGGAACTTTCTAGAAGAAGGTTTTAAAGGCATTGATAGGTATGATAAAATTAAAGATTTTACTAAGAAAATTGCTATAGTTCCTACAAGTGCTAAAACTGGTGAAGGAATATCTACCTTATTGATGATTTTAATGGGTTTAGTGCAACAATATTTAACCCAAAATCTTAAATTCTCTGAAGGTCCTGCTAAAGGTGTTGTACTAGAAGTCAAAAAAGAGAAAGGACAAGGAGTAACGTTGGATGTCTTAATATATGATGGGATACTTAAGAAAGGAGATGAGTTTATAGTCGGTGGCTTAGAGAAACCAGTAAAATCTAAAATTAGAGCCTTATTACTGCCAAAACCTTTAGATGAAATTAGAGATCCTCGGCAGAGGTTTGATTCAGAAGAAATGGTCAGCGCTGCTGCTGGAGTAAAGATACTAGCCCCTAATGTTGATGATGTAGTAGCAGGATCGCCATTAAGAGGTATTGGAAGCCCGCCTGAGGAAGAGCAAATTTATAAGCAAATTGAAGATGAAGTACAAAGCATTAGAATAAAAACGGAAAAAGCAGGTGTTGTGTTAAAAGCAGATACTCTTGGTTCTCTTGAAGCGCTAAATAATCACTTTACTCAAAATGGCGTTAAAATTAGTGTGGCTGATGTTGGACCTATTAAGAAAGAAGATATCATAAATGCTAATATCGTTAAACATCTTGATCCTTATTCTGCTGCTGTATTAGGTTTTAACGTAGTAATCTTACCTGAGGCTAAAGAAGAAGCTTATATTGATAATATTAGAATCTTTACTAATGATGTAATATATCGTCTTTTAGAAGAGTACATAGCATATGCTGAGACAAGGAAGGCTGAAGATACTGCAAAAGGGCTCAGTGAATTAATATTACCAGCCAAGCTGAAAATGATGCCGCAATTTATATTTAGGAATTCTGATCCTGCTGTTTTCGGAGTGCATGTTGAGGCTGGTACTTTATACCCAAAGGTTCTTCTGGTAACTTCTACTGGTAAAAAAGTTAGACGTGTTCATCAAATTCAAGATAAAGGTCAAACTATAGACAAAGCTACTAAAGACTCAGAAGTAGCTATATCTATTCGTGGGATTGAGATAGGAAGAGATATTGGAAAAGATGAAACTTTGTATGTGAATGTTCCAGAATCTCATGTGAGACAATTGATGGGTAAATTTACTAACGAGTTGACTTCAGATCAGAAGGAAGCATTACGAGAATTTGTAATTTTGATGAGAAAGATCAATCATCCCTGGTGGGGGATGTAAATTTTCCTGAAAACTATCTAAATAATTCTTTAATAGCAATACTAAGATTTTTTTAATTCTCTAAAATAATTGTTCATAATATCAAATATTTTTAAGGCTAACATAATACTTACTTTATGAACGCGATTCAAGATATCCTTAGCAATGTACTTCATGAAATCACACCAACTGAAGAAGAGCTTAGTTTAATTAAGAACCTCATTGATCGATTGAAAAAGTTATTAACAGAAACCGCAAAAGACAAAAAAATTCCCTATACGACAATAGAAGCTCAAGGTTCAACAGGAATTAAACAGACTCAATTACGGGGAGATTACGATATAGATCTTTTTATAGGTTTGGACTATAATTATTATAAATCAAAATATATAGGCTTAACCAAAAATAGGTTAAAAAGTGAATCGAAAAAAGATTTCCTTAAACTATGTCAAGAATGGATTCTTAAATCACTAACTCATGAAGAATTTCAGAATGCTCGATTACTTTATGCTGAGCATCCTTATGTAACTGTTGATTATCTCACTGATAATCTGAAAATTAAAATTGATCTTGTGCTCTATTTCAATTTAGATTTAGATTATATACAAAAGAATGGACCGATAACTGCTGTTGATCGATCTCCATGGCATGGTAAATTTATTAGGGAAAATCTATCAAGCAAACAAAAAGATGAAGTAAGATTATTGAAACAACTTTTTAAAGCATGCTATAGCTATGGAGATAAAAGTGTAATTGGTAAGATGGGCTTTTTTGGATATAGTGCCGAGCTTTTAATTTATTACTTTAATTCTTTAATAAACGTATTTAATAATTTTAATGCTCTAAAGAATAAACCTTTAGATTATTTTAACCGGTCACAAGAGGAATTACAAAAAATTACTCACTTTCAGAATGATTATTTCATCATTATTGATCCGATTGATAAAAATAGAAATGTAGCATCAGCTATTTCAATCCAAGCTTATAAATATTGTAGTTATAGAATTCAACAATTTCTAAAACACCCTAATAAAGAGTCATTTAAGATTTTTCCTATACATGAAGAAGACCTTTCAAATAAAAATGATTTACTTCTTTCAAATATTTATATCATCGAATTGAAAAATCAAAACCAAAACATACATTACACCATAAATCGCGATAAATTATATTCTTTAGGAAAAGGTATTAAAGCTAATGGAGAAAAAGAGTATACTCATGAAGATAGGTTTGGACAGATTGAATTTGAGGTCTACTTTGAAGAAGGAATAAATGAATATAATGTAGCTCTTCATTGTGAAAAATCGACAATTTCTGAAACCTTCTTGAGAAGAGGTCCTCCCTTATGTTCCAAGTTCCATGCAAAACGCTTCAAACAAAAAAATCCAAATTTCATTGAGAAAGATAATTTTCTATGGACAAAAACAAAAAGAGAATATACCGATTTTTTATCCTTTATTCAAGATTTTGTAAGAGAAAAGATGCCTGAGAACTTAGAAGTGGTAAACCTCTCAATCTCATTTAAAGCGAAATCGAGAAGCTCCAAACGAGCAATATATGTCTTGAAAAATTATGTTTTGCCTCTATAATGCCATCAAAATCTCTTTTTTAATTATTTAAAACAATTAACTTAAAAATCTAATACACTTTTTTGAAATTAACTAAAAATGAAGTTGTGATATAAAATAGTACGCTGCTTATCGTTGCATCCAACGAACCTAAAAATAATTGTAAGACAAGTAAAGAATGATTATTCTTCTTCCTTAAAAAAGAACCGATACTGGTATAAGAATGATCCAATCGTCACGCATTTTTTCAATGCACTTCAAGCTACCTTTCCTGAAGGAGAGAAATTTTTTATCCAAGCAGCAATCGATGCCGCAGATCAACTTACCAAGAAAGGAATACTGGGAAATGAATTAAAGGAAGATATAGATAAGTTTATTCATCAGGAAGCACTTCACAGCCAACAACATGCATTATGGACTAATGCGCTTATTCATTATGGTTATAAAAAAATGGGTGAATACAATACCCATATGAAAAAGATTGTGAAGTGGTTTCGCAAACATATCCCTGTAGTTATGCGTCTGGCTATTACTGCAGCTGCAGAGCATTATACCGCATCTATCGCATTCCTATTTACACACATAAAATCAAAGTTTCTTACAGAGTCCTTACTACCTTTTCGGAATCTTCTCCTTTATCATGCTATGGAAGAAATAGAACATAAAAGTGTTTGTTATGATTTATATCAATGTCTCTCAGGAAATTATTTTGGGCGAATGTTTGGTTTTGCATTTATCACACTTGAACTAACCTTAAGTATATATATGCGATATCGCTATCTCCTTAAAAAAGATGGTATTTGGAACAAAAATCACCGCCGCAAAATTCGAATTTACTTATTTGGACGAGATGGAATTATAAAGGGACTTTTATTTAGGATCAAATCTTTTTGGAATCCCTCATTTCATCCATGGCAAACCGATGAAAGAGTTATGATTAATAAAGTATTTGGAAAATATCAAGCAGAATTGAATATTATACCATTTGCTGAATAATTTTAGGATTATTGTTCTCAATTTCAAGGAGATTATGAGGGAAATCCCTTATTGAAAAGAATAAGAAGAACTATCTATATTGGCGAATCATATAATCCTTCTATAATGTTACCATGAAACACCCTTTCTTCATCTGCAGTTCTAAACTTGATTGAAGTTCAAGAATATAAACTATATATTAACAAAAATCATTAATTTAAATATTTCAAATTAAAGGTGAACTATTGGTTTGTCTAAAATTAAGATTACCGTAGTTAGGAAATTCAGTCCAACTGATGTGTTTGGACATGAAATATACTCCACATCAGGTACAAAGATCACCTCTTGTAATGCTTTTGATGAAGGCCAAGAATTTATAGTGGAGCATATCGAGAAAATGCCAGAAGGCTTCTGTGGATGGGCGTGGCGAGATCTTTACAAAGATTTATCTGTACTCTATTTTAATGGTAACTTTTATGGACACGAGGAAGGAATCCAACATACTTCATGTTCTGATGGAAGAAAACCAGTTTGCTTTAAGTTAGAAAGAATTAAAGAGTAAATTATGGAGGATTGAGAAAATCATGAGTAAAGTAAAAATCACAGTTGTGAAGCAATTTGGTCCTGAAGATATACTCGGTCATGAATTTATACGACCCGATGGAACCCCTATAAAGAAGTGCGGGATGACAGAAGGAAGAGAATTCATTGTTGATGAAACAGGAAATATGCCAGAAGGCTTTTGTCATCATGCGTGGTTTGGATTATATAAAAACGTTTCTATTTTGAAATGTGGTGGTGGATTTCCTAATTGGACTGGAGAGAATATGATTTATACTGCTTGTCCAGACGGTATACGACCAGTTTGTTTCAAACTAGAACGCATTTCTGACTAAAATCATATTTTTATCATTTTGTTAAATTTTAAGGATTCAAATAAGTTTCTTTTTCTAAAGATCTCAAATTTATACATTCAAAACATAAAATTTTTATGATTTGACATATTTTGTTCCACAATTACAACATTTTAAATCAATTAGAATTAGTTTAATGTGAACTTTTAATGGTTAAAGTTAAGAATCCGGAAGAAATCGCGAAGCTGGTGACCTCTGGTTCATATGAGAAGAAAAGGATATTTAGTATAACTGCTCATATCGATCATGGAAAAACCACTGCTACTGATTACTTACTACGACGAGCTGGTCTTATGCGTCCAGAAGATGCTGGACAACTCCAAATGACAGACTCGGACGATGAAGAACAAGAAAGAGGTATCACAATTTTTACTAGTGTCGTGTTGTTAGCATTTAAAGATGAAAGAAATCCAGATGATAATGAACCATATATTTTACAACTAAATGACACTCCAGGACATATTTCATTCACTGGAGAAGTTTCTCGAGCTTTGAGAGGTAGCGATGGTGCAATGATATTAGTTGACGCTCTGGAAGGAGTCATGACTCAGACAGAAACTAATATTCGTCTTGCGGTTGGAGAAGAATACTGCAGACCTGTACTTTTTATCAATAAAGTAGATAGATTAATTAGTGAATTAAAATTAAGCCCAAAAGATACCTATGCGAAGATAGATGAAATAACTAATCAAGTAAATGAATTGATTAAGAAAGTTAGACCCGAGGGATCAGACTGGGGAGTTGATTTTGCTAAGAATAGCGTTGCTGTAGGCTCAGCTAAACACGGTTGGGGTTTTACATATGAGATTTTAAAAGAGAAAGGATTAACTCCAGTGACAGTTTTTGAAAAATATAATGACGGGGACATTCAATGGTTAAGAGATAATCTTCCTCTTGATGAACCGATGTTAAGGATGGTTGTTGATCATTTACCAGACCCAATCTCAGCAGCGAAGTATAGAATTCCTCACCTGTGGAGCGGAGATCTAAATTCAGAACTTGGGCAAGCATTAACTAAAAGTGATCCCAAAGGACCATTATACGGGATGATTACAAAGATTTTCTTAGATCCTAAACGAAATTATCAAGCGACATTGATAGGTCGTGTATTTTCGGGGACGTTTGATCAAACAGACAGTATTTATCTCCTTGGAAGCCGTACTTCAAACAGAGTTAAAAGATTGGGAGTAATGGAAATCACAGATATCTTAGATATTCCAAAAATCCCAGCGGGTAACCTATTTGCTTTATATGGTTTTATCTGTCCCTCAGGTGAAACATTCATTCATTCTGATAAGGTTCCGAAAGATAAGGAAGAGATCTCAAAAATACCAACATTTGAAAAGATACATTATGCTTGTAAAGCTGTTGTATCTAGGAGTGTGAAGGCTAAAGATCCACAAGAACTTGCGAAATTAGGTGAAGTTGTCAATAAATGGCTTCAAGCAGATCCAACAGCTGAATTTCGGCTAAATAAAGAATCAATGGAGTACATTCTTAGCGGAATCGACCCATTGCAAATTGAAATTCTTACTAAAAGAATTAATAATCAAGTTCAGATTGATATAGGAGAACCTATCATAGTATATAGAGAGAAAATTACTCATAAAAGTAAAGAGTTTAACACTAAGTCATCCAATGCACATAATCGAATTATTTTATATGTTGAGCCTCTAGATGATAAGACAGAAGAATTAATTGATGAGGGATACATTACTGATTTACAAGATGAAAAAGAACGTGCTCAAATATTAAGAGAAAAAGCAGGTTGGGATGCAAAAGAGGCCCGACGTATTATTGACGTCTATAAAGGAAATCTACTTGTAAATGGAGCCACAGGTCTACAACGATTTGATAGAATTAAAAACGATCTAATTAGTTCCTTTAGAAATTGGATTGATGAATGTATTATAGCAAAAGAACCAGCTATGGGCATTAGAGCTGTGTTCACAGATTTAGTGATTCACGAAGACCCACGTCATACTCAATTTGCCCAAACAGCAGCCATGACCTATTCAGCTCTTTCTCTTGCGATGTTAAATGCAGATCCCCATCTTTTTGAACCAGTGCAAAAAATTGACGTAAAAACACCGCAAGGAACTGAAGGATCTATAAGCTCAATAATTAGTAAACATAGAGGAAGAATTAATAATGTCATCCCAGAAGGAGAATATGTGAGAGTTCAAGGACAAATTCCCGCTGCTGAAATAGTTGGTATTGCTGATGAAATAAGAAGCTCAACTCAAGGTAGAGCGTTCTTTGGTTATGAATTCAAAAATTTTGAAAAAGTTCCACCATCATTAGAAGAAGATCTAATATTAGATATAAGAAAACGTAAGGGTATGCCTGAAGAAATGCCTTCCACGAAATCTTGGGAAAGATTTATCTATAAACGTACCTAAATTTTCTCGTAATTTTTGTTTCTTTTATCAACTTTTACTTTTTTAAAAATTCTTTAAAGTACATATTATCTTTATGTTATATAACAAATTTAATATATTTTTAATCCTGTTAAATGATTTAAATTATTGATAATTATTTAAATTCCAAAATTACTAGCTTATAAAATTTTAAAGTTCTGAAAAGTTTCATAAGAAAGCGAGTTCTTTCTTTCCACTTTGGATTCAGCTTTACTCCTTTAAAAAAAATAATATAAGACATTGTTTTGATTTTATTTGACCATTTAAGTACTGCTTTAGGATTTCTTAATCCAAATTTGTGATCAGCGCCTTGAAATCCTAACTTTTTATATTTTCTATTGATTATCTTTTTTAATAGGTTGGAAGGAACATCGAATAAAAAAGTTCCCCCTGTAAAATGGTTTGCTAAATTATTACAGAGATCCTTTAATTGATACTCATGAAAGTAATTTAATAATCCCGCAGCAAATATTAAAACTCCTTTATGTGCATCAAATTCAACATCATTGAACCAGCTATAATCAAAAATTGATTTTGCAATATTCTTTGAGTTCGAGACTTGACTTATCAATTTTTCTCGTAAAGCTATACTATCTGGTAAATCTATTTGATACCAATTTAATTTTTTATCTCCTATACGTAAATTTGAAGTATCTAAACCACAACCGAGACTAATAATTGTGGCGGAAGGGTGATTGAGCTTATAGTCTCGAATCTTATCATCGAATTCTCTTGCACGAAAAAGAAAATTTAAACTTGCAAATTCATCCATAAATTTCTCCAGCAATATAAATTCTTCTTGTTGATCGGAGTATATCTCATAGATGCGCTTAAGAATAATTTCCGCGTGAGGATCATTTAAAATATTAGGATATAATGCTCCATATTTAGCCCTAGCCCATAACGGACCTACCATCGTAGATTCAATAGTACCTTTGTATACTCTTTTACCCATATCTCATCACACGAAATCTCTCTAATCTAATTTCAAAAATAATTCAACTTTTATATTTGAATATAAGATCATGCAAAAGTTAACCAAGTCTATAAGCATAATGATATTTGTATAAGAATTTAGCATAATTAAATATTCTTCTTATGTTTAAATACAGTTAAAGTATTCCTAAAGAATAAAGTCGTTTTGCCAGAGCATAAAACGCTTCATAAACACCTTTACCAGTTAATGCACTTGTTTTATAATAACCCAAAAAATTATGCTTTTTCGCATATTGTTCAATATTAGAATCACATAATTCAGAAGATTGTAATTGTTCATCATTTATTAAATCAATTTTGTTTCCAAATATTGCTACCCGTATATTTCCACAATGTTCTCTAAGTTCAGATAACCATTTATCGATATTATTGAAACTCTTAGTTTCATCTGGAGAATGGAAAAATACTATAATTGCCCCACTACTACCAGTATAAAAATTCTGGTGCATAACCTCAAAAGCTTGTTGTCCCGCGATATCCCATAGAATCTATTCAATATTGACACCTTCAATGACTTCTTCATGTTGAGTGAATTAAGTGACAAGGATAGAAATATAATTTTTTAAATGTCTAGAAATAGAAAATAGATAGAACAAATTGACTTAAAATTTCCCTAAAGGATAGAGCCTTTTTGCTAAAGCATGAAAAGCATCATAAACACCTTGACCTGTTAACGCACTTGTTTTATAATAACCTAATAAATTATTATCTCTAACATATTTCTCCACATTCGAATCAGAAGTATCTAAGTTTTCATTTGTGCGTAAATCTTCTTCATTCACTAAATCAATTTTATTTCCAAACAATGCTATTTGAATATTTCCACATTGTTTTCTGATTTCTGAAAGCCACTTATCTAATCTTCTAAAGCTTTTCTGCTGCTCGGGAGAATGCGAAAAGACGATGATACCACCTTTACTTCCAGAGTAGAATTTTTTACGCATTTGTTCAAATACTTCTTGACCAGCAATGTCCCAAAATATGAACTTAAACTTAATATCCTCGACAATCTCTTCATATTGAGTGAACTGGGCACCAAGAGTTGCGATATAGTCTTCTTGAAACTCCCCTTTTGTGTATTTTCTTATTAGTGAAGTTTTGCCTACTGCGGCATCCCCAATAATTACAATTTTAAATTTGAGTTCGTCCATTTTCAATTCACTTAATTATTGTATATCTAATAAGTCATTTTTATGGTATTAAATTTATTAAATTTAGTGTTTATATCCCTCATTGTGAATCTTAAAATTTATAGAATTAAAGAGATATTATTAATATTAAGGATCCTTAAGAATTCATACCATTATCTTCTTTATTATTAAATTATGTCTGAAAATAGAAACAATGATAAAAAAGAGTCAGAAGGAGAGGAAGAAAAGCATAAAAAAGATGATTTAGAAACATATTTTTCAGAAATGGAAAACCTCGAAACCGATTTTTCTGATTTAGATGATATTGACCTTGAAGAGTTAAAAGATATACAACAAGCTATTTCTAAAGTTAAAGAACTTACATCATTTTCGGATAAGAAAGCTACTGGCGTAAATACCGTTGAGGATTTAAAACCTATTTCATCAAAAGCAAAATCAGAACAGCTAGATGAATATTTATCTCAAAGAGAAGCAATGGTTTCAGATTTTTCCGATCTAGAAGAAATACCTTTTGAAGAATTACAAGATATGCAAGAAGCAATTGAATCTGTGAAGAAGGAGGGAATTGGAGGCTTAAATGAAATAGAGGATCAAAAAATGCCTCCAGTTTCATCAGAACTAGAAGAAAGAATCAAACAGGAGCTTTTAGAACGCAGAGTTGAAGAAGAAAAGGAAATAGTCACTGAAGAAAAATTCCTAGAGTACATAAAGGAAAAAAGAGACAAAATCTGGTACCATGCGCTATATTATTTAGTCTTTCAAGCTGAGGATCATATAGCCAGTAAAGAATTATTATATGACATATTAAAAGAAAATACTAGTAAAAGCCCAATTGATCCTATTCCAGAACATCAGTTTTATTTTGGTTTAGGTTACATATTAAGGCTAACCTTGAATGAAAAGCAGGTAGTCCGATTTCTAAGTGGAGGAAAATTTAAAGTAAATATTGGAGTAAAAATATTAAAAGCCTTATTAGAACAAGCTGGAGAACCAATAATAACTAAACCTATTATAGAAGAAGAAGAAAAAAAGAAAATGTTTTCAGATTTTCTTAAAGAAGATTTTCAAGATATTTAATTAACATTACTTATCTTATGACAGACAAACCTATACTTTTAATTATTGGGAATTCAAATGTAGGGAAAAGTGCAATAACAAAGCTTTTATTACCACAACCAAGTAAATATAAAGGTAAATCTGGTAAAAAACCCGGTAGCACATTATTAATAAAGCAAGTAAGTCAATCTAATCTTCCTTTTAAGATCGTAGATTTACCTGGATTTGGTTATATGAAACGGTCAAGTCAAAGGAGAGAAGAACATATTAAAAGACAAATAGTTAAACATATTGAGAATCATTTTCTTAATTATTTTCTTTGCTTAGTTGTGATTAATATATTAAGAATTGAAGATGAACTTAACACATACTTATTTAAAAATTTAGAAACGATTCCTTTAAGTTTTGAATTATTAAGATTTCTAAGTGAATTTAAAATTCCAATTCTAATGGTTATAAATAAAATAGATAAAATTTCGAATAAAGATAAAAACCAAATTATATCAACATTTATTGAGAGCGCTAAACAATTTGGAATTGAATTAACTGATCTTGATGATTATCATCCAGATGAAATTATATATAAAGTACCTTATTTAGAATTTTCTGCTCTAAAAAAAACGAATTTAGGAAAATTAAATCAATTTATTTACGCAATCCTTTCTCAGAAAACAAGTTAGTCTGTTTGGTTAGATTTATGGTATTTTAATTACTGGATCTACATCTTTATTCCAATTAACAACAAATAGAAAATCTCTGCTTGCTTCATTTGAGTAGATTAAGGGGAAATTTCCAATCGATTCAAACCTAAAGGCGATTTCTTGTAGATATTCATAGTCTGGAAAAAAATTTTGAATAGGTACATCGGTTTTCAATCTATCTTTAATCATAAGTGCTTTTGCTTGTAAAGTAAAACCCTTTAACTCAAAAAAGTTTGGATTAGCTTTTTCAATTAGAGTGCAATAATCTTTTATAAAACTCTCATTAAGATTCAAATCCTTTACAGCTGTTAATCTCACAACACTTCGACAAGATAATGAGTCCAATAATTCCAAACTTTTATTAATATTTTCCCAACCATTTTTGATCATAGGACGGCACACTTTTTTGTACATTTTTTCATTAGTTGCGGGTAAAGTTATATAGAGTTGACTTGGTAACGAATTCAAATGTTCTAATTTCTCAGGTAATGTACCATTAGTAACAATAAATGATGTCATTCTTCTACTTCTGAATTCCTTGACAAGATCACTCATTAAAGGATATAATAATGGCTCCCCATCTAAAGAAATAGCCGCATGATTAGGATACAATGCCTCACTATGAGCTTGCATAATATCATCCGGAGAAGTTAACGCTCTATTAATTAAAGTTTCAATTTCTTCTCTAGAATCAATACAACACCTAATTTCTTGATCCAGAATGAAGTTTCTTAAAGTAGAATCAACCGGTTTTATAAACTCTTGATTCTTTAAAAGATTCAAAGCTCTTTCAACTCTATTCTTACTTATCTGAAGAAATTTGGATATAGAAATTAAATTTTGAGGTATGTTTTCTATAAGCATAAGATATAGTAGATCCTTCATGATTTCATAATTTTCCAAATATCTTCTTAATGGTAAATGATTCGTAATAATATCTTGATGGTGGCGGATCATTTCTTCGACTAATTCTTTTGGATCATCTGGTGTAACAACAAATTCGCTCCCAAGACTCCCTATTTCTATGTCTCTCCAACAGAAAACACATTGATGATTGCAGAAAGGTAAAGATGGAGTATTCTGTAAGCATCTATGACTCTTAACTCCAAATACTCCTTTATAACAATTTCTATTATCTCTCCCGGTCATTAATCTCTGTTCTAACCAATGGCATGGTTTGAGTGCTGTATGTTTATGCTTCCCAATTATTCGATAAGTCGTTTTAGTATAAGTTTCGACGAATTCATTTGTGATTTCATTATCAATGATAAATTGCTTTTTCATTTCAAAGAGACACCTAAAATTCCACGTATCCTACTAGTTTATAATTATAGATTAATGTATTTAATTAAGATATTAAAAATTATTCTTAAGAAATATAAGTTCTAGTCTAATTAGCAAGCCGCTTATAAAATATAATTAAAATCTAATTAATGGATAAATCGAATAAATCATGCTAAATAAAATTAAAAGTGAAATTCTAAACTTTGGATTAAAATTTGTTAGTGTTGATGAGAAAATCGTTAGGATGATTTTAGAAACTGCATCCTCTAACGTAAATGAAATAGTAATTTTACCATCCACAAAAATAGTAATGAAGAAATTAATACAAAAATTACAGAATAAAGTAAGACATGGCAGAGTTTACAATGGACTCATAAATGGAGTAAGAATCAGTATTGTAAGATCTCAAATTGGATGCCCTTATACCGCACTCGCTATTGAAAGTTTGAAAAGAACTAAAGCAAAAATAGTAATTAGAATTGATATTTGTGGTGGAGTAATAAACGAAACGGATAGTCTCGAAATTGGGAATATCATAATACCGAGATTAGCTTATTGTGATGATGGCACAAGTCCACAATATATAAGAACAAATCCAAGCATAGTAAATCAATTAGAATCAATTACCAATCCTTTATCTACTATTCAAAATTTGATAAGCGGAAATCACACGATCTTCATTTCCAAGCCAAATGAAATCCTAAATGAAGTCCTATTAAAGGAAGCTAACTCTCTGACTGAAGCAATGGAAGCAGATCTCTGGACAACAGATGCACTATTCTGTGAGACATTTGAATTTGTAAGAGTTTTAAACTCCATTAATGTTAAGGTAATAGATATGGAATCATCTATATTATTTTTACTTGGGATGCTATATAATCTTAAAACAGCATCCATACTTTCAATTTCTGATTTACCGGGACATCCTCAATATGATCTACTTCATTCAAACGAATTACATCCTAATATGGAGAAGGGTATTGAAACTGCAATAAAAATATTGATAAATTCTTTACCTAGGATAAAATCAGTGCTGACTTAAATAAAACTTTCATTAATGGATAATTATAAACCATTCAATAGTTTTGAAAAGTCTGGTTCTTTAAAGATGTTATTATAGTTCTTTAGTAGCTCAATATTCACTATATGGATAACTTGACCTTTTTGATCTTTACTAGATTTCACTAAATCTAATTCCTTCATCTTTTTGAGGTGATATTGAACAGTTCCAGAATATACATCAAGAATTTCTCCAATTCTAGATATTGATATACTCTCATCTTTGACGATTTCTTCTAAAATATTTATAATTAAAGGGTTTATAAATATAACCTTCAATTCATCAAAGTCCTCTGGAACATCGACTCTAAAATAATGTAATGATTTTCCAATCTTTTTTGAACGTATAAGATTAAAACGTTCTAACGTCATGATATGCTTTAAAAATGGTGTTCTGGTGATATCTAATTCTTCTTCAACTTTTTCATCTCTTGCATGAATACCAGGATTTGATTCAATAAACTTTAGTATTGATACCAACTTTTCATTATTCAAGATTTCTAATTTTGTTCTTCTTTCATTTGTGACAATCCAAGTTTTATCTTCTAAACTTCTTATGGCTAAAAAGATATCTTCTTTACTATATCCTTTTTTATATGCTAATTTTGCTATACATTTGGCATATAACTTCTCAATTATTGGAAATCTTTGTAATTCTGCTTCAGTTTCTATTTCTAAATTAAAGTCAGCATCATATCTTTTTAATTTTAAAATATTTTTAGCAATTTTTAGAACATCTCTTTCAATTTCAGTTAATTCATCAATTTGGGGGGGAATTTCTCTTTTTTCTTCTTCAACGTCTTCTTTTAGAGGAGTGAAATCTAAGCGCCTAAACTTACTCTCCTGTAAGGTTTCTTCTTTTGCTGTTCCCTTTGTTTCCTTTTTTCTTTCAAGAGACATTATAATTCAGTATTTTTTACGCATTTTCCTCTAAAAATTGTATAAAATTAACTTGCTCCTCGGCATTCATATATCTCAATTGTTCAATAATCTTCTCATAATACTGAGGTTTTACATTAGGGAGTTTCTTTATCCTTTCGATTAATTTTTGTGGTAGTTCTTTGTATATCTCTACTAAACCCGTAAGATATTT
>JBHLON010000044.1:0-22267 GCA_048940445.1 Promethearchaeota archaeon
TAAGATTCTACGTCCTAGCAATTCTTTCTTAATTTCATCAATTTGCTCTAATGATGAGAAATCATACTTTTTAATTAGGAAACTCTGTTTTAGCGAAGAAAGATCTCTCGAGAAACCCATTGTCTCTTCGGGGGAACCAAGGAGTTCTTCATCAACTTTTTTCCAAAATCTGCCCAATTTAGAGATCACTACCAATTTTACTTTTAAATATCTTACGTTAAAAATGTATGTGGGTTAATATTTAAATTAAAAAGTTATCTGCGTGTATATTTATCAAATATAGATGTATTATTTAGAAAACATATAATCTAATTATTGTATGCTAATATTGTTAAATTACTCTTTATTAATCTAACTTATTTTAGAGATATAAAGAAAAATTTTCCACTTTAAATATAATAATATGCACATAACATTATTTTTCCAACAACGTCTAATTTTTTAAATCTTTACTGAGATAAACCCTTATTTACTACAATTCATAAAATTAATCATAATAAAATCAAAAAACAAAATGTAGAATAAAAATTATGAGCGAAAAAATTATTGTAGCAAATAAAGGATTAGTAAGAGCAGAGTTTAACTTTTGGGTAGGTCTTTATATGGATAAATTTTATAAGGCTCTTGAGAATAGAAAAATTATTGGAAACAAATGCTCTAAATGTGGCGATGTATTTGTTCCGCCGAGAAAGGTATGTGGAAAATGTAATTCTATCATTCCTCTTGATGATAATTGGGTGAATTTACCTGATACTGGAACACTTATAAATTACACAATAACTCCTTATCGAGTCAATGATAGAAGTCATAGGAAGGCTAAACCACATATAATCGGAATGATAAGAATTGACGGAAGCAGTACAGCATTAATTTATAGACTATTAAATTTAAATCCTGAAGAAATTGAAATTGGAATGAAATTAAAAGTTGAATGGCAGGATCAATTAAAAGGAGATCCTTCAGATATAAAAGGTTTTGTGAAATTTTAGGGAGGTAAGGAAAGGTGGAAAAAGTAGGAATAGTTGGATATAATCAGGTAAAATTATATTCAGATGCTAACTACGGACGTTATGAAATGATTTTTGAAGCAGTAAGAGGAGCGATTGACAATGCTGGTTTAAAGAAAAAAGATATTACGACTGTAATTTCTTGTACTAATGATTATTATGATGGTCGAACAATATCAAACTGCTTTACTGTAGAAGTAGGTGGAGGTTATTTAGCTGATGAGAGTAAAGTAGAGATGGATGGTGCTCATGCTGTATTGTATGGAATGATGAGGATTTTATCTGGGAATCATAAACTTGCGGTAATTTGGGGTGGAAGTATGGCATCATGTTTTCCCTATCATTCAACACGATTATATGAAACAGATCCTATATGGGAAAGGCAATTAGGGTATGTTAATGATATTACTGCGGCAGGATTTCAAATGAGGGCTTATATGGAGAAATATGGAATCTCAATTGAGGATATAGCAAAAGTAGCAGTAAAAAATAGAACAAATGCTGTTAAAAATCCTCTTGCTTTAAAAGAGGCTCAAAATCAAAATATTACTGTTAAAGATGTTCTAGAATCAGAAGTTTATGCTGATCCAGTTACAGAATTAATGGTCGCTCAACCTTGCGATGGAGTCGCTGCTATTTTGTTAGCTCCAGAAAAACAAGCCTTAAAGATAACAGATAGTCCTGTTTGGATTACTGGGGTAGGTTGGAACCAAGATACTTATTATCTTGGTGATAGAGATTTATCTTCATGCAAATCAATGGAATTAGCAGGAAGAATGGCGTTTCAAACAGCAAATATTACGAATCCAAGAAAAGAAATAGATGTGGCAGAAATATTTGAAAATTATGCTCATGAAGAATTAATCTTTACTGAAGCTCTAGGCTTAGCAGATAAAGGCAACGGTCCAAATTTAAATTCTGATATAAATGGTGATTTACCAGTTAACCCTTCTGGAGGAGCAATTGGAGGAAATCCTCCTTGTGGTACTGGTTTAATTAGAATAATAGAAGCCACTAAACAATTGAGAGGAGAAGCTGGAAGTTATCAAATTGAAAATGCTAACAAAGCTATTGCTTCAGGACAAATAGGCATGTGTGCTCAGAATAGTATAGTATATGTATTGGAAGGAGGTACATAAATATGGGAAGACAAGTAGCAATAGTTTCTGCAGGATTTAGTGAACATGCCTCGAAAAGATCAGATGTAAATATGGCTGAATTGGTGAATGAGGCAATACAGGATTGTCTAAAGAAAGTACCGAGTTTAGATTTTGAAGATATAGATGCCTCGGTAAATGGTAATATGCCAGCATTTGAAGGGTCAAATATTCCTGAACTATGGATGACTGATTGGATGGGAGTAAGAAATAAACCATTAATGAGAGTTACTACCGGTGGAACTACTGGAGGGACTATAGCTATTGCAGGATATTACACAGTTACAGCCGGAATTCCGGGAATTGACACTGTTTTAGCAGTTGCATTTGAACAGCAGTCTCAAGGAGATACTAGCGTAGGTTTAGCTAGCGTAGCTTATGGAGAAATTTCCGTTCTTAATACTTTAGGAATTTCTTATGAACAATTGACCCGTTTACTTTCAGCAGGAGCTGCAATAGGCGTAGCGGCATATCAAGCAACCACCTATATGAATAAAGCAAGAATAACAGAAGAAGATTTAGCAAGGGTTGTGGTACAAAATAGACATAATGCTGCAAAAACTTGGTGGGCTCATTTAAAAATGCCTGATCTCACGATTGCAGATGTACTTGATACACCTTATATTCAATTTCCTCTTAGGTACGGAATGGTTTGTCCCGCTTCAGATGGAGCATGTGCAATGTTATTTACTACTGAAGAAAAAGCTAAAGATATTTGTGATATCCCAGTTTATGTAAATGGAGTAGCAAGTGTTGCTAATGAATCAGCAGTCTTGGGTTATGATGGTAGCGGTTCAGCTCAAGTAGATCCATCTATGCAATTAGGTGCTATGCGATCATCTAAATTAGCATATAACCAGGCAGGAATTTCTTTTCCAAGAAAAGAGATCGATTATGCAGAAGTTTATTCTCCATTTCCTAATCAAGAACTGATGTGGGTTGAAAAATTGGGGTTATTTGAAGAAACAACAGCACCTTTAATGTATGAGACGGGGGTTACCTCCTTAAATGGAGAATTACCAATTAATTGTTCTGGTGGTGTAAATTCAACAAATGCAATTGGAGCTTCTGCTATGGAAAGACCTGCAGAGGCAGCTCTGCAAATTATGGGAAAAGCTAGTAATCAAGTATCAAAAGCTGTGCACACTGCTATAGGGCATGGATGGGGCGGTAGTCTGAACCTTTGTACCTTAATGGTTATGTCTGATGAACCACAACGAAAATGGAGGTGAAAAAAAATGTCAAAAATGACCCAAAGAAAATCACTAAATTATATTAAGAAAGAGTATCCCAGAACCCGCACAATGCCAGCAAATTGGTATTTAACAAGTTACAAATATAAGTTTAACATAACACATATGAAACCTTTTTTAGAGAAATTAAAAGAAAACAAGCTTATTGGAAATCAATGTTCTGGATGTAATAGAGTTTTTTATCCTCCAAGGTTAGTATGTGGAGAATGTTTACTTAAACCAGATAAGTGGGTAGATATAAGAGATACTGCTACCGTATCTACTTATGCAATTGCATATTTGAAGGATCCCGAGACGGGTAATATATTAGAGCGCCCTATGATTTTAGCACATCATGATGGAGCAGATACTGTAAGTTTTGCAGAACTAAATCCTGATATAAATGTTAAAGATACCTATGTTGGGATGCCAATTAAAGCTCATTGGAGAGAAGAAAAGACGGGTGGACTTATGGATATTGAATACTATGATAAAATTAAAGATGATGCAAGAGATTTAAAATCAAAAGAATAATTTCTCAAAATTTTTTTCTCTTATTTTAAAATTAAACCCTCAAATGGATGTATTTTCATATCCAGATGACGCTTATTTAGTGTGTTCTCATTATATAGGGTAGAAAAAAGTATCTTACTTACGTACTCAGGGTAAGTGATTAATAAATCTTTTTTAGTAAAATTTAAGTAAATATATATTTGATCCTCTTCGATATATCTACGATAAGCTAAATAATCATTTTTTTTAACATCTATGAATTCAAATAATCCCTCAGATAATACCTTATTTTCCTTACGAATTTTTAATAAATATCTGTAAGTATTCAATAATGAATTTGGATCATCTTCTTCTTTTTCAACATTAACTTCCTTATATGAATCTGGTATTCTTAACCAAGGTTTAGCTATATCACTTACACTAAAACCAACATTAGGTTCAGAATTCCATTGCATAGGAGTCCTGCATCTATCACGTGACAATGAAAATCCTAATATTTTTGCCAAAAAAGGAATGGGAAAGTAGGATAATTTATGAGCTATAGGATCTTGACTCTCTTCTAAAGTAAAATCGACATTTGACATGCCTATTTCTTCTCCATAATAGATAAATGGTATTCCCCTTAAAGTGAGCTGCAGTGCCGCCAAGAGTTTTGCTTTTTGTATATCATTATTTATAAGGGAAATATAACGGTCTCTATCATGATTCCCGTATACATAAGTTGGTGTATAAGGAAATCGTACTGCCTTTTCTATACGAGAAATTACACTTCCAAACTTTTTAGGGTTAAAAGATGAAATTTTTGAAGTAAATTCAAATAAAAAAACAGTGTGTAAACCATTATTATTCAAACCATAATATTTCGCAATGTCTTCTATGGTTCCAAATACCTCGCCTATTAAAAACCTATCGGGTTCATATTCATTCATAACACTTCTTAATTCCATAGCAAATTCAAATGTTTCCGGAAGATTTAAATCAAATTTATGTTGATGAAATAATGTATCAACATGAGTATCTGAGGGTAATACCCTCCAACTTAATTTATCATTTCTTAGTTGTTCGTCTTCGTAAATTGAATGTAAAATGTCTAATCTAAATCCATCTACTCCTTTGTCAAGCCAAAATCTCATCATATTAAACATTTCTTTCTTGACTTCCGGATTTCGGTAATTTAAATCTGGTTGGAATGGTAAGAAATGAAAGTAATACCATTGATCAGTTGATTTATCATATTTCCATGCTGGTCCACCCGTCATAGATTTCCAATTATTTGGAGGTTTTTTGCCATTAGGCTTTTTTCCATCACGCCAGATATACCAATCCCGTTTAGGATTATTTTTATTTGAAGCTGACTCCTTAAACCATGGATGCTCACTCGAGGTGTGATTAAGTACAAGATCTAAAACCATCTTCATATTTCTATCGTGAATCTCTGAAAGTAGTTCATTAAAGTCATTCATAGTTCCATAAATGGGGTCTATAGATCGAAAATCTGAAATGTCATAACCGTGATCTTTTTGAGGAGATTTGAAGAATGGGCTAAACCAAATTGTCTCAACTCCAAGGTCTTTATCTAAATAGTCTAGTTTCTCAATTATGCCTTTAATATCTCCTACACCATTACCAGTTGTATCTCTAAAACTTCTGGGATAAATTTGATATGTAACTGTTTTTTGCCACCATTTTATTTTATCCTTATTCATAGATTATTCAATTATTAAAACCATAAAACCTTTTTTCATTCCTATAAAATCTAAATTAGATTTTTGGGAAAAGTATAAATTACTTTTAATAAATTAATATAAATTATGGAATCAATGACTGAATTTATTAAATCAAGAAAGAGTATAAGGAATTTTGTATATCAAAAGATTGATAATGATACAATAAAGGAAATATTAGAGTGTGGTCGTTGGGCACCATCAGGTCAAAATAATCAACCTTGGAAAGTTTGCGTTGTTATTCATCCAACTGTTAAAAGAATGATTGCTGAACAGACTCAATATGGAGGTATTATTGAAAGTGCTTATGTCAATTTTGTTATATTTTTAGATCTTGAACGGTGTTATGACAGAACAAAAGATCTTCAATCTATAGGTGCATTTATAGAAAATATACTTTTGGCAATTCATGCAAAAGGATTGGGAGGAGTTTGGATAGGAGAAATTTTAAAAAATAAGGAAAAGATAAATGAAATTTTCAAACTAGCAACAGAAAAGCATGAACTTATGTGTGTCATAAGTTTTGGAGTAATTGATGAACCTTTGGAAGGCAAAAGTAAAGAACCAAGAGAAAGGAGAACTATAGATGAATTTATTGATTGGTATTGAATTTGGACAAACTTCATAGTATTACATGAATGTAATCCCAATCAAAAAAATCTTCTTCTATATTATAGATATTAGAGAATCCACTTGCTTACATAACCTTATTATCAGATAAAAAGCTTACGTATGCTTATTCAACTTTTAAGTAAAAAATTGGAATACTAGATTATGATGTAGTTTAATGATATATTTTATCTCCAGAAATGAAAAATCCCCGAAAAGATAGGCCCTATCCAATAATAGAAGGCAACCCAAAATTGATAAGTAAATCCAAGATATAAGATAGCATATATAATGGCAAAAATGAAACCGAATATTACATCCACTGGAAAGTGAACACCTAATATTAATCGTGAAATAGCCATTATGATGTTAAGACAAAAAAAAATAATCAATATAACCCAACTATTAAAAAACCAGGCAAAAATTATTCCAAAAAACAAGAAGAACGTTACATGGCCACTTGGAAATGATTTTTGTTCAGATTCTGACATTAAATAAGGTATTCGTATAAAGTCATCATGTTTTTTAACTCCCATGCTTTCAAGTGTGATATAAGGACGCTTCCTTCTTATTAAACGATATCGAATTATACTATGGATAATTATTGATTGGTCAAAACCTCCAGTGAAAATGACTAATAGATAATAATCTTTTGTTATATAACCATAGATGAACCAAGCCAACCAGATTATGCCCCAGAAATATAAACTTCCGAAAAAACTGAAAATTTTAGCAAAAGTTTTAGTCCGTCTACTAAAATCACTATTATATAAGCTTAGAAAAACCTTAGTATCCCAATGCTCAATTTTTTCAATATATTCTGAGATAATTGACATCGTAATTGGAGATAGCTTTTAGGATGATTTTCTAATATAAGAAGCATTATTAAAATATTCTCCTACAATTACTAATTTTGATATTTTTAATCATCTTGATAAGATTTTTTTGAAAAAGGAGTCTTATATCCATGTTTATATAGAATAAACCACATATCTTATCTGTAAAATAAAGTCTCCATAATTTTATAGAATAAAAGAATAAAGATAAATTGATAAAAAAATGGTTGTGAATAACTATAACGGATTTTCAGAAGAACACTTACGAAGAATTGCTTTGAAAAAAATATACTTCAGAATGTCAGTAAAAATCCATCTAGCAATTTTTATTATAATTAATTTATTACTACTTGTCATAAATCTAATTTTTACACCCACAATTATATGGGTAACTTATCCCCTTTTTGGTTGGCTTATAGGGTTAGCAGAACATGGAACAGCCTATATTATTTATGCTAGAGGGATTTATCCAAGCTCTAAAAGAGGAATCATTTTTCATATAGTAGCATTTATATTCGTTATGTTATATCTTCTCATTATAAACATATCATCATCACCCTCTTATTATTGGGTTTTATTTCCAACAATTTTTTGGAGTGCTGCTTTAGGTATGCATTTAATCATATATTTAATATTTTATCACTCTTCTAAATATGAAAAAGATGTATTAAAGTCAAGAACTCAGCGTGCTGTTGAGAAGGAATTAGAAAAAATGAAAAAGAAAATGGCTAAGTAAGAGAATTCTAGGTGTTAATCAAATGTGGCTTGGAAAATTTTTAAATATAGAAGATGATTTAAATGAATTAAAGAAAAAATTGAAGAAGGAAATCTTAAAGAATCTGACAAAGAGCAAAATAACACCTCTTGAATTTACAATAATAGAAACTATCTTTAATAATAAGGAATTATCTGGTTATGATCTTATATTGAACTTAAATAAACATTTCGCTGGTACATGGACTGCTCAATCAGGAACAATTTATCCCATCTTATCAAAATTGAAAAAAGAGGGTTTTCTAAAATCTAGACCAGTTAAAAGTCCGATAGGCCCTATTAAGACAGTCTATTCTTTAACTGAAGCTGGAGCACAAATTCTTAAAAAAAAAGTTAATAAAAACTTTGAAGATCAAATAAATTTTATTGAGAATTTTATTGTTGAATTATCTTCTGTCTATATCCAATCTTTCCCTAAAAATGAAAGAAGTTTAAGAATTGAAGAAGTACATGAAATTTTGCATCAAACTTTTGAGAAGATCAAAAAAAATATATTTCCAACTCTAAAATCTAAAATGTTATGTATAGATTGTGGTGCTGAAATAACTAAAGAAACCTCTTATTGTCCAAATTGTGGTACTTTAATAATACAAAATCAATATAATAAAGAATAACATTATTTGCTTTTTAATTATAAAAAATTTGGTTAAGGAATTCTGAGGATAGAATTCAAAGAATCAGAATAAAAAAGAAGATTTATATAAGTTAAATTATAGTAATTTTTCTTCATTTTAAGCAAGTATAGCTATAAAAAATGTAAAAACTACCATAATTATACCTGAAACTAAATATATTGTTCTCCAGTAAACCAATCCAAAAAAACTAAACATCAAAAACGGAATTAAAATGTAGGACAGTATAATAACAATTGTAGATATTACTTTGATTCTATTCTCTTGCCCAATAAATAAATTTCTTGCGGTGAATTTCAGAGTTATAGGAATTGTAAACCCAAATAGTGCTCCACTAATTATAGTTAATATTATATAGAGATCAAGATAAGGTGTCACAGCGAAATAAATAAGAGTAATCCCTGTAATCACTAAACTTAGTAACACAGTAAATATATTCGAGAGCTTTTCAGCATATCTAATACTTATCATAAATATAATAATAAACAAAATGAAGGAAATCGCAGTATAATTAGCAGTTGTGATAATTGAAATATACCACGAATAATAGTACTCAGGAATACCTATCGATGCAAATGAAATGAACGCATAAATTGGTCCCATAATTACACTAGATAGCATAATTAATTTAACTACAAAATAAAAAATATTTTTATTAATCATAAAAATTATTTATATTGAATTCTTTAAAATTTTTTTGAAAATCAGAGCAGTCAAAATTTACTAGTAAAAGTTTATAAAGTTTTTAATATAAAAATTATTATGTCTAAACGTTTACTTTTAAGAGTTTCTGTTATCTTATTAGCTCTTGGTATTGGTTTAGTACCACCAGCTTATTTAATCAACGGATACATGCAAGATCAAGTTAATGCAGAGATTCCTAGAACAATATTAATAATCAGACACGGATTTGCAAATTACTTAGAGGTTAACTTTATAGGTCTAGGTGTACCAGATGTGTTAGAAAAAATTAGATTCCAACAAATCCCTTCACTTGGAGATGATACAATTGCTGATTTCCTTCTTATGTTAAATTCATATCCGTACTTTTTAGATTTAATAAAAAATAGCATTTTACTGAAATTACCTGAAATGATTAATGGATCTAAAACAGTTCAAATAATGAATCAGACTATATTTACAGTAATGAATCAGACATCTCAGAATGAAGTTCAAGTAAGGAATTTATTCTTTAATAACTATAACTTTCAAAGTAATTACTTAGCCCCAATTGAAGGTATTTCAGAATATGGCTTAGGAAATATTTCTCTTAATTTTACAGCAACTGCTCAATCTAGGATTTTATATGGCTTTGGAACTTACAGAGGATTATTTACTGACCCTGATTTTGGATCTGGTTTACAAAATTGGCTGAACTTTTATGATCTCGCAAAAGCAAATTTAACTGATCGAGCCTTAATGGAGTCGATATATAATTGTACATGGAGTTCTGGGCAATTACAAAATGTTTCAAATTATATAAGAAATTATATGTGGGATAATGTGATTAAATCGACATATGCTCCAAAGACAATTGAAACATATGCTCTTGAAACTTTTTATGGGCAATGGGCAAATTACAGTTTTTATCATAATCGTCTTGACTTGCAAAGATTTATTGATCCATTAAGCTCAGTTCTTACCGGATTTGAAGCTGCTATTAACTATTTGACACCTACTAATATCTCACTAACTAGCTGCGAGAATCTATGGGATGCAGCAAACTCATTGTCATTTCTTAACCAAGGTGGTTTATTAAAATGGTTTCAAACTTATCATGGGGATATAGAATCTTTAAATGAATTAACCTCTACTTTTGGTTTAACAGATGATCAAGTAGGAACCGTTTTATCATGGTTATTTGGTGTTGCTCCTACATGGAGAGTAAGGTATGTAATTATACCTAGACTCATTCAATTACCCAAACCCTATGGTTTTGATACAGCATATAATACCTATATGTTTAATTTGTTTTATGAACAATGGGCAAATGGTACTGTTGTGCAAAATGGGATCAGTCTCAGCTTAACAGATGTAATAAAGGGATTTGAAGCAGGAATACCTACTAGTACAAATATCTCAAGAAGTATAGCAGAATCGCTTTTTAATATCAATAATGCATCTAGTTTTGTGAGCAAAATAGGTATTTTTACATGGGTGCAAGCATATTATGGAAATATCACTTGGCAAAATGATTTAATGAATGTCTTTAATTTGAGCTCCTCTCAATTAAATTTACTTCTTAATTGGTTGTTTAACAAATTCAAGGAGAATCTAGTTCCTTTCCTCGTTTTACCATTAGTAGGAGAAACTTTAAATCAACTTGCTTTTGACGATTTTCCTAAACAATGGGCTTATGGGACATATAGCAAGGAGAGTATTGATCTCACCAATTATTCTTCTTCAGGATTTAGTTATTTAGGATGGGAACTTGGAATCACAACTGATCTGAATTTAAATATTACTCAGATAACCGATCTATCAAAATTCAGAGAATTTCCATCAAATTATCCGCCGCTCGGTCTATTAGACAGCTCAAATAGCTTATCATTTGTAAATCGTAAGGGAATATCAAAATGGCTCAGATCAATAGAATTCCCAGAATATCGCGAGGAAATTATTGATGCATTTAGCAATCGTTATTGTAATTTAACTGATACACAATATACCCAGATTTATAATTATTTAATATATGTCAAAGAGAATTATGTAATCCCATTACTAACACAAGAATCAATCTTCAAAGTAGACCCTTATACATTAGGTGAAATGTATCAAACGGGAATCCTCATTGGAGCTATAATTATTATTGCTGCTGGTATTGTCTTTGGTGGTTTAAATTTTCTAAGGAAAAAGCGTTAAAACACTTGAAGAATGGCAGCTATTTTTTTTAAAATTTTAAATTAGAAATTACAAAAAGGATTTAACCTATATTAATATGATACTTTCTAAACACTTTTTCAAGTTCTTCGCTTGCTAATTCTCTTAATACATCTCCCAAGGGAGCTAAAACTTCATTTTTCGACATTCGACGTTTCTTACTAATTCGGCCTTCTTTTACCTCAAAATTATTTTGAGCCCAGCTATATACATCATTGAATGTAAACCAAACATCTTTATAAGCGTTTTCTTGACCTCCGTTTCTCGCCAATGGTTTTTTCTCAACTGGAATATCAGGATCTTGCAAGTAACACCAATCTAAAACAACCCATTCGAGCTTTCTTGAAGATTCTGGACGATCTGCTAAATAAATACAAAAAGAATGCCCTCCTAATTCTGAATCTGATGGAGCAACCATTGGATCGGCTATTACTTGGGCAGCGCACACTTTCACTCTCCATGATGGAATTCCAGTATTTATCAATAAGCTAGCTATTAAAATTGCACCATCTTCACAATCTCCAATTTCAGATTGAATACTTTCAAATGGAAACTGCCAATACTCAGGACATTCAGAACTAATATCATCATATGTATATCTAAGAAATTCACATACAAACTTTTGACATGCCCAAGCAGTATCATTAGGAGTCTCTCTTCTCAATTGAAGCTTGTAAATAACATGCTGGAGTATTGAATCATTCTTTTTCATAAACGACTTAACGTCGACATCAATTTCCTTTTTGTATTGTTCTCCTCTTAAAGCCCGTCCGGTATAAATGATATGTGCCCTCTCCCATTTATTATTCCAATAATTCTGACCATAGCTTCCATAATCTTTCTCCTCAAAAGGAATAACCTCTAGAGGTACATCTGGAGTAATAATTTCTGGTTCAGACTCTTCCTTTCCTTTACTTTTACTAGGCAATCCAGAGAGCGACTTTGCACTACTTATCCAACTTTCCATTTCTTTTTGGGCCGGAAAATTCAGTAAAATATGTGGATTTTCTCTCTTTAACTGTTTAAGCTTTTCTAATACATTCTTAACATTTCTCCGGGCAAACTCTTTTACAGAGTCGACCCCAATTAAATTTAGTGCATTTGCCATTTTAGGATCTATACCTTCAATACGCATTAAATCGGCATGTTCTTGCCATGTATCTAATAATTTTACTGTGATTCCTATTTTTCGGGCTATTTTTCTAATTTGATTCGGGCTTAATGGTATAAGATCTTCCACGGTCATTAAGCCTTCTTGTTTTAGAAGTTTAGCATGCTTTTCTTCTAATCCTATAATCTCAACTAAATTCAATATAATAACCTTCTTGTATCTATATTCTAATAAAAATTAGTAGAATAACATATAATTTTTTCCAAATTTCTCTCTAAAGAACTTTTCAACTTTACATAAATAAAAACATAATTATCAATTAATTCACTTTTAGACTCCTATTTTAATTATGAAGAAGATTAACTAAAGTTAAGTAGGTTTAATATTTTCTAAATATAAAGATTTAAATTCAAGCTAAAACTTTCCATTATTACTATAAAAGCTTGTAGAAATTTAATATATCTAATCATTAGATCCGTCTGACTGAATATGTAAATAAAATCATTTAACTACTCGGCGGGATTACCGAGATTATACAAGAATGTCTCTTGTATCGGGAGTCTGGTCAATGGTCGAGTCTAAAAATGGGTCAAGACCGATTATAGGTGCTGGACTTAAGATCCAGTGGCAAAGGCCTTCGGGAGTTCGAATCTCCCTCCCGCCATTTTTTCAATCTTTATTCAGAAGTTAGTCTTATTTATTTTGAATTTTTTTGTTTTGAATATTGTTTCTACTTGAAAATCATAAATACATATTATTCCTTTTAAAATACTAATTAACATTAACATTTAAAAGGAAATATTTAGTAAAAATAATTAAATAATGACATGATATTAAAATTATATTATAAGAAATAATTCATCAGAAGGTTTTAATTTTGCCAGTTGGGATTCTTGTTATTCGATGGGATAATGAAATTGGACCTATAAACGAAGGATTTTATCCAGAAAACTTGAAAATTACAAATAATTTACTCACACAGGTGTATTCAAGCCACCGTTATCAAAGCTTAAAGCCTGGATTTGCAAGCATAGCATTGAAAAATAATAAGGTTGTATCTTTTTTTTCAGGGGTTGGTTCGGACCATATAAGTGTTGAAAATTATGTTGTTGCACTTTTACTTAGAAGAGATGAGAAACCCAACAAATATAGAGAGATTCTTAAGAGAATTGCCGCTGAAATCTTAGATAAAATACCGGATGGTAAATTCAAAAAGGTTTTACCTGATTTGTATAAAGACTTAGCAAAGATTTAGAAATTGTAAAACATTAAGATATTTGAGCTTGTTTTAGAGAAATCTTCCCATTTTCATCGAGTTCAATTAGATCTACATCTTTTAATTTTTGAACCAATTTCCTAACTAATACAATTGGAGACCCCAGAGCGCTTCTTAGATCCTCTATACCCATAGAACCGACTTTTTCTATTATCAAAAATGCTTTGAATTGAGCCTCCTGCTCCATTAAATCAGTGAGTTTATCGAAATAAACAATCTTCTTCATATTCTCATTCTTAAATTTATCAACTTCGTCGACCCTTTCTTGTAATTGCCTAATTAAACTTTCTGCATTTCTCTTTTCATCTCTTAGTTGCTCCACTTTATTAATTAATTCTTCATATTTTTGGTGAATTTCTTCAAATCGCGACTTAACATCTTTAGCCTCTGATGTAGCTTCTGTTGATACTAATTTAAAATCCAACAAAAACTTGTCTAATTCAGCAATTTTTCCGGTTAATTCTTTCTTTTCTTCAAAATGTTCTTTTTTCAACTTTTCAAGCTCAATCTTCCATTTCTGATCCATATCAGACAATAATTTGACTTGTTCATCCTGTAATTTATCAGCAAAAGCTTGAATTTCTTGTACTTTATTTTCAAGATTTTTAATTCTCTCATCCTTTAATATTAATTCAGAATTTTTCTCTGCTAGTTCTGTCTTTAGGTTTCCTATAGTTTCAAAAGCCTCTTCAAGTTTTCTTTGAGTAGGTATATTTTGCTTTTTAGAGAAATCTAATTCTCTTTGAGCCTCTAAAGTAGTTCCCTTTGCCAATTCTAATTCTCTTTCTTTTTCATTTATGATTGCTCTTTGAGTCCCTATTAGTTCTTTCAATTCTAAGACATCATCTGGAATGTCGTACATCTTAGAAATCTTGGCTTTTTGTTCTTCCATTATATGTTCTTGGTCAGAAATTACCCTTTTTTGTTTTTCAACTAATTCGGTTAACCTATCGATTTTTGATTGCAAATTTGCAGTTTCTTTTTCACTTGATTCGATATCATCTATTATATTTTTTAAATCTTTAGACATTGTAGACTATCTCTCTAAATTAAACTATAAAATTAATGTCTTATATATTTAAATTGATTTAAATTATTTTAATTAATAAAGATAAATAATATTAATAGAGAGATAATAAATTTAATTTATATAGTTATCGAATTGATAAATAAAAATCGTCATTGAGGTAAAAAAGATGAGAGCTTACTATTTTAAATCCGATCAAATAAAGGCTTTTATCGTTATTTTATATGAGTATCTAAAAAGTAAAAATAGAATAAAATTGGAGGAATTAAATATATTCAAAACTGAAAATGAAGCAAATGAATATATTATTTCAAAAAGAATTGATAATGTATCACAACTTAATCCTAATGAACAAAATATTATTTCTCAAATAGAGAATCTAATTATAGATTATTTGAGTGGTAAAAAAATTAATTTATTCGAAGAAATAAAAAAATTGAATATTGAATTAGACATTAAAAATAAATTCAAAACAGACTTTTCTCAAAAAGTTATAAATACACTTCTCAATGTGAAACCTGGTGAAATAACGACCTATTCTGAAATAGGAGAACAAATAAATTCGAAAGCATTTCGAGCTATAGGTAATGTTTGTAAGTCAAATCCCATACCACTAATAATCCCTTGTCATCGTGTTTTAAAAAAAAATGGCGAAATTGGAGGATTTATGGGAAAATCTGATAAAACATGGGAAACAAACCTCAAAAAGAAATTAATACAGATAGAAGGATACAAAGTGTGATAGAAAATCATTCTAAAATAATCGTAATTAATATATCGAAATTAATAAATTAATCTACACCTTTTATTTAATATTATGGTAGATATATCTCCTATTCGACCATATATCCCTATTAACCCTGAGGAATTTTGTACTAATCCTTATGATGTAATTGATAAGGAAGAAGAGAAAAAACTCAAGAAGAATCCTAATTCGTTAGTGCATCTTATTTTGCCAGATGGAGAAGGTGATGAACTTTATCAAAATGCAGCTAATGCTTATAGAAGATTTAAAGAAAATAGGATTATTAAACGAGAAAAAATACCAAGTATTTATGTATATCGTCAGGAATCTGCTCGATTTAGTCATCAAGGCTTTATAATGGGAGCTTCTCTTCAAGATTATGATGATGGTAAGATTATTATCCATGAGCATACTCGTGAGAAAGCACTTAAAGACAGAACAAAACATATAGTTGCCACGAATGTAGCTGCTGGATTAGTTTGGACCGTGTTCCAAGCTAATAATAAGATAAATCACATGATTGAACAAATAAAGAAAAAGGACCCAAAACTTCATTTTGAGAAATATGGGTATAAACATATCTTATGGCAAGAAAACGATAATAGGATAATTCAAAAATTACAGGAACTTTTTCATAATAAGAATCTATATATAGCTGATGGTCATCATCGAGCAGCAAGTGCTGCAGAATATCGAAAGATACAATTACAAAAATATAACGCCATTAAAGAGGCACCATGGCAATATCTCTTATCATACATTGCCTCTGATGATCAAATTCGCATATTGCCTTATAATAGAGTGATTAGAAGGTTACCACTTAATGAAAAAGATTTTTTAACTAAATTAGAGCCAGAATTTAAGGTTAAAGCAATGGAAAGAGCATTTCAACCCCAGAAAAAAAATGAATTAGCAATATGTATAAAAGGGAATTGGTATAAACTTATAGTTAAAGATAGAAAATTTAAGACTAAAAGAGATTCTTTAGATGTAAGTATACTTCAAGATAAGATTTTAAAACCAATTTTAGGTATTGCGGATCCTCGTACTGATGAAAATATTTTCTTTGTAGGTGGAATACAAGACCTACACGAAATGGAAAGATATACGACAAAAGGAGGAAATGATATGTTTATAAGCCTATATCCAGTTAATATAAAAGATTTAGAATCGATAGCTAATAAGGGAGGAATAATGCCTCCAAAATCAACCTGGTTTGATCCCAAACTACTTTCAGGATTAGTAATGCATGAATTAAAAGAATACTAAGGAGAAGATTTATTAGTTATGCTTTATTTAAAAATTTCGATATCTTCTCAGCAATAAGAGTCGCTGCATCAATTTGATTTTCAATTGTCTGGCTGGCTATGTGAGGCGTTAATATTAAATTATCTTTGCATGTAATTAGTTCTTGATCTTTTAGAGGTTCTTCACGAAAAACATCAAGTGCAGCTCCACTAATATCCTTATTTTTTAAGGCATTAATTAAAGCTTTTTCATCGATTAAGGTTCCTCTAGCTGTATTAATAATTATAGCGTCTTTTCTCATTAGCTTTATTCTCTCTTCATTAATGATATTCTCAGTTTGAGGAGTACTTGGCAAATGTAAAGATATAATTTGATTGTTTTTTAATAAATCTTCGATTGAAGAGTATATTGAGCATCCTATATCTTTTGCTTCATCAATTGCAGGTTTTCCCTTGCTAAATCTAGAATAAACACTTACCTTCATTCCTAATGCAATTGCATCTCTAGCCAACTCTTTAGCTATATTTCCAAATCCTACTAATCCGAGAGTTTTGCCTTTTAATGTATATCCTAAATATTGACTCTTATTCCATTGGCCTTGATGCATAGTACGATCAGCAATCGATATATTCCTTGCTAAAGCGAACATCAGTCCAAGAGACAATTCTGCAACGGATATAGCTGGTGCTTCTGGTGTATTTAAAACTTCTATACCTAATTCTTTAGCCCTCTTTAAGTCAATATTATCTAGACCTGCTCCAGCCCTTCCGATTACCTTCAAGTTCTTTGCATTTTCTAACACATCAGCAGTTAATTTTGTCCTGGAACGAACAACAATTGCATCATAGCTCTCTATTTCATTTTTTAATTCTTCTTTAGTTATTGTGAATTTCTTAAATACTTCAAGTCCATTTTTTTTGAAAATTTCTATTCCATCTTCCTGAAACTCATCACTAATTAATACTTTCATAATCATCATTAGGTTAATTATAAGTTAATTAATAAAATCATCTTTAAAGATTTTTGTTTAAAGTAAAAATGAAATAAGAAATAAAATATTTAAAGTTAAAAAAAATAACAACCAATTCAATTATTTAATCTTAATTTTGTTATAATATCGGTTAGAACTTTTAACATTTCTTCAAGTTCATTTACTGTAATTTCTCCCATATGTCCTATTCTAAATGTTTTACCTTTTAGTGAACCATATCCATCTACAATTCGATATCCCTCGTCTAAAAGTATAGATACCATTTTCTTAGTATCAATATTCAAGGAATTTTTCATTGTTGATACGGTATTCGAACAGAATTCTTCTTTAATAGGAAACATTTCTAAGTTCATATCTCGAGCCCACATTCTTGTGCGTTTACCTAATTGAGTATGTCTCTCAAATCGTTTTTCTATGCCTTCTTTATTTAAGATATAATCTAATTGTGCTACTAAGCTTCTAATCTGGGCTATTGGAGGGGTATTTGGGGTTTGATTTGCTTTATTGCTCTTTAGCATAACTTCAAAATCAAAATAATAACCTCTATTTGCTACTTTTGAAGTTTTTTCGATTGCATCTTCTGAAATAGAAAAAACAGCAATTCCAGGAGGTAAAGCAAAACACTTTTGGACTGAGGCTAAACATACATCGATGCCCAACTTATCAACTTCAACTTTCACCCCTGCCATTGATGAAGTAGCATCCACACATACTAATGCTCCATTTTCTTTGAGAATTGGAACCACTTCATCAATGGGATTGTATATACCGGTAGATGTTTCACACGCTTGAATAAAGACAGCAGAATATTTCTCCTTCTTAAATATTGATTTAACAAATTCAGGAGTTATGGCATCTCCCCATTCAACTCCTTCTTTTACAGCATTCTTTCCATTTGAAACCCCAATCTGATACCACCTATCACCAAAGGCTCCAATCGATAAGAACAAAGCCTTCTCATCATTATTAACTAAATTTCTTACACAAGCTTCCATGACTCCAGTAGCACTTGAAGTAGAGATTAAGCAATCATTTTTAGTATATAATAATTTCTTTAGCCCTTCTACAGCTTTTTGATGCATATCAAAATAAGGTTGGGATCGATGTGTATCATTAGGTTTTGCCATTTCTTTTAATATTCTGTCTGGGACATAAACTGGACCGGGAGTAAACAGTTTTAACTGTGAACCTTTATCTTTATTAAAATGAATTTCGGGCATAATGGCTTTATATCTTAGATTAGTTAAAAATTTTTAGTTAGATTAAAAAAAAGAAAATAACGATTTACGTTAACCTTTACTTTTTGACAAGCTTATCCAATTCTATCTTTCGATTGACATCATATTCAGAAGTATCATCTAAAATATAGAAGAAATACTTAACATTTTTTAAACGCAAAGGTAAATTATATTCGCTCAAATACATAATAGCACGAGAAATAACATTAATTAATAGGCAGATTGGAAGTGATATTATATTAAAAAGGAAGAACTTTTCTGCTGAAGCAAATGCCATGATTGTAAGAATAATTGTTGCACTTCCAGCTAAGATGTTTATTAGACGATATTTGAAAAGATATTCCTGTATAATTATGCCTTTAATTATTCCGGCCATACCTATAAGTAATGTAGGGAAAGTTAAGAGGTAAATTAATTGAGCTAAACCTACATTGGGGTAAGAAAAGAGAAAATCTAACATAAAGAAACTAAAAATAGTAAAAGCTATTCCAAAAATAATATGCAATACATTTAAAGATTTCGCTCTACGCTTTTTGAAAAAACCTTTAACTATCTTGTATATTCCAAAAAAGAAAAGAGATACTAATGGATATACAATAATAGACATTAACGCAATCAAGCTTAAAAATAAAGCTAAAACAAGGAAAGACCCAAATAATATAATTGAAATAACATTATCAGCACGTATTTTCTGTTTAAGCATTACATTTTCAATAATATAACTCATAGAAAAATCCACCTAAATAAAATAATAATTTTGAAAACTTATTAAATTATTTAGTGAATCAGTTCTTAAAAATTCGCTTCTAATAAATATAAATGTAGTCTATAAATTTACTAAAAATAAAGTTTAAAAGAATATTATAATATAATTCCCAAAAATAATTAATATAACAGCTACTAAAAATCGTTTGCGAAATTTCTCCCTCAAAAAAATAATAGAAAAAATTTGTTGAACCATAGGAGTATTGGCAGTAATAGTAGAGGTTAAAACTAAACCATTTATCTCGGCAGCCTTAATAAATACGGCGTCTGCTAAACCTAAAGATAAAATCCCTGCTAATCCTATGAGCACAAAATATTTTATGTTTTTTCGATTTTCCTTTTTAAAACCATCATAATATCCTTTCTGGAAAGTTCCTAATATTGCTATAGCAATAAAACTAAATACTACCCTAAAAAAGTTAGAAACAAATATATCACCCGTCAATATTCGTGCCTGATTAAACGAGACATAAGCCACCGCCCAAAAAAAAGCGGTACCAATTGCTAATAATACTCCTAAAATTAAATCTTCAGAAATCTTCTCTTTAAAACTTCTCTTTGCTTTCAATTTTTCAGTTTTATCTTTAGAGCTTAATATAAATACACTTGATAATATCAAAAGCCCTCCAATGAGTATCCAAATGGTTACTTCTTCTGAAAATAATATAAAGGAAAATGGATATACAAATATCAATGATAATTGGGTGAGAGGATAAGCTCTGGACGCATCTATTTTCTTTAAAGACATATAATAAAATAAATCTCCAATTGTTACGCTTAAACCAGAAATTAAACATACTAGCAAATATATTAATAATTCTCCATTGGTCATATCTTTAAGAAATAAATAACTCCCAAAAAGTAATGATATTAAAAAGGTACTCAGACTTACACAACAAAGCCTAAAGAATAAATTAGCTTTTGGTTGAGTTTTTCTAAGCCCCCATTTGTACACCAAAGACGCTAAAGCCCATGTAAATAGTGCGTCTAATGCTAATATATATCCAATTAATTCAGCCATTATTTAGAAGATCTAGTTTTATCAATTCTTTATTCGTCTTTTTTAAAATATTAGTAATATAATCAACTAACTTTAATCAACAGGTAAATTGAGATACTCAGAATCCAAACTCCTATTGTAAAAGTCATTATCCATTCAATTAAAGGTATCCATGTAAATAAAAACAAAATGATAACTATGATAACCAAGAATCCCAGATAAGAAAGAGCCCGGGGAAACTGATCACTATGAAAAAAAATAACACTAAATATCAATAAATAAGAAATTGCGGTAATCATACAAATCAAAAAGAAAATTCCGTGTAAATAATAGGATAATATATTATATGATGATGATGGAAATGCGCCAATCAATGAAAAAAGCATACATGAAATTAATGCTGAACTGATTGCGATTCTTTTAAGATTATTATTCCCTTTTTCCTTTCTTAACCTCCTGTCTATATGAATATAGAGAGGAACAGCTAAAATCCCCGATAAAATAACCCCCAAATTAAAAAATATTGATCCGGGAGAATTTTCCCCTCCTAACCAACTTATCATGTTATTAAAATCGAATCCAGAATATAAAATAAAAGCAATAATAATCCCTGAAAAATAGACAATTACAGATATTAATCCAAATAAAGGTCCAAATATAAGATTTATGAATTCATTTTTATATCTTCTTTTATCTGTCATTTTTCTATTACTTTAGGTTTTCATTTTTATTTTTAAGATAAATTCTCTTACAAAATGAAGAATCATGTTAGTAATGTGAGAAATGTATTTATAAATTCAATTTTTATTTTCAAAATAAGTTTATGGTTATTGAAGATTATCCCACTATATTATGAATTTAATGAATTAGTTTTAATGAAATAAAATTTATTAAAAATTACGAAAAAATTATTAAAACAATAGTAATTTTAAACAATTATGAGAAATGAAGATATCTTAAAACCTTCTAAATCAGTGTTCTTAAAAGATAATGAACAGACTTCTCTAGATAACAATGAGGTTCTTACATATAAAACTGGAACTACAACTGTAGGGTTGATTTGTAAAGATGCTGTTATCCTTGGTACGGATAAAAGAGCTACGATGGCTTATTTTGTAGCAAGTAAAACCTCTGAAAAACTTCACAAAATTCAAGATTTTCTTTACATGACCATTGCAGGTAGTGTAGCAGATGCATTATATCTTGTGGATATATTAAAAGCGGAAACAACCTTATATCAGTTAAAACATGAAAAACCAGTTAAAGTAAAATCAGCAGCTAGATTATTAAGTAATATATTATATCAAAATAAATTATTTCCTTTCGAAGTTGGGCTAATACTTGGAGGAGTAACTGAAGAAGAAGGTCCTACTTTATTGGATATTGGAGCTTATGGATCAATTCTCCCTGAAAAATTTTGTGCAATTGGAAGTGGGCAAAACTTTTCCTATGGTGTTTTAGAAGCAAAGTATAAAGATAATCTTACTGCTAAAGAAGGAAAG